>JBDUDK010000014.1:0-11633 GCA_040002995.1 Acidimicrobiales bacterium | reverse complement strand
TGGTCACGCTCGGCCGGGACCTCACCGTGTCGTGGTTCGATCTGTCCACGGGAACCACCGTGCACCGCCAGGCAGTCGTCGGCGACGGCACCGACCTCACCGATGCGCTGCGCGCGGTCTCCCCGGACGGGCGCACCCTGGCCATCGGCCAGTGGCAGGGACCGTTGTTCCTGTGGGATCTGACCAGCGGCTTGCCGATCCCTGACGCGGGTGGCCGACCCGACAACGTGCGCAACGTTGCGTTCGACCCGGCGGACCCTGCGACGCTGGTGATTGCCACAGCCACGGGCGAGGTGGCCTCTTTCGACGTTGCCAGCAATTCAGCGATCGGCCAGCCGGTGCGAGTCCACGGCAACGGCATGCGCAGCGTCACGTTCGACGCCTCGGGCCAGGCGATGGCCGCGTTCGCCGACGACCGTCGGATCAGCCTGTGGGGCAACGTCAGCTCAGCCGGCCTCGTCGACTCCCCGTACAGCGACGATCCGGACCTGGACCACGCCATCTTCTCTCCCGACGGAATCCACGTGCTGCTCTTCGGCACTCGGGCCGAGATCCACCTGGCGGACGATCCGACTGCTCCCGGCACGGTGATCAGCCCACCGGTGGGCAGCGGCGACACCGGCTACTACCACGCCCAATTCGACGGAGACGGCTCACGCGTGCTGCTGGGGGCGACCGACATCCCCGCCTACGTCGCCGATGCCGCGACTGGTACGGCCCTGTGGTCCGATCCAATCGAGGGGCGAATCACGCGCGACATCAGCCCGGACGGCACCACGGTGGTGGCCGACCGCGACGGCACCTCCGTCGAGCTGTGGGACGTGTACGCCGACAAGCAGGTGGCCGCGGTCAAGCTCGCCGACCTCGGCGTCGACGGCCTTATCAGCACCACGCTCGCCTTCTCGTCCGACGGCAAGTTCGTCGATGCGGTCACCAACGCCGGCGCCGTACGCCTGAGCGTGCCGTCGCTCGCGCTGGTCTCTGCTGTCGAGAGCCGGCGGGCGCAATGCACAGTGACCCACGTGCCGGGTAGCGGCTTGCTCGCCAGCATGGACGGCGCCGGGCGGGTGAGCCTGTTCGACATGGCCGCCGGAACTGTCGTGCGGACCGGGGTTTCGCGTGACTCGACTTCGATCTGCGGCGTCGGTGCCAGCCCTGATGGGTTGCTGGTCGCCGCGCACCAGTCGTTCACCCAACGCGTGGCGCTCTTCGACGCGGCCTCAATGCGGGCGGTCGGTGCGCCGATCCCGGTCGGCGCTGGGGACGGATGGCTCACGCCGGCGTTTCGCGATGCCACTCGCATGGTCGATGTCGGCCCCGCCGGCGGGCTGGCGGTGTACGACCTCGATCCCGACACCTGGCAAGCCGACGTCTGTGCGCTGGCCGGGCGCAACCTCACCGCCGCCGAATGGAGCGAGTACCTGGGCACGGACGAGCCCTACCGGGCCACATGCCGGCAGTGGCCAGCCGGCGCGTAGCCAGCTGTCGGCGGACGGCTTCTGGTGGGCGTCTTTTTGTCGGTCGTTGCTGCAGCCGAGTAGTGACCGAATCGCGCGGTAAAAGCGCTTGGCTCGGCGGTTGTCTACGAACTGCAACGAGATGCTCGATGCTCTCATCCGTCGTCACTCGACGTCGAACATTCAGGAGGAACCGACCATGAATCGCACGCGGACGCGGCGGCGATGTGGCGGCGTTCGGCGGCGATCATTTCGTCGTTGATCTCGACCAGCAGGGCGCCGACGAGACGAATCACGGAGGCCTTGTCGCGAAAGATCCCGACGATATCGGTGCGCCGTTTGAGTTCACGGATGAGCCGCTCGATTCGGGTTGTTCGACCAGATCTTGGACCAGTGCGCATTGAACAGTGCGCAGGTAACCCCGGCTGTGGGCTTGACCCATCCATCCGAAGCCGATGACCGCTTTCCCGATCTTTCGCGCCACAGTCTCGAGTACTCGTCGGTCGCGGTTGGCGCTCGGAAAGAACATTCCGAGCCGGTCGCCGCGCTGGATCCGTTGTCCGCCGAGCACGTGGTCGCGGGTGGCGGTCCTGGCGTGGCAGGTGACGGGGCTCGCCCTGCGGAGAATCTCTTCGGTCGCCGATCCGAGAAGCGTGTCATCGTGGCGCAGCGTTTCCATCTGCTCGCGGTGTTGGATGAGGGCGACGAGACCCGCCGCGATCGCGTTGCGCGTGGTCCGATGCCCGCGATCTACCGGTGGTGGCCATTTGCCTATGATCCCGAGCAGGGGAGCCCCTGCGGAGGACAGTATTGAAGACCACGACCGTCGAAACTGCGGAACGCGGCCGCTCGCCCCTGGGGGCCTATATCCGCTTCCTCATGGATGGCCCACACGGCAACATGATCCACTCGACCGTGCCGCTGCGGATGGTGGGCCGTGCCTGCCATTTCCGGACCATCGACGAGTACTGGTACGTCCTCTCGGGTGAGGGAGAGGTCTGGCGCCGGGCGCCGGATGGCCGCGAGAGTGTCACGCGACTCGTCCCAGGTGTGTGCATCGACATCCCGCTGGGCACGGCGTTCCAGTACCGCTGCACCGGTGCCGTGCCCCTCGTCTTCACCTGCACGGCCCTGCCGCCTTGGCCCGGCGACGATGAGGCGTCGATCGTGCACGGACCCTGGACGCCCCATGTCGACCCCTGAACGCGAGGACCAGCGCATCACTGCTCGCCCGGACTGACTGCCCCTCGACCGGGTCGATGCTCCACACATCGTCGGTGGGATGGCTTCGTTTCTGCTCGCCGAGCTACGCCCGGTAGGCGATGAGGGATCGTTGGGCGTCTTGTTTCCGCCTCCGCTGAGATGCCCTGGTCCGGATCGGCGGCCCGCACGATCGTGTCGGTCCAGGCGAAGACGTCGAGCCCGGTCGGCCTCGGGGATGCCGACGATGTCGCTGATCACGTGCATCGGGAGCGCGTACGCGACGTCGCGCACGAAGTTTACGTCCCTCTTCTCCGCGGCGGCGTCGAGCACCTGGCTGGCGCGCTGGGCGACGAGGTCGTCGAGTCGGGCGATCATCCGCGGTGTGACGCCCGGCTACAGCACGAAGACTCAGTGGTCGCCAGCGTGGTCGGAACCTTGCCGATCTGGACCGGTGCACAAACGAGCTGCGTACTTTCTGTGAACTCGCTTACGCGACTGAGCGTCAGCTTCCCAGCTCAGAGACGACGAATCCTCCGCTCCTCGACGTTCCGCTTCAACGTGTAGCTGCGGGTTTTCTGACATGGTGAACTGCAGCCGAGTTTCGATGAGTCAGTCGGACGGACGGGCGTGCCGACCAACCAACGCGACGAATTCTTCTTGACAGAGGCCCAACAATGTTTGATAATCCCAGCACTGTTTGACTGACCGGGAGATGAGCCAATGAGCACGAGGTTTATAGATGACGTCGAGCTGACTTCCAAGGTTGTGGACCTCGTCGCCGATCGGGCAACTGCGTCGGAACGCTCTGGCCACCTCGATCCCGACGTGGTTGTTGCTTTGCGGGCGACGGGCATCAACCGGCTGTTGCTCCCAGTCGAGCTGGGCGGGTTGGCGGCGTCGCCCCGGCGGTGTGTGGAGGTCATAGAGCGGATCGCGAAGGCGGACGGCAGCACGGCGTGGGCAGCTGCAATCGGGTTCGGCACCAATCTGTTCGCGGGCTACGTCGACCGTGACGGCGCAGTGGAGGTGTTCGCCGATCCGGACCAGTCGAACGCAGCGATGTTCGCGCCGATGGCCGCTGTGAAGCCGGCGAGCGACGGCTCGCTGCGGCTTACGGGACGGTGGCCGTTCACGAGCAATTGCGAGCAGGCGGCGTGGCTCGGTCTGGCCGCCGCGTTCCCCGACGAGCCCGCGCCCCGGTTGGTGTTCGCGCCGCGAGACGCGGTGACGATCCATCCCACCTGGGACGTCACCGGGCTGCGAGCCACCGCCAGCAACGACACGTCGCTCACCGACTTCGCCGTAGACCGGCGCCACACGTGTTCGTTCGGCGACCGTCCCTGGGCCGATGGGCCACTGTGGCGGCTGCCCCTGTTCGTCGTTTTGGCGCCAACGTTGGCCGCTGTCGGGCTCGGCGTCGCACGCGGCGCCCTCGACGCGATCAATGGGCAGGCCCTGGCCCGTGTCGCGCAGATGCGCGGGTCCCTGATGGACGATCACGTCGGCATGGGCGACCTGGGCGCAGCTGACGCATTGTTGCGCGGCGCGCGTGCGGGTCTGCTCGATGTGCTCGACACGTGCTGGACGCGAGCCGAGGCAGGGGATCCGATCGATAGGCGCCTCCAGTCCCGGGCTTTCCTCGCGTCGCAGCACTGCCTCGATGTGGCTGTCGACGTGACCGGGACGTGCCACCGCCTCGGTGGGGGCGCCGCGGCGTACCGCTCGAGCCCGTTGTTGCGCGCCGCCCGCGACGTCGAGACCGCGCGGCAGCACGCAATGTTCAACCGAGGGCTGCGCCCGCATCTGGCGCGCGTCATCGCGGGCAGCGACGAAGCCCACCCACCCTTCGTCGTTTGAGCACGGTTGCGCGCGGCGCTCACGCACGACGACGTCAAGCGCTCGTGGACGAGATCGTCGCGGCCGCAGACGCGCTCGTCCACGAGGAAGGCCTCGCGGGGTTGTCGATGCGCGACCTCGGGGCCCGAGTCGGCCTGCACTCCTCGTCGCTGTACCAGTACTTCCCCTCGAAGCTCGACATCTACGACGCCCTGTTCGCCCGGTGGCACCGCCAGCTCGTAGCGTGGATGAGCAGCTTCGACCGAGAAGGTGATCCCGAGCAGGTGTTCCGCACCGGGTCCGCCCGGTTCACCGAGTTCTGCACGGCAGACCCCGTGCGCTACCAACTGCTGTTCCAGCGAACGATCCCGGACTTCGTACCGTCTGAAGATTCGATGGCGCTCGCCCGGTCATCCTTCTCTGACATGGCGGCCGTCCTCGCCGGCCTCGGCATCGTCGACTCCGTCGATCTCGATCTGTGGACCGCCGTGCAGATGGGCCTCGCCGACCAGCAGCTCGCGAACGAACCGGGCGGCGATCGCTGGACCGGACAGCTTGACCGGGCCATCGACATGTACCTGGCCCATGTCCGGCCGCGCCGAGCCTCGCCGCGTCGCAACAAACTCTGATGCCACCGAAGCGGTCGACGTAGCCATCGCAGTTTCGGCGCTGCTCGCCCACGGTCCTGCGCGTAACCGGCGTGTCTAGAGCGCTCCAAGCCCCAGTAACATCACAGCAAACTTTCGGCTGCAGGAGAGCTTGGTGGCTCACCCGACGATGGAAGACGTGGCGCGCGCGGCAGGAGTTTCACGCGCCTTGGTGTCGCTCGTGATGAACGACAGCACCAACGTGTCGGAGGAACGGCGCCGGCGGGTGCTCGAAGCAGCCGCGCAACTCGGCTACCGCCGCAACGCGGTAGCGAGGCAATTGGCGAGCCGTCGAACCCGCACCATTGGCGTGTTGCTGAACGATCTACACAATCCGTTTTTCGCCGAGGTCTACGACGGTCTGCAGGCAGCGGCGCACGCCCTCGGTCTCCGGCCGCTGCTCACCACCGCGTCGCGGCGCAGTGAAGGCGACATCGACGCGATTGAGGTGATGCTCGAACACCGCGTCGATGGGATGGTGCTCGTGAGCCCCCGCCTCCCTCCGGCGAAAATCGTCGCCGCGAGCGACATCGTGCCGGTGGTGGTCATTGGCAGTGTCGTGAAGAGCCGGCAGGTCGATTCAGTAACGAACGACGAGCACGAGGGGACACGGCTCGTCGTCCGCCACCTCGTCGACCTCGGCCATCAATCGATCACCCATATTCACGGCGGCGCTGGCGCCGGAGCGCTCGCCCGTTGGCGCGGATATGAGGCGGCGATGCGAGGGAACCACCTCGTACCCGACGTCATCCCCGGCGATTTCACCGAAAGCGCGGGGGCCGAGGCAGCACGGCTACTTTTAAAGCGCAAGAATCGGCCAACGGCCATCTTCGGCGCGAACGACATGGTGGCCGTCGGAGCGCTCGACGTCCTCGAGAGCGCGGGCCTCAGGGTTCCCGACGATGTGTCACTCGTCGGCTACGACAACAACTTCCTCGCGCGCATGCACCACATCAGCCTGACCTCGGTCGACCAGTCGATCGATCAGATGGGACGAGCGGCAATCGAACTGTTAGAGGAACGGATCATCACTCGCCGCCAAACGTCGGAACTGCGCTTGGTCACGCCCACACTTGTCGCGCGAAGAAGTACCGGACCCGCATCAGTCCTCTCGTAGCGAGACGACGTCCTCCCAACAACCCGACGCGTTCGATCGCATGAGCGCCGCTTGCACGCTGACGTAGTCGACCGCTTCCGCGAACCCGGGCGTGAACGCTCGTTCTTCGGCAACCGCCCTCAAGAACTCGTGGTCCTCGATCGTTACGAGATCCTCGAACGCGATGCTGTTCCCGGTGCCGGCGACGAAAGCACTGTGGTACGGAATGGTGTCGCCTGCGTAGACGGTTTGGTAGCCGCGTGCCTTGCCGTCCGATAGGTAGAGCTCGACCTCGTTCATGCGCTCGAGGTTCCAATGCACGGCGCCCTTCGTTCCGTGGACATCGAACGCGTTCCGACTCTCGGGGCCGATGATCGACCGCGACGCCTCGAACGCGCCACGGGTGCGGTTCGCGAATATGGCCATCGCCCCGACGTAGTCCTCGTTCGTGACCGTGCCGGTGGGATCGCTCGGCAAGCCGCGGTCGTAGTGCGTGCCAACACCGGGCTTCGGCAGGGGGCGCTCCTTGATGAACGTCTCGGTCGTGCCGACGATCCGGGTGATCGGGCCGATGAGGTGGTGGGCCAGATCGATCGTGTGACTCAGGATGTCGGAGCTGGCGCCGTAGCCGGCCTGGTCCTGCAGGAAGCGCCAGGAAAGCAGGCCGAGCGGGTCACTGCCGTACATCGAGAAGAAGATGCCGCGGTAGTTCGTGATCTCGCCGAGCTCGCCCCGTTCGATCAGTTCCTTTGTGTACAGGATGAGCGGAGCCCAGCGATAGTTGTAACCCACGCCGGTGATCACGCCAGCCCGTCGCGCGGCGCGCTCGGCCCGCACGGTCTGCTCGGGCGTGCCGCCCACCGGCTTCTCGCAAAAGATGCTCTTGCCGAGCGACGCCGCGGCCGTCGCGATCTCCTCGTGGAACATGTTCGGCGCACAGATCGACACGACATCTACGTCGCTCCTGTCGATCGCCTCGCGCCAGTCGGCGGTCGTGTCGCGGAAGCCGAAAGCGCGGCTCGCATGCTCGCGCCGACCAGGCGCATCGTCAGCACAGACGACGAGGTCGGTGTCATACGGCACATCATTGAACAGCGTGCGCGTGCGCAGGTAACCCCGGCTGTGGGCTTGACCCATCCATCCGAAGCCGATGACCGCTATCCCGATCCTTCGCGCCACAGTCACTCTCCGCTCAACTGCTCGACCTCGGCGAGCGTAGGCATGTCGTCCGCGCACATGAGACGCGAGGCAACGATGGCCCCCGCCGCGTTCGCGAACCGCGCCGAGCGCACCAGGTCCCACCCGGCGAGGAGCCCATGGCAGAGCGCGCCGCCGAACGCGTCACCCGCGCCGAGCCCGTTTACAACCTCTATCGGAACCGGACTGATACGAACTCGCTCCCCCGCGCTCGTCGCCACCAGCACACCGTCGCTGCCCATCTTCACGATGGCGCCCTCCAGCCCTCTCGCGAGGAGACGATCCGCGGCCGTGTCCGGATCACTCGAACCCACGGCGATCTCGCACTCAGTCCGGTTACCGATGGCGAGCGTGACGTGATCGACAAGGGGCGCGATATGCCGGGTGCCCTCCGCTGTCGACTCCCAGAACATCGGGCGCCAATCGAGATCGAGGACCGTGTGACGCCGGCGGTCCCTAAGGCCCAGCGCCTCGAGCATCGTCGACCGGCTCGGTTCGTACGCCACGTTCGACGCCGGCATCCAGAAGATCGGCACGGATCTCACGATCTCCGGATCGAGATCGGTCATCGTGATGTTCATGTCGGGGGCGCGCGGTTCGCGGTAAAAGATGATTGTTGCGTCGTCGGGAGGATCGAGCACCGCAAACGCCAGCGGCGTCTTGTAGTCGAGGTCCTCGCCCACGAACCTGGTGTCGACACCGAACGTTTCGGCGAGCGCCCATCTCACATAGTCACCGAACTCATCGCGACCAACGCGGGTGCAAACCGCCGAGTGATTGCCCAAGCGCGCCGCGGCGACCGCGACATTCGTAGACGTGCCACCTATCGACTTGCGAAAAGTCTTGATCGCTCTTACCGACGCGTTGATTTGCTCGGCATACAAGTCGACCGAAACGCGACCGATAGTAAGGAGCTCGATGGGACCCTCGAGGCTCATCGCACCTTTTGGAGTTCGGCCGTGAGCTGATCAAGCTCACCGCCTCCCGCCATCAGGCGGGTCATCTCGTCGCGCGTGATGTCGTTCTTGCCGAACTCTCCAAGCGACTTGCCGCGGCTCAGGATGAGGAAACGGTCGCCCACGGGGTAGGCGTGGTTCGGGTTGTGCGTAATAAAAATCACACCCAGGTTTCGTTTCGCGGCCTCGAGCACATACCGCAGCACGATGCCCGACTGACGCACGCCGAGCGCCGAGGTCGGCTCGTCCAAGATGAGCACTCGCGCGCCGTAGTAGACGGCGCGCGAGATCGCGACCGACTGGCGCTCGCCACCCGACAGCGTCCCCACCGGCTGGTCGACATCGCGGATGTCGATGCCCATCTTGGCCAACTCTTCCTTGGCCGTCTTCTTCATGAATGACGTGCGCAGGAGGACGCCCGATCGCATGGGCTCTGCGCCCAAGAAGAAGTTGCGCCAGATCGACATGAGCGGCGTGATCGCCAAGTCCTGGTAAACGGTGGCGATACCGCGTTCGCGTGCGTCTCGGGGCGACTCGAACTCGACCGGCACACCGTCGATGAGATACTCGCCAGAGCTGGGCTTGTGGAGACCGGACAGGATCTTGATGAACGTCGACTTGCCCGCGCCGTTGTCGCCCAGCACGCACGTGACCTCACCGGCATTCACGATGGCGGAGACGCCTTCGAGCGCGGTGACGTTGCCGAAGTACTTCGCAATGTTGCGCAGTCTGATAAGCGGTTCAGATGTGCTCATCGTGCCTCCTGGGCCTTCTTGCGCGTGTAGTTGTTGAGGAGCACGGCAACAAGCAGCACGCCGCCAAGGAAGGCGAAGCGCGCGTCCTCGTTCCAGTCCCTCACCGTTTGGAACCCGGTGGTGGACATAGCCAGGATCGCCGCGCCCAACGTGGCGCCAATTACCGAGCCGTAGCCACCGGTCATGAGGCAGCCACCGACGACGGCGGCGATGATGAACTCGAATTCGAGGCCCGTGCCCTGGTTGGCCTGCACCGTGCCGTAGCGCAAGGCAATGAGCGTTCCCGCCAGGGCGCCACACATCGACACCGTCACGAACAGCCCGATCTTGACCCGGTCGGCCGGAACGCCGACCGCTCGCGCCGCCTCTTTGTTACCACCGACCGCGAAGATCCAGTTGCCCCAGCGCGTCTTGGCGAGCACGTACGCACCGATGGCGGCCACGATGAGCCACCACATCACCGTCTCGCGCAGCACGTTCTGCGGGACGGGCGTGCCGGCCGCGCGCAGCCGGGCGGCGTGGGCGTCGGTGAAGTTCGTAAACAACAGCCGGATGGCGATGCCGATGACGGCGATGAGAGTGCCAGCCAGTTGGAAACGCTTGGCCGCGTGGTCGGCGACGGGGTCGGCGTAAGTCCGCTTCTCCATGGCGTATTCGACAAGCGTGTTCGCCAGCAGCAGTGTCGCCACGATGATCAGCGCCGTGGGCAGCACGGTACGAAAACGAATTGCCGTGGCGTCGGCCCGAGACACCAGGGCGACCACGACCACTGCGGTCGCAGCCAACGCGCCGATGATGAGCTGCCAGCCCTTGCTGGTCTTGGCGGCATGGCCGCGGGCGCTCAACATCATGCCAACGCCGCCAGTGGCCAACAGGAGCATGCCCATCGCCCGCAATGCTTGGACCGTGGTGAGTTGAAGCACCGCGACGGTGAGGGTCATGAGCACGAGCGCGGCGTAGGCACTGAAGAGAACAAGCTTGATGGTGTCGGCGGCCCGCAGGCGTTCACGCAGCCCGGGCAGCAGCGACCGCGCCGATAAGACGAAGCCGATGAGCGCCGCGATCACGGCGATAACGACTCGCAAACTTGGTGACGTCCATGTCATCACGGCTCTGCGCTCGTGACGATCAAAGGGCACGTGAATCAGGCACGCGAGCGCCACACCCACAATGCCGAGGCCGCAACGCAACATGGCGTCTCGCGGCAACGAACCAAGTGCCTCGCCCACTTTGGCGCCGATCCGGCGCGTCCAGCGGGTCAGGGAGATTCCGAGGATGGCGATGACGGCACCGACGGCGCTCAATATCCCGTAAAGCGCGTTGTTCCCGAGGCCGTCGGTGTTGTTCAACGCGATGAAACCGACGAGTCCGACGGCGAGGCCCACGACGAGCATCACGATTCCCGTCAGGTTCACCCCGATGCGGCGGATGAGTGATTGGTCGATGATTCCCCAGACGAACAGCGCCACTCCGATGAGGACGCAAACGACGTAAAGCGTGTCGCGCCCATTGAACTCTTTGAGTAGCCACTCGTGAGCGATCCACTGATGGAACGTGTGGGCCCCGCGCTGATCTTTGATCTGATCGACGTAGACCTTTTGCGCCAGTCGTTTCGAGAGCACGAGCATCAGCCCGCGGATCACGAAGAAGGACGCGAGCGTGATGATGAAGCTCGGCAGCCCGGTGCGGTTCACCATGTAACCGTTGAACCATCCGATGGCAGCAGCGGCGGCGAACGCCGCGAGGATCGCCCACCCGATGTGGGTGCCGTTGCCCATGAAGAACCGGGACATCAATCCAATGATCATGGCGGTTCCGCCGGTTATCACACCCGATGAAAGATCGAATTCGCCTCCGATCATCAGCAGCGCGATCGCAGTGGCCATGATGCCGTAGGGCGCGGCCACGTCGAGCCAGTTCAGCGTGGTGCCCGCAGTACCAAACGTGTCGCCGTTGCCCCACAGGAACGTCCACACGGTGAAGGCTCCGATAAGCGCGCCGATCTCGGGTGAGATCAGCCACCGCCTCATCGGACCGCGGTGACTGATGCGTTCGTCGAGCGGCAGCGGGGCCGCCGGCTGAGCGGCAACCTCTGTCACAGTCATGGGTTCCCCCGTTCCCATTCACATCACGGAAGAGCAATCGGCCGGGATGACGACGTCACCCCGGCCGACGGACGCTAAACGGCGGTGACGGGCGCTGCACCGCCCGGCAAATCAGCGGGTGCCCGCTGCGACCAGTTTGGCTACAGCGTCGGCGTTGGACTTGTCCACGAAGCCGGGGCCCGTGTTGATCGGCAAGCCACCACCGAGGGTGTTCTTGTTGGTCGCGTCCAGGTACAGCGCGAGCACCGACACGTATCCCTGCAGATACTGCTGCTGGTCGATCGTGAAGGCCACCGTGCCGGCGGAGATGTCCTTCAGGATGTCGGTCGAGAGATCGACACCGCCGACCATGACCGTGCGGCCGAGTTCCTTGGCAGCCGC
>JBDUDK010000020.1:0-88603 GCA_040002995.1 Acidimicrobiales bacterium | reverse complement strand
CGCCGGCCAGCACCGGTGACGCCTCCAACGCCGCCCCCACCGCGGCGTGATCTTGCGCCCGGCGCACCGTCGACCCCGTCGCCTGGGCCATCCACGAAACATCGACCGCTGCCGCGAGACGGCCGTACTCGGCTTCCAAGGCGTCGATCAGTCGGCGGACCTCGGCCACCCCTAGCCGGTACTTCGGATCGGACGCGGTCGGCTCGACGCGGGCGCCTGCCCGGATCGCTGCCTTCAACGCTGCCCGCATCTCGTCGAACATATGTTCGATACTAGCCCGTCCCGCGCACCCAACGCAAGCATCTAAGAAAGAAAGCTCGTCAGGCGCAGCCCGCGGCCTCACGGATTACCGGTGCGGTGCTCGGACCTTCAGTCGTCCTCGGATAGAAGTTCCCGAGTGACAGCACGTCGCCGACGAGACGCTCCCACTCACCTTGGTCTGGCAGTAGTCAGCCGCCAGATAGAGCCGCTAAAGGCGTCCGGAGAGCCTCTGTTGGGTACGAAATCGTCACCCCGGCCCAGGCGATTGCCAGGACCGCGCCTACGCCGATGATGGCGTCGCCAGCGAGCCGCGCAAGCCAGGCCGTCCGCTCCACCCAGGCGCGATTCAGCAGGGCCACGTTAGCTTCGGTCACGACGGATTCGTCTGGCACGACGCCGTCGCGTCGCGCACCGAGGCGGCTGATCAGCGCATATTCCGACTCAGGGCCAGGTGCGTCCGAACCACCGTTGCACCCGACTGGAGCCGAACTCGGCCTTGTCGGCGACAAGCGCGGGCGATGGGCCTTCGAGTTTGCCGTGCGGCGCCTGTCCGCTCACGAACATCACATCGACCTTCGCAACCTGATTGTGGCCGAACTCCAGGTAACAGATGCCGCGCCCGTCGTAGTGCGCCGATTCACCCGTGCCGCGAATGAGCGCGCTGATGCCGCTCGCCGCGACGACGGCCTGGCCCTCCGCGAACACCCCTGCCTTCGGCGTTCCGACGCTGGTGACATCGCCCACTGCATACACGCCTGGGAACTGCGTCTCGAGGGTCATCGGATTGACCGGGATCCAGCCGTCGACCGTCATACCCGACTGCGCGACCACCTCCGGCACCCTGTGCGTCGGCACGCCGAGGAAGAGGTCATACGGCATCTCGCCATCGTCACTGAGCATCGCCACGTGGCGCGCCGGGTCGAGGCCCCGCACGAGCGTCCCGGGGTGCCAGTCGATCCCCCGCTCCTCAAACGCAAGTAGCAGCGCCTTCGACGCATCCGGGGACGGCGGGATGGGAACCGGCAACGGCATGACGAGTGAGATCTGCGACCTGTCGCGCAACCCACGGCCGACGAGGAAATCGTGCATTAGGAGCGCGGTCTCGCTGGGGGCGGGCGGGCACTTGAACGGTGTCGACGTCACCGCGACGATGACGCGCCCGCCGTCGAAGTTCGCCAGCACGTCGCGAAGCGCGAACGCGCTTGCCTCGGTGTAGAAGTCGTGTCCTCCCTCGAGGAGTCCCGGCGTCGCCTCGGGATGCAGATCGGCGCCGAGCGCGACGACGAGAACGTCGGCATCGAACGGGCCGGCGTCGGTTTCGACGCGCTTGGTGTTGGGATCGATCGAGCGCACGGTCGTCTGCACGAACCGAACACCTGGCTTGACGAAGTCGCGGTAGGGGTGGCGAACCAAATCTGCCGCGGACCGCCCAAACATGACCTCGAGCTTGGAGAACCCGAAGACGAACTCGTCGCTCTTGTCGATGAGCACGACGTCGACATCGGCGCCGAACTCCTCTGAGAGCCTGGTTGTCAGCTCCATGCCACCGAACCCCGCACCCAGTACCAGTACACGCATGCTCCGAAAGCTAACCGGCCGTCACGCGGGTAGAGGCAAGCTCAGGTCGCGGCGTTGAGGCGCGCGACGGCTGCCGCGATCTCGCCAGATTGGAGTGCCTCGATCAAGCGGCCCGTGTGGCCCGTCGCCTTGAGCTTGCCCTGCATGTACGCGACCGTCGGTTCGACCGCGGCGTCGGCCACACCGATCGTCACGATCACATCAGCGTCGTCGGGTCCGTCGACACGTTCCTCGCGCTTGCTGAGAGCGAGCCGTACTTGCACGCTCATCCATGCACCGCCGTGCGGATCCCCGCGAACAAATCGTCCTCGACCGTGCCCGGAGGCGGGAAACCGACGTGGCTTGCCGACAGCACCCAGTCCTCCCATGGGTACGCCTCGACCATCGCGTCGTCGGGTAGTCCGAACCAGAACGATTCGTTGGGATCGACCTGCGTGGCGTGCGCGATCAACGCGGCGCGCCGCACATGCCAGTGATCACGAATGTCGAGTCGGGTCGTGATGCGGTCGTCCTGCCACGGGCGCTCGAACCACTTGTCGTCGTACGGCGACTTGAGTCCGAGTTCCGCGAACTTGTCGTGCCACGCGAGCAAGCGAGCGCGTGACCAGATCGTGTAGTAGAGCTTCAGCGGTCGCCACGACTCTCCGGCGTCGGGGTACCACGCACGATCTCCCGCTCGCTCGAACGCGAGAACGGAGATGTCGTGCACCTTCAGATGATCTGGATGCGGGTAGCCCTGCTGGTCGTCGCTGTAGGTGATGATCACCTGGGGCCGGGTCGCGCGGATCACGGCGACGAGGCGGCCAACGGCTTCGTCGGTCGGCGCCTGATGAAACGACTCGGGATGGGCGTTCGCCTCACTCTCGGGCATCCCGGAATCGCGGTAGCCGAGCATGATGAGGTCGTCATAACCAATGGCCTCAACCGACTGCCGAAGTTCTTCGGCCCGCACCGCGGCGATGTTCTCCTTGACCTCGGGAAGGTCCATCGCGGGGTTCTGGACCTCGCCCTCGGCGCCGTCGGTGCAGCAAACCAGCACGGTGCGCACGCCTTCGGCGTGATACCGGGCGATCGTGGGCGCGCCTTTCGACGCCTCATCGTCGGGGTGGGCATGCACGGTCATGACGCACAGCGGTTCAGCCATCGGATTTGAGGGTAGCGGCCGTGACCGCCAACCGACCCGCCGTCCACGTAAGACTGGCCTCGATGCATCGCTTGATCCCCCTCGCGGCCCTGCTCACGATCACGGCCTGCTCGAACGACGGCCGGACGCTACGACCACCGAACCCAAAACAGACCCTTTCGATCGTCACCACCACGGTGCCGCCCTCGACGACCGCGCCGACCCTCTCGCTGATCCTGCCGTTCGCCGACGGTGGTTCGATCGATGCTCGGTTCACCTGCAAGGCGGTCGGCGGAGGAAGCGGAATCTCGCCGGGTGTCTCGTGGGGCGTGGTGCCGGCGGGCACGGTGGAGTTGGCGCTCGTTGTTACCGACCCTGACGCGGGCGGCTTCGTGCACTGGGTGCTCGCGGGAATTGACCCGAACGCGATCAATTCCGTACCGGAAGGAGGCGTTCCGGCCGGACTCCATCAGGCCACGAACAGCTTCGGCAAGGTCGGATGGTCCGGCCCGTGCCCGCCGAGCGGCACGCACCACTACGTCTTCACGTTGCACGCCTTGTCGGAGCCGAGCGGCATCACCGACGGCATGCCCGCGGCTGATGCCCTCAACCTCATTAACGGCCGGTCGGTGGCCCACGCGGTGCTCACCGCGACGTTCGGCGCATGAGCATCCGCCGGGCGGCGGCGGGAGAGGTCGAGCTCGCCACTCTGTACGAGATCCTGCGGCTCCGCGCCCAGGTGTTCGTCGTCGAGCAGGCGTGCGCGTACTTGGATCCCGATGGGAGCGACCTGATGCCCGACACCGTGCACTGGTGGTGGGAGGACACCGACGGCGCGATCGATGCCTACCTACGCGTCATCAACGACGAGCGCGGCCGGCGCATCGGACGCGTCGTCACCGCGGAGTCGGCGCGACATAAAGGAAGGGCCGCCGCGCTTATCGCTAAAGCGATCGCCGAGATCGACGGCCCATGCGTGCTTGACGCTCAGTCGTATCTCGTGGGCTGGTACGAACGCATCGGCTTCGAGGTGACCGGCCGGGAGTACATCGAAGACGGCATCCCGCATACTCCGATGCGCCTCGTGCGCTAGTTCGAGATGGCGGCCGCGTCGAGGTAGTCGGCGAATTTCTCGATCGCCGCCCGCCGACGCGTGGGCACGTGCTCGGTGGGCACTTCCGAAGCCTTGTAGCGCTTCAGGATCTGGCGGGCGACGGTGACCTTGTGCACCTCGTCGGGGCCGTCGTAGATCCGGGCGGCTCGGGCGGCGCGATACATCGACTCGAGCGGCAAGTCGGTTGTGTAACCGAGCGAGCCGTGGATCTGAATGGCGCGGTCGATGACGTTGTAGAGGACCTTGGCGCCCCAGAACTTGATGACGCCGATCTCGACGCGGGCCTCACTCGGATGGCGGCCGGCCTCGTGCAACTGGTCCATCTTCCACGCCGCCTGCAGCGTGAGTAAGCGGGCGGCCTGCATCTCGGCGTGGCTCTCGGCCACCCAGTCCTGGATCATCTGCTTGTCGGCGAGTATCGAGCCGTGCGTGTAGCGCGAGAGCGCCCGCTCGCACAGCATGTCGAACGCGCGTGACGACTGACCCAGCCAGCGCATCGCGTGATGGATGCGACCGGGCCCAAGCCGCCGTTGCGCGAGCAGGAAACCGTCGCCTTCGTTTCCGATGAGGTTCTCGTACGGGACTCGGACGTCTTGATAGAGGATCTCGGCGTGGCCTCCGGGCTCGCCGGTGCGGTGATCGGGCTCGCCCATCGTCGGCACATCGCGCAAGATGTTCACGCCCGGAGTATCGGTGGGCACGATGATCATCGAGTAGCGACGGAACGGCTCGTTGCCGGGGTTCGTCTGGCACATCACGATCAGGAAGTCGGCGATCGACGCGTTCGACGAGAACCATTTGTGCCCGTTGATCAACCACTCGCCGCCATCGCGCACGGCGCTCGTTGTGAGCAGCGTGGGATCGGCGCCCGCGCCGGGCTCCGTCATCGAGAAACACGAGCGCATCTCACCGGCGAGCAAAGGCTCCATCCACTTGCGCTTCTGCTCGTCGGAGCCACCCACGGCGATGAGCTCTGCGTTGCCGGAATCGGGAGCGTTGTTTCCGAAGATCGACGGCGCGTACACGCACTGGCCAAGAATCTCGTGCATCAAACCGAGCTTCACCTGGCCGAATCCGCCACCGCCCATGTCGGGCGGGAGGTGGGCGGCCCACAATCCCCTGTTGCGCACCTCCTGCTTCAGCGGCGCCGTGATGGCGGCAAACGTGCGGCGGCCCTCGTCGCTACGCCACTCTTCGGCGAGTGTCTCGAGCGGGATGATCTCCTCGCGCACGAAACCGCGCATCCAGTCGAGCTTGGCTTCGAACTCGGGTTCGGTGGAGAAATCCCAAGCCATGGTGCGGCCCCCTCTGTGTGAATTGCTCAGTCCGCTGGCAACCTAGCCCTCGTGGGAGAGACCGCCCTCACCGTGGCCGTGCTGGCCTTCTTCGGGTTCCGGCTGGCGAGCGGGGCTCAGTTCGCCGCGTCAACCGAAGGGCGCCGGCGGGTTGGTGAGATCGCGCGCGGCATCCGTTGGCGCCACATCTGGCCGGTGCCGATCGTGTGGATGGTCGTCGTCGCGGTGGCACTTGCGCTGTTGGCGGTGCCGGGCCTGTCGTGGGGGTGGTGGTCGGCCCTCGGCGGCCAAGGCAACCCCATCATCGGTGGCACCGACCGCGCCGCGGGCACCGTGTTCGAATGGCTCGTCCCCCTCGTGTTTCTCACCCTGCTCGTGCCCGCGCTGCCGTTGTTCGCGATGCGCGAGGAGGAGATTTTCCGGCACGGCGCCCAGCACTGGTCGAACTGGAAGCGGCTCGGCAAGGCCACCGTCTTCGGACTGGTCCACGCGGTCGTCGGTATTCCCATCGGTGTCGCGCTCGCGCTCACCATTGGCGGTCTCTACTTCACTCGGGCCTACCTACGGGCATGGCGGACGACTCAATCGGAGCGCGGGGCGTTGATCGAGAGCGCGCGGGCGCACACGGCGTACAACGCGTGCATCGTGGTCCTGGCCTATGTGGTCGTCGTGTGGGGCGCGTTCAGCTGAACGTCACGGCCAGCTGGCGCGATTGTGCCAGCAGGACACCGCCCGGCGACCAGACCTCGCCGTCCTCCTCGACGTAGCCGTCGGCCAGGGTCCGGCTGCGGAATACGCAAAGCAGGTGCGCTTCGGGATCGAGCTCCTCGATGACAGCTTGCGGCGCACGGATGTGCACGGTCAGGTCGATCGTCGGAACTTGTAACGGCTCGGCGAGTCGCAAAAACGTGACCGGGAGCCACGAGTCGGTCATCGCGGTGAGCAGGACCGCGTCATACGGCCGCGGCTCCGCCAGCCGTAGCCAGCCGCCGATCTCGCCGGCCTGTTCACCGCTGAGCGGTGGAGGACCGATCGCCCAGCGCATGTCGTAGCGCGCCCGCATGGGAATCGGCGGGCCACCGAGAGGGTGGAAGTTCGGATCGACGGCGACGATCGCGGCGGCGGGCCGCACCGCCGGCATGACGGCATCGGCGTAGCTCGGCCCCACGAAGGGGCGGCCGAACGCGGCGACGGCGATCACGAGAAGCCGTTCGTCCTGGTAGGCGCGCGCCGACACGAACGTGACGTGACGTCCTTTCCGTTCGATGACGGTGTCGATGCGCACCGGTCCCTCGACGGGGGGTGCGAGGTAATGCACCGTCAACGACCGCAGAGGACGGTCGGGGTCGGCAACGCTTTCCGTCAGCGCGCGCAACACAACAGCGGCCACGTAACCGCCGTTCGGGCCGCGCATAATCCACCAGCCGAGATCGAACGTTGCGTCGAAGGAACCATCGCCGCGCGCCTGTACGGCGGTGTTGAGATCGAACCGGGACGTCACGAGTCGCCGACGCTAACGAACGCGCGGGCCCGAATCGGTACCGTGCCCGCGATGGAAAGCCCCGAGGTCGTCGACGTCGAAGTCGACCGGGCGCATCACGTGCGCGTGACCTGGTCCGACGGTGTCAGCGCGACATTCGGGCTGGCCGACCTGCGGACGAACTGCCCGTGCGCCACGTGCCGGTCGCGACGCGACCTCGGCCAGCCCGCCTGGCGTCCGAACCTTCTCGCCCCCCCGTTGGCGATCACCGCGGCGGAGTTGGTCGGCGCGTGGGGCATCTCGTTCACGTGGAGCGACGGCCATGCGACAGGCATCTTTCCGTGGGACGCGTTGCGAAGCTGGAATGCTGACCAAGTTTGAAGACGCCCGGTTACCCTGCCGGCAATAACGACACTGCCGCCCCCTCCGTCCCAGCCCCAGCCGCCGCCCGCCACGATGACGTGCTACCGCCATCCCGGCCGAGTCACCGGTCGCGTCTGCACACGCTGCGGCCGGCCGGCCTGCCCGGAGTGCCTCGTCCAGGCCAGCGTGGGGTCGCACTGCGTCGACTGCGTCCGCGCCGGCATGCCGCCGGCCACCGAGCGCCTCCGGCGGTGGAACGCCACCCGCGCACTGATGGTCACGCCTGCGTTGATCGCGCTCAACGCGGGCTCCTTCGTCTGGGACCTCACCACGCACCAAGGAACGGCGAAGCTGAGCGTCTACGCCGCCGCGGTCCACGACGGCGAGTGGTGGCGCTTGTTCACGGCCGGCTTCCTGCACTTCGGGATCCTGCACGTCGCCATGAACATGTTCGCCCTCTACCAGTTGGGCTTGCTGCTCGAGCCCGCCTTGGGTCGCCTTCGGTTCGGCGCGCTGTACATCGCGGGCCTGCTGGCCGGTTCGGCGGGGGCGATCATCGCGTCGCCCTTCGCCCGCACCGGCGGTGCGTCGGGCGCGATCTTCGGTCTGCTCGGCGCGGCCGCGGTGGGTCTGCAACGGCGGGGGGTCAATGTCTGGAAAACCGGCCTTGGGCCTATCTTGTTGATCAACCTCGTCATCACGTTCTCGATCCCCGGGATCTCGATAGGTGGTCACCTGGGCGGCCTGGCTGCCGGCGGCATCGTGGGCGGCGTGATGCTGCGACCTACCGTGCGCTTGGGGCGCGACTTTGATGTGCTTGGTCTCGCCACCGCGGTCGTTGTCTCCGTGTTGGCCGTGGTGATCGCCCTCAGCGCGGCCGCCTCCGCCGTATGACCTGCGGCATGTGGCGGTCACCAGGACGATCAGACGACCAGCGCGCTTCGGGGGCCACGACAAGCTTGCTGATTCCAACGAGCACGGTGTCGTAGTTCACCCGCCACCCCGAGAAACTCAGCCACGCCGCGTCGCGATCGGCTTTGAGGGGGATGCCTTCCGCCTCCAACTCGACGCACAGATCTTCCCATTCTTGGCGCGAGACCGAGATCGGATCGGTGGGCGCGGGCTCCGGGTCATACGGCAAGCCGTAGACGTCGGCGATGCGGCGCAGGCACAAATAGCCGCTGCGCACCGTGATCTCGGCCCGAGCCGACCGTGCCCTGTCGAGCGTTGACGCCACCAGCGCGGCGGTGTCGAGCACGCAGCCGCCCGCAATGATCCACGAGCGCCCGGGCAGGGGGGAACGGAAGGACGCGAGCGCCGGTAGCGATGTGTGTGACTCCTCTACGTCGACGAACCACTGCTCCCAAACCGGGAATAGCTCCTCGTCGATGCTGTCCAGCCAACCGATGCGCGCGTAGCGCGTGAGCAGCTTCGTCGGGGTTGGTGGGTTACCGGCCCTCGTCTCGAGCATCGCCACCGCGGCCTCGCGCCGCGAGAACGCGGCATACATCGAGGGCAGGTAGCTGATGAGGAGGGCCAGGAGCCCGAAGCCGAGACCGGCTTCAATGAACGCGAGGAGGCCGTGGCCGACCCCCTTGGGCCGTTCGAAACCCAAGGTGAGCATCGACGATCCACTCTCCATGAAGGCCACCATCAGCGGCCGGACGCCGGCCGCCCAGAAAATCGCGGTGAAGCCGGTGATGGTGAGTGTCACCCAAACAAACGGAAGAAGCAGCAGCGTGAACGGGGCGTACAGCGCGAGCACGCGGTCGCGCTGTTCATACGTCCGCCTCTCATGGGCTACGGCATCGAAGAGGCGCCGCATGGTGATGAACAGGGCGCGTGTGATGAACACGCGCGTCGCTCGGGGAAGAACGATCGAGCGGATCGCTGAGAACAGGGTGAACAGGACGAGCCAGGCCCCCGCGAGCCCGACAAGCACCCGCACCGCGATCACCTAGGCATGCTCGCAGAAATCGTGTAACACCCGTGCGCTACCTTGACGCCAGCACTTCCTCGTGGGATCGAGCCCGGAGGAAGTCGTCATGTCTGCCATCACCCGCTGCCGTGCCCATCGCGAGCCGCGTCCCGCCTGCCTGCCGGTACGAAGGCCCGGCGACGCGCTCGCCGTTATCCTCGCCGCGGCGGCCGCGCCCCCCCGTCCCGAAACCATTTGCGTGTTGCTCGACCACGCTCACCGGGGCCTCGGCGTCATCGTGGTCGAAGGCAGGATGGCCGACGACGGTATCTTCGAGATCGCCGAGGTCGTCCTGCGCGCCGCGTACGGACGCGGAACCATCGGGGCCGTCGTGCTGGCCACCGCCCGACCCGGCCGCACCTACGGACCCACGGCCGACGATCACGATCGGTGGTTCGAACTCCGCGCCCGCTGCGAGGCCGTGGGTGTGGAACTACTCGACTGGTTCTTGATCGCACGCGGTTTCGCCGCCTCCCTCGCAGAACTCACCGACTCGAAGTGGCTCTGGCTCGATGAGGAGTAGAGATGATCCGACCTCCTTGCCCAGGTGTATCGCGTTCCGTCATACTTTACCCATGGCCAAAGCGATCTCGGTTCGTCTCGACGACGACGCCGAACGAGCGTTGCGGGCCTTGGAGGCCTCCGGAATGAGCCAGTCCGAGGCGATCCGGTCGTCTCTTCTTGCCTCGGCGAGCCGCCTTCGTCGAGGGAGGGAGCTCGCCGCGGAAGTCGCGGCGCTCGACGGCGATGAGGTCGACCGCGCGGAGATGTTGTCGGTGGCTCAGCTGATGGAGGCGTTGCGTGCGCCGAGGTGAGGTGTACCCGTTTCGACTCCCCAAAGGCTTCGGTCACGAGCAGCGCGGCGAGCGCTACGGAGTGGTCGTCCAAGCCGACGAGTTGTTGCCGCGTTCGGTGGTGATCGTGGCGCCGACGTCGCGCCAGGCCCGTCCCGCCTCGTTTCGGCCCGAGGTCACCGTGGCACGAGCGGTCACGCGCGTACTCGTCGAACAACTCGGCGCCGTCGATGCGGAACGACTCGGCAAGAAGGTCGGATTGTTGACTGCCGACGAGATGTGGGGTGTCGACGACGCCTTGCTGACCGTGCTCGGCTTGGGCTGAGGTCCCGGCGTTCCGCCATACGGCCTGGACTCAGCCCATGGCGACATGGTCTGCAGTGCGAAGCATCTGATGTCCGATCGGCTGCAGATCGATCTCGGTGCAAAGCAGGCCGGTGGAGACCCGTTCCACGACCCCCCACTCCCAGATGACCTCGGCATCGAGCCCCGACAACGCCGCAAGGCGGCGCGCCCGCTCCCGCGGATCGCCGGTGAGGAGCTCGACTGGGTCCTCACGCATAAGGACGCCAAGGTCGTATTCCGCCTCGGCGAGCAAACCGTCGGGGTCGACCAGCTTGAAGTCACTGCCCGCTTGGAGCGCATTCCACTCATGTACGTCGCCGTGAACGAGCACGGCCCGCGCGTCGTCGTGAGCGGCGATGCG
Organism: Acidimicrobiales bacterium; assembly: GCA_040002995.1. Taxonomy (GTDB): domain Bacteria; phylum Actinomycetota; class Acidimicrobiia; order Acidimicrobiales; family Ilumatobacteraceae; genus JBDUDK01. Next base: position 77,911 of record JBDUDK010000020.1, on the reverse strand, counting down.
CCGGTCGGCGCACGCCAACGCCAGCTCGACTGCTCGTTCGGTACACGGACGGTCGAGTTGCTCCCACTTCGCCGCAATGAACTCGACGAGCCATCGTCCCTTTGCGGCTCCAGTCGGTAGCCCCGCATCGGCGGCCGGACGCCAAACCTTCGCGGCCGCGGCCGTCAGGATCTCGAGGCGCTGATTTAGAGGGAGCCCAAAGTTGTGCAGCGACGATCCAAGCCGTTCAAGCAACAGCGCGCCGTTCGCCTCATCGACCCGGAGCAGCCGCACGCACCCCTCACCATCGGCCAGGCGCAGCACGGTGATCTCGTGCTTCGCCGCGTCCCCGCCGCGCGGGACCACCACCTTCAGCACCGCAGGCGTGCCGTCGTCGAGAGTCACTTCGACGACGAACGCCTCCGTGGCGTCGGCGAACGGCCGGCCGATCGTGAGACCCCACTCGCTGGCAATCGCGCCGACGATCTCGGCAAGGTCACGGAGCCAGCGCGTCGCACCGGCAACAGTTGCCTTGCTCCGCACAACCGCCGGGACCTCAATCACTCTGAAACCCTCGCGCGGGCGGCGTCAACGAAAATCACGCGACGCGATCCGCGCGTGCACGGGAAGCAGTTCGATGCGCTCCGCCACAATGTTCACGACACCTTCCACCTTCTCCAAACGACCCCGTACCAACAACGCCGGTGCTCCTCGGGCGATCCGGCGGTGGCGCGCCCAACACCCCTTCGAGCAGATGACATTGATGAGCCCTGTCTCGTCTTCGAGGTTGATGAAGGTGGTGCCCTGGGCCGTGGCGGGGCGTTGGCGATGGGTGACCACGCCTCCCACCACGACCTTGCTTCCGTGCTCCACCGACGGCAATTCACTCGCGGCCACGACTCCGAGGGTGTCGAGGTGATCGCGCAAGAAGCGCGTCGGGTGCCCTTCGGGCGACACACCAGTGGCCCAGAGATCGGCGTGAGCTTCCTCCTGGTCGGTCATCCCTGGCAGCGAAGGGGCGTGCGCACCCGTGACGATTCCCTCGAGACGGTCGGCCCTCGACTGTGCCAACGCCCCGGCCGACCACAACGCCCCCCGCCGGTCGAGGTCGAAACACCCAAACGCTCCGGCGGTGGCGAGGGCCTCCAGCGCGGGGAGCGGCGCGCCGGTGCGCCGCGCGACATCCTCAGGGTCGCGGTACGGACGGCCCGCAGCGATGGTCTCGGCGAGGTGGGTGCCGATCGACCGCACCGACCCCACACCGAGGCGCACCGCCAGCGCGTTGTGGCTCTCCGGGCAAGGCTCCAACGTGGCGTTGGCGGCCGATGCGTTCACGTCGGGAGTGCGCACCATCACTCCGTGCCGGCGGGCGTCCTGCACGAGCGAGTGCGGCGAGTAGAAGCCCATGGGTTGCGCGTTGAGCAACGCCGCGCAGAACGCGGCGGGCTCGTAGAGCTTGATCCACGACGACGCGTACACGAGGTAGGCGAAGCTCACCGAGTGGCTCTCGGGGAAGCCGTAGTTCGCGAAGGCCGCCATCTTGTCGAAGATCTCGTCGGCGATCGCGCCGGTGATACCGCGCTCGGCCATGCCCTCGTACAGACGCGCCCGGAGACGTTCCATACGGGCCCGCGAACGCTTCGAGCCCATCGCCTGGCGGAGTTGATCGGCTTCCGCGGGGGTGAAACCGGCCACGTCGATGGCCATTTGCATGAGTTGTTCCTGGAACAGCGGTACGCCGAGCGTCTTCGACAAGCTGTTCTCGAGCAACGGGTGCAGATAGGTCACGGGTTCGAGCCCGTTACGACGCCTGATGTAGGGGTGCACCGATCCGCCCTGGATTGGCCCCGGCCTGATGAGCGCCACTTCGACGACGAGGTCGTAGAACCGGCGCGGTTTGAGGCGGGGCAACGTGGCCATCTGGGCCCGGCTCTCGACCTGGAACACGCCGACCGAGTCGGCCCGGCACAACATGTCGTATACCGCGTCGTCTTGTTCGATGGTGGCGAGATCGAGCTCGATGCCCCGATACGTATGGATGAGATCGACGGCGTAGTGGAGCGCGCTGAGCATGCCCAGGCCCAAGAGGTCGAACTTCACGAGACCCACGGCCGCGCAGTCGTCCTTGTCCCACTGGAGCACCGAGCGGTTCTCCATGCGGCCCCACTCCACCGGGCACACCTCGATCACGGGTCGGTCGCAGATCACCATGCCCCCGGAGTGAATGCCGAGGTGGCGGGGGAAGTCCTCCACTTGATACGCGAGCTCGAGCACCGGCCCAGGGATGTCGTTGTCGGCCTGCTTGGCGGTGGTCTCGACCTTGCCCCACGCGTCGACCTGCTTCGACCATGCATCTTGCTGACCAGTGGCGAACCCGAGGGCCTTGGCCATGTCGCGTACCGCGGAGCGGGCCCGGTAGGTGATCACGTTGGCCACTTGAGCGGCGTGATGGCGCCCGTGCTTGTTGTAGACGTACTGGATGACCTCCTCGCGGCGGTCACTTTCGATGTCGATGTCGATATCGGGTGGACCGTCGCGCTCGGGCGACAAGAAGCGCTCGAACAACAGACCGAGCGTGACGGCGTCGGCCGCGGTGACGCCGAGGGCGTAGCAGACCGCGCTGTTGGCCGCGCTCCCCCGCCCTTGGCAAAAGATGTTCGATCGCCGGCAGAACTCGACGATGTCCCACACCACGAGGAAGTAGCCAGGGAAGCCGAGCGCCTCGATGATGGCGAGTTCATGATCGATGGTGGACCACGCCCGAGCCCGCAAGCTCTCCGTCTCTCCCGCGGCGGGGCGCTCGCCGTAACGGCGCCGGCCGGCGTCTTCGGTGATGCGCCGTAGATAGGCCATTTCGGAGAGCCCGTCAGGACACGGGAACGGCGGCAGCTGGGGGGCCACGAGCGAGAGATCGAACGCCGCGGCTCGACCGATCTCCGCGGCCTGCTCGACCACACCGGGATAGCGCGCGAAACGCCGGGCCTGTTCGGCACCGGAGCGCAGGTGGGCGCCGGCGCCACCGGGGAGCCACGGATCGATCTCGTCGAGGCTGCGCCGGGCGCGCACCGCGGCAAGAGCGGTGGCGAGTGGCCGGCGAGCAGGTTGCGCGTAGTGGACGTTGTTGGTGGCGATGCACGCGAGGTCGGCGCGGGCGGCCAGCTCGGCGAGCGCGTCGTTGCGCGCGGTGTCGAGCGGGTCGCCGTGATCCCATAACTCGACCACGACGCGGTCGCGTCCAAATGCATCGATGAGTCGCGCCAACTCGCGTCGCGCCGCAGCGGGCCCGTCGCGCACGAGGGCCGCGGGCACCGTCCCCTTCCGGCATCCCGTGAGCACCCACCAGTCGTGGGCACCGGCCAACTCGTCGATGCTTGTGCGGGGGGCGCCCTTTTCGCCCGCGAGCTGCGCGACCGAAAGCGCCCGAGCCAAGTGGGCATAGCCCTCGGGCCCGTCGGCCAGCACGACGAGATGCGCGCCGTGCGGATCGGGGGCGCCGTTCTGCGGTGCGGTCATCCCGAGGGAGAGCTCGGCCCCGAACACTGTGGGAATGCCGACGGCCTTGGCCGCCTCCGCGAAGCGAACGACACCGTAAAACCCGTCGTGGTCGGTGAGAGCGAGCGCCTCGAGACCGAGACGGGCCGCCTCCTCGGCAAGCTCTTCAGGATGGGAGGCCCCGTCGAGGAACGAGAAGTTGGAATGGCAGTGGAGTTCCGCGTACGCCACCGTGCCGGTCTGGCGTTCGACAGCCGGCTCGAACGGCTGGCGCCGGCGGGTCCACGCCGGACCGTCACCGCCCGCGTTCCAGCTAGGACTCCCCTCCGTCCTCCCATCTCTCCCCCGCCCGGCTGCGTCTATACCGCGCCCGGCCGACGCCACCCCGCCGTTGGAGAGGCGCCGTTCGAGCTCTCGCCACGGCATGTTCGGGTTGTTGAAACCCATGGGTGGAGGGTATCGAACACACGTTCGTACCTGTCAAGTGGTACTCGAAAAATCAGGAACGTTGGACGAGCGCATCGAGGCGCACGTAGGTCTGGTCGTAGGTGCCGTCGGGCCGGCGGACCTCATCGATACGTGCGAGGGCCTCGTCACAGAAGGCCCGGTACGAGTCTCTGCCCATGGACGGCTCCCACGCCCGCAGCGCTTGGCTCGCGAACCAGCCCAGCATTTCCTCGCGTGTAAATGCCCTCCGCTGGGGCACCGTGCGCACGTAACCGGTGTCCATGGCAAAACCCGCCGCTTCGAGCAGGTCGAACGCGCTCCCGGCATCGAGAAAGTTCCACGGCGCATGCGGCCCACCGTAGCGATCGGCAACGTCGTTGAGCAGGGCGACGACCGCCGGCACGTTTCCCGCTCCGCCCATCTCGAGGCGCCACCAACCCTGCGAACGCAGAAGGCGATGGACCTGCGCGTAAATCACCACGTGGTCGGGTCGGGGCACCCAATGGAGCGTGGCGCGGCTGTAGACGAGATCGAAGGAGGCGTCGCCCGGGAAGAGACGCGCGAGATCCTGTGCCTTGCCGAGCACGAACGATTGATTGGGGCCCGCACGCCGCTCGGCCTCCTTGACCATCGTGGGCTGTGCGTCGAGCCCGACGACATGGCCATTGGGCACGAGCCCGGCGACGATCGTGCTGAAGTCGCCCGAACCACAACCGATATCGAGCAGCCGATCGCCATCTCGCACAGGAAACGTCTCGAGGAACCACGCGTCAGCGGCACGGTGATGGGTCGTGTTCGCCGCGTACAGCGCACCGTCCCAACCCGGAAGCCATGTGTCGTTCGTCTCAGAATCTGAGACGGCATTCTCGTTCATCGAGACAACGTATCACGGCCATTGAGACCTGCGTCCACGGCCTAACTTCGAGCGTCGTGGCGCTTCTGCGTGACGACCTCGAACGGCGCATCGTGCGTCTCGCGCTGCCCGCGCTCGGCACGCTCGCCGTCGAACCGCTCTACGTCCTCGTCGACACGGCAATCGTTGGTCGTCTAGGGACGAGCCCGTTGGCGGGCCTCGCGCTGGCAGCCACCGTTTTGCTCACCGTTGTTTCCCTCTTCAACTTTCTCGAGTACGGCGTCACTCCCGACATCGCCTACCTACACGGCGCGGGCCGCCCCCACGACGCACGCCAGGCCGCCACCGACGCGCTGTGGCTCGCGTGTTTGCTCGGGATCCCCACCGCGATCGTCCTCGGGCTGGCCGCGCGACCCCTCGCGTCGGCCCTCGGTGGCCACGGCGCGGTGCTCGCCGCGGCCACGACCTACTTGCGTATCAGTGCCGTCGGCCTGCCGTTCGTACTGCTGGTGCTCCTCGGCCACGGCGTCATGCGCGGCGTCAACGACCTGCGCCGGCCCTTACTGATCGTGGTCGTGGCGAACGTGGCCAACGTCGTGCTCGAGATCATCGCGGTGTACGGCTTGAACCTCGGTGTGGCGGGGTCGGCGTGGAGCACGGTGATCGTTCAGATCCTCGCCGCCGGATGGTTTTTCTTCGTGCTGCGCCCGCATTTGAGCGCGACAAAACCGGTTTGGGCGCGGGTGCGCCGTCTCCTTGTCACCGGGTTGCATCTCGGCATCCGGGGCACAGCGATGCTCTTCGTATGGGTCAGCGCCACTGCCGTTGCCGCGCGTGTCGACACGCCGACCTTGGCGGCTCATCAGGTCGCGAATCAGGTGTTCTTGTTTCTCGCCCTCGCGCTCGACGCGCTGGCGATACCGGCCCAGTCGCTCGTGGCTGGCGCGCTCGGGGCCGGTGATCGCAACGAGGCCATGCGGATCGGGCGTATCTGCACGCGGCTCTCGCTGTGGTGCGGCGGTGTACTGGGTATCGCCCTGGCCGTCACGAGCCCGCTTCTCGCTCGGGTTTTCAGCGCCGATCCGGCCGTCGTAAGCCGTGCGACGGCAGCATTTCTCCTGCTGGCGGTCATGCAATTCCCTGGCGCGGTGGCTTTCGCGCTCGACGGCGTGCTTATCGGGGGCCACGACGAGCGCTTTCTCGGACGGGCGGCCGTGCTCAACCTGGTCTCCTACATGCCCCTCGCCGCCGCCACGCTGGCCTGGCCCGAACTCGGCATCGCAGGGCTCTGGGGGGCACAGCTCATGTGGATGGTCATGCGGTCGATAGTCAACGAATGGCGGTTTTCTGGAGGTTCCTGGCTCAGTCAGGTCTTTTGAATCCTCAAGGACGGGTCAAATCGGTCGATGTAAAGACCGAGCTATGAGTGCCGTCTTCGAGACCCCCGTCGCCGCCCCTCTCAGGGCCCTCGTGGTTGACGACGCGCCCGAGATCACCCAGATGCTCGAGCCCGTCCTCAAAGGCGAGGGATTCGAAACCCGCACGGCGGCATCCGGCGAGGAAGCGATCGCAATCGCGCGGATCTTCATCCCCGACATCGTGGTGCTTGATCTCGTGCTGCCTGGGGTCGACGGACTCGAAGTTTGCCGGCAACTACGCAGCTTCAGCGACGCCTATGTCGTGATGCTGACGTCGAAGGACGCAGAGGTCGACAAGGTCATCGGACTCGCCACCGGAGCCGACGACTACGTCGCCAAGCCCTTCTCCGCGCGTGAGCTCGTCGCCCGGATGCGGGCGATGCTGCGTCGCCCCCGCAACAAGCTCGCCGCGGTCAACGATGGTCCGAAGATCTTCGGCCCGCTGACCATCGACACCGACGCCCGCGAGATCACCGTTGACGGTCAGCCGGTGGAACTGACCCGCATCGAGTTCGAACTTCTCGCGACATTGTGCACGCGGCCCAAGAGCGTGTTCAGCCGGGCCCAGTTGCTCGAACTCGTGTGGGGACCCAACTGGTTCGGCGACACGCACGTCGTCGACGTCCACATCTCGAACCTGCGGGCCAAGCTCGGCGATCGTGGCCGCAGCGCCCGATTCGTTCAGACCGTGCGGGGCATCGGGTTCCGGCTCGGCGACGAGCTCACCAACCGGTAAGCGCGCCGATCGCGCGCGGCATCGCCGCGTCGAGGCGAGCCACCTCTGCGTCGGCTCCTTCGAGGCGACCGTTTTTGGCCATGACCTCAATTGCCCGCGCGGGTCCGGCGAGGCTCACCACGCCAAGGGTCCTGCTCGGCGACACGAGTGCGTGAGCGGCGTACGCCACCTGGCTCAGATCGCCGGTGGCGAGAGCATCGACGATCGCTTGGCGCCGCATGTCGAGCTCGCCGAGGTAGGTGGCTATGAGCATGCGCACCGTTTCGCCGTCGCCGAGATCTGCTTCGAGCTGCGCGAGCAGTTCGGTGTCGAGCACATCAGTACTTCTCATCCACATCACCCTACGGGCGCGGGGCGCTGCGGGCATGGTTCTACGCGACATGGTCGCTCAGTCGTAGGTTGCCTCCACCGACCAAAGACCCTGCTCGGCGGAGAGAAGATGGGCGCGCCCATCAGCGGCGACGACTTGAAGACGCGCCCGGCGCCGGCGCGATGACGGATCCCACCAACGTTCATCGAGACCCCATGGGCCACCCCAGGCGGTGACGGCTAACTCTGGACCCTCACCGATGCGCACGGTTGCCGGCGGCGCACTCAGCACCAGGCGGCCACTGACCTGTACGGGACGCCGCCATTCATCGCGCACGTCGACGGGCTCGGGTTCACCGAACACATCCGATGGCGACGGCGGAGGGAGACGTCCGGGCCACGGAGCGGCCTCGTTGATGACCGACCGCCCGACGCGTGCTTCGAGATCGACCGTGTCGGCCGGTACCAACGCGAGCTCATCGTGGGGACCGCGCCCGCCGCGCCACACCGCGACGGTGACCGCTTCGCGCCCAACCATCTCTCCGACCCGCGCAAGGGCCCGCCAGGCCCGTTCGTCGGCCTGGGTCTGCCCACCCCAGAACCCAAGCTGGCGACCCTTGTCGGGCACCACCTCATCGGGGATCAAACGAACCAACGCCACCCCCGCGGTGGGAGCATCGACCGCGCCCGCGGGCATCTGCAACCAACCATCGAGTTGCCATCGGGCCCGCTCGGCGATGGCCGCCGCGCTGAGCGCGCCCTCGTGACGCCAACAGCGCGACCTTGTCTCACCGTGCTCGGTTTCGAGCTCTATGAGAACGCGGGTGCACGCGAGACCCCGTGAGGCCAGACGATCGTGGAGCTCGTCAGCCAGCTCCTTCACACGAAAGGCAACCTGCTCGACTTGTTCGGCCGGCGGGTCGAGCTCGGCCCGGGCCACGAGATCGGGCGGAGGACGGCGAGCATCGAGGGGGCGATCGTCGCCACCGGAGGCCAGTCGGTGGGCGAGACGGCCCGCAGGACCGAAACGAGCGACGACATCGCCGGCTGGCAGCGCCGCGAACGCACCGATGGTGGTGATGCCGAGGTGGGGCAACACCGTGACGAGTTCGATCAGCGACTCATGGAGCTCGCACAACACGTGCACGCCAAAGGGCGCAACAAATTGAGCCGATTCGTTTGGTGCGATGACCACGGGGGCAGCGGTGCGACTCGAGCGCTGCGCCGCGAGGGAGGCGGCGAACACACCGTCGGCGATCCCGATTCCCGGTGGGCCGGCGACATCGACTCTGTCGGGAAGGGCCGCGAGCACCGCGGCGTGTACCCCGGCCGCGAGGGAGTCGTCGCCGCCGAAGTAGCGCGAGGGTCCGCGTGTCGAGAACGTGCAGGCACCGGGACGGGTGAGCTCGACAATTGGCGTGAACGCGTCGACGGCCGCGAGGACCGGTTCGAAGGTGAGCGCCTCACGCGCGGGATCGGGTGCGAACACCTCGAGCGCCGGACAGGCGGCTTGAGCGGCGCGACGGCGCTGGCCGAGCTCGACGCCGTCGGCGTTGGCGACCGCAGATACGGCCACCACCCGATTAGCCGCAAGCACGGCGGCCGGAACCGATGACGCGCACCCCGCGGCGACGACCGGCCACTCGGGCCACCAGATCGCCGCAACCCTGGTCACGTTGTCACGCCGACGCGGCCGGGACCGGCGCGATGGTCATGTCGGGCACAACATCGGCGGCATCGACGGCACCGACGCCACCATCGGGGCCAGGGATCCACACCGTGGCGCGACGAGGGCGGCCGTCGCGGCGAACACTGGCTTCGATGGTGAGGCGCCGGGCCCGCAGCGTTCCGTGACCGGCCTCGAGACCGATCCACGTCGATGCGCGTACCTCGATGCGCGCGAGCGGATCGAATGCCCCCACCACGATCGGACCCGCGGCTCGCCCCGCGAGCACGATCACCGCCCCGCGCTCTCTTGCTCGGGCGGCAAGCCGGCGAGCCACCGACGTAGCAAGCGACCGGGGTGGGCGGGCAACGACGATGTCGACCGCGTCGACGAGGGCGGCAACAACCGACCCGAAACGCTCGGGGTCGACATCGACCACCACAACCCGATCGAGCGCCACGCCAAGTTCGGCCGCCGCGGTTAGCCCCACCGATTGCCAGCCGGCAATGGCCACCCATGAGCCAAGGCGAGAGGCCTCAGCCACCAACGCGAGGGCGACCGACGACAACCCTGCTCCCCCGGCGATAGCCACGGACCCGCCTCTTGGCAAGCCTGCGTGAGGCAGCAGCGGAGCGAGCGGTGCCGCCACGGGGAGCAGGCGTTCATGGGCGAACGTGACCGGACGAAGATGCGCGACGCTCACCCTTGGAGGGTAGCGAACGTATGTTCGTCCTACAAGAGGCGATAATTAGACATGGCCACGACCCGACGAGCCGACATGTTCACCGCTGACGGGAAGCCGTCTGACGACGACCCGCGTGAGAACAAACCAAGGTTGGGCGACGAGCGCACCACGCTGGTCGAAAGCCTGCGCTGCCAACGCCTCACATTGGAGATGAAATGCGCAGGTCTTGATGCGGAGGCCATGGCGCGACGTTCCATCGAGCCGTCGACGATGTCGCTCCTCGGGCTGGTGCGGCACCTGGCCGAGGTGGAGCGTGCGGGGTGGCGCAAGATGATGGCCGGACAGGACGTGCCCCGGCTGTTCTGCTCCGAGACCGACCGTGACGGTGATTTCGATGGCGCGGTTCCCGACCCTCAGGTGGTTGCGGAGGCGTGGGACGCATGGCGAGCAGAGGTGGACTTCGCCGAGCGGTTGGTGGCCGAGGCGCCCAGTCTCGACATCACCGGCGACGATCCCTTGAATCAGCACGGCAGTGGTGGAGGGCAGATGTCGCTGCGCGAAATGCTGATCGGAACGATCGAGGAGTACGCCCGCCACATGGGCCACGCCGACCTGTTGCGCGAGCGCATCGACGGACGCCTAGGCCAGTAACCCGGTATTGCTAATGACCCAGGAGGCGAATCCTGGCCGCCCGGCTCCGCTCGAGCAGGTTGGCCGGGATTTTCTGCGCATCCGCCGAGAGCGCGGGCGCGTCTCCCCCGCCTGCCGCCGGCGCCGCGGGGGTCGCGGCCTCCTCGGTGGCCTCGGGGGCTTCGTCGAACGTCGCCGGCATGACCCCGTCGCGGTAGTGGATGAACAGGTCGGCCACGATCTCTTCGAGGCCGTCACCCGTGAAGCCTTTGGCGAGGTCGACAGTGATCATGTTGGCGTAGATGTGGATGGCGTCGACCTGTCCAGTCGCGAAGAACCGCCGGGCCAGTTCGTCGCTCGGGACGTTGCCCGTGATGTGATCAGTGCTCCGGTAGCGGACGTGGCCCATGCCCGTCAGGCTCCGGTTCGCCTCGAAACGCAAGATGCCCGGCGTGCGGCTTGGCTTCGAGACGACCGCGACGGGCTGACCCATGACCGGGAAGCTAGCCGCGAGCGGGACGGCGGTTATGGCGAACGATCAGCCAGCAGGCCACGGCGAACGCCACCGAGATGACCGCGAGGACCGTGTGGACGGCCTTGAACGCGCCGTCGCGCGTGCGATCGCGCCAGATGTTCCAGATGCGGGTGACCCACACGTAGACGGTCCAGAGCGCGAACGCGCGAAGGACCATCGCTTGTGTTCGGGACAGCACGCCTCGACGGTAGGGCTCCCGCCCCCACCACCCCAAGTCTCGAAACGTCGCCGACGGCGGGGAAACGGAGCCCAGTGGCCCGCATCTTTCTTTTGGACCAGAAATACCTCCATCTGATGGCGGGCTGAGTTGAACGGCGCTCCGTGTCTCCTATGTCTCGACACACGTGTCGCCGATCGCCTGGTATCGGGCAGTTCGCGGCGAATCGACGTCGAATCGACGCCTACAGAGCGGGCGGGACGGGGCGGGCGCCCGTTCGATACTGTCGGGATATGGCCGACATCTCGATCGAGACCTTTGAGAAGGAAGCAGCCGACTTCCTCGACACGCACGCGTCGCTCAAGGAGGAGGAGAAGGCCTTTGTTTGGGGCGAAGGTTCCGACAAGGTCGCCCTCTTCGACGACAAATCCCGCCAGCGCGAGGTCGACGACCTCAAGAGAGCTCAAGAGTGGCGGGCGACGAAATACGACGCCGGATTCGGTTGGATCACCGGACCGAAGGCCTACGGAGGACGTGAGCTTCCCAACGCCTACGAGCGGGCGTTCGGCGCGCTCGAGGGGCGTTACCAGGTCCCGAACCAGAGCTTCTTCGGCATCGGTCTCGGCATGGTGGCGCCGACGATCCTCGCCCACGGAACCGAAAGCGCAAAGGACGCCTACCTGAAGGCGATGTACCGCGGCGACATCGTGGCCTGCCAGCTGTTCAGCGAACCGGGAGCGGGCAGCGATCTCGCCGGTCTCCAGTCGCGCGCCGAGCGCGACGGCGACGAGTGGCGCATCACCGGTCAGAAGGTATGGACGTCGGGCGCGCAGTACTCCGATATCGGCGAGATCATCTGCCGCACCGATCCCGACCTTCCGAAGCACAAGGGTCTCACCGGCTTCGTCATCGACATGAAGGCGCCCGGGGTCGAGGTGCGCCCGCTGCGGCAGATGACGGGCGGCGCGTCGTTCAATGAGGTGTTCTTCAACGACGTGCGCGTACCCGACTCGAACCGGCTCGGCGATGTCAACCACGGATGGTCCGTGGCACTCACCACGCTCATGAACGAGCGCGCGTCGATCGGTGCCGGTGGCGCGGGCGGTGGGACCGTGGCGACGATGGCGAAGCTCATCGGCATGGTCCATCATTACGAACTCGACGAAGACCCGCTCGTACGGCAGAGCCTGGCCGACCTCTACATCCATAACAAGGTCGCGAGCTACAACAACCAGCGGGCGATGGACAAGATCAAGTCGGGTCAGCTGCCCGGGCCCGAGATGTCCATCGCCAAGCTCTCGCTCACGATGAACATGCGACGCACGGCCGACTTTCTCGCTCAGGTGCTCGGCGCACGTGTCGTGGCCGACACCGGCGAGTGGGGAACGTACGCGTGGAGCCAGTTCATTCTTGGCATCCCCGGCATGCGGATCGCGGGGGGTAGCGACGAAGTGATGCGCAACATCGTCGGTGAGCGGGTTCTCGGCCTGCCCAAAGACGCCGGCATCGACTCGGTCTCCCCGTTCAAGGACCTCCCCAAGAACTGAGCGATAGCGTTGCCTCATGGCTGACGACGATCTCCCGTCCGAGCCCGAGATCGCCGATTCCGTCCTCGACCTGATCGGCAACACGCCGCTCGTGCGGCTCAAGCAGCTCGGCCGCAACCTGTCCTGCCTGGTCGCGATGAAGATGGAGACGAACAACCCCGGCGGATCTTCAAAGGATCGACCTGCACTCGCGATGATCGACGCGGCCGAGCGCGACGGGCTCCTCCTGCCCGGCGGCACCATCATCGAGCCCACGAGCGGCAACACCGGCGTTGGCCTCGCGATCGTGGCCGCGCAACGCGGTTACCGCTGCATCTTCGTGATGACCGACAAGGTCGCGCCCGAGAAGGTGTCGCTGTTGCGCGCGTACGGAGCCGACGTCGTGGTGTGCCCGGTGGCCGTCCCGCCTGAAGACCCCACGAGCTACTACGCCACCGCCGAACGCCTCACGCGCGAGACGCCGAACTCGTTTCGGCCCAATCAGTACGCAAACCCGTACAACGCAGAGGCCCACGAACAGTCCACGGGTCCGGAGATCTGGCGCCAGACCGCGGGACGCATCACCCACTTCGTCGCGGGCATGGGCACGTGCGGCACGATCACCGGCACCGGCCGCTACCTCAAGGCGAAAAACCCGAACATCAAGGTGATCGGCGCCGACCCCGAGGGATCGGTCTTTTCCGGCGGCTCCGGCCGGCCTTATCTCGTCGAGGGAGTCGGCGAGGACTTCTTTCCGGCCAACTACGACCCGTCGCTCTACGACGACGTGATAGCAGTGAGCGACGAGGAGAGTTTCCACACGGCTCGCCGCGTCGCCCGCGAGGAGGGCATCCTCATCGGTGGCTCGGGCGGCACCGCGGTCGCGGCCGCGCTGCGCGTCGCCGCCGGCGCGCAGCCCGACGACATCATCGTGGTTCTCAACCCCGACTCCGGCCGCGGCTACCTCTCGCGCGTGTTCAACGACGAGTGGATGGCGAACTATGGGTTCCTCACTGAATGCGACCTTTGCGTCTCGACCGTGCTGGGCTCTCGCGGCACGATGCCCCGGCTCCTGTACGTCAACCCGAGCGACACGGTGCGCGACGCAATCAATCTGATGCGCACCAACGGAGTCAGCCAGCTTCCGGTCTGCAAGAACGAGCCACCGTTCGCGGCGGCCGAGGTGTCCGGAGCCGTCGACGAACTCGAACTGATGGACGCCGCGTTCCATGATCCATCGGTGCTCGACACGCCGGTCGAGAAGGTGATGGGTCGCAAGTTGCCCACGGTCGGTATCGGCCAGCCTCTCGCCCTCGTTGTGGAGCTGCTCAACGAGGCCCCCGCGCTGCTCGTCCTATCGGGCGGTCGCCCGCTGTCGGTCCTCACTCGCACCGACGTGCTCGCCTTCCTCTCCGGGAGTGAATCCGGTGGGTGATCTCGAACAGAGCGGACTCGGATTCGAGACCCGCGCCATCCACGTCGGTCAGACCCCTGATGTCGCGACTGGCGCCGTCGTCACGCCGATCACACTGTCGACCACGTTCGCGCAGCGGGCCGTCGGCGACCACGACGGTTTCGAGTATTCGCGTTCATCGAACCCCACGCGGAACGCGCTGGAAAGCTGCGTCGCGTCGCTCGAGGGTGCCGCTCACGGACTCGCGTTCGCCTCGGGGCTGGCTGCGGAGGACAACGTGTTGCGTCTGCTGTCGCCCGGCCAACGCATCGTGCTCGGCAACGACGCCTACGGCGGCACGTTCCGGTTGATCTCGAAGGTGTACGGCCCCGCCGGCTACACGTGGACCGCGGTCGACCTCACCGACGCCACCGCCTCCGGGGCGACGTGGCCCGATGACACGGCGATGGTGTGGCTGGAGACGCCCACCAATCCCCTTCTGGCGTGCATCGACATCGAGGCCGTGGCGGCCGCAGCCCACGTGCGTGGTGCCCTCGTGGTCGTCGACAACACCTTCGCCACGCCGTACCTGCAGACACCGCTCGCTCTGGGGGCCGACATCGTCGTGCACTCGGCGACGAAGTACCTCGGCGGCCACAGCGACGTCGTTGGGGGTTTCGTCGCCGTCGACGACGACGACCTCGCCGGCCGCCTGCGCTTCACCCAGAACGCCGCGGGCGCGGTGCCGGCCCCGTTCGATTGTTATCTCGTGTTGCGCGGGGTGAAGACCCTTGCCGTGCGCATGGATCGCCATTGTGAGAACGCCCGCGCGGTCGTCGATCTCCTCCTCCGGCATCCCGCCGTCGACCGGGTGTTGTATCCGCAGCTTCCCGATCATCCCGGGCATCAGGCCGCCGCTCGTCAGATGCGCGACTTCGGCGGCATGGTCAGCTTCACGTGCGTGGGGGGCGAGGCCGCCGCCCTCGAGGTTGTCAGGCGCACCGAGGTTTTCACGCTGGCGGAATCGCTCGGCGCGGTCGAGTCGCTCATCGAACATCCCGGGCGCATGACCCACGCGTCGGTCGCGGGTTCGCCCCTCGAGGTGCCCGCGTCGCTCGTACGGCTGTCAGTGGGTCTCGAATCGGCGAACGACCTGGTGGCCGACCTCGAACAGGCCCTCGACGCGGCCGGCTGAGGCGGCCGCTATCAAGGTCTCGCGCCGGTCGGCGATCTCACCGTTCTTCGCCATGGAGATGAACCGGCTCGCGGAGGAGCGCGCCGCGATGGGCGCCGATGTGCTGCATCTCGAAGTCGGCCAACCGGCGGCGGGCGCGCCTCGCGGGGTTCGCGACGCGGTGGCGAGGGCCGTCGACAACGCCACGCTCGGCTACACGACCGCGCTCGGCCTGCCGGAACTCCGCGCGCGCATCGCCGCTCATTACGCCGACTGGTACTCAGTCGATGTCGATCCGTCACGGGTGATCGTCACGGCGGGCGCGTCGGGTGGCTTCGTCCTCGCCTTTCTCGCGTGTTTCGACACCGGCGACCGAGTCGGAGTCACCGAACCGGGCTACCCGTGCTATCGCAACACGCTCGCCGCGCTCGGCGTCACACCCGTCGCCATTCCGGTCGGCGCAGAAACCCGATATGCGCCGACTCCCGAACTCATCGATGCTGCCGCCCCCCTCGACGGTCTCGTAATCGCCAGCCCGTCGAATCCCACCGGCACTGTGATCCCGGCCACGCAGCTCGCGGCCATCGTTGACCACTGCCGCGACCGCGGCATCGCCGTGATCGCCGACGAGATCTACCACGGCATCACCTACGGCGCGCCCGCGGCCAGCGCACTCGCCATGAGCGACGACGTCGTCGTCATGAACAGCTTCTCCAAGTACTTCGCCATGACCGGCTGGCGGCTCGGCTGGCTTGTCGTCCCGCCCGCTCTCATTCCGGCGATCGAGAAGTTCGCCCAGAATCTCTACATCTGCGCGCCCCACGTGTCACAGGTCGCGGGCATGGCGGCATTCGACTGTCACGAGGAACTTCGGGGCAACGTCATAGCGCTCGCCGAGACGCGTGACGTCATGCTGAACGGCCTCCGCGCCGCGGGCCTGACCGAATTCGCGCCCTGCGACGGCGCGTTCTATGCGTATGTCGATGTCAGCGGGCTGACCGACGACAGCCAGAAGCTGTGCCGAACGTGGCTCGACGAGCTCGGCGTCGCGGTCACGCCGGGCATCGACTTCGATCCCGTCCGGGGTCACCGTTTCGTGCGCTTCTCGTTCGCCGCGAGCCGGGCCAATGTGTCCGAGGCAGTGGCCCGCCTCGTCGAATGGACGAAGCGGCGCTAGAAGAGGCTCGCCTGCTCGGGGCGAAAGACGCGGAGTCCCGGCCATGGCAGGTGGTCCATGAACACCCACGTCCGCCGGTGGATCGCGGTGGGCCCCCACGCCTGCAGGGCGGCCTTGTGCATGGAGCACGGGTAGCCCTTGTTCGACTCGAACGCATACGCGGGATAGTGCTCAGCCTCGGCGCGCATCACGCGGTCGCGCGTCACCTTGGCGAGTATCGATGCGGCCGCCACGCTCAGACAACGAGCATCGGCCTTCACCTTCAGATGAACATCGCCGACCGTGCCGCGAAGGAAGTTCCATGTGCCGTCGACGATCGCCGTGTCGGGTATGACCGCGAGACCGTCTATTGCACGTCGAGCCGCGAGCCGCTGCGCCTCGGCCATGCCGAGCTCATCGCACTCCGCCTGCGTCGCCGCGCCCACGCTCCACGTCACGCACCAGCCGGCGATGCGGTCGAACAGGCGCTCGCGTTCGGCCTCGGTGAGCAGCTTGGAATCGCGCACCCCGTTCACCCGTTTGTCACTGGGCAACACCGCGGCGCCCACCATCAGCGGCCCGGCCCACGCGCCGCGCCCCACTTCGTCGACACCGACGATGATTTCATGGCCGCCGGACCGCAACTCGTGCTCGAGTTGCCGCGTGGGGGCGACCTTCTTCGAGGGCATCAGACCAGGTCTATACCAGCCGGCCCGGTCGCGACGGAACCTACGACCGTGAAACCGGCGTCGGTTGTGGCGTTGACCGCCCACGGATCGATCGCCGCCAGGAGACCACCGGACGTCTGAGGATCGAAACAGAGAGCTTGGAGCGCGGCGCCGACGCCACCGCCCATGGTGACGTGGGCCGCTAGATGCTCACGATTGCGCGCATCGCCACCGGTGCGGGTACCCGCCTCGGCCGCCTCTAATGCGCCGTCGTAGAGAGGTACGTGCGCGGTGTCGAACGAGAAGCGCACATCCGAGCGCTCCGCCATCTCCCAGCCATGGCCGCACAAGCCGAACCCCGTCACGTCGGTAACGGCGTGCACCAGATCGTTGCCGATGCCGCTGAGCACCTCCGACGCGGCGCGGTTCAACGTTCGCATCGTTGCGATGGCCGCCCGCTTCTCCGCGGCGCCGGATCCCGCCAACACGATGCCAGTGCCGATGGGCTTCGACAGGACGAGGACGTCGCCCGGCCGTGCGCCGGCCTTGGTGAACACGCGGCGAGGATCGACGAGACCCTGCACTGCGAGACCGAAGATGGGCTCGTCGCTTCGAATGGTGTGACCTCCAGCGACCACGCCGCCGGCCGCGACGACGACCTCGGCTGCGGCAGCCAGGATGGCGCCGATGGCCTCGACGGGCATCCGCTCCGGGAAGGCGGAGATGTTGAGCGCCATGATCACCCGTCCGCCCATGGCGAACACGTCGCTGCACGCGTTCGCCGCGGCGATCGCGCCAAAGTCGGACGGGTCGTCGACGAGCGGCGGAAAGAAGTCGGTGGTGGAGACGATCGCGAGATCTTCGGAGATCTGGTAGACGGCGGCGTCGTCGAACGGCGCCAGGCCGACGAGGAGATTGGGCGAAGAGCCGACCTCGAGCCCCCGCACGAGCGCGGCCAACGGTGCGGCGCCCCATTTCGCCGCGCACCCGCCACACGAGGTCCACTCGGTCAGGCGAATGTCAGTGAGCACCCGCGGAGCCTACGACCCCGCCCTGCGTCCGGCGTATCGTCAAGAGATCATGGTGACCATCGACGACGTACGGGAGCTCGCGCTCACGCTGGAGCGAAGCTACGAGGCCCTGGTGCGCGATCGCGTCAAGTTCCGCGTCGGGCGCATTGTGTATCTCGCGTTCTCACGCGACGAGACGCTCATGGGATTCGCATTCCCGAAAGAGGAACGCGCCGCGTTGATCGCGTCAGAGCCCGAGAAGTTCACGATGCCCAAGCGTTCGGATCAGCGCTACCACTGGGTGGTGGTCCGCCTGGACGCCATCGACGAGCCCGAGATGCGCGAGATCGTCGTCGACGCGTGGCGCATGGTCGTGCCGAAGCGAGTGGCGGAGGCCTACAAGGAGCCGTGAACGCGACTTCAGCTCTGGTTCGCGGCAACAACTTCGTGGCACGTCTCCGCGGCCAGCCACGCCTGCTCGGCGTCGCCGCCTTCGGGCGCCACGTGGTAACCCCAATCGGCGGCGAGTGCGATCATGCCGTCGACGAGCGCTGGATCGAAATGCGAGCCACGCCCGGCGGCGATGTGAGCCAGCGCCAGCTCGGGCCGTAGGCCGTGCCGGTACGAGCGATCCGATGTCATCGCGTCCCAAACGTCGGCGAGCGCCGTGACCCGGGCGATGAACGGGATGGCGTTTCCCGCGAGTTTCGTTGGGTAGCCGGTGCCGTCCCAACGCTCGTGATGATGAAGGATGACCGGTAGCGCCTCGCTGAGCTCGCGCACGGGGACCACGAGTTCGTAGCCCACCTGCGGATGCGTCTCAACGACAACGCGCTCTTCGGGTGTGAGTCCCGAAGGCTTGTTGAGAATCTCGTCGGGGATGGCGATCTTGCCGACGTCGTGGAGGAAGGCACCGCGGGCGAGTGCCCGCAGGGTGTCCTCGTCGAGCCCGAGGCGGACACCGAGCTGCACCGCGATCTTGGCGGTTCGCTCCGAGTGCCCGTGGGTGTAGCGGTCCTTGACCTCGACGGCGCGCACCAGCGTTTTCAACGCCTCCGGGTAGCCGTCGACGATGTGAGCCATCGGATCGTGTTCAAACGTCGCCGTGAGCACCTCGTCGACGGCGCGGGTGCGCCGGTAGCGGACCGCGACCGCGTACACCGCGCCCGCGTAGCCGGCGAGCAGGAACCCGTGATAGTCCCACCACGAGAGCCGCCAGGTCTCGCCCAGTCGCAACGACAGCAGCGCGGCGGTCGAAAGCCCCCCCGCCAGCACCAGCGCGTACTGCACCGGGTCGTGGCCCAGGCGCCAACGTCGCCAGTGCACGACCGCGACGTAAGTCAACAGGACAGATGCCACCCCGGTGACCGCCCACTTCACCTCGTTCTCGTAGGTGATCGGGCGGCTGCCGCCGAGGCGGGTGGGATCGGCGACGATCCACGCGACGAATGCGACAAGGGCCGCTGAGACTCCGAAAATCAGCAGCCGCGGGTGCTGGGAGGCGATGCGCGACGTGATGGCGTTGCGAGGCCGGGCGGCAAGGGCCACCGAAACCGCGAAGAGCAGAATCGAGAGGTACGGCAGGCGCGCGACCCAGAGGTTGCCGGGCCGGTCGTACACACCGGGCGTGGTGAGGCCGTGGCCGAGCATCAGAGCTCCGACCGAGACACACCCGATCGCGAGCCATGCCGGGCCGTAATGCCCGGCGCGGGCACCCGCCCGGGCGGCGACGAACGCAACGATGAGCGCGCAGCCCGCGATCGCCGACACGAAAAAGAGGTGGAAGTACGCGTCCTGGTAGTGGACGTCGATGAAGGGAATCGACCGCAGCCCGAAGAAGAGCGCCACGGGGATCAGTAACGGTCCCGCCAACGCCAGCCACGAACGAATTCCCACATGACGCACGGGATTCCAGTCGGCCCGACGAGGTGCATCTTGAGCGTTGGCCGAGCCCGGTAACCTCCGCCTCTGAGGCAAGGGAGCAGGCCAACCGCTATGCGCCGGGTGTCAATCGTGCCCCACACCCACTGGGATCGCGAGTGGTACGCGCCGTTCCAGACCTTTCGTATGCGGCTGGTCGAGTTGCTCGACGGGCTCATCCCACAGCTCGAGACCGACCCCGACTACCGCCACTTTCTCCTCGACGGGCAGATGGCGGTGATCGACGACTACCTCGCCGTCCGGCCCGAGGCGGAGCACCGGCTCCGTCAACTCGCCGTCGATGGACGAGTGGCGATGGGGCCGTGGTACATCCTGATGGACGAGTTTCTCGTGTCAGGCGAAACGATCATTCGCGACATGGAGGTCGGCCTCGCTCGCGCCGAGGCGTTCGGCGGCGCCATGGACATCGGCTACCTACCCGACATGTTCGGCCACATCGCGCAGATGCCCCAGCTGCTCGCGCAGTTCGGCTTCGAGCACGCGGCGGTGTGGCGGGGCGTGCCGTCGGCCGTCGACCGCAGTGCGTTCTGGTGGGTGGCACCCGACGGGAGCAAAGTGCGCGCCGAATACCTCGTGTCGGGCTATAGCAACGGTGAGGTTCTGCCCGACTCCGGCGCCGCGCTGCTCGAACAGATCTCCAAATGGGAGGGCGAGTTCGCACCACTTCTCGCCGACTTTCCGATTCTTTGGATGAACGGCACCGATCACCTCATGCCGCAGGCGTGGCTCGGGCGGGTCGTTGCCGAGGCCCGCGCCCTAGGCGGCCACGACCTCGACATCACCATCACGAGCCTCACCGAGCACGTGCACGCCGGGCCAACTTCGGGCTTACCCGAATACCGGGGCGAGCTGCGAAGCGGGGCCCGCACCAACCTGCTGATGGGCGTGGCGTCGAACCGGGTCGATGTTCGACAAGCGGCGGCGCGGGTGGAACGCTCGCTCGAACGCATCGCCGAGCCGTTGTCCGCGCTCGTGTTGCCGGCCGACGAATGGCCGGAGGCGTTCCTCGAGCTGGCCTGGCTCGAAGTGATCCGCAACGCAGCGCACGACTCCATTTGTGCGTGTTCGCACGACGATGTGTGTCTCGCCGTCCTCCATCGCTACGCCGAGGCCGGCCAGATCGCCGACGGGCTGACTTCGCGTGCTCTCCGCGCTGTGGCGCGGCAGTCCCCCGTCGCCGGTCCCGTGATCGTGAACCCGTCGGCGCGGACGCGCGGCGGCGTGGTGGAGATCGACGGCGTGCCCACCCGCGTCGAGGACACACCGCCGTACGGCTGGTCGGCATACGAAGCGCAGCCCGCGAAGGTGGCGCCCGCACACGCGGAGGGCACGGTCCTCGACAACGGGCTCGTGCGGGTTGAAGTCGACGCGACACGCGCAACGTTCTCGATCGGCGCCGTCACCGGGTTGGGCGCCATCGTCGACGGTGGCGACGCCGGCGACACCTACAACTACTGCCCGCCCGCACAGGAGCTCCTCGTCGACGCGCCGCGGAAGGTGACGACAGCAGTGGTGGCTTCGGGTCCCGTCGTGGCTTCGCTGCTCTTCGCGGCGCGCTACGCCTGGCCTCAATGCCTCGATTCGGCGGAGGCGCGCGACGGTGCCGTCGAGGTCGAGGTGCGGACCACGCTCGAGCTACGCGCCGGGGAACGATTCGTGCGGGTGACCGTCGCATTCGAAAATCGTTGCGACGACCACCGCGTGCGCGCCCACTTCCCGCTGCCCTCGCCCGCGCGTGTGTCCAGAGCGGAGTGCGCATTTACGATCGTCGAGCGGGGGTTGACGGCCGAGGGAGGTCCCCACGAACCCGGACTCCCGACGTTTCCTTCGCGTCGCTTCGTCCAAGCAGGCGGACTCACGCTGGCCCACGAGGGCCTGTTGGAGTACGAGCTCGTCGATATCGACAACGAGGGCGCTCACACGCTCGCACTGACGCTTCTGCGCGCCACCCGCTTTCTGTCGCGCGGCCCGATGGTGTCGAGGCCCCATCCCGCCGGGCCCGAGCACGAGCTGCTCGGATCCCAGGCGCGCGGGCGCCACGAGTTGCGCTACGTCGTGGCCGTCGGCGATGTCGACCCCTACGCGCTCGTCGACGATGCGTTCGTGCCGCTTCTCGTGGCCAGAGCACGCGGGGGTGGCGAGGGCCCGGCCACGGCCTCGGCACTCAACGTCGAAGGGGCACAGGTCTCCGCGGTGCGGCGCGTCGACGGCGAGCTCGAGGTGCGCGTCTTTAATCCCACAGACGCCACGACGCGTGTGCAGATCGCCGGACGATCCGGGCGGCTCGTCGACCTCCGCGGCTGCACCGTCGCCCCGTTCGACGAGGCGTTCGACCTCGCCCCGCAGCGCATTGCGACAATCCGCCTCACCCCCTAACCGCGTCACTATTCGTCCTCAGAGGACAAAAAGTGCGCGATTCGATCCCTATTCACCCTCAGAGGACGAATAGGGCGCGAGGAGGGCGTCGCCGCGGGGTTCGGTGGTCGACCAGGTCGGATCGAGGCCACAGCGCAGCAGAGACACCGTGCCTGGGCCGTCGAGCTCCCACAAGAGGGCCGGGCGCGAGCCGTGCCAGCGAACGGCGAACGACAACCGCCCGAGCGGCGTGTGCTCCCCGTACACGGCAACGCTCTGCCCGACCCACGCCTCCGGGAACCTCGGCAGCAACTCGATCCCTCCGTGCGCGCCCGCCCGCACCAACGAACGCACGCGGGCCAACACCGACACCGGCTCCGCCTCGCTCGCGCTCTGCCGCCGAATGATGTCGTCGACGTCGGACGCCGCCTGATCCTCACCCGCGGCCCGCAGCACATCGGCCCCTGAGCGCAACGCCCACTCCGAGTGCGTGCGGGCCAGGGCGTGCACGGCGTCGGCCAGCGCGGGCACCAATGGTCGACCGTCCTCGCCGAGGCGCACCCACTCCCCCGCAGCGAGCAAACGCGTCGCCGGGTCGTCTGACACCAACGGACCGTCGAGCAAGAGCGCGCAGCGGGCCGCGGTCAACGACTCGAGCAACGCCTCGTCGGGCAGTTCGTAGCGCACGCCCCGATCGCATTGCGTTTGCCATCCCCGCACCACGCTCTCCGACGTGGGCACCCGCGGCGGCATCGACGCCCGCGGCCACACAATCGTGAGCCGCGCGCGGTGCGCCAGCGCAAACGCGACCCACCCGGGTGGCAGGGGCGCGCTCTCCGGCACCGCGCTCGGCGCGACGGGGCCGACAACCTCGGCATTCGAGAACGCGACCGCGAACGGTGCCGGCGAGGCGTTCTCGATCTCCACGACGACATGACCGCCGGCGACGACGAAAGCCCGATGGATCGCGTCACCCCCTGGCACACGCACGCGGGTTTCAATGACCGGCGTCCCCGCGACCGCCTGTTGTCGGGTCGACGTCTCGACTGCGGGCCGGTACCAACGGTCGGCACCACCGATGGCCCAGTCAAGGTTCGACGAGCCATCGGCGGGGTCGATCCTCCCCCACGCACTCACAGTCGCCCGCCACGGCGACCCGATCGCCCCGATCAACGCAGCCCGGCCATCTCCGCTCCGGCTTCGCGCTCCATCAGGCGGCGCACGACCTCTCGCGCGGAGCGGCCTTGGTGACAGACCGCGACGACAGCTTCGCTCAACGGCATGTCGACCCCGTGCCGTTTCGCCAACTCGAGCACCGACGGAGAACTCTTTACCCCCTCGGCCACCATGTTCATCTCGCTCAAGATCTCGTTGATCGGGCGCCCCTTACCAAGCTGCACGCCCACCATGCGATTTCGACTCTGCGTGCTCGAGCACGTGGCGATGAGGTCGCCCATGCCCGCGAGGCCCGCAAACGTCAACGCCTCTCCCCCGAGTGCCTGACCCAACCGCGCCAGCTCGTGCAGGCCGCGGGTGACGAGCGTGGCGCGGGTGTTGTCGCCGAAGCCCATGCCGTCGGACATGCCCGACGCGATGGCGAGCACGTTCTTGACCACGCCCGCGATCTCGCAGCCGATCAGGTCGCGGTTGGTGTACACCCGCAGGTGGTCGCTCGTGAAAATCCGCTGGAGCTCACGCCCGATCACAGCGTCGGTGGTGGCCACCACACTCGCCGCGGGCTGGCCGTCCATGATCTCGCGGGCGAGATTCGGTCCGGTGAGGACCGCAACGGGGTGACCGGGGAGAACCTGACCAACGACTTCGCTCATGCGCAGGAGGGTGCCGCGCTCGAGCCCTTTCGACAGGCTCACGACGGGCACCCATGGACGCACGAACGGAGCCGCCTCCTCCAGCACCGACCGGAAGCCATGCGACGGCACGCCCATCACCACCACGTCGGCGCCACTCACCGCATCGGCCATCGAGTGAGTCGCAGTCAACTCCTCGGGCAGCGAGAAGGTGGGTAGGTAATCGCCGTTGCAGTGATCGGACGTGATCTGCTCGGCCAGAGCTTTCCGACGCGCCCACAGCACGGTGGGCGTGTTGACGCAAGCCAACGACGCCACCGTCGTACCCCACGACCCCGCGCCCACAACGGCCACCCGGATCGGCATCGCCTCACCATAGACTCGACCCCGATGCTGGTCGGCGTGCTGGTACCCGTAAAGGCGTTCGCCGACGCGAAGCAGCGGCTCGGTGAGGTGCTCCCTGCCGCCGATCGCGAGCGCCTGGCGCGGGCGATGGCCGCCAGAGTGGTGGCTTCGGCGGCTCCCCTCGGCGTATGGGTCGTCACCGACGACGACGACGTGGCGGTCTGGGCGGTGGAGCAAGGTGCGACTCCGCTGCGCCAAGAGCGCGCCGGTTTGAACCCCGCGGTCACCGACGCCGTGGCCGTTCTCGCTTCAGCAGGCGTCGATCGCGTCATCGTGGCCCACGGCGATCTCCCGTTCGCCACCGACTTGGCCGCGCTCGCGGCCGGTGAAGGTGTCACCGTCGTACCCGATCGTCACGACGACGGATCGAACGTGCTCGTCGTACCCACCAACGTCGGTTTCCGGTTCGCCTACGGGCCGGGCTCCTTCGCCCGCCATCTGATGGAGGCCGAACGCCTCAACCTGCCGACGCGCGTCGTTCGCGACCCGGGCCTCGGGTGGGATGTCGATCGCCCCGACGACCTCGTCGCGCTCGAGGAGCCATGGACCTGCCCGGCCAGCCCGCGCTGACCACGTCGAGCGTTGCCGCGTCACGCGATCTCCCGACCCCGGGACGCGCCCTGGCGATCGGAGCGCACCCCGACGACATCGAGTTCGGCTGCGCGGGCACGCTCGCGAAATGGGCGGCCGCCGGGTGTGTCGTCAATCACCTCGTGCTCACCGACGGCTCGAAGGGCACATGGGATGTGCACGCCGACCAGAAGGCGCTCATCGAGCGGCGACAGCACGAGCAGCGCGAAGCGGCGCGGCGCGTGGGAGCGACGGGTGAGGTCGTGTTCCTCGGACGCGTCGACGGTGAATTAGAGACGACACTCGCTCTCCGTGGTGAGGTCGCTTACTGGATCCGGGCGCTGGAACCCGACGTTGTCCTCGGCCACGATCCGTGGCGTCGGTACCGGCTGCATCCCGACCACCGCCATGCGGGCTTCCTCACCGTCGACGGGATCGTGGCGGCGCGCGATCCGCATTTCTTTCGCGAGCACGAATTTCCGAGTCACCGGCCGGTCGCACTGTTGCTCTTCGAAGCCGACGAACCCGACCACGTCGAGGACGTCACCGCATTCGTCGACACGAAGCTGGCCGCGCTCGAAGCCCACTCCAGTCAGTTCGAGTCGACGATGGGCGAGTTACCCGAATTCCGACAACGCATCCGCAAGCGATTGGCAGAGCACGGCGCGCTCATCGACGTTGCCGCGGGCGAAGCGTTCAAACGCATCGCGCCGCTCTGACATCACGACCGCAGGAACTGGCCGGGTCGACGGCCGTGACCGGGTGGCCCCGCAAACGCTTGTGCGATCGCGATCCATTCGGTAGCGAGCGGGCCCTCCACGGTTAGCGCGGTATCGGCGACGTGGCGACGCTGTGTGACCACGAGGCAGAAAGCGAGCGCGTCGCCGGTGACGCGGTCCGGCAGCGTCGAATCTCCCCATGACCACGTCTCGCCGCTAGGCGCGCGGAGCGCGACAAAAATGTCACTCTCTGGAGGTTCTAGATCGTTGGCGCGGTAGCTGAACGGTCGCGCGCGTACGCCGATGTGCGCGACATGGCGCAGGCGATCGGTCGCCGGTCGCGTCGCCTGCAACGCGTCGACCACGTCCTGACCGTGCGCCCACGTCTCCATGAGGCGCGCCGTCGCGAAGCTCATCGCGCTCATCGCTGGGCCGTACCACGGCAGGCGGGCCTTCGCGTCGAGCTCACGGAACGTGTCGAGCATTCGGCCCCGTCCGGCGCGCCACTCTGCGAGAAGTTCGGCCGATGTCATCGCCCGAGATTCCGACAGGGTGTCGTCGATCGAGCCCAGCGCGTCGACCGAGGTTTTGAAGGCCTCGGCATCCGTGGCCGCAAGGGTGGCGGTGGCGTCGAAGTACTGCAGATGGCCGATCTGATCGCGGACCGCCCACCCCCGCGCGGGTGTCGCCATTTCCCATGCCTCCGGAGGCAACGCCGCCACGAGCGCGTCGAGCGCCCCCTGCTCGGCGGCCAGGTCGTCGCAGATCGCATCCATCGAGCCCATGGCCGTCATCGTGGCTCAGATCCGAGGCGGCACGCGCAACGAGGGGCCGGCAAGGCCCCTCGTTGCGCGAGTCGCCGTTGGAGGACGAACTACTTCTTGGCTGCCTTCTTGGTCGCCTTCTTGGCGGCCTTGCGCGGCGCAGCCTTCTTGGCGGCCTTGCGCGGCGCGGCCTTCTTGGCGGCCTTCTTGGGGGCAGCCTTCTTGGCGGACTTCTTGGCCGCCTTCCTGGGAGCAGCCTTCTTGGCTGCCTTCTTTGCAGGTGACACGGTTCTCCTCTCCTAAGGTATTGCTAGCTGCTCTTGTTGAGCTCTGTCTTCAGCACTGAACTGGCTGAGAATTTCATCGCCGTCGATGCGGCAATGTTCACCGGCGCACCGGTCTGCGGATTGCGGCCGACACGAGCGGGTCGTCTCGTGGTGGCAAACGAACCGAAGCCGGGCCACGCGACCTTTTCGCCGCGCTGCGCGTTGGAAACTACAACTTCAAAGAACGCGTCGAGGACACGCTCCGTATCGGCCTTGTTCGCGCCCGCCTTCTCCGCGACGGCGGCAAGTAGGTCAGCTTTGCTCATGGACGCCACCGTTACCTCCTATGTGAGACCCGTCGTTGTACTCCAAAACGGAGCACAACCGGTGCATATCTGAACGAACTCAACCACAAAGGTCAAGCATTCTGTTTGTTGCACGTGCAACTACCTTGTGGAGAGCTGAGGGGAGGGGGTCATTCGAGCGTTGAATTTCGATTGTTGATCGGCACGATTCGCGTCACGATGAGTACATGAGGAGCGAACACTGGCCGTTGTTCGATCTCATAGTGCGCACACCGAGGGTCGAGTTGCACTATCCGAACGACGACGATGTACACGCGCTCGCGGTGCTCGGTGCGCGCGGAATTCACGATCCGACCGTGATGCCGTTCCTTTTTCCATGGACAGATGTCGCGCCTCCGCGACAACAGCGCAACACGTTGCAGCACTACTGGTTGCTGCGCGCAGAGTGGCGTCCGGAGGCGTGGGACCTTCCCTTCGCGGTATGGGCCGACGGTGCTCTCGTCGGGGTCCAGAGCGCAGGCGCCAAGAACTTTCCCACGCTGCGCACGGCGGGTACCGGAAGCTGGCTTGGGCGCTCCTACCAGGGGAAAGGCCTCGGAACGGAGATGCGCGCTGCGATCTTGCACCTGCTTTTTGCGGGTCTCGACGCGGTCGCCGCCACGAGCGGCGCGTTCGTCGACAACCCGACCTCGCACGCCGTGAGTACGAAGCTCGGCTACGAGCAAAACGGATGGGAATACGCCGCACCGCGAGGAGAACGCGCGCAGCTTCGCCACTACGTGCTCACGCGTGAACGCTGGGAGCGTCAGCAACGCTTTGACACAAAGCGTGATATCGAAATTGAAGGCCTCGAACAATGTCGCGAGATGTTCGGCCTTACGGGCTGAGTTCGGCACGGAGGCGAGCCGCCACCGCCGCCATCGCGTCATCGCTCTCGTACTTGCGACGCGGCCAGAAGAAACCGCGCAAGCCGTCGCCGCGGTGCCGGGGCACGACGTGCACGTGAAGGTGCGCCACGCTCTGGCTGACGGTGTTGTTGACGGCCACGAACGAACCTTCGGCGCCGAGCGCGCTCATCATCGCGCCCGCCACGCGCTGGACCACGCGGAAGAACGGTCCGACGAGTTCGGCGTCGAGATCGGGCAGGGTCACGACGTGTGGCCGCGGCACCACAAGAACGTGACCCTCGAACACCGGCCGCCGATCGAGGAACGCGACGGCGAGGTCATCGGCGAACACGATGGCGGCCGATTCGGAGCCGTCGATGATCGAACAGAACGCGCACCCTGTCACAGACGCGAGTATGGAGCCGTGACGACACCACGTATTGCACCCCTGCCCGTCGACCAGTGGGACCCCGAGCTGCGCGAGCAGCAGGCGGCCATGCTGAAGAACACGGGCGGCAAACCGCTCAACATCTTCTCCACGATGGCGAACCACCCGAAGCTGTTGAAGCGCTGGCTCGTGTTCGCCAACCACGTCCTCGCCAAGAACAGCCTCCCCGATCGTGACCGTGAGCTGCTCATTCTCCGCACCGGCTTCCGGTGCACGAGTGAGTACGAGTGGGGGCAGCACGTGCTGATTGCCCGCCGCTCCTCGATCTCCGACGCGGAGATCGCCAACGTGGTGATCGGGGCGAGCTCACCCAGTTGGAGCGTTCACGACGCCGCGCTCTTGACGGCCGCCGACGAGCTTCATGAGCACAGCCGGGTCAGCGACGACACGTGGGCGACCCTGAGCGCCCGCTACTCAACGCAGCAACTGATGGATGTTGTGTTCACTGTCGGCAACTATCACGTCGTCGCCATGGCGTTGAACAGCTTCGGTGTCGAGCTCGACGAGGGCGTGCCCGGCTGGCTCGAACCGCGGCGGTAGCTCAACGCATGAGGGTGAACTCCGTCGCGAACGAGGGTCAGCTGGCGTCGGCGAGGCCGTGGCGGGCGGCCCATGCGGCCACCTCTGACCTACTGACCATGCCCAACTTCGTGAGGATGTTCGACACGTGCGCGGCAGCCGTCTTCGGGGCGATGTGGAGCCGGCGCGCCAACTGCGCATTGGTGAGTCCGGCCGCGATGAGCGTGGCCACCTCCTGCTCGCGCGACGTGAGCGGGAACCCGTCTCGTCCCACGGGAGCCAAAGGGACCGCGTCGGCTAGCTCAGACTGCACCTCGGCAAGCTGGGCGGCGCGCCAGCCCGGCCATCTCGCCAGCAGGACAGTGGCTTCGTCGAGCAACCCACGCGCACGCGCGTCGTCTCCCGCGGATAACAACGCGGCGGCGACTTTGATGGCGATCGTGCCGCGAACCGGGCGCGGGAGATCGTCGATGCCCGGAGCCAACGCAGCGAGAAGGCGCTCAGCGCCGGCGTCCGCGTCGCCCTCGGCAAGGAGCAAATAGCCCTCGGCCGCGTGTTCGGCGCGGAACTCTCTCGTGAACGCCGAACGCACGTCGCTCGGCGCGACACCGGCGCGCAGGCCCGCGTCGACACAATCGATGAGGAACTCCCGATGATGCGGCTTGTCGAAGAATCGAACGGAGTTCGCGCCGATCGACGTGAGCACTTGCCGAGCATGATTGGTGTCGCCGCGAGCGGCGGCTAATTCGAGACGTACGCGGTCAATCCATGCTGACTCGTCACAGGGCACGGGACCCACGTGTTCGAGGAGCGCTTCCGCCTCGGCCACGGCACCGGCCTCCGCGAGGATCTGAGCTTTCGCCAACGCGGTGCTTCCCCAACTCGTGCCTTCCGAGCTGGCGAGCGCGAGGTCGAGCGACGCAAGTGCCGCTTCCTGATCACCGTCGAACTGGGCCACTTCGGCGATCCAGTTGTGGTAGCGCAACTTCGCCATCGAATCGAACCCGGCCTTCTCGGCGACACGGCGCATGCGCTCGATCACCTCGCGCCCTGCGGCAGTGCTCACTGGGACGATTTTCATGATGTTGTTGAGGCCGCGGGTGAGTGCGACAAGATCGCCGACCGCCTCCGCTTCCGCGAAAGCCTCTTCGAACGCGGAGCGCGCCTCCTCGAGTCGCTCGTGGTCGTCGGCCAGCACCGAGGCACGCTCCACGAGCGCCTAGGCGCGCACGGCACGCGCCCCAACGACCTCGGCCGCCGCGACCGCGCGCTCAGTCCACTCCAACGCATCGGACCGCGATGTCAGCATGTGGGCCTGTGCAGCGGCGGTGACCGCACGGGCGTGGTCCTCGCCTGGCGGCATCCGATCGATGAGCGCTTCGGCCTCCGCGAGCGCAAGCTCGTGTTCCTCGCCCCGGCCGAGATCCCAGAGAAGACGGACACGGTGCTGAGCAGCCCGCGATTCATTGACCGCGTCACCGGCGGCCCTGGCCGCCGCGACCCATCGCGTGGTGATGCCGAGCGATTCCTCGTAGAGCCCCACCATCCAAGCCGCCCGGCCAGCGATCGCGAGCAGTTCGAGATCGTCGGGCGCCTCTCCAAGTGCGTCGGTCGCGAGCCGGAGCGCTTGGAAGGTCGAGCCCATCTCCATCGCGTCGCGGGCGCCTCTGCGCCCGAGTTCCACCATCGCCTCCCACCGACCCGCGCCCGCGGCGTGGTGCGCCAGTGCGACGAGATCGGGGCATGCGGCTTCCTGAAGCGTGACGAGCGCGGCCTCGTGCAGGCGGCGCCGCTCCCTCCCGAGGAGGGCCTGTTCGACGGCGTCGCGTACGAGCGCGTGCCGGAACGCGAACACGTCGGCCGCGGGTTCGACGAGCAGGCCGCGCCGGACCAGATCGCGTAGCTGGCCCACCAACTCACTCTCGGTCAGGCGGGTCACAGTCGCGAGCACGTCGAACGACGCGCTCGGGCCGAGCACCGCGGCGGCGTCGACGACGGAGCGGGCGAGCGGGTCGAGGCCGTCGAGCTGACCTCGCACGACTTCGGCCAACGTCCACGGCAGCGGTTGCCGGGTGAGGTGTTCGGGTTCGTGGTCGCCTGCCGCGACGACAAGTTCCTCGATGAAGAACGGATTCCCTCCCGTGCGCTGCTCCAGTGCGTCGATCACGTGTGACGGGACGGCGCGTCCGTAGATCGCCGAAAGCATGGCGTTGACACCGGCGCGGTCGAGCCGATCGAGCGCGACGTGGTGGACGGTCCGGCGTCGCTCGAGGCGGAGAAGAAGGTCGGCTCCGGGCAGGCGCCGATCGAGGTCGTCGGGGCGGTAGGTGCCGACAAGCACGAGCCCAGGCCGCTCGAGGAGCGCCAACCGCTCGAAGACCGCGGCGCTCTCGGCGTCGCACCAGTGGAGATCTTCGAATACGAGTACGGCCGGCCCGGGGCCCGCCGCCGCAAGCAAGAGGTCGGCGCCTCCGCGCTGGCGGTCGTCCATCGGCGCCAGACCACCGTCGAGCGCGGAAGCCACCACGTCGAAGGGGCGCCCGAACGAGCCGGAGTCGGCTTGTCCGGCCAC
This sequence comes from Acidimicrobiales bacterium, assembly GCA_040002995.1. GTDB lineage: Bacteria > Actinomycetota > Acidimicrobiia > Acidimicrobiales > Ilumatobacteraceae > JBDUDK01. The sequence continues at coordinate 46,518 of JBDUDK010000020.1, read as the reverse complement.
GATCCGGAGCCCAGTACGGCTGGCAAAAAGCTCTCTGAGTAGGCGAGTCTTCCCGATTCCGGCCTCGCCCGAGATCATCGCGACCGCGCTCGGGCTGCCCGGCGTCGTCGGTACGAGACTCTGCAGTCGGGCGAGCGCGGCGGCCCTCCCGACCATTACTGGCGATAATCCGCTGCGCCCAGCGAGCACCGGCCCGAGCGTACCCATCAGGTGCGCGGCGGCCGGCGAGCGCGCCACCAGCGCCGAGGCCGGGTGGAGGCCACTGCGTGCGAGCGGGCGGCGACTCCCTCAAGCCTGCTCATTCTCTGTTTGGCGATCGCTGAACGGTGGTAGTCACTAGTCGTGATCATCGGAATCCTCCTGGTATGAGCACCAGGATGGGCCTGAAGTGGCGCCCCCGACATCGGGGAGATGACCGTTTCGGCCGAGCCGATATACCTAGGTATCAAAGGAGTTTGACCGGCCCCCGCGGGTCACAAATTTCACGTTCTGCCACGCCAGCACCGCTTTCCGTGGCTCGACGACGTCAGTCGAGCAGTCTCGCGGGTCCGGAAAGCGTGGCACTGTAGGTATTGACTTCCGTTTACGTAGCCGCCTTTGATCCGGACCGTGCGTCGTTGGTGGCAGATCCCGCACTACAGGAGCGAAACGTCCACTGCTCGCATCCGCCACTACCGAGAGGCAAGTCCGATGTCTGTCGTTGAGTCTCAGTCAACTTCGTTATTTGCAGATGAACTCCCCCGTTGGACCATTGACGCCGGCTGCAAAGGCCGCACCTCGCTGTTCTTTCCCCCCCTCGCCGAACGGCCCCAAGCCCGTGAGCGACGAGAAGCGCTGGCCCGCGCGATCTGCGAGACGTGTCCGGTGCTGATCGAGTGCCGAGACACCGCCCGGATGAACCACGAGTACGGATTCTGGGGCGGTGAGTCCGAAGAGGAGCGGCACCTCGCGGGGTACACGGTCGCGGCGCCTATCGGTATCCGCGCCCGCGTCGCCGCGCACGCCTGACCGCGACGCTCGAACCGCGGCCAGGCCGCGTGGCAAGGTGGCGCCATGCAGATCGGCATGATCGGTCTCGGCCGCATGGGCGCCAACATGGTGCGCCGCCTTCTCAAGGCGGGCCATGAGTGCGTCGTGTACGACGTGAGCGAGACCGCGGTGGTGTCGTTGCGCAACGAAGGCGCGATCGGTGAAACCGCGCTCGATGCTTTCGTCGCGTCGTTGCAGCCGCCTCGCAAGGTGTGGATCATGGTGCCCGCCGCGTTCGTCGAGGCCACCATCTCTGCGCTCACACCGCTACTCGCGTCCGGCGACACCGTCATCGACGGCGGCAATTCCTACTACCGCGACGATGTCGACCGCGCCGCGTTGTTGGTCCCTCACGGCATCCACTACGTCGACGTCGGCACGAGTGGTGGTGTGTTCGGGTTAGAGCGCGGCTATTGCATGATGGTCGGCGGCACCGGCGAGGCGGTCGACGGACTGTCTCCGATCCTCGACGCGCTCGCGCCGGGCGAGGGTGCTGCGCCGCGAACTCCGGGACGAAAGGGCGCCATCGCACCCGAAGAGCGCGGCTGGCTCCATTGCGGTCCGAGCGGCGCCGGTCATTTCGTGAAGATGGTCCACAACGGCATCGAATACGGGCTCATGGCCGCGTACGCCGAGGGCCTCAACATCTTGCACCACGGAAACGTCGGCGCCGCGGAGCAGACTCACGACGCGGAGACCACACCACTTCGCGATCCGCAGTACTACCGGTTTCCCATCGACACCACGGCGGTGGCCGAGTTGTGGCGTAGGGGCAGCGTCATCTCATCGTGGTTGCTCGATCTCACCGCGGCCGCGCTCCTCGAGGACCCGGCGCTCGAGGGTTTCGGTGGAAGGGTGTCGGATTCCGGCGAAGGGCGTTGGACCGTGCAGGCCGCCGTCGACGAGGGCGTGCCCGCGCCAGTTCTCGCGACCGCATTGTTCAATCGATTCGCGTCGCGGGGAGAAGCCGACTTCGCCGACAAGTTGCTCTCGGCAATGCGCAAGCAGTTCGGCGGCCATCAGGAGAAGGGCTGATCGATGTCCATCACCTCAGGGGGCCCTTCCGGTCGATCCGACGCGCTCGTGCTGTTCGGCGCCACGGGCGACCTCGCCAAGCGCAAGCTCTACCCCGCTCTCTACCACCTCACCCAGCGAGGCCTGCTCGACATGCCCATCATCGGCGTAGCGCGCAGCGACTGGAACAGAGACGCGTTCTGCTCCCACGTGCGCGAGGCGGTGCTGGCGGCTGAGCCCCATGCGGAGGCGGCGGTGCTCGACACGATGTGCTCTCGGCTCGACCTCGTTTGTGGTGACTACGCCAGCGGCGGGACGTGGACACAGCTGGCGGAGATGCTCGGCAAGACGGGGAGCGTTAACGCCACCTTCTACCTCGCGATACCGCCGTCGATGTTCCCGATCGTCGTGCAGGCGCTCGCCACCGCCGGTTTGAACCGCCGCGGTCGCGTCGTGGTCGAGAAGCCGTTCGGCCGTGATCTCACCTCCGCGCAAGAGTTGAATCGCACCCTGCACGAGGCGTTCGACGAGCAGCAGATATTTCGCATCGACCACTATCTCGGGAAGGAGAGTGTCGAGGACCTCTTGGTGTTCCGGTTCTCGAACACGTTCCTCGAACCGATCTGGAACCGCAGATACGTCTCGAACGTCCAGATCACGATGGCCGAAACGATTGGGGTCGAGGGTCGAGGCGCGTTCTACGACTCGGTGGGCGCCTTGCGCGACGTGGTGCAGAACCATCTGCTGCAGGTGGTGGCGCTTCTCGCGATGGAGCCCCCGGTCGGGCCCGACTCCAAGCATCTGCAAGACGAGAAGGTCAAGGTGTTCGCCGCGACCCGACCGATCGAGCCGGAATCGATGATTCGAGGGCAGTACGAGGGCTATCTGAATGAGCCTGGCGTGGCACCCGGTTCCACCACGGACACGTTTGCGGCCGTGCGCCTCGAGATCGAGTCGTGGCGCTGGGCCGGAGTGCCGTGGTACTTGCGCGCTGGAAAAGGTCTGGCGAACGCGGCGACCGAGGCCGTCGTCGAGTTGACGCCCCCTCCGCGGTTCCTGTTCGACGAGGACAAGTCGGTACCCACGCCCAACCTGATTCGCTTCCGCCTCGGAAACAACGACGGAGTGACGCTCACCGTGCAAGCCAAGACTCCAGGTCCTGCGCTCGATAGCGAAGACGTCGAACTTCGTTGCGACTTCGCGGCCGCCTTGGGCAACCGCCGCGAGGCGTACGAACGACTCCTCGGCGACGCGATCGACGGTAACCATCAACGCTTCGCCCGCGAGGACGCGGTGGAGGAAACGTGGCGCATCGTGCAACCCGCTCTCGACGACCCGGGTCCCGTGCATTCCTACGCGCGGGGTTCGTGGGGACCGGCGGAGGCCGACAGCCTCGTGCCCGGTGGCTGGCGCCCGACATCGTCGTGACGGCATCGCTCACTGTCGTTCGCCACGGCGCTACCGAGTGGTCGACGCTCGGCCGCCACACCAGTCGTACCGACGTAGCGTTGTTGCCGGAAGGTGAGAAGGAGGCATTGGCGCTCGAATCGCGGCTGCGCAGCCACCACTTCACCCTCGTCCTCACGAGCCCGCGGCGGCGCTCTCTCGACACTGCTCGCCTCGCGGGCTTCCCCGATGCGGTCATCGACGCGAACTTGTCGGAGTGGGACTACGGCGCCGACGAGGGTCGCACGACACCCGAGATCCGTGTCGAGCGACCCGACTGGGATGCATGGCGCGACGGTTTCATCGACGGCGAACCGCTCGACCACGTGGCGACACGCGCTGACGCCGTGATTGATCGAGCCCTGGCCGCGGGCGGAGACGTTCTGATTTTCGCCCATGCGCACTTTCTGCGGATCTTGGCGGCACGCTGGGTCTGTCTCGCGCCCACGTTCGGTCGCCATATCGCCCTCGACCCCGCGACGATCTCGGTGCTCGGCTGGTACCGCGAGGACCGCGTGATCACTCTCTGGAACAGCCGTGCGGATTGAGCGGATCCGCACCGAAGTTCTGGCGGCCCGCGCCGCGCTTTGGATCGCGGATCGCCTTTGGGAGGCCATCGCCGATCGCGGCAGCGCGCACGTGGCCGTGAGCGGTGGCGCCACGCCCGCGGCGATGCTCGCCGCGCTCGCCGAACTGCGACTGCCGTGGGACAACGTCCACGTCTGGCAAGTCGATGAACGGGTAGCGCCCGACGGCGACCCGGCCCGCAACGCCGGCCAGTTGAGCCCTCTGCGCGCCGCGCACCTCCACCCGCTGCCGGTCACCGCCACCGATCTCGCCGCCGCGGCGGCTGCGTACGCCGCCGAATTAGCCAGGGCATGCGGGGGCGTGCTCGATGTCGTGCACCTCGGTCTGGGCGACGATGGGCACACGGCGAGCTGGCCGCCGGGTGTCAAGGTGGCCACCGACACCGATGTCGCGGTCATGCCCGAGTTTCGAGGCCATGTGCGCCTCACGCTCACGCCCCCTTCCGTGAACCGGGCGCGGGCGGTCATGCTGCTCGTGGCCGGAGGCTCGAAGCTGGCGGTCCTCGAGCGCTTCCTGGCCGCTGATCCGGCCCTTCCGGCAACGCTCGTCAGACGCGACAACCTCACCGTGCTCGCGGACGACGAGGCGCTGGCGCACCATCGCGCACCCTCTTCGTAGAGTGAGCTTGGTGATCGGCCCGATGGACGACCCCTCGTTGAGCGAAACCTCGTTGACTAACACCTCGTTGACTAACACGGCGTTGACTAACACGGCGTTCGTGGTCGTCGACGTCGAGACCAGCGGCCTGAACCCGCGACGGCACCGGGTTCTCCAGATCGCTCTCGTCACGTGCTACGGCGACGGCCGGGTGGTCGATCGTTGGAGCACGTACGTCCATCTCGGCCTGCTGCGGCGAGTCGGGCCCCGCCGCATCCACGGAATCACCCGCGCCATCCTGCGCGAAGCGCCTCATTTCGCCGAGGTGACCGCCGAGCTGCACAAGCGCACGGCGGGGGCCACCGTGGTGGGCCACAACGTGGAGTTCGACTGGGCCTTCCTCGCCGCTGAGCACCGACGCTGCCGTCGGCCTCTGCCCGATGTCCGTCTCCTCGACACGCTCGAGCTCTCTCGTTCCTCCGATCCTGAGCGTGCGCAACGTCACCGGCTCGTCGATCTCGCCGAGCGGGCAGGGCTGGCGTTCGCCCACCGCCACGACGCGCTCGCCGACGCGGAAGCCACTGCCGCGGTGCTGCCCGATCTGTTCGCGCGCGCCGGCGTGGCGTCGCTCGAAGATCTCGCGCGCGTCGTTCAGCGGTAGAGGGCGAGCAGCCGGCGCGCCGCGGCCGAGCCCAGATCGACCCACTCAAGTGGGTCGAGCACTTCGGCCCCCGCCCCGGCGCGGAGCAAGACCCGCTCGAGCCATCTCTCGCCGCTCGCGACCATCGTGACGCGCAGGCGCCCGTCGTCGGTGTCGTCGACCGACTCGACCGGATACGCCTCAACGACCCAGCGGGCCGATTCGGGAAGCACCACGGTGGCCGTCACGGTGTCCGCGGACCGAGTTACGCCCACCGTCGCCGGCGCGGCGACGTCGCGCCCCGCGAAATGTTGTGACGTCGGTTTGGCTTCCTCGATGCGGTCGACTCGAAACACTCGTTCGGGCCCGCTGAGGGAGTCGTCGGCCACCACGTACCAGCGGCCTCCCGAGGTGAACACCACGAGCGGGTCGATGACGCGCTCGGTGCGCTCGTCGCGCCACGCCGACCAATAGCTCACGGCGAGGCTTTCGTGCTCGGCCGCCGCTTGACGGACCGCGGCGAGCAGCGGGGGCTGGTCAACGTCGACGGCGAGTCCGGCAGTGATACCGAGCGCCTGCTCGAGCTTGTCGAGCGCCGACGCGAGAGGACCGTTCGTGTCGGCCCCTGGCAACGCCAACGCGCCCCGTCCCGCGGCGAGGAGCGCGAAGCCTTCATCGGGCGTAAACCGACGAGGTCGGGTGAACAGTCGCGGAATACCGACCTCGACCCAGCCGTCTTCGATGTAGAGGTCGACGAGCTCGTCGGTATAGGGCGGCAGCCCGCACAAGGCGGCGAGTTCGAGGTCACGCACGAGATCGTCGGGGCTGACCCCGAAGCGCTCCGCGACATCGTCGACACGCGCCCGGCCGTGCGCCATGAGCCAGGGCAGCACGACCAGGAGACGCCGCAGGCGTTCAGGTGTCGGCCGGGGACCGCGGCGCCCTGTCTTACTCACGAGTGACAGCCTTAGTCACGGGCCAATGCCTTGAGCCAGGCGATGACGTCGTCGCGCAGTGCCGGCGGCCCGAGCACAACCGCGTGCTCTCCGAGGCCGAGCACCCACGAACGCAACGCGACACGATTACGCACGGGTACCCGCACGATCACGGAACCGTCATAGTGGCGCGCGCTCACCGAGTCGCTGCCGAGCTCAGTGACCACGGCACTCGCACGGGCGCGGTCGACGCGGATCTCGGCGACGACGACCTCATCGTCGCCCAACAATTTCGGATCGGCCGGCAGCGCTGCGGAGGGATCGAACCCCGCAGGTAACTCGAACGTGGTGGGCTCGCCCACGGTGATGTCGGCGCCGTCGAAACGGTCCAGGCGGTACGTCCGTTGCGCGTCACTCGCGTGATCGTGCCCGATCAGGTACCAGAACCCGTCGCGCGCCAACAGTCCGTACGGATCGACGGTGCGCATTACGTCGCGATAGGAGAACGTGACGCTCGCCCGCATCGTTTGAGCGGCGAACAACGCAGGGAGCACGTCGCTCGCACCGAGCATGGCGATCGGTCCCCCGCCGGGCTCGGTGGTATCGAGCTTGGCGAGGGCGTTACTGCCCGCGGTGGTTCCGAGGTTGATCGTCGCAACGGCCAGCGCAAGGGCCTGGGCCTCGGCCTCCGTAAGGCCGAGGTCGGGCAGCTCATAGCGCTCCTTGTCGATGTGGTAGCGCGTGCCGCCCTTGTCGCCGGGCGTCAGCTCGATCGGCACGCCCTCGTCGCGCAACAAGCGCTTGTCGCGCTCGAACGCACCCCGCCGCGCCGTGCGGTCATCGGGGTACTGACCCACAAGCGCGTCGGCGATGTCGTCGATCGACAGAGGCCGAGGCGTTTCGAGCAACAGCGCGACGAGGTTCGTCAGCCGTTCGAGGGGATCGACCGCGGCCACGAGCTAGGCGCGGGCCGCCGCGGCCTCGATGGCCTCCTGCACGGCGCGCACGACTTCGCCCGCGGAGGCCCCCGGCGTGAGCACCGCCGCTACTCCCGCCTCGAGAAGCTTCGCGACGTCGGGCCCGGGAATGATGCCGCCCACCACCACAGGGATATCGAGGCCGGCCTCGCGCACCTTGGCAACCACTCGTGGAGCGAGCGTCATGTGCGCACCCGACAGCATCGACAACCCCACGGCGTCGACGTCTTCGTCGACCGCGGCGGCCGCCACTTTCTCGGGAGTCTGGAACAGGCCCGTGTAGATCACCTCGAAGCCGGCGTCTCGAAGCAGCCGAGCCACCACTTTCACACCGCGATCGTGCCCGTCGAGTCCGACTTTGGCCACGAGGACGCGGTAGGTCATCGTCCGGAACCGCTGTAGTCGTAGAAGCCGCGGCTTACCTTGCGCCCCAACAGACCGGCCTCGACCATCCGCGACAACAGCGGGGGCGACGCGTAGAGCGGCTCTTTGAACTCCGCGTAGAGGCTCTCGGCGACGGCCATGGTGGTGTCGAGCCCGATGAGGTCGGCGAGACGCAGAGGTCCCATGGGATGGTTGCAGCCCTCGACCATGCCGGTGTCGATGTCGTCGGCGCTCGCGAAGCCCGACTCCATCATCCTGATGGCCGACAGGATGTAAGGGATCAGCAGCGCGTTGACGATGAAACCGGCGCGGTCCTGACTCTTGATGACGCGCTTCTGCAGAACGTTCGCGGCGAAGTCCTCGGCCGACGTCACCGTCGCCGGCGATGTGAGCAGTGAGCTGACCAGCTCGACGAGGCGTAACACCGGTACCGGGTTGAAGAAGTGGATACCGATCACGTGCTCGGGCCGGTGCGTGGCCATGCCGAGCTTCATGATCGGAATAGAGCTGGTGTTACTGGCGAGGATGGCGTCGGCAGATTCGACGACCTTGTCGAGGGCTGTGAACACGTCCGTCTTGAGCGACTCGTCCTCCATCACCGCCTCGACTACCAGCTGACGGTCGGCCATGTCGGCAAGATCGGTCGTGACTCGGATACGGCGCAATGTCTCGTCGCGGCCGGCCTCGTCGAGTTTCCCGGACCGCACGCCACGGTCGAGCGAGCTGATGATGCGCTTGAGACCCGATTCGGCCGCGCCCGCGTCGACCTCGCGCACGATCACGTCGAGGCCGACTCGGGCGCACACCTCGGCGATTCCCGATCCCATGAGGCCGCAGCCCACCACTCCGACCCGTTCAATCGTGCTCACCGGTCAACTCGCTTTCCGGGACCGCTCTGACCCGCAAAGCGTCCGGCTCGGATGGTATTCGACAGGCGCTGCAAGATCTGCGGTGGCACAAGCTCGATGACAAACCGAGCGCGTACCGACGCGTTCTGCGCTGATGCACATCTCCCGGAGCTGGCGGTCGGGGACGGGCGTCCAGACGGTATGAGAAGCGCGCTCGGTGCTGGTGACCTTGGTGTTGTGTGTCGGCTGTGCGGCTGCAGCCAACCATGCTCGTGGCCCACCGTCACCGGAGGAGGCGATTGCCCGACTTCTCCGCTGCCTAGCCCCTTCGTCGCGTCTTGCCACTTCCGGCAGAACTCGACCTCATGGGCGTCGTCACTCGGGAAGATGCCTTGTGCGCTTCGCGATAACCCGCAAGCGCCGGCAGTCGTCGCTACCAACATCAACCAATGTTCTATCGGCCAAACGGGCTCACAGATAGCGAGCCGCTTCCCCGCGCAGACCGGCATGATGTCATGATGTCGCTTCCCCTCAACGCGATGACGGCTAGATCGCGCCGCGTTCTCGTTCGCGCCGGTGAGCTAGCGCAGCAGGCTGGGCATCGCCATATCGGAACGGAGCATCTGCTCCTGGCACTGGCCGACGACCCCGACGGCATCGCGGGCAAGTCCTCGATCGGCTGGGCGTACGCGAAAACGCAATTCGCGAGACGGCTTTGCTGGTCGCGACGATGGACGCAAACCGCATCGGGCCATGACCCCGGCGACGCAGCCACCGTGTGGTTCGATCCACGCCCGATGTCCAACAATCCCATTGTCCTGACCGAGCCGAGCAGCGGGTAACCGCCGAACGGGAGTGCTTGCCCCTACTCGTCGGACAGTTTGCTTCTGAGTTCTTCGAGGCTGAGGCGGAGCTGAGCGAATCGGCGATCGCCGAGCAGGTCGGCGATGTGGAGCTCGGAGGCGTGGGCCAGCTGGTTGATGGTCTGCTCCAACTCGTGGCCGCGTGTGGTGAGTCGCACGATGCGGGCTCGGCCGTCGGAGGGGTCAGGCTCACGAGTGAGATAGCCGTGCTGTTCGAGGTGGGTGAGCAGTTCGTGGACGGACTGCTTGGAGATCTGGAGTTGCTCGGCGATCTCCGTCGGTCGCCGCCAGTCGAGGGTCGGATAGCGGAACATCGACACGTGGGCGCGCGTGATGTCGTTGTAGCCAGCGTCGGCGACACCGGCGTAGTTGCGCTCCCATACCCACTGCCACACGAAACGCATCAGGGCGCCCACGTACGGACCGTTGACGGAAGTACCGATCGTTGACATAGATCGTCAGGCTACCTCATCGATAACTCGTCTACAAACCTGACTAAATAATGGACCTACTCCATGAAGTTAGTGCAACGCTTGACTCTTTCGTCAGGTTACCTTATAATCTGATCGTAATAGATGTTGACTATCAGCGAGAAGGAGATCAACATGAGCACAGCAATCGTCGACGGACCGGGGAACGAGAACGCCGCGGCCTGGTGGTTTCTCGACACCCTTGTCGTCGAGCACAAGCCAGCGGGCAAAGCGACAAGCGTTGTGATGGAGATGACGTTGCCCGTCGGCCACTCTCCGGCGCTCCACATTCACGACGAGCTCGATGACACCTGGTACGTGCTCGAGGGTGAGATGGCGGTGCGCTGCGGCGACGACGAGATGATGATCGGTGCCGGGCACTGGGTGTCGATGCCCCGAGGCATCCCGCACACGTTCAGAGTCGTCGGAAATCAACCGGCACGAATCCTCACCGTCCACGACAACGCGACGTTCCGGGACTTCGTGACGGAGTTGGGTGTCCGGGCCCCCAAACACGTCGTACCGGAGCAGCCATCGTTTCCGCCCATGGACGAACTCATCCGCGTCGCCGCGCGACACGACCTCAGGCCAGTCGGCCCGCCCATGACCGCCGACGACGCGGCGACCATCCTCGCCGACAGCAACTAGCTGACCCACCTCAACTCAGGCCCCTGCCAGGCGGCTGATCAAGCGGCGGTGCTCGTCGTCGAGAGGCATGGCGTCGCCGGCTGCGGCATTCTCTGTTGCCCTATTCGGCTTCGACGTGGCGGGGATCGACACGGTGGTGGCCGGGTGGCTCAGTCCCCACTGCAGCAACGCCTGTGCCCACGTGTGAATGCCGAAGTGCTCGAGCGGTGCCAGTTCGGCGGGGGGCGGAGAGGTCCGCATCAGATCGGCCGCGGCGAACGGGCGCATGATCAAAACACCCAGCCCGAGCTCGGCGGCCAGCGGTAACAAGCGGTCCTCGACCTCCCGTTCCCGTGGGTTGTACGGAATCTGAATTGCGTCGAGGCGACCGGTGACCATCGCCGCCTCGAGCTCGTCGAAGCTCGACGCCTTCCAATGCGTCGCACCCACCAGCGTCACCTGACCCGAGTCGCGCAGCTCTTCAATGCGTCGCAGCCGCTCGGGCCAGCGCACCATGTTGTGAATCTGCAACAGCTCGATATGGCCGCCGTAGAACGACAGCGACGCGGCGATCTGACGCTCCGCCACCTCGTCGTCGTCGGTCCACACCTTCGTGGCGACGACCGCCGCGGAACGACGACCCTCGAGCGCGGCCCCCAACGTTCGCTCCGCCTTGCCGTACATCGGCGAAGAGTCGAATAGGGTTGTGCCGCTGTCGAGCGCCGCCGACACCACGTCGCCGGCAAGTGCGAGATCGTCGGTGTCCAATGTCTTCGATGTGCCCATCCCGATGATCGGCACCAACGCCGCATCGGCATGCTTCGACGCCAGCGAACGTCTCTCCATATGCTCATTCTCGCACCGCCCTCTGACGGTGACAGCGCTTGCGGCAGTCGTGCAGACTTGAGGAAGCTGCACGCTGAACGGCAGCGAAGCGACGGGAGGGCAGCATGCCGGAGGAGTTCGAGGGCGATCTCGCGGAAGCCGTGTTCTGGGGCGCCGATCTCAGAGGCGCCCTCTTTCGTGACGTCAACCTCACCGACGTGAAGATCAGCCACGCCTGGTTAGTCAACGTCGACATCGACGCGCTCGTCGACAAGGTTGTCATCAACGGTGTCGATGTCACGGCCTACGTGAACGAGCGTGACCCGTGGTACCCGTTGCGCGCGATGCTGCGTCCTTCCGACCCAGAAGGCATGCGCGCCGCGTGGTCGGCTCTCGAAGACGAGTGGGCCAAGATCATCAGCCGGGCGCAAGCTCTCCCGGAAGACAAGCTGCACGAGTCGGTCGACGGCGAGTGGTCCTTCGTCCAGACGCTGCGACATCTCGTCTTCGCGATGGACAAGTGGTTCACCGCGCCGGTCCTCGGCGAGGCCTTCCACGCGACCGGGTTGCCGAACAAGGGCTCCGTCGACTTCCCGTGGCCCGGCCTCGATTACGACCTGAGGCCGTCGGTCTCGGAGGCCCTTGCTGTGCGTGCGGATCGCACCACGCGCTTTCGCGACTATCTCGCATCGGTTTCGTCGACCGACTTCACACGACCGATCGAGGTACTCGAGAACGGCACGGTCCCGCTACAGGAATGCCTCTACACCGTGCTCGAGGAAGAGTTCTGGCACAACCGTTACGCGCAGCGCGACCTCGCCGAGCTGGAAGGAGCGACGTAGGACCTACGGTCGGCTCTTCGGTTGCCATCGGGCCGGAGGGTCCTCACCGACCCTTCCATCCACGGCCTCGCGGAGCAGATCGGCATGGCCGGCGTGCCGGCCGTATTCCTCGATCAGGTCGCAGACGAGCCGGCGCAGGCTGGCATGGCGACCGTCGGGCCATGAGATATGGACGAGCTGATCGAGTCCACCGTTGGCCAGGGCCCCGCCGAGCCGTGCACGAGATCGCTCAACGGCACCGTCCCACAACGCGTAGAGCTGCTCGGGGGATTCGTCGTCCGCCGCAAACGTGAACGCCCAGTCGCCATTGCCGTCCCAGCCCATCGCGTCCCACGGCGCACCTATCGGCTCCCCGCTCATCTTGACGGTGAACATGTAGTCCTCCGCGGCAGCGAGGTGCTTGAGCAGACTGCCGATGGTCAGTGAGGAGGCGCCGATGTGGGTCTGCAGCCCCGCCGCGTCGAGATCGTCGGCCTTCCAGCGGAAGGTCGCACGCAGCCGGTCGAGCGCACCAATGAGGTGCTCGACCTCCGTACCGGCGACCGGCGGCTCCCACGGGTAGTCACTGTTGGTCATGGGCGATCCCTCGACGCTAGTAGGTGGTCGCTCTCACCCGGTCGACGGCGGTCCACAACGTGGCGCTGTCGGCCAAGCCCTCGGTGCTGCGCACGGTCCGGCCGTTGACGGCATCCGCAACCGCGAGCTCGGCGAGCTTGCCGCTGCGGGTGCGCGGCAGATCATCGACCGGCACGATGAGCGCCGGAACGTGACGTGGTGAGCAACCCGTGCGGATGCGCGTGCGGATCGCCTTCTCCAGATCGTCGTCGAGGGTGATGCCTTCGTCGAGACGGACGAGGAGGACGACTTCGACATCGTCGCCGACGTCACGCGCGAAGGCGAGCGCTTCGAGCACCTCTGGCATCTGCTCGACCTGGCGGTACAACTCGGCGGTACCAATACGCACGCCACCTGGGTTCAGCGTTGCATCGGAGCGGCCGTGGATCACGATGCCCCCGTGCTCGGTCCACGACGCGAAGTCGCCGTGGCTCCACATGCCGGGGCGCTTGTCGAAGTACGCGGCGCGGTAGCGCGATCCGTCGTCGTCGCCCCAGAAGCCGAGTGGAAGCGACGGGAACGGAGCCGTGCACACCAGCTCGCCTTTCTCGCCGGGCCCGAGAAGGCGACCATCGTCGGCCGCGACGCCCACGGCCATGCCGAGTGCGGGACGCTGGATCTCACCCGCCCAGACCGGGCCCGTCGGGTCGCTGCCGACGAAACAGCCGCATAGGTCGGTGCCTCCCGAAATCGACGCCAGGTGGACGTCGGTCTTGACCGCGTCGTATACGTAGACGAACGACTCCGGGGACAGCGGCGAACCGGTCGACACGATCGTGCGCACGGTGTCGAGGCGGTGTGTGGCCATCGGCCGCCGACCGGCCTTGGCCATTGAATCGATGTATTTCGCCGAAGTGCCGAACAGCGTGACGCCCTCGGCGTCGGTGAGGTCCCAAAGGGCGTCGGGGCCGGGGTGAAACGGCGACCCGTCGAAGAGCACCACGGTGGCTTGCGATGCCAGCACCGACGCCAACCAGTTCCACATCATCCAGCCCGGCGTCGTGAAGTAGAGGAAGCGGTCGTCGGGTCCGACGTCGCACTGCAGTTGATGCTCCTCGAGATGCTTCAGCAGCACGCCTCCTGCGCGGTGCACGATGCATTTCGGCTTCCCGGTGGTGCCCGACGAGAAGAGCACGTACCACGGATGATCGAAGGGCATGCGCTCGAACCTCGGCACACATCCATCGCCGAACGCGAGTGCCTCGGCCCACGGGGTCGTCGCCGGTGCGGGTCGATTGGCTCCGACGAGGAGGGTGCCGCGCAGGGTGGGCAGTCGAGCCTGGATATCGCCGAGACGCTCGAGGCAATCGAAGGCCTTGCCCCCGTAGCGGTAGCCGGTGGTAGCGACGAGCACCTTCGGTTCGATCTGACCGAAGCGATCAATCACGCCGTCGACTCCGAAGTCGGGTGAGGTCGACGAGAACACAGCGCCTAACGCGGCGGCTGCCAACATCGTTACGAGCGTCTCGGGCACGTTCGGCATCCATGCCACAACGCGGTCGCCCGCGCCCACACCACGATCGCCGAGCCACGCGGCAAGGGCACCGACCTCTGCCCGGAGCGCGTCCCACGAGAGCTGGCGCCGGCCGCCGGACTCGTCGATCGCGATCACCGCAGCCGGCCCTCCGCCGCGGAGCAGATTCTGCGCGACGTTCAAGTGGGCATCGGGGAAGAACCGCACGCTCGCCATGTCGTGGCCGGCCGCGAAGTTGATTCGTCCCTTGTCGCCCAATACCTCGGCGTGGTCCCAGACCTTCGACCAGAACATGCCCATGTCGTCGACCGAGATTCGGTGGAGCGCTGTGTAATCAAAAGGTCCGCCGGCGAACCGCGTGATCGATGCGGCCGCCACCCGCTCGGGCGAGGGCGTCCACAGCGGACGGTCGGTCATCGGTTGGTCGACGCCGCCCACGTCCACGCGTATTCGGGAGCCGCGATCGCGCGGGCGGTCTCGGTGAGCTTCAGGCGGTGGAACGTATCGATCATCACGGCGAGTTCTTCGGTGCGGTCGGCGTCGATCGCCCGCTCGAGGCTGCCGGGTTGAGGACCGTGGACGAAACCCGCCGGGTGCATGGAGATCGACCCGACACCGATGCCCGAGTTGCCCCGACTCATGAAATTCCCCGCCGAATAGAACAACACCTCGTCGGAATCGACGTTCGCGTGGTGGTAGGGCACCTTGATAGCTCCGGGGTAGAAGTCGAACGGCCTCGGCACGAACGAACACACCACGAGGCTCGGTCCCTCGAAGGTCTGATGCACGGGCGGCGGCTGATGGATCGCGCCCACGATGGGCTCAAAGTCGTGGATCGACAACGCGAACGGGTAGAGCGTGCCGTCCCAGCCGATGACGTCGAACGGGTGATGCGCATAGCGGTAGCGCGTCAATCCCCCGCGGTGACGAACCAGCACATCGGTCTCTTCATCGTCGGCGACGACGAGCACCTCATTCGGACCGCGAAGGTCGCGCTCGCTATAGGGCGAGCCCTCGACGAACTGTCCCCGGTCGTTGAGGTAGCGCTGCGGCGGATTCAGGTGACCGGCGGATTCGAGGACGAGCGCTTCGAGCGGGCCCGCAGTGACAACCCAACGCACCGTGGTCGACATCGGGATCACGACGTAATCGCCCGCCGCGACATCGAGCGTGCCGAATACCGATTCGAGTCGACCTCGGCCGCTCTGGACATACACGAGCTCATCACCGATCGCGTTGCGATAGAGCGAGGAGTCGGCGTCGGCGGCGACAAACGCGATGGCCACGTCGTCGTTGCCCATGAGGACCTGACGGCCATTGACCACGTCGCCGCCGCGCGGCAGTTCCCCCGTACGTAAATGTCGGGGCAGCAGGGGTGCGTCGGCCACCAGTTCGGGCCGGTTGTCGTCGACCGGCTCAGCACTCACGATCGCGGACGGCGAGTACCGGTGGTAGAGCAGCGATGACGACTGCGAAAAGCCGTGGGTGCCCATGAGCTCCTCGCTGCCGAAGCTCTCGGTGCCCTCAGGCACGAAGCGCAGGTGACGCTTGCGGGGAACTTCGCCGACCTTGCGGTAATACGTCATGAGCTCTCCTTCGTACCTGCCGCGACGATGGTGCCCTGCACCTCGCCGAATCCAATTCGAGCTGAACCGTTACCGCCGCACCATCCGCGGATCGTCACGCTGTCGCCATCGGCGAGGAAGGTGCGCGTTGAGCCATCGGCGAGCACCAGCGGTTCCGAGCCCCGCCACGTCAGCTCGATGAGGCTGCCCCGAGCCGTACGGTCCGGTCCCGACACCGTGCCCGATCCGTACAGGTCGCCCGGGCGCAACGAGGCTCCGTTCACTGTCGTGTGCGCGAGCTGCTGGGCGAATGTCCAGTACATATCGGTGAAGTCGGTGCGCGAGATCGTCGTCGCGTTCAGTTCGACTTCGAGCTCCAACGGGATCGCCCACGGGCGTGTCGCGCGGAGGTATTCCGCGGGCGCGGGGTCCTGGACGGGTGACTCGGTGAAAAACGGCCGCAGGGCGTCGAGCGGCACGACCCACGGCGAGATCGAGGTGGCGAACGACTTGGCAAGAAACGGACCGAGCGGCTGATACTCGAACGCCTGGATGTCGCGGGCGCTCCAGTCGTTCAACAGAACCGCGCCGAAGACGTGCTGATCGGCGTCGTCGACTCGCACCGGATGGCCACGTTCGCTGCCGGCGCCGACGACGAATCCGACCTCGAGCTCGATGTCGAGTGAGCGGCTCGGGCCGAACACGACCTCCTCGCCATCGGTCCGCAGACCGCATGGCCGCGGTATCGACGCGCCGCTCACCACGACCGTGCCCGCCCGGCCGTGGTAGCCGACAGGTAGGTGGCGCCAGTTGGGCAGCAGCGGTTCGCCGTCGGGTCGGAACATGCGGCCGAGGTTCGTGGCGTGGTGAAGCGAGGAATAGAAGTCGACGTAGTCGGCGACCTCGATCGGGAGCACCATCGTCAGCTGCGCGCGCGCCACCAGGTGTTGGCGCACGCGATCGACGAGGCGGCTTCCCTCGTCAAGGAGTTCGGTCAGACGCTCCCGAACCGCCCCCCACGTACGTGGGCCCAACGCGAGAAACGCGTTCAACGACGGTCGATCGAACTCTGAGCCGACCACGTTGTCGAACAACCCATCCGCACTCACCGAGGCGAGATCGAGCGCGTGGTTACCGATGGCGACGTACGGACGAGCGGGGCCGCTACTGCGATGGCCCACCCCCATCGCCAGGTTCTCGATCGGAAAGTCGGAACCCTCGGGAACCTCGACCCAACTGCTCATCGTGGCCCCGTCACGGACACAGCGTGTCGAGTTGGTCGGCGTGCTGCTCGTAGTGACCTACGAGGAACTCCTCGAGAATCCGGTCGAGGCTCATGTCGCCAAGCGTCGAGTGACGTCCGATCGCTCGCCACTCGGAGTCGGAGAGGCCGCAGATGATGGCCTCGAGCCGATCGGCACACCGCTGTACCTGCTTGAGGTGCCGGTCGGACGCCAATGCTCGACCCGTCTCTATGGCGGCGATGCGGGCGGGGTTCGATTTCACGCGCCCGAACGGCGCCGGCTCACCCCCACCGGCCAACACGGGCTCGAGTTCTCCGAGCCAGTACTCGCCGATCTCACCCAGGTGCGCCCACACCTGCCCGGCTTCCCAACGTTCACCACTCGGCGGGTCGGGAGCGGTGAGCCCGGCGTGCACGCCTCTCGCGTGTTCGTCGAGCCGGGCCCGCACGAGATGCAGACGATCAAGCCAGTCAGCAGTGGCGGCAGCGCGATCGCCGACGGGCAACCGCCACGAGCCTTCGAGGTCGAGATCGAGACGCGCCGCATCGAACGCGGCCAGAAACTGCTCGTTCTCGTCGGGCTGGCCGACGGTGACACGAATGCCGTCGCCGGCGAACCCGCGGGTCACCACACCGTGGCGCTCCATCGCCGCGACCAGATCGACGGTGACCTCCCCCGACGGTAGGTAGATGAAGTTCCCCTGCGACTCCGGCACCGAGAAGCCTCGACGGCGCAGCGCTTGAGCCACCCGCCCGCGCTCGGCCACGATCGCCCGGCATCGATCAGCGAGCTCGTCCCACGCGTCGAGCGAAGCCAAAGCCGCGCGCTGCGCTACCGAGCTCACTGAAAACGGCGCCCTCACTTTCTCGAGGGCGTCGACGACCTCAGGCCGGGCCACGACGTACCCGATACGCAATCCTGCGAGGCCGTACGCCTTCGAGAACGTGCGCAGGACCGCGACGTTGTCGAAGCGGCGTACATAGTCGAGACCGTCAGGCACGTCGGCGCCCGTCACGAACTCGTGGTAGGCCTCGTCGAGGACCACGAGAGTCGTCGGGGCGACGCGCTCGAAAAACGCGTCGAGCTGTCCTCGTCGTACGGCTGAACCAGTCGGATTGTTGGGGCTGGCGAGCAGCACGAGGCGAGTCCGATCGTTCAGGACATCGGCCAGCGCGCTCATGTCGAACGCGTCGCGGCGAAGTGGTACGAGGCGGGCGACCGCGTCGGCCTGCGCCGCATCGATGGGATAGGCCTCGAACGACCGCCAGGGGAAAGCGACTTCATCACCGGGATCGACAAACGCGAGAAACAGTTGCTGGATGATCGCGACCGAGCCGCAGCCGACGCCGACCCACGTGGGGTCGACACCCAGAACTTCGGCGAGGCGATGTTTGAGCCCGGGCGCCGTGTGCTCGGGATACCGATTGACCTCCGCCGCCGCCTGGGCGATCACGGCCTGCACGGAAGCCAGCGGCGCCAGCGACACCTCGTTCGAGGCCAGCTTGATCGCCGAGGCAAGCGAATAGTCCTGCATGGCCGCCTCGGCCGAGCGCCCCGGCGTATAGGTGAGCATCGCCTGGAGTGCCGACCTCGGTTTCACCGTCATCGAACACCCACTGTGCTACAGGTGACTCAGCCGGTGCTACAGGTTGCCCCGCCGCGCCTGCTCGCGCTCGATCGCCTCGAAAAGGGCCTTGAAGTTGCCCTCGCCGAAGCCCTTGCAACCCTCGCGCTGGATGATCTCGAGGAACACCGTCGGCCGGTCGCTGATGTTCTCGGTGAAGATCTGTAGCAGGTGGCCGTCCTGGTCCTCGTCGACGAGCACGCCAAGGTCGCTCAGCACGTCCCACGGCAGGTCGAGGTGGGCGAGGCGCTCACGCACATCGTCGTAATACGACGGCGGCGTGGTCAGAAAGCGCACACCGCGGTCGCGTAGCGCCCTTACCGTCGCGAAGATGTCGTCGGTGCGTAGGGCGATGTGCTGCACGCCCGGGCCGCCGTAGGTGTCGAGGTACTCCTGAATCTGGCTCTTGCGCCGGCCGTCGGCGGGCTCGTTGAGTGGCATGACGATCTTGTCGCCGTTCCACACAACGGTGGACATGAGCGCAGAGTACTCGGTACGGATCTGCTCCTCGGAGTAGTGAATCAGCTCGCGGAACCCCAGCACTTCCTCGTAAAACGCGATCCACGTCGCCAGCGTGCCCTTGGCGATGTTGCCCACGACGTGATCGATCTTCAGCAAACCGACGTCGGGTCCCTGCGGCACGGGCGGGAGGTTTTCCGCCGTGAAGCCGGGGGCGAACACACCCGTGTAGCCGCTCCGGTCGACGAACGTGTGCACGGTCTCGCCATACGTGGCCACCGACGCGAGTGTCATCACACCGTTGTCGTCGCGAACCTCGTGCGGAGGCTCAACGACGCGCGCGCCGCGCGCCACTGCCGACGCGAATGCCGCGCCCGCATCTTCGACCGACCACGCGAGGTCGCGGATGCCGTCGCCGTGCATACGTACGTGGGCGGCAATGGGCGAATCGGCTGTGAGGCCGGCGGTGACGACGAACCGGATGCCGTTCTGCTCGAGCACGTACGACGCCCGATCGGCGACGCCTGTTTCGGGGCCCGCGTAGGCCGTGACCCGAAAGCCCAAGGCCGAACAGAAGAACTGCGCCGTCGTCCGGGCGTTACCGACCCAGAACTCGACTCTGTCCCAACCGCGGAGCAACTCGGCGGCGGACTTCGCAGTGGCGGGACTCGTAGCAACGGTAGACATCAAAGAACCCTCCGGTGATTCGTGATCAGGCTGCGGCGATCAGCCGCTGGTGTGCGTCGTCGTCGTAGGTCTCCACAAACGTCCCGAGGTCATGAGCCATCGCCACCATGGAAGCGGCGCCGAACAGGACCGGTTGGTACGTCGTGATGTCATAGGTCATGGTTCCCATGGCGGCCAGGTCGAACGGCCGGATGGTGGCCTTCGGGAACGCCGCGAGCTCGCCGAACGATGACAGCAGTCCGGCGCCGTAGGCCCGGGGCTCACCGCGCTCCCACGCCACACCGAACTCCATCGTGAACCAGAAAATTCGACCGAGGAAGGCGAGCGCCTCCTCCGTCTCGACGCGACTCGACGTATGGCCGAACGCGGCGTAGAGGTCGGCGAACATCGGCGACGCGAGCGCGTTGGCATGGCCCAACAACTCGTGGATCACGTCGGGTTCCGGTGTGTAACGCGGAACGGACGCGTGACGGATGTATTGGGTGGAGGGGAAGCGGCGCTCGGCGAGATACGACCAGAACTCGCGAGTCTCGAGAAGACCGTTCACCGGTTCGAAGCGGAAGCCGGTCGACGCGATGAGACATTTGCTGACCTCAGCCAGCTGCGGGAGCCGATCGAGGGGCAGGGCCAACTCCGCGGCGGCACGCCGGTACTCCTCGACGGCCGCACCTTCATATGCGGCGTAGAGCTCACCGGCCACGAGGCGCCAGAGCGCGTGCTCCTCCTCGGTGTACGCAACGGTGGGCACGGGCGCGCCCCTGCGGTACTTGCTGGCCAGCGTGGCGATCTCGTCGCGTCGGCGGCGGTACTCGGGATCGTGCACACCAGGGTGATCGGCGGGCAGATCGACAACACGGGCGTCAACGGCAGACTTCATGCACGCAATTCTGGTCGCGGCGAGCGATGTTGTCTCGCTCTCGTACCAGATCTCCGACAGAATTGAACGAAATTTGGCTTTGGAGAGCAAAATATCCATTATTAGAGTCAAGGAGTGACGATGGCTGGACGATCTGGAATCGACGACATCGACCGTCGCCTGCTCGAGGTTCTGCTCGACGACGGCCGGAGGTCGATCAACGAGCTGGCGACGGCGGTGAACGTCAGCCGCGCCAGCGCCTACCAGCGACTCGATCGGCTGAAGGCCGAGGGAGTTTTGAAGGGCTTCACGGCGGTCGTCGACGAGGCCAAGCTCGGCTTACCGATCATCGTGCTGGTTCTAATCAACGCCGATCAACGCCGCTGGCGCGAAGTCCGCGACGACCTTTTGCTCTTGCCCGGCCTCGAACAGCTCGGCCTCACCACCGGCGCGTTCGACTTCGTCGCGACGGTTCGTCTCGCCGCCGTCGAGGAGCTGCGCGACGTCGTGCTCGAGTGGCTACACGGCATCGAAGGGATCCACGACACGCAGACCGTTTTCATGCTCGAGCAACATCACCGGCGCCCCAGGTTCCCGACAGCGACGACCCCGCGGACCCGACCAGCCCGATCTCAGGTGCCGTAGACCGTTACCGCGATCGGTTTGCCGTTCAGCGCGTCGGCCGCGCTTATCCACTGCCCGCCGGTGTACTGCTCAACACCGATCGTGTGCGCGCACGCCGCTTTGAAGAGCCCGAGCCCACACTGCAACGGCCCCGCCTGCAACATCATTGGTCCGGTGAACGTCTTCATCTTGTCGCGCATGGCCTCGGGCGTGATCCCATCGGGGCCGAGTTCGTTCATGAACTTCACCGCGGTGAGGAGGTTCGCGAACATCGGCCCCGCGAAACGGGAGTAGTCGAGCGCCGCGCCGGTGGTGGACAAACCGCCATATTTCGCAATCTTCGTCAGATACGTATTCATTCCGGACGCGTCGTCGGGCCGGTAGTAGCTGTACCCGTAGCCACCGAAGTACCACCCGTCGGGTACCGGATCGGTCAGACCAAGCGATTTGAGGTGATCGCTCATCGAGGCGCCAGAACACTGGCTCGTTGTGATGACGCTCGGGTTGACGCCGAGCGACTTGATCGCGTCGTAGGTGGCGATGCAGCCCTGGTCGGTGACGACTGGGATGAACACATCGGACTTGTCGGCGGCCGCGTCCTTGAGCGCCTGCGCGAGGACGAAGCCGGTGGGGACGTCCGATGCCGCGACCAGCAGCATCGTCACGCCGGCCTTGTCGAACAGGGGCTTCAGCAACGTTGTCGCGGCCATCTTGCCGGCCTCGTTCGCGTGGATGACCGTCACTGTCTTCGGAACGCTGGGGAGCTCAGTCAACGAGAAGATGGCCAGGCCGGGAATCACTCCGACGGAGCCGGCGTCGAAGTAGTAGGCGTCGTCGGCCAGGAAATCCGCGGTCGTGACGCCGATGCCGATGAGCACCGGCTTCTGCCCCTTTAGGGTGGCGTAGATCTCCTGATTGCCAAAGACCAAGGTGCCGGTCATCACAAAACTGATCGTGCGGTCGCGCAGCATGTCGTTGGCGCAGTTCGTGCCGTCGACGGCCGAAGCCACCGTGCACTTACGCAGTGCAACGGAGTGGCCGTGGACGCCACCGAGCTCGGCGTTCACGTATTTGACCGCCGCCTCGATGCCCACCGAAGCCTCAGGGAAACCGACCAGGCTGGGTTCCTGATTGATGAAGCCGATCGTGATCGGTGCCATCGCCGGGTCAGCCGCCCCGGCCGAGCCTTCGGTGTAGCTCAGGGCCCAGTCGTTGCTGTGGTCGACGGGCACCGTGCTCGTCGTGGTGGGCGCCACCGTGGTCGACGTCGTGGGCGCGACGATCGTCGAGGTGGTCGTCGGCGGGAGGGTGGTCGTCGGAGCGGCTGTGGTCGGCGCGGCGGTCTGGCCGCTACTGGCGCAGGCCGAGGCGACTGCCGCGGCTAGAAGGACGCCGGCCGACCGGGGGGCCCGGCGCATCGTCTTCGAGCGCATTCGTCGATCAGATCGTCGGTGTTTCGCTGTGGCGGCCGAAGACGTCGGCGAGGGTGTTCATGATTTCGCCAAGGGTGGCGTAGGTGTTGACGGTGTCGATCAGCGCCGACATGAGATTGGTCTCGGGGTCGGCGGCTCGGGTGGCGAGGTTTTGAAGCGCAGCATCGACGCCAGATTGCTGGCGGCCGGCCCGCACCTGGGTGAGGCGTTTCACTTGGCGCTGCTCGTCCTCGTTCGTGATCTGCAAGATGTCGGCGAGCGATTCGTCGTTTCCTTCGAGGAAGCGGTTCACTCCAACGATGGTGCGCCGGCCGTTGTTGAACGTGCGCTCCAACTCGTAGGCGGAGTCGGCGATCTTGCCCTGGAACCAGTTCTCCTCGATGCCCTGGATGACTCCTTCGAGCATGGATCCGCCGCCGAGCGTGTCGATGTGGGCGAAAACTTCCTCCGCTTCGCGTTCGACCTCGTCGGTGAGCGCCTCCACGAACCATGACCCGCCGAGAGGGTCGGCAACGTGGGCGACATTGGTCTCGTAGGCGATCACTTGCTGGGTGCGCAACGCAATGCGGGCCGCTTTCTCGCTGGGAAGAGCGAGGGCTTCGTCCATCGAGTTGGTGTGCAGACTCTGCGTGCCGCCCAGCACCCCGGCCAGCGCCTCGATGGCGGTGCGCACGATGTTCACCTCGGTCTGCTGCGCCGTGAGACTCACCCCGGCCGTCTGCGTGTGGAACCGCAGCTGAAGCGACCGTTCGCTCACGGCGCCATAGCGCTCGCGCATCCAACGCGCCCAAATGCGCCGGGCGGCGCGGTACTTGGCGATCTCTTCGAAGAAGTCGATGTGGGCGTTGAAGAAGAAACTCAACCGGGGCGCGAACTCGTCGACCGCCAAGCCCGCTGCGAGTGCCAACTCCACGTACGCGAACCCGTTGGCCAACGTGAACGCCAACTCCTGCACCGCAGTCGAGCCCGCCTCGCGGATGTGATAGCCCGAGATCGAAATCGAGTGCCACTTCGGCATCTCCGCCGCCGTGAACTTGATCGTGTCGCGCACCAATCGCATCGACGGCCGCGGGGGGAACACGAACTCCTTCTGGGCTTGGTACTCCTTCAAAATGTCGTTCTGAAGCGTGCCGCCGAGGCGCGCCCGTGGAATGCCGACCTTCTCGGCCTGCGCGACATACATCGCCAGAATTACCGCCGCCGGCGAGTTGATCGTCATCGATGTCGTGATCGCCCCTACATCGATGTCGCGATAGAGGTCCTCCATGTCGGCCAACGTGTCGACTGCGACGCCACAGCGGCCCACCTCGCCCTCACTCAACACGTCGTCGGAATCCATCCCCATCAACGTGGGCATGTCGAACGCCGTCGACAGACCATCGCCGCCGGCCTTCAAGATCTCCTTGAACCGCCAGTTCGTGTCGTCGGCCGTACCGAACCCCGCGAACATCCGCATCGTCCACAACTTCGACCGATACATCGACGCGTACGGACCGCGCGTGTACGGAAACACGCCGGGAAACTCCTCGTCATCGGGCCCGTACACCGGCTCCAGCCCGATACCCGACATGGTCGCGAAATCAGCATCTCTGATCCGGCCGGCCTCGAACGCCGCCCTCCACTGCTCACGATTCGTCGTCATCTGGCTATCGTACGGAGCGCGCGAGCTTGTGCGAGGCTCGGCCCATGCAGTGGATCGTGCACGGCGAACGCATTCTCTACGACAGCGCATGGGTCCGTCTGGTGTTGGTCGACGTAGAGGTTCCCGGCGGGCCCCGCTTCGATCATCACGTCATTCGCTCCCCCCGGCACGCCGCGGGAACCGTGATCACCGACGCCGATCGTGGTGTCCTGCTTCTTTGGCGTCACCGCTTCATCACTGAGACCTGGGGTTGGGAGGTGCCCGCCGGGGCGATAGACGACGGGGAAACACCCGTTGAGGCCGCCGCTCGTGAGGCCCTAGAAGAGACCGGCTGGCGGCCGGGACCGCCCACCCACCTCACCTCCTACCACCCGAACAACGGCCAGGCCGACGTGACGTTCCACCTCTTTCGCTCGGAGGGAGCGACGTACGAGGGCGCGCCCACCGATCCGAGCGAGTCAGAGCGCGTGGAATGGGTGCCCTGGGCCACCGTTCGCGAACACATCACGGGTGGCCGTATAACCGACGGCCTGTCGTTGACCGCGCTGTTGTACGTCCTCGCTACCTCCTAAACGCGAAGTGACGTGTTTGCCGACCGAATCGGGCGACAAACACGTCACTTCCTGCGGATGGCTAGGACTTCATTGCGGACCGCTTGGCTTAGCCGGCGAACAGCCCGGTCTTGCCCTCGACGTCGAACGTGTCCCCTGTGGGCACCTGCGACTTCTTCGCCGCGTCGTACTGCAACATGATCGAGTACTCGGAGAGGTACGCGTCGCTAGTGCCGTCGAGGTGACCCGTGCCTCCGAACAGCAGCGGGTTCTTGTAGTTGATGTTCCACACCGCGTTCATGACGTTCACGCGGGTGAGGCCACCGTCGAGCTTCGCGGCGTCCTTGAGGGTTTGCACTGTCAACCCACCCGCGCCGTAGCCCGTAAGGATGCTGCCGTTCTTCGCGTCGGCGCCCGCGCCGTACTGAGCCACGTCGGCGTAGTACTGCTTCATCGCGGGGTCGTCGGCCCACATCGGATCGCTCGGGTCCTTCTGCTGGCCGAGGAGGTACACGCCGTTACCCGCGGGATCGACGGGCTTGAAGAACGACGAGACCGAAGCACACGTGGCTGAGATGATCGTCTTGCCTGTGTAGCCACCCTGGGCCAATCCCGCCATCAGCTTCGGACAGAACGCGCCGGTGGTCTCGCCGATCACGTAGTCGGGGTTCGCGGCCAAGATCGCCGTCACCTCGTTGTCGATGTTGGCGGCCGTGCCTTCATGGATCTTGGTTTCCACGATGGTTAGTCCAGCGGTCTTGGCATCAGCCTCGAACTGCTTCTGGTAGGCCTTCCCGAAGTCGTTGTTGAAGACGAGCTGCGCCACCTTGGCCCCGGGCTTTTGCTTCGCGATGAACGCCGCCCAGATCTTGGCTTCGGTGTTGTACGCGAGGATGCCGCCGACCGTCCACGAGTGGTTCGCGGGGTCACCCCACGCGGGGAAGCCGGTGCCCACATACATCTGAGGCGTGCACGAGGCTTCGAACAGCGAGCGGGTCGCGCCCACATTGGGCGTGCCGACCATGAACGACGTCGCCAGGACCTTGTCCTGCTCGATCAACTCGGTGGCCTTCGGCACCGTCTGCTTCGGGTCGTAGGCATCATCCTTGGCGTCGACCACGACCTTGTGACCGTCGATGCCACCGCTGGCGTTGATGGTGTCGAAGTAGATCTGCATGCCCTGGGCAATCGCACCGAACGCGGCGAGCGGACCGGTCTGCGGCAACGTGATGCCGATCTTGATATCGGCGCCGGCCGCGAGAGCAGTTGTGGCTTCGGCCGGACATTTACTCGAGTCGACCGTGAACCCCTTGGGCGCGGCTGCCGTCGTCTCGACGGGTGCAGCGGTGGTTTGGGCCGGAGCCGCAGTGGTGGCCACCGCGGCCGCGGTGGTGCCCGATGTGGCTGCGGTGGTGGCCGCTGTCGTGCCCTTGCTGCTGCCGCAGGCCGCCGCCACCAGGGCGACCACCGCCGCACCAACAAATAAACGGACCTTTTCAGGTTTCCTCATGCACTTCCCCCTTGCGTTTGCTGGACGGTCGCCGCCGAGATGGGGCCGACCTCTACATCCTCGTCGAGCGAGGACACCTTGGGTAGTCGTGGAACGAAGCGAACAAACTTCGAACGAACGAACCGTACGAACCACATGATGCCACCCGGCATCACGAACATCATGGCTATCAGCAAAATCCCGTAGGCGGCGTTGGCCAAAAGCGCCGTCTTGTTCTCACTGAACAGCGGCAAGAACTTGCCCCAGCTCCTGGTGAGCTCAGGTAGCCAGACGATCGCCAAGGCCCCGACGACCGACCCTGAGATGATGCCGATCCCGCCCAAGACCAGCCCGGTGATCAGCTGGATGGCGAGCACAAAGCCGCCAGTATCCGGCGCGACGATCGGAATGGCGAGCGTCAACATTGCCCCCGCCATCGAGGCGTACGCCGCGCTAATAGCGAACGCACCCGTCTTCCAACCGGCGGGATAGACACCGCTCACCGTCGCACCGATCTCGTTGTCACGGAGGGACACCAAAGCCCTGCCGGCCCGGCTACGGACCATGTTCGACGCCAAGAAGAACAGCAATCCGGCAAGGGCCGCGAGCACGAGGAACTGCCAACCCTGCTGCGTGACCTTGAGCGGGAACCAACTCGGACGATGCCAGCCAACGGGTACGGGCTTCCCGTTCGCCCCACCGGTGAGATCGGCGAGTTGGTCGATCTTCGCGAGGCTCGGAAACACGATCGCGAGAGCGAGTGTGACCAGCGCGAGATATAGACCTCGGATACGCAACGCGGGCAACCCAAGGAGGAAGCCGAGCACCCCCCCGAAGAGCGCGGCGACCGGCAGCGTGGCGAGGAACGGCCAGTCGTGGTCGACGATGAGCACGGCCGCCGTGTAACCACCGAAGCCGAAGAACGCGCTGTGGCCGAGGGAAATCTGGCCGGAGAAGCCGACGACGAGGTTGAGGCCAAGGATCGCCACCGACAGCGCGGCGGCGTTGCTCATCAGTAGCAAGCGGTAGTTCGGTTGCCCCTTGGCGATGACGAGGACGGCCACCACCAGAATCGCCCAGCCCGTGATCTGCCACACGCGGTGCGCCGGAGACGCGCGCTCGATGATGCGGGGCTTCACACGCGTTCGATTCTCTTGGTGCCGAAAATTCCCTGCGGTCGCACGAGCAGCACGATCACGATGATCGCGAGGGCCATGGCCAGGCTCAGCTCGCTGCCGATGAACGTGAACAGCTGCGGAACCAAGGCCTCGACCAGGCCGACGATCATCCCCCCGACCACGGCCCCGACGATGCTGTCGAAGCCGCCCAGCGCGGCCGCCGCGAAGCCGTACAGCAACACGACGCCCATGAGATTGAAGTCGAGGTTGTTCGACTGCTCCGAGATCAGTACCGCGGCGAGCGTGCCGATGCCCGCCGAGATCGCCCACCCGAGCATAAGCATCCGGCCGACGGGTATGCCCACGGCGAGGCTGCTCTCGCGGTTGCTCGCGACGGCTCGATACGCCAGGCCGAGCTTGGTGTGCTGCAGCAACCACCACAGCGCGATCACGAGGACGGCCAACGTGATCCAAATGCCGACGGCCTTGTACGTAACGAAGAACTGCGGCGGGCCGTCCATGAACGTGAACTTGTCGCCGAGACCGCCAGGAAACGGCTTGAGCACATCGACGGACTCGGTTCCCCAGATCGCGGCGGTGAACGCGTTGAGAGTGAGAAAGAGCCCAAGCGTGACGATGACGACGCCGAGGGCACTGCGCTTCTCGACCGGCCGGACGAGGAAGCGTTCGAATCCCGCTCCGGCCACCATCGAGATGACCATCGCGATGATGATCGCGAACACGTAAGGGATTCCCTGTTGGATGGCGAGCGCGAAAACGATGAACGCACCGAACGTGGCCATCTCGCCTTGGGCGAAATTCAGGTGGCTCGTGGTGCGGTAAATGATGACCACGGTTAGAGCCATCAAGGCGTATACCGCACCATTGACGAGGCCGTTGCTGACCAACTTCAGGAAGAATGCGAGGCGGAAGAATCCGCTGTCGATCCCTGGCACCTTGGCGATGACGGAGGCAGCAAGAAGCATCATTTAGAACCCCAGGTACGCGCGGCGTACGGCGTCGTTGTGGCGGAGTTGCTCCGCGGGTCCTTCGAGCACGATCTGACCGGTTTCCAGCACGTACGCGCGCCCGGCGATGGCGAGCGCCACGTTCGCGTTCTGCTCAACAATGAGCATCGTCGTGCCCAGGCTGTGATTGAGCTCGGCGAACCGCTCAAACAGGTCCTTGATCACGAGCGGGGCCAGGCCGAGGGAGGGTTCGTCGAGCAACAACAGGCGCGGACGGCTCATGAGGGCCCGAGCCACGGCGAGCATCTGCTGCTCGCCCCCCGAGAGGCTGCCGGCGTGCTGTGCGGAGCGTTCACCGAGACGCGGGAAGATCTGGTACGCGCGTTCGATGTCGGCGCGCACCTCACTATCCGATCGCACATACGCGCCGATCTGCAGGTTCTCCTCCACCGTCAGTTCACCGAACGTGCCCCGACCCTGGGGCACATGCGCAATGCCGAGACGCACCACTTGCTCCGGTCGGCGTCCGACGAGACGTTGACCATCGAAGCTCACCGAACCGCCGATGTTCACCAAACCCATCTGGCACAACGCTCGCAACGTTGTGGTCTTACCTGCGCCGTTCGCGCCGAGCAGCACCACGACTTCGCCTTCGTCGACGGTGAGGTCGAGGCCGTGCAAGACGGGCACGGGTCCGTAGCTGGCGGTGAGACCCTTGACGTCGAGGAGGCTCACGTGTCTGGGGCTCCGAGGTAGGCCTCGATCACTTGGGGGTCGTCGCGCACGTCGGCGGGAGTTCCCTCCGCAATCTTGCGTCCAAAGTCGAGCACCACGACCTTGTCGCTGATGCCCATCACCATCTGCATATGGTGTTCCACGAGCAGGATCGTGAGCCTGTGGCGCTCGCGCAGAAGACGGATGGTGGCGGCCAGCTCGTCGACCTCGGCGTGGGTGAGGCCGCTCGCCGGCTCGTCGAGGAGAAGCAGGCGCGGACGGGCGGCCATGGCCCTCGCGATCTCGACGCGCTTCAGCGTGCCGTACGAAAGACCCGCTGCCGGATGCAGCGCGAGATGGTCGAGGCCAAGTTCGCTCAGCACACCGAGAGCGCGCCGTTGCAGCTGACGGTCCTCGCGCGCGACGTTGAATCGGAGCGCGGCTTGCGCAAAGCCGACGTGTCCGCTGGTATGGGCGCCGATCATCAGATTCTCGAGCACACTGAGACTCGGAAACAGTGCGAGGTTTTGGAAGGTGCGGGCGATCCCGAGTCGCGCGATGCCGTACGGCGGTTCCGAGAGCAGGTCCTTGCCATCGAAGTCGATCGTGCCCGTAAACGGGCGGTACAGCCGGCTGAGGCAGTTGAACATCGTGGTCTTGCCGGCGCCGTTCGGCCCGATGAGGCCCACGATCTCGCCCTCGTCGACGGAGAAGCTCAGGCCGTCGAGCGCGACGACGCCCCCGAAGCGGATGGCCACGTCACGTACGTCGAGCAAACTCACGTCGTCCGGCTCCCCCAATCGGCTCCGACGATGTCCTCTCAGAGAGTTGTTCGGGACGAAATTCGCGCCCCTCGCACTGCCTGAGTGTGAATTAGGACACCCTAGACGCGCTCCGCGGCGGGTTCAACGCTCCTTGGCGTGAGCTCTGGCCTTCTCCACGACCCAGTCGAAGACGGGCTCGAGGTCGTCGAGCAGCTCCGGATGCCACTGCACGGCGATGACATCGTGGCCCTCGTATTCGATGGCCTCGACCACCCCGTCGTCGGCCCGCCCCGCCACGTGCACCCCGGCACCGGGCTCCGCGACGGCCTGATGGTGCAGAGAATTGGTCAACACCTCGCTGCCGTAGAGCGAGCCGAGCACGGTGCCGGGCACGAACGTGATGCGGTGGCGACGAACGTTCGCGGGCCACTTCGTGGTCGGGTGCGCATCCCCGGATGTCTCGGGAAGATCGGGTACCAGCGTGCCGCCGCGAAACACGTTGAGCAGCTGCGTGCCCCGACAAATCCCGAGTATCGGGGTGCGCTCCTCGAGCGCCGCGCCCACGAGCGCGAGCTCGAACGTGTCGCGCTCGGGTTCGATCTCCGTCATGTTCGGCGCAATCTTGCCGCCGTAGCGCAGCGGGTCGACATCGGCTCCACCCGAGAGCACGATGCCGTCGAGACGGCGGGCCAACCCGACCGGGTCGGCGTCCATCGAGAGCTGCACGGGCAGACCGCCAGCGGCCGCGACCTTCGCCGAATACGTCGCGAAATGGATGTCGGTTTGCGTCAACAACATGGCTCGGCTGAGCCCACTTACGCGCGTGGCCGGAAAGCGGCGACCGGTGATGCCAATGAGCGGCTGCATCTCCCAAGTGTGCCGCAAACGGGGTGCCGGGATGATGGTCGACACCCTCGGCTCGTGGGGTCAGGATTCGGCTCGCGACGAAGAGGTCCCCGCCATGCAATGGATGCGGCTACCGGTCCCCCGGGATCAGATGCCGGGCATCGCCACCCAGGCTCGGATCGATCAGCTGAAAGCAGCCACGGGAGCAGAGGCCAAGAAGGTGTTCGCCGAACTCATGACCGCCCACCACCAGGGCGGCATCCACATGGCTCGGTACGCGCAGGAACACGCCTCGAGCGGGGGCGTTCGCCGTCTGGCCCACTCGATGGTCGTAAACCAACAAAGCGAGATCGAGGAGCTGACCCGCCTCGTGCCGGCGGGGTGAGCCGGCCGCCGACTCGCCCCTAACCTGCGCGCCATGCCGTCGCGGAGGTTTGGGCCTTTCCGGCGCGTCGCACTACCGCTCGCGCTCGCCGTGAGCACGGCCTCCTGCAGTTCGATGTTCAACGACGTGACCGTGACGCAGCAGACCTCGTCCGTCGAGACGACGCTCCTGGGCACCGACACCACCCCAGTCGCGGGGCCGAGCACCGTCGACGAACTCACCTACGACGAGGTCGCGCAGAAGATGATCGTGTCGATCGACGCCTTTTGGACGCAACAGCTCCCCGACGTGTACGGCAAGCAGTACGAGACCCTCGCCCAGGGGGTGTTCCCGCTCAAGCCGGGCGACGAGGCTCCCGGATGCGATGCCCCGTCGACAATGTTCGAAGACGTCGCGGGGAACGCCTTCTACTGTCCCGCGGGTGACTTCATCGCCTACGACGACGCCGAGCTGTTCCCGGGGCTTTACACAAAGTTCGGGCCGTTCGTGATCGGGGTCGTGTTGGCCCACGAATGGGGACACGCCATCCAGGTGCGAGGCGGCGTGTCCGATTCCGTCGCCGCCGTCACACTCGAGAATCAGGCCGACTGCTTCTCCGGCGCGTGGACACGCTGGATCGCGGATGGCAACGCCGCAGGGCTCACGATCAACGGCGCTGATCTCGACGGCGCGCTCGGTGGACTGCTCTTCTTCAGGGACGAGCCCGGCGTCACCTCGGCCGACGAGCAGGCCCACGGAAGCGGATTCGATCGCGTCAGGGTTTTCCAGGAGGGGTTCGAGCAGCGCCCTTCACACTGCGCGGGTTATGAGACAGATCCGCCGCAACCGCTCGACCTTCAGTTCCGCGATGACATCGAGTTCGCTACTGGTGGCAACGCGCCGTACGGCGACCTGGTGACGTTCGTGACCGAGGGCCTCGACAACTTTTGGGCGGGCGTGTTCAGCGCGTCGGGGAAGACGTTCACCCCATTGTCGGTAGCGGCGCACCTGCGGCTCTTTGACCCGGACGCCGAAGAGGTTTCGTGCGGCGCGCAGACGCTCCCGGCCGCCACGCTCAAAGACAGCGCGTTCTACTGCGCTCCCGACGACTATGTCGGGTTTGACGAGCCGGGCACGCTGCAACGGCCGTACGACCGCATCGGTGACTACGCGGCGGCCATCGAGTTGGCCTCGGGCTGGTCAGAGGCGGCGCAGGACCGAGCGAGCTCGACGCTCGCGGGCAAGGAGCGAGAACGCCAACGCGACTGCCTCTCGGGCGCGTTCACCGGCGCCGTTTACATTGGCGACGTCAACGACTCGAGCGGCAAACCGGTGGCGTTGTCGCCCGGCGATCTCGACGAGGCCATCTCTGAGTTCATCGCCTCGGGACGCAGCCAGCCCGGAGCCAGCTTCGAACGAGTTTCGTCATTCCGCAACGGCTTCCTCGGAGGGATCAAGGCCTGTGACTTCGCTGTCTGAGCCGGCACCCACGCTCGCCGCGATCGACGTCGGCACGAACTCGCTACACCTCGTCGTGGCGCGGTTGCTCGATGGTGGCGGCTTCGAGGTGGTCGAACGGGAGAAGGAAGCCGTCCGGCTCGGCTCAGGACCGGGCGACATGAAGCAGCTCGGCGCCGACGCGATGGATAGAGGTATCGCCGCGCTCGATCGCATGCGCCAGGTCGCCGCCATCTCCGGCGCACCGGTGCGCGCGGTGGCCACGAGCGCGGTGCGAGAAGCTGAGAACCGCGACGAGTTCGTCCGACGCGCTCGCGAAGAAGCCGGTGTCGACGTCGAGGTCATTTCCGGCATCGAAGAGGCGCGTCTCATCCATCTCGGCGTCCTGCAGGCGTTGCCGGTCTTCGACGCTCCGATCCTCGTGGTCGACATCGGAGGGGGGTCGACAGAAGTTGTTCTCGGATTTCGGGGAGAGGTTCGGGCTTCGCGAAGCCTGAAGCTCGGGCACCTCCGTCTCACCGATCGTTTTTTCATCGGCGAACGACTTCGCGGTCGCGACGTCATGGCGGCGCGATCATTCGTGCGATCGGCGCTCGTACCTTTCGTGCACGAGGTCGAGCACCACGGCTTCAAGATGGCGGCTGGTTCCTCGGGCACGATCCAGGCTCTCGCCCGTCTCGTGCAGCCCGATCTCAGAGTCACGAACGCGTTCACATTCACCCGTGATCAGCTGACGAAGGTGATCGACGCACTCCTCAGCGCGGACACGGCCGCGAAGCGACGAGAAATCGAAGGCATCGAGCCCGCACGAGCCGACGTCATCGTCGCCGGCGCGTTGATCCTCGAGCAGGTGATGGACGCGTTCGGTGCGCAGTCGCTGATGGTGAGCGACTACGCGCTGCGGGAGGGCGTACTGCTCGACACGGTCGGGCGCACCGAGGGCGGGCGCGTGCTGCACCATCTCCGCGACGTGAGTCGCCGAGGCGTGGCGCAGCTCGCCGCCCTTTGCGACGAGGAACCGGAGCACTCCGCGCAGGTCGCCCGGCTGGCGCTGTCACTTTTCGACGCCACGACCACGCTCCACGAGCTCGACGAAGGGTGCCGCGAGTACCTCGAGGCGGCGGCGCTTCTTGCCAACGTCGGCCTGTTCGTCTCGCACAGCAAACATCATCTGCACAGCTATTACGTGATCCGTAACAGCGAACGCCTTGTGGGACTCACCGACACAGAGATCGAGATCATCGCCCTCGTCGCGAGGTACCACCGCAAGAGCGGACCGAAGGAGAGCCATCCGGAGTTCACCCGCCTCGCAGCACGCGAGCGCCACATCGTGCGCGTTCTCGCCGGCCTGCTGCGCGTGGCGATCGGTCTCGATCGCACGCATGAGGGAAAGATCACGTCGGTCAGGGTCCGCGCCCTACATCCTCTGCAGATCGAAGCGTTCGGGGTACCGGGGGCCGATATCGCGCTCGAGCTGTATGCCGCCACAGAGCGTTCGGGGCTGCTCGGCGATGTGTTCGAGCGAGGGGTTGAGATTATTCAGGCCTAAGGTCGTCCGGTGCGGCTGACCCACCTCGCGGCGGCCTTCGCGACAGTCTTTGTCGCTGAGCTGCCCGATAAGAGCATGGTCGCCATGTTGGTGCTGACGGGACGCACCAAGCGCCCCCTTGCGGTGTGGCTCGGCGCGTCCGGTGCGTTTGTGCTGCAGACAGCAATCGCGGTTGCCGCGGGACGTTTGATCGCTCTTCTGCCCGGCGACGTTGTCGCCGCAATCGCCGCCGTGCTGTTCAGCGCCGGCGCCTGGATCCTCTGGCACGAGGGCGACGACGACGAGGAGCTACTCGCGAAGCGTGTCGCGGCGCGCGGATTTCGCTCGGTGGTCGCGTTGACGTTCGGCGTGATCGCGATCAGCGAGTTCGGGGACTTGACGCAGTTGACGATCGCCGCCCTCGCGGCCCGCACCAAGGACCCGTTCGCGGTCGGCATCGGCGGGGCGGGCGCCCTCATCGCGGTCGCGGGTTTGGCGACCTCGCTCGGCGGATTGCTCCACCGTCACCTGCCCATGCGCGCGCTCCATCGCGGGGCCGCGATGGTCTTCGCGGCGTTTGCCCTGCTCGCGGTCATAGACATCATTCGCTGAACGAGTTCTCAGCCCACTCCAATAATCCTGCAGTCACAATGCATTCAGCGAACAGCTCGTCGTAACCCCTCCCCGCGACAGCTGCTGCGCACGGCCCTGGTCCCCGGACCAGGGCCGTCACGCGCGTACTGACGCGCGAAACCGACACCAGATGCACAAAAAAGCGCGTCAGAACGCGCGGGTGGAGGGGAGGGAGAGGCGGAATACGGGGGGGCGGGGTTGGATCAGTTCCACGCGGCCGCCTTCGGCCTCCACCAGGCTTCGGGCCAACGAAAGCCCGATCCCGTGCCCGTCGCCGTCCGGGGCACGGTTGAAGAGACTGTCCAACGAATCGTCGGCAATGCCCGGGCCGCCGTCAGCAACCGTCACCGCGTGCGTGCCGTTCACCGCGGTGATGTCGATCTCGACGTCGCCGCGGCCATGGGCGAGCGCGTTCGACAGAAGCACGTCGAGTGCCTCGCCGACCGCGCCAGGACTGCCGACCATCTCGGCTGCCGCCCCGGCCCGAATGTGCACCGTCCGCCCGTCGCGACGCGCGATTGGCTCGATCCGGGCGACACGATGACGGACTAACAGGAGCAGGTTGTAGCGGCTCGCTTCACCGGCGCGACCGGTGCGGGCCATCCGGAGCAGATCCGCGACGGTGTCACTCAGCTTCTCCGCCTGGGCGAGTGCGGCGAGCGCATCGTCGCGGCCGGCTTCGGGTTGCGCGTCGGCCAGAGCTTCCAGGCGCAAGCGCAACGACGTGAGACCACTGCGCAACTGATGGGACGCGTTGGACGAGAAGTCGCGCTCAGCGCGCACGAGCTCCTGGACGCGATCGGCCGAGCGGTTCAACGCGTCGGCGACCGCGTCGACTTCCGAGAGCCCCGAGCGAGGAACCTCGGTCGAGAAATCGCCCGACCCGATGCGATCCGCGACTTCGGCTACCTGCACGAGGGGTGTCGTGAGGCGTCGGGCCAACCACCAGGCCAGCGCGCCCGCGACAAGAAGCACGCCGAACGCGATCGCGGTGAGAAGGATGAGTGCGTCCTTCACGCGCTGGCGGGCGGCCGCTCCGCTGGTGGCCAGCGTGAGTTGAGAATGAGCCGGACCCTCGACCGTGATCGACAACTCGGCTTCAAAACGGGCCCGGGGACCAGCGATGAGTTCCGTGCCATCGGCGAGCCGTAGGCGGAGCCGGTCGTTGGTGGGCAACACACTGCCGAGGTCCTGCTCGGTGATCTGATTCCGCGAAAGAAGATCGTCGCTGAAGCTGACCGCCACGGCTTCGGCCTCTCTCTCCAAACGGTTCACCGCCTCGTCGTGCACCACCCGACGGATGAGGATTGCGGTCGGTATCCCGAGGCAGACAAGGGCGAAAAGAACGACAACGACGGTCGAGAGCACGAGCCGCCGGCGCACGTTCAGCCTTGATCGCGCTCGAAGCGGAAGCCGACGCCGCGAACGGTAGTGATCATCGTCGGTCCGTTGGGGTCGTCGCCGAGCTTGCGCCGGAGCCAAGAGATGTGCATGTCGAGCGTGCGCGTCGGCCCGTACCAATGCTCGTTCCACACGCGACTCATGATCTCCTTGCGCGGAACGACCCGTCCGGCTTCCTCGACGAGGAGCGCGAGAAGGTCGAACTCCTTCACCGAAAGCTCGAGCTCTTCGACGCCGTGAAAGGCCCGGTGGGCGCCCTTGTCGATCCGCACGCCTCTGACCTCATCGCTCGCGGCGCCGTCGTCCGCGACGACGGCGGTCGGGCGCAGGCGGGCTCGAATCCGAGCGGTCAGCTCAGCGAGCTTGAAGGGTTTGGTGACGTAGTCGTCGGCGCCGGCATCGAGGCCGACGACGAGGTCGACCTCTTCTGCCCGGGCGGTAAGGAAAATGACCGGCAACGTCGGGCGTTCCTGGCGGAGGCGCTCGCAGACTTCGATACCGTCGATGTCGGGAAGGTTGATGTCGAGGACCACGATGGCAGTGGCGGGATCAAGACAAGCGGCGAGACCGGTGACGCCGTCGACGCGCACCACAACTTCGTACCCTTCCCGCTCAAGTGCGCGGCGGAGCGGAGTGGCGATGTCCGCATCGTCCTCCACCAGCACGAGCCGAGTCATGTCAGGAGAGTACAAGCGCCTCCGCCGTCACAGAGGTCGATGTCGTCGGCTATTCGACAAGAACTTTGACCCGACCGTTGGTGCCATCGACCTCTATGAGCGCGCCGTCCGTTGTCCGACGGGTGGCGTCCGTGACACTTACGACCGCGGGGACACCGCGCCCGCGCGACACGATCACGGCGCGGCTCATCACCGCGCCGACGTCGACCACCACCACCGCCCCGGCGTCCACGCACGACACGCGCTCGCCCCCTCGCCACGCCCGGGCAGACACCGATGCCCGACAGCGCTCCTGCGGCGGTGACCGGCGCGGTCTCAGAACGTGCAGGCAACGTCAGCCGCGGCGGCCAGCGCGGCGGTGTCGACCGCGCGTGGCCGCGAGCAGCCGCCCGCTCCGCCGCTGTGAGGCCGCCACCTCGAGCGTTGCGAACGAACGCTTGACGAAATGCTAAAGCAATGAGCCGAGATATCTAGAGGGCCACCCCCCGATTCCCCAGTTCAAACGTCAGTCGTCGTCGTGTTCGTTGCCTTCGCGCGGGCGCGTGTCAGGCGTCCGTTGGCGACGCGGCGCCGACGTCTCATCGTGGTGCTCGT
This sequence comes from Acidimicrobiales bacterium, assembly GCA_040002995.1. Classification (GTDB taxonomy): domain Bacteria; phylum Actinomycetota; class Acidimicrobiia; order Acidimicrobiales; family Ilumatobacteraceae; genus JBDUDK01. The sequence continues at coordinate 9,105 of JBDUDK010000020.1, read as the reverse complement.
CGACCTGGGTCAGCGGCTCAGGTTCGGTCGTGGACGGCGACGCCTTACGCGCGAGCGACACGACGGTGGTCGTGGTGGACGACGCTGACGACGGCGCGGCGTTCGCAGTGGTCGTTGCCGGCTCGGCCGTGGCTGCCACCGTTGTTGTCACGCTCGGTGCGGGGGTCGCAGCCGGACGAGCAGCCGACGACAAAGATGACCCGTCGGCCTCCGCCCTCCTGGGCGCGCTGGTTTCGGTAGGCGCGACGAGTTGGCCGAACTCACCGCTCGCGGGGTCGGAGGAAAGCAGTCCGAGATTGGTGGCGCCGACCGCCGCCAAGCCTCCTATCGCGAAAGTCGCGAGTACTGCAGCTGATCGACCACGCACCCCAGCCCTCCGATTCGCCCGCACCACGCAGTGTAGTCGCCGGCAGTCACCTTGCGCAGTGCTCGAACTCTCAGCAGGCGCGGTTCACGTGCCGTCTGAGGGAACTGGCTGCGGGCCACACGCAGCCTCCGCCTGCGCGAGCGCGCCGTGGTTGAGCAGGGGCGCCGCGCACTTGTTCCAATCCAGCACCTCAGCCAGATACGCGTTCAGGCTGGGATCATCAATCTGGGCGGGCATGTCGCCGCACGGCTTCGTCGCCGCCTCGTCAGGGTGCTTCTTCATGCACTCGTTCCACGTCTTCATCTTCGCCACATAGTCGCTCACGACCTTGGCGTCGGCCGGACGGGGGGCCGCCACCGTCGTCGGCGCGGTAAGCGGTGCGGTGCTCGACGTATTCGTTACGGGATCGATGTTGATGTCCTTCGAGGACGTGGAACTGAACATGCCCGCTAAGACCAGGACCCCGGCGGTCACCAGCGCGATAAGGGCAACAATGAGTGCGTTGCCCGCCCATGACCGCTTCCGCGGAGCCAGCGGCCGGCGAGGCGAATCGCCGCGAGGAGAACGCCCTTCCCGCGTCGGAAGATTCGAGGTAACCGTTGTCACCGGGCCTACCGTCGTGACTATTCGCCGACCGGAACGCCGGCGAGCTTCAGACCATCGGGCATCACGATCGTGACCTTGTCCCCCACGCGGGCTCTGCCCTCGGCGTTGCCGTAGACGATGTCGTAGCCCTGACCCGCCTCTTCCGTCGCCTTCGAGTGGAAGTGGAACATCACCGAGTCGGGCTGCACGGTGCCGTGCGCGGTGACGATCTTGGGCAAGCCCAACCGCCCGTTGGTGTGGAGGGCCAGAGCTTTCGACACGTCAAAGACGGTGTAGCGCACATCGATGACACCCGTCGCGGCCAGCAGGTTGACGGAGTTGATTTGGATTCCCCACTTCTGTTCGAGCTCAGCGCTCTTTGGCATCGCCACATGCCCTGACGTGTTCGCTGTCGGAGCACCTGCGTGGGTGGTGGTGATCGCCTCACGAACGAGCAACGTGACACCGAACACCGCCGCCCCTGCGGCCAGGAGGGCGGCGAGCTTGATAGCTCGCCGCCCGATGGTCACTTGTGGCGAGGGAATCGTCACCGATACCGAGCTCATGGTCCCAACATCACTTCGACTGGAATGCTCGGATTGCCGGCACCGTCGATGACCCACACCCAGACCGACGTGGCGCCGTCAATCGGCACGGCGGACGGCTGGATCATGTGCCAGTTGAACGTCCACGTCGTCGAGCCGTCGGCGTTCGTCACCGGTGTTTCTCCGCTGAGGTCGGCTGTCTGAGCCGTCTGGTAGAAGATGCCGGCGCCGACCGTACCGATCGTGCCCGTCACCGCACTCACGTGGTAGCGGATCGACACGATGCGACTCGAGAGCGGCGTGTTCGGAGCGGTGAGCAGTGCCGTACCGGCCGGCAGCGGACAATTCGGATCGGCGGTGACGCCATTGGGATCACAACTCGTGATCCTGATCCGGCCGCCCGCGAGCACCGGTGCACCCGTTTCGTCGGGCATGTATGTATGCGAGCCGACATCGGCCGCGGCCGGAGCAACGGTCACCGGGTTGGTCTTGTCGAGCTGCACGGCGTAGAGCGTGTAGGCGCCCCAGTTGCCGGCCGCGTCCTTCGCGTGGATGTAGATCGAGACGTTGCCTTGCGGACGAGCCAGAAGCTCGCTCACGGGGATCTCCAGGTACGCCGTGCGCGTCGTGGCGTTGAGGTTGTCGAGCCACTGACCGGGGAGCGGGCGCAGTTGCGAGCCGGTGCCGCTCGGATCGGCGTTGGTGTCGAGGAACAGCTCGGCGTCGGCGATGGGCGACATGTCGTCGGCGATGTTGACCTGGACCCTGATCGACTCGAGGAAGTTCAGGTTGCCCGGGTTGTTACCCGCTCCTGCGTAGACGTCGGTGTGAGCGAGATCGACCGTGACGGCCGGGCCGGTCTTGTCGATGACGACGCCCACTGAGTTCTGAGCACTCCAGTCGGAGTAGCGATCGGCCCCGCCGGCCGTCGGCGATTCGTGCACCCGCAAATAGACGGTGTTGGCGCCGACGCTGGGGAAGAGGCTGACAGGAATGCGGGCGCTGAGCGCCTGCGTGTGCGACGGGACCAGCGCGTCGGCGACGTCGACAGTGAACGACGGCGGAGCCGGGCATGCAACCGTGGGAGCCGGAAGTGTGAAGCACGCCTCCGCGCCGTCGATCACGTAGTCGACCAGCGAAGGCTGGGCGGAACCGGTGAGTAGGACATCACTGTTGCCCGGCGGGTTCGGATCGACCTTGTTGAAGACCACATTGGCGAAATGAGGATCGGTGGCCAAGCTGGAAATGCTGGGCCCTTCCTTGGCGAGGGTGAACACATCGCCAGAGGGCGTGCCCGCCGCCGCACCCGTGTAGGGCTGGATCCAGATCACGTGGTCACCCGTTAGTGCGCCCGGCTCCGCGAGCACGTCGCTGATCGGGATAGTCACCGTCGTCGAACCATCCCCGGCGGCGAACGGATGCCCCACGCCGTCGATCGTGTCGAGAAACCACGCCGCCGAGTCAGGGCCACCGCTGAATGTCACGTCGACCGCGACGTCCTGGGTCCCGTCGTTGGTGGCGGGGCTGAGATCGGTGACCCTGGCCACCGAGCCGCCTGCGGGCGCAGGGCCGGCGACGACATCGATGAACGTGAGCATGCCGCCGACACTCGAGTCGGCGCTGTTGTTCAGGTGGCGGCTGAGGTCGAGTACCGGGAACTGCTTACCCACTGTCGACGACGGATCCACGATGGTGGTGACGTCGGCCACCTGGCCGGGTGTGAGCAGTTTCGACTCGATGGTACCCGTCTGGTGGTTCGAGGTGACCTGCTGGCTGTCATCTCCCACGACCGTCATTCGCAAGTTGAGCAAACCAAGCGAGCGGTCGCGGATGCCGAGGTTCGCCACCCGAAGCAGTACCGCGTCACCTGCGTTGGCCGCGATGTCGGTGGTGGCGGGATGGGCCTTGCCGTTGATGAAGAAGTACTGCGGGTTGTAGCTCTCGACGTCGCTGGTGAGCGGGCTCGAGCTGAACGTGGGGTCGATCTCGTTCATGACCACCAACGCCTCATCGGCGAACGCGTTGCTCGAAGCGATGCCATATGGCGTCGGCGACGTGCCGTAGTCAGAGGGACGCACGACGATGATCGCGGCGAGACCCATGGCCAGCTGCCGGGGCTGCTCGGCGAGGGAGCCCGCTTCGTAGACATAGGTGCCCGGCGCGAGAGGACCGAAGCTCACTTGTGCGTTTGCGCCGACGGCAACCCCTACGGAGTCAGGCGCCTGCTGCGCCGCCGGGACCTCGAGCGAGAGATTGCCGGCGCCGGCGGGGAGGTCGTTGTGCAGGTTGATGGTAAGCGTGTCGGTTTCACTGATGACGATCGTGTTGTTGACGCTGCCACCGAGCTCGCCGGTATCGGCCGCGGGGTTGAAGGTGAAACCCCACACGTCGATCGGACCAGAGCTGCCGGCCGTGACCGTCCCGTGATGGGCCCAGAGGTCGCAGCCGCCGGCGGTCACGCAAGCGGCGGGTGAAGCGGCCGCGGGAAGCGACGACGTCGTCGCGTTCGGCGCACCGAGCGACTGCACGCGGTGGCTGCCACTCGAGGCAACTGCCGCAAGGCCGTTGGCGCCGAGGCCGATGGCGGCCACCATCGCGACTGCGGTCAGTCGGTGGCGCCGGTTGCGGCTCGTTTGCATCGTGGAGCCTCCGTGTGCGTGGTCGGTCAGGGATCGTTGGACGTCGTGCGTTTCCATGGCTCTACTGCTCTCCTGCCGGGTGGCAGCGCGGGTCGTTGCCGGGTGGATCGATTCGGGTCATGGTGAGCATCCCCGAGCCCGCCGCCTCGAACGTTGCGACCTGGTACAGGGAGTGGCTGTGGGCCACGTGGTAGTACTCGCCGCACTCGTTGAGTTGCGTGGCGTTGGCCTTCAGGGATTCCTTCACACCCAGGTACGGGCTACCGCTCCAGTAGGCGCCGTTCTCACGGGCGAGATCCGGCGGGATGGGTACCCCGATGTCGTTGGAGGCGAAGCCCTGGGCGTCGACCCATGTGACGAGAACATCGGAGGTTTGCCCGGGCACCATCACACGGCTGAACTCGTCCCTCGTGAGATCGAGCGTGCCGTCCTCCGAGCGCAACGGCCGCGCATCGACACCGATGAGTTTGTCGTGGTTGCCGTGCGGGTGGAACGGGTACGTGCGAGCCCCGGCGTTGAGCATATGTACGACTGCGGGCGCCGGGTTGCAGGTGGCGTCGGTGCTCTTGCCCGCCGGTGACTCGCCCGGCATCGCGCAGGGGAGGTTGTCGGCGCCCGTTGTGACGCGGGGCTGGATGTGCACGAGTGAGCTGTAGGGCTGCGACGGCAGTGACTGGGAGTTATTCGACGCAATCGTGTCGGGGAACACCCGGCCGTTGATCATCCAATACCGAACTTTGTATTCGTTGAAGTTGGGAACAAACGAGAACTGGTCGGCCGCGAACTCGACCTTCTGGTGTAGGTCGGGGTCGAGTTCGGAGAACAAGTTGAGGAACTCCTTGCCCGGCTTGTAGCTCGTGTCGAGATCCTTGGCGGAACTCGGGAGGTTGTACACGTGAGGCGCGGCAGGGTCGAAGCCGGCGGGCCGCACGATCAGCGCCCCGACAAGACCCATCTGGTCTTGCAGCTCAGGGTTGGTGCCGCTCTCGTACAGATACGTCCCTGCGTGATCGGCTTTGAACGAATAGGTCACTGTCGAGTTCGGCAGCGCCTGCTTTGTAAGGCTGTCCTGCTTGGGCGGAACAGCGCTGGCCGCTTCGGGCGAAGAAAGGGCACCATCGGCCAGAACACCGGTGATACCCGGGAAGACCACCGAGGTCGGGACCTTCAGCTTGTTCTTCAGCGTGATCGTGACCGTGTCACCCTCGGTCGCGCACAGCACCGCGCCGGGGTACTGGAACGCATCGTTGCCGGCCGAGTAGCTCCACATGTAGATGCTGTTGTTGTCGGGGGTGAGGATGTGCCCCTCGCGTGCGGTGAGCACGAAGCTCGACGTCGGGTCGGCGACAGTGCCCCCCGGATTCGTCTTGCAGAGCAAGCCCTCTGAAGGCTCGGAAGCGGCGTGGCTCGCCACCGTCGTGGTGATGGGCACGAGCACCGCGGCCATCCCTGACATTCCGAGTAGCGCAAGCAGACGAACCGGATGGCGTCGTCGCACGCGTCGAGCGGAGATGCTGATCATGTGGTCGGCTTTCTCGTGGAGTTCCATTAGTCCCGCCTCGTTCACACGAAGAGCTGGTTGGGATGAACCTGGGCGCCGAGCGCTCCAGCCGGATGGACGTGCACTTCTGTGCGCATTGCCCCGTAACCGTCTTCCGGCGTGGCCGGAGGGCTGAGGACGTAGGACCCGGAACCGCCGGTCGCGTTGTTGGACAGCACGACATGAGTCGGATCGACGTACGAAGCGATCGTCGTATTCGCCGGGATGCCCGGCCCTGTGATCCCCCACCCTCCGTCGCTCGGCGAGAACGTGTTCGCGACAGTGGTCGTGAGGTCAGGGCTGCCGTTGGTCGTGCTGCCGCCGGTGATCGTGCGGCTCGGCGCCTTCTTCCGGAAGAGGATGGCCCTGTCGTAGAAGGGGTACACAGTCGTCGCCGCGGCGCTTGGGGCCGTGAAGAGGATGTCGCGGCTCTCGCCCGGACCCAGGTCGATGCGGTAGGTGTTGCGGATGATGTCGTCGCGATTGTCTCCGGAAGGGAAGTAGTCCGGCCGACCGGCACCCTGGAACTTCGCGTCACGACCGACGATCGTCATCTCGATGCCGGGAAGGACGAGACTGTGCTCGTCGAAACCAAGGTTCGAGACCCGTAGTAACACCCTCTCGCCGGCGTTGGCTTGGATGAGCGACGAGTTCGGCTGATGCGCCAATCGAGCCTGCACGGCGTCGCTGAGCTGCGAATCTCGCCAGGTTCCGTTCGGCTGGGAGCCACTCGTGAGATCGCGGTCGAAGAACGACCCGTTGGGCTCGATCGTGTCGGGCCACGACCGGCCGTTCATCAGGCCGAACGTCGAGGTGTACTCGCTCCAATCGCTCACTTGAATGTGGCCGTCGTTCCAGTGGTTCTCAACGTTGGCCTCGGTGAGCAAGATCGCGAACTCACGGTCGTAGACAGTTGACGCGTCGTAGTAGGCGTACTTGTTGTTTCCGGGATTGCCCGCGGGAAGGCCGGCGGCAATCCAGCGTGGGCTGTTCTTGTGCGGTCGGATGAAGACCATGCCGGTGAGGCCCATGTGCACGTGCTCAACGTCCTCGACGTGGCAGTGGTACATGTACGTGCCGACGTCGGTCGGTAGATAGCGGTACGTGAGCTCCGACCCTGACGGCACTGACAGAGATGCGTCGGGGACGCCGTCGAAGTACGCGATCTGATTGGCGAATCCATGCCAGTGGATCGTGTGAGGATCGAACAGGTCCGGGCGCACGGCGAAGCCGAGGTTCTCGAGCTTGATGCGGATGTCGTCACCGTCGTTGCAATACAAGGTCGGGGCGCTGATCTGAGTCTGACCCTTGAAGTCGATCGGGTTCACCAGTTGGCTGGTGTCCCACGGTGGCGCGAGGTTCGACGTCGTAAAGCCCTTGATGTCGGTGACGTCGACGAACCCGAAGACATACAGGTTCTGGCCGGCTCCGGTTTCGTCGACCGGACCCAAAAGGTCGGGGTAGTACACCCCGATTGGAGCGACGATGCTCGGGTCGGGCATCGCGACGTAGCCGTCGGTGGCCACGAGATGCCATGACCTGACCTGCCCCGTGACGGCGGCGGTGAGGTGGACCGGGCGACGTGTGCTGTCGCCCTTGGTCAGCTCACTGAACGAAGCGACTCCCGCGGCACCCAGTGCCACGCCGCCGGCCGCGAGCTTGATGAAGGAGCGTCGGTCGAGGCGGCCCCCGGTTTCATTTTCCACGTCTGGCCTCCTGTTGCCCTTCTGATGAGTCATCGGGTCGATGGGGTCGATGTCGTCTCGTTGGTTGCTCACGTGACCGTCGCTCCCCTGAAGTCGTCGACTCTGGCCGTGTTCGGCACGAGCATCCCGACCCGGCCTCCCCCGACGTAGGCCGCCGCCGTCAAGCCGGCGCCTGAGACCCGACCGAGGTACGTCACGCCACCGTTCGTCTTCCAGATATCGACCGTGCCGTCGCCGTTGACGATGGCGCTGAGGGTGTTGCCCGTAGCGAAGCTGCCCGTTGGGATGGGCACCGAGCCGATATCGGTGACACTGGTGGTGCCGGTGATGGTTGACACCAGAACGCGGTTACCGCTGAAGGTCACCGTGTCCGTCGCCGTGTTGTTCGCTGCGCTCGGGTCGACAGTGCCCGAAGGAACACTGACCGTCGCGGTGTTCACGATCGAGCTAGCGGCACCCGTGGTGTACATCACGCGAACGCCGCTCGGATAGATGCTCCCCGAGGGCGAGCCGGTAACCGCCATGAGCAAAGCCGACCCGGTCAGCGGGGCGGCGGGAACTCCGCCGCTGTTGACGAACGTGAACGCCGCGCCCTGTTTCGCCAAGAACACGGGAGAGGTGCCGTTCCAGTACGCAGGACCTACCGCACACGTGAGCAGGCCTGCGTTGCTGCACTGAGCCTGGTTGGTATTGGTTCGGATGGCCGCGCTGCCGAGTGCGTTCGGTTGCGTCCAGTTCGTGCCGGCGGGCGCACCAGTGTTGAGGTTGGTTGCCGTTCGGTTGAAGCTGTCGAGCACGGGCAGTGCGGGCAGGGCTTTGGTCGCCGGCGACGCAGTGGTGGTGGCGGTGAAGGTCACGGTGCCGCCGTTGGCCACGTTGATCAAGGCACCCGTGATGTTGCCCGTGCCACTAGCGGCGGGGCAGGTCGACCCGGCGCTCGCACTGCACGTCCAGCTCACACTTGAGAGCCCAGCCGGGAAGCCGTCGGTGATCGCCGCTCCGGTCACACCATCGGGCCCGTTGTTGTGGACCGCGAGGGTGTAGGTGACCGTTGCGCCGAATGCGACTGCACCCCCAGGGCTGTGCGTCTTGGTGATCGCCAGATCGGCGGAGGGCAGCTTGATCTCGTCGGCACCCTCGTCGACAGGAGCCGGCCGGCCATCGTTGTCGATGTCGGTGCTCGGCGCGTTCACCAAACCGAACGGCGCCACGTTCTTGCTCGCCGCACCCGCGTTGACTGCGGGCGATGTCGCGTCCAAGAGGTGGTAGTTACCGATCGCGTTGGCAGGCAGGCTGACGCCTACGATTGCCGTCGGACGGAACCTCGGCTGAACACGCCACGGCGAGATCGTCACCCGAAGGTTGAACGGTGCCTTGAACTTCGGCAGGTTGGAGTCGGGGGCCCCATCGGCGACCTGGTTGGTTGCGGAAGTGTTGAATCCGTGACCCGCCGTGTCGTTGATGATGGAGTTGGTCGGGCTGAGGACACCCGTACCGTCGGCCGTGCCCATGTCCCAGTGGTAGACCGGAGCGGTGTCGCCCGGTGCGCCGATGCCGTGCACGCCCGGGCTGGTGCCCGTGCTCTGCCAGTTGCCGGCCCGGTTGTCGTCGAACACGTTGTTGAACAGCAACGGGTTGCTGAACGGCGGCGGGCTGGCGGCCTGCGGCGGCATGCCGCTGCACGCCCGGTACACCGAGAAGGTCAGCCCGGGTGCGGTGTTCC
>JBDUDK010000088.1:0-35724 GCA_040002995.1 Acidimicrobiales bacterium | reverse complement strand
ACCACCTCATCCACCACCAACACTGGCGCATCGAAGGCACCGCCAACACCCTCAAAATCCACCCACCCGACAACATGCCCGCGCGGGCTTCACCGAAGGCGGCTGCGATCTTCTAGCGTGCGCCCATGCGCATCGGAGCCCTCATCTTTCTGACCGACCTCTCGATCTCACCCGTCCAACTCGCACGCGAGCTCGAGGAACGGGGTTTCGAATCGTTGTGGGTTCCGGAGCACACGCACATCCCCACGAGCCGGCGTACGCCGTATCCCGCGGGCGAGCCGCTGCCCGACGAATACCGGCGCACACTCGATCCTTTCGTCGCGCTGACGGCGGCCGCAGGGGTCACCGAGCGACTGCGGCTCGGCACCGGTATCTGCCTCGTGGCGCAGCACAATCCGATCAACCTGGCGAAGTCGGTGGCGTCGGTCGACACGGTGTCGAACGGCCGGCTGATGTTCGGCATCGGCGTGGGCTGGAACGCCGACGAGATGGAAGACCACGGCGTCGAATATGCGGATCGGCGCGAGCACGTGCGCGAGAGCGTGCTGGCCATGAAGGGATTGTGGACCGAGGAGGTGGCGGGCTACGAGGGCAAGCACGTGCGCTTCGCGCCGAGTTGGGCGTGGCCCAAGCCGCTGCAGAAGCCCCATCCGCCGGTGATCATGGGCGGCGCGGGCGGTCCGGTCACGTTCCGCCACATCGTCGAGTACTGCGACGGCTGGATGCCGATTCATCGCGGTCAGTCGTCGCTGGCCCGGCTGCCGGAGTTGCACGCGGCGGCCGAGGCCGCGGGCCGCGACCCGTCGACGATCGAGCTCGGTATGTTCGGCATTCCGCCGAAGATGAAGCTGATCGAGTCCTACGCCAGCGCGGGTGTTACTCGCTGCGTGCTGGCCCTGCCGCCGGCCGGGGCCGACCTCGTGCTGACCCTCCTCGACCAGTACGCCGACCTGATCAGCGAAGCGTCGTCGATGAGCGAGTGAGCTAGGAGCGCGAAGGCCGGCGGGGAACGTTGGCCTGCATCAGCGCGTCGAAGCGTTCCCAGGTGAGCTTCATCACATGACGCGCGTTGCGGGGCCGCCAGTCGATCGTGCCTTTCGAGATCCGCACCTCACCGAGCTTCTCGCTGCCCGAAAAGACCTCAAAGCGATAGTCGCTGTTCATGACGATCTTGCTGGGCTGGTGAACCTCGATGCGATGCTCGGCCACCTAGGCAGCCTAGGCGGCGGCCTCCGTTGGCAGATTGGATCTCTTCAGGCGAGCGCGAGTCTCAACTGGCCGGCCACCTCGTCCTGTGCGACTTCCGCGGCGTCGATCTGGCCGACCATGCCGAAGAACCCGTGAATCATCGACGGGTAGTGCACGTGGTGCACCTTCGCACCGCCCGCGCGCAACAGCTCCCCGTACGCGCCACCCTCGTCGCGGAGCGGGTCGTAGCCCGCCGTGATGATGGTGGCGGGGGGCAGGTGATCGTGACTGGCCGCGAGCATGGGCGAGAGTCGCCAATCGTTGACGGCATCGGTGTTGTCGCCGTGGTACTGATCGAGGAACCAGACCATGTCGCCCTTGGTGAGCAGGTAGCCCTCGGCGTTTTCGTCGATCGACGGGAAGGTCATGCGCAGGTCGACGGCGGGATACACCAACGCCTGATGACGAATCGCAGGACCACCCGCATCGCGTGCCAAGAGCGACACGACGGCCGCGAGATTGCCGCCGGCCGAGTCGCCGCCGACGGCGATGCGACGGGGGTCGATACCAAGCTCGGCCGCATGCGAAGCGACCCAGCACGTCGCGGCCCAGCAGTCGTCGACGGCTGCAGGGAAGCGGTGTTCGGGACCCATGCGATAGTCGACACTCACGACAGCGGCGCCGGATCGGTTGGCGAGCGAACGGCATGTCGAGTCGGAGGCTTCGACGTTGCCGATGGTCCAGCCCCCGCCGTGGAACCAGACGAGCACACCGAGCACATCCGACGGCGACGAGCCGGCCGGCCGGTACAGGCGAATGGGCACGTCGCCTTCGTCGACGACCAGGTCGCGGACCTCGGCCACCTCGTCGCGGGGCGCTTGGCTGCTCAGCTCGACAATCAGACCGCGCAACTGATCGAGCGGAAGATCGGACAGGTTCTTGAGTCCGAATCCCGCGAATTGGTCAAGGAGGGCTTGGGCTTGTGGGTCTACGGGCATAGGCCGAAGCTAGCCTCGATCGCATGCCCGAAACGCACGAGCAGCTCGTTGCCCGCCTCAAGGCCGAGATCGAGAATTCCGGACACGGCGAGGCCGATCGCGCCACGCTCGATCGCTTAGCGACGGAGTCGGAACGCCGGATGGCCGGGGCCGAGGCCGCCGACGAGAATCACGAAGGCTTGGTCGAGGAGCTGCGCGAGAGCGTGCGGCGCTTCGAGGTGTCTCACCCCAAACTGGCCGACGCCATCGGTCACGTCGCCGACGCGCTGAGCAGTCTCGGCATCTAGCTCGAAGCGGCCGGTTCGGGTTGAGAGCCGCGCACGAGCCGTCCCGGGAGGGGTCCTGTTGCCTCGCCGCGGGAGTAGACCTCCTGGCCGCTCACGATCGTGTGGACGTACCCGGTGGCCCGTTGCAGGAGGCGCTTGCCACCCGCGGGTAGGTCAAAGGCCATCTCTGGTGCGCGCATCCCGATTTCCTCTGGGTCGATGACGTTCAAATCGGCCTTGAAGCCACGGGCGAGAACACCGCGGTCGCGAAGGCCGAGAGCGAAGGCCGTCTCGCGGCATTGCCGCCGCACGACCTCGGTCATCTCGATTCCTTCGCCGCGCGAGCGGTCGCGTCCCCAATGGGAGAGCAGTGTCGTGGGGAAGCTCGCGTCACAGATCGTGCCGACGTGCGCGCCGCCATCGCTGAGGCCCGGAACCGTGAACGGGTGCACGAGCATCTCGCGCACCGCGTCGAGGTCGCCGTCGACGTAGTTGAGAATCGGCACGTAAAGAAACGCGCGTCCGTTGTCGGCCAGAAGGTGGTCGTAGGCGAGTTCCTCGGGACGGCGACGCTCGCGCGCTGCACGCGCGGCCAGGCTCGTGTCCGGCGACGGCTCGTAGTCGGGCGGATCGCCGAGCGCGTACATACGGTCGAAGCGGGCGATGAAGCCGATCGCGGCGTTCGGGTATTCGGCCAGGATCCGATCGCGGATCTCGGGCTCTGAGAGCCGGGCCACGCGCTCGGCGAGCGGGTAGTTAGCGACCGTCCTGAATGTCGAACAACGTTGGAACGGGTTCACCGTGGCTTGGAGGCCGAGCAAAACACCGATACCGCGTGCCGCCACCTGCGCCCGCATCTCGAGTCCCTCCGCGTTGGCCTCGGTGATCGCGTCGAGGACGTTGCGGAACACCTCGGTGTGGTCGCTCTGCGCAAGCGACACCGACAACGGCCGGCGGGAGGCGAGCATCATCTCGCGAAACGTGGTCAGCTCGTACTCCGCGTCGATGAAGTCGGTGACCACCTGCAACACGCCGGCATGGGTGGTGCCGATCTCGCGAGCTATGCCAACGAGTTCGTCGCGCGACGCGGTAAGTGTGGGTGTCGGCTCGCCTCGGCTCGTGCGGTGGTTAAGAGTTCGCGATGTCGTGAAGCCGAGCGCACCCGCCCGCACCGCCTCGGCGGCGAGGCGTCCCATCTCGGCGATCTCTTCGGCCGACGCGGGTTCGCGGTTCGCGCCCCGCTCACCCATCACGAAGAGTCGGAGGGCGCCGTGAGGAAGCTGCGCGGCGAAGTCGATGTCGTGAGGGCGCGAGTCGAGCGCGTCGAGGTACTCGGCGAAGCTCTGCCACCGCCACGAGAGCCCCTCGTGGAGCGCCGCACCAGGAATGTCCTCGACGCCCTCCATGAGCTCGATCAAACGGTCGTGGTCCTCGGGGTGCACGGGCGCGAAGCCCACACCGCAGTTGCCCATGACGACGGTGGTGACGCCGTGCCACGCCGAAGGCAACAGACGCTCATCCCAGGTGGCCTGGCCGTCGTAGTGGGTGTGGATGTCGACGAAGCCGGGGGTGACGAGAGCCCCATCGGCGTCGATGACGCGCGTCGCGGAGTCGTCGACGCGACCGACCGTGGCGATGAGTCCGTCGAGCACCGCGATGTCGGCGGTTCGCCCCGGCGCCCCGGTGCCGTCGAGCACCTGGCCACCCTTGATCACGAGATCGAAGACGCTCACGAGGCCACCCCCACACTAAGGCTCGACACTTTGATGTCGTAGAGCTCGGCAACGTTGTCGGACAGGATCGCCTGCTTCTGCTCGGGTGCCAAGTTGGCGGTCTGCTCGGCGAGGATCTCCTGGCTCCACGGCCAGGTGGAGTCGCTGTGGGGGAAGTCGTTGGCCCACATGAGCCGGTGCCAGTTCATGTCGTCGGCGTGCGCGAACGCGGTGAAGTCGTCTTGGAACGTGACGTAGATGCACTCGGCGAAGTATTCAGACGGCAGACGCGACAGTGCCTGACCCGCGGGGAGCCAGTTGTGGTGGCGCTTGAACGCATGGTCCATCCGGTACATGTAGTGCGGCACCCATCCCGCATCGGCTTCCGCGCACACGATGCGCAGGTCGGGGTGGCGTTCGAACACACCGCCGAGCACGAGCATGCCCATGACGTCTTGCACGCCGCGCACGATCGAGAGGAACCCGTTCATCTTGGGACCGCGGGTGTGCTCGTTTCGCGTGGTCAGGATGTGGAACGAGAGCGGCATGCGAAGCCCGATCGCCGTCTCCCAGAACTCGTCGTAGATGGGAGAGTCGTAGTCCTCGACGCCGGGAACGCCGGGCATCATGACGCCGCGCAGACCGAGCGCTCTGATCGACTGGAGGTCGGCGATCCCTTCCTCGGGTGTGCGCATCGCGGTCTGGCCGAGGCCCAACAGCCGATCGCGATAGGGCTCGCAATAGCCGGCCAGCCACCGGTTGTACGCGTCGAAACAGGCCTTCTTGTAGTCGATGTCGGGATGGTTGCACAGCAACATGCCGATAGTGGGGTAGATGATCTCCGCGGCGACACCGTCACGGTCCTGGTCGGCGAGGCGCACGCTCGAGTCCCAACCGCCGCGGTGGAGATCGAGAAATCGTGAACCTTTGAGACGGATCTCCTCGGGCGGTTTGCCGGCGGCGGCGACCGTGCCGAGCGCCACGGTGTGCTTCATGCCGTCGATGACGAACACGTCGCCCTTCTCGGGGCCGGCGTCGACCAGCTTCGGCGCCTTGTCGCGCCAGGCCGGGTCGATGAAGTCGACGTAGGTGTTGGGCGGCTCGGTGATGTGGGAGTCGGCCGAGATGACGGGATAGTTGATCGCAGGCATAGGTGCCCCCTTGAGCTCCCGATCGTACTGGGCAAGCCGCTGGGAATCAGCGGCCGGCGATGAGGAGGGCCATGCCGCACACGACCACCATCGCCGAAACGACACGGGCCCTCGCCAGTCGCTCGTGCAGCAACCACCACCCGGCGAGGGCGCCGAGCACCACCGAGGACTCGCGCAAGGTGGCGACGTAGCCAACCGGCGCTCGCCGGACGGCCACCAGCACAAGCGCGTACGCGAGGTTCGAGGCCGCTCCGGTGAGAACGAAACGCCACCACGAACGGGGGAGGGCGGCCACGAACGCAGGTCCCCGTCCGCTGACGACGCCGACGACGGTCATCGCGGCGCCGGCGGTGATGAAGAGCGTGAAGCCGTAGGCCAGCCCCGACGACGACCGGCGCGAACCCACGGCGTCGATCAGGGTGTAGGCGCCGATCGTGACGGCGGTGAGGCCGGCCCAGCCGAGTGCGACCCGCGAGGTGGTGGGGCGCACTGTCGATGCCAACCCGATCGCCACGACAGCGACACCGACCCATGCCAGCGCGCCGAGCTCGTCGTCGAGGAACAGAGCACCGCCGAGACCGGCCAGTAGCGCCCCTCCGCCGCGGGCCAGCGGGTACGCGAGCGAGAAGTCGCCGGTGCCGTAGGCACGGACGAGGGCCGACAAGTACGCGCAGTGAATGATCGACGAGGCGGCCAACATCGGTAACGCCCGATGGGACGGCAGGCCCGTGAGTGCGAGGAGCGGCGCGAAGACCAGCGCGCCCGCCACGAACTGTCCCCACGCCGCGACGAACCGGTCGCCGCTGACCTTGATGGCGAGGTTCCAGCCGGCGTGGAGGACAGCGGCCGCGAGGGCCAGCAGCGTCGCCGTGATCAGAGGGCGACGTCCCAGCGGGCCATCGCCGCAGGATAGGGCGCTAGCGTCCCCGCCCCGTGGGTGTGCTGCGCTTCTCGTTCGGGACTATGGGATCGGGCAAGAGCACGATGGCTCTTCAGATCCATCACAACCTTCGCACGTGTGGCCAGCGCGGACTGCTGCTCACGCGTCTCGATCGTGAGGGCGGGCAGGTGTCGAGCCGGCTCGGCGTGTCGGCCGCGGCCATCGACGTACCGTCCGACGCCGACTTGTTCGCGCTCGTGGCCGGCCATCACCCGCTCGACTACGTGGTCTGCGACGAAGCCCAGTTCCTGACGCGTGACCAAGTCGATCAACTCGCCCGTTGCGTCGACGACCTGGGAATCGACGTCTTCGCGTTCGGTCTCATCACTGACTTCCGCGGCGAGTTGTTCGACGGCACGAAGCGCCTGCTCGAAATGGCCGACGAGAAGATGGCGATGCAGGTCGAGGCGCGCTGCTGGTGCGGCGCGCGGGCGATCTACAACGCCCGCCTCGTGAACGGGGCGATCGTGTACGAAGGCGAGGTGGTGGTGGTGGGCGACACGTCGAGCGGTTCGGTCGGGGCACCGCTTTTCGGCGACAGCGTCACCTACGAATTGCTCTGCCGGCGTCACTACCGCGCCGGCGCCACCTGGCCGCGGGTGAGCTAGCGCGTTACTTCCACGCGCAGGGCAAACGTTTGATGCCGTTGATGAACGGGCTCTGCAACCGGGCGGGTTCTCCGGTGATCAACAAGTTGGGTAGGCGCCGGTGGATCTCGTCGAACATCACCGTGATCTCCCTGCGCGCGAGGTTGGCGCCCAGGCAGAAATGCGGCCCGCCCGCGCCGTAACCGAGTTGTGGATTCGGGGAGCGGCGCACGTCGAACACGCCGGGATTCGCAAACTTCTCTTCGTCGCGGTTGGCGGAGTTGTACCAGTACACGACTTTTTCGCCTTCGGCGATCTTCACACCGCGGATCTCAGTGTCGGCGGTGGCGGTACGCCGGAAATGGATGACGGGTGTCGCCCACCGCACGATCTCCTCGACGGCGGTGGGTGCCACCGTGGCGAAGTCGTCCCACCAGATCCGGCGTTGGTCGGGGTAGTCGGTGAGTGCTGCCATGCCGTGGCTGATGGCGTTGCGCGTCGTCTCGTTGCCCGCCACGACGAGCAGGATGAAGAACGAGCCGAACTCTTGGGGCGTGAGTCGTTGGCCGTCGAGCTCGGCATGCATCAACGACGACGTGAGGTCGTCGCGTGGATGGTCGAGTCGGTCCTGGCCGAGCGCCTGGGCGTAGGCGAAGATCTCGAGCGCGGTCTGCATGAACTTGTCGAACGCGCCGCCGTATTCGGGATCACCCGCGCCGAGGATCACGTTGGTCCACGTGAAGATCTGCTTCGTGTCGCTGGCGGGAATGCCCATCATGTCGCAGATGATTTCGAGCGGTAAGGGAGCCGCGATCTCGGCCACGAAGTCGCATGTGCCGTCAGGAAAGCGCTCGATCACCGAGTCGATCACCGACACGGCGCGCTCGCGGACATAGCCCTCGGCTTGCTTGATCATCTTGGGCGTGAAGCCCTTCTGGACGATGCCGCGAAGGCGGGCATGCTTGGGATCATCCATGTTGATCATCGAGCCGAAGAACTCGCTGATCTCGATGGGTAAGTCCGGGATGTTGGAGCCCTTGCCGGAGCAGAACAGCTGGGGATTTCGCGACGCGTGCCAGATGTCGTCGTAGCGCGTGAGGGCCCAGTAACCGGGTCCCGCGGGGAATCCCTCGAACGGCAACTCGGCGAAGAACTTCACCGGTGCTTCGCGTCGCAACAACGCGAACGCTGCCTCGCGGTACTCGAGCGACTCGAGCCAAAAGTTCGTGTCCGACAGGTCGATTTCATCAAGCGTCAGAGACATGTCGCGCACGGTAACGAGACAACTTCCAGAACTAGCGGGTCTTGTGAACCATTTGAGAATCGAGGGCTCAACTAGCCGCGCCGTGGAGACGACGGTTCGTCCATGGCGGAGCGGGGCGAACCGTGGCCGGCGGACGAAGATGTCGTCGGACGGACAACACTGATATCTCAACGCGCACTCGTGGTCTCCTCGCTCTTCGTCGCGCTGGCGGCAGGTGTCGGGGTAGCGCAGGCGCTTCCGGTTCCCGACACGGCCATGCAGCGCGTGGCCTGGTGGTTGGTCGCCGAGACCGCCGCCCTCGCGGCCGTGAGCGCGATGCAGCTGCTCATGCGGCGCCGACGTTTGGCCGCCGCTCTCGCGCCGGCCGGTTTGGCCCTCGTGATCGTGCTGACCGCCGTCGCCGTGGTCATGGCCGCCCCTGCGCCGGAGCGCCCACGCGATCTGGTGGTGACGCTCGGCGCCGACACTGAGATCGGGCTCTCTTCCGACGCCGTTGTTGAGGCTGCCGCGGTCGAGGCGGCCGCGGTCATTGCTCCGGTGCCCGTGACCGAGCCGCCGACCCCGACGACCGTGGTCGTTGCCGTTCTGCCCACTGAGCCCCCGACGACAGCCGCCCCCCCGACTTCGATAGCGGGCGCGGCCCCGGTCGTGGGCGCGGTCGTTCCCAACCAAGCGGTGCCGACGGTTCCGGCCGCACCCCCGCCGCCCGAGCCGACAGCACCCCCGGCGACTGATCCGCCTACGACCGTTTCTGCCACGACCGCCCCGGCCACGACGGCTCCCCCCACCACCGTCGCGGCGAACGCGCAAGTCCTCGTGTCGCTCTCGGCCGATCGGTCGGCGCCGGTCGCGGCCATGGGCGCGACCGTGCCCCGCGGCTCGAACATCTACATGTTCGTGGACCCCGCAGCCGAGATCACCCGGGTGCGCTTCTGGTTCGGGTCCAAGAAGGGCTCACCCGACCACGTCGAGAACTCCGCCCCCTTCGATCTGGCCGGCACTGCGTCCGATGGCAACGCGAACCCGTACACGGTCTCGGGTTCCACGGGTTCCTTCTCGATCACCGTTGAGGTCACGTTCGCGAATGGTTCGATAAGTACCAGCAAGGTGACGCTCAAGCGCGTCTGACCCCTACGCTGCAGGGGTGATTGACGCCGACAGCGTTCGCCGCGTGCTGGCGGTGACGGCTCACCCCGACGACATCGACTTCGGCGCGGCGGGCACAGTGGCCGTGCTCACCGACTCCGGTATCGAGGTGAGCTACTGCATCGTCACCGACGGCGACGCCGGCGGCTTTGATCCCTCCGTCCCTCGCGACAGCATCGGTGCGATCCGCAGAGCCGAGCAGATTGCGGCGGCGAAGGAGGTCGGTGTCACCGATGTCCATTTCCTCGGCTACCCCGACGGCCGGCTCGAAGCGAGCATCGCCCTACGGCGCGACATCGCGCGGGTTATCCGCATGGTGCGGCCCGATCGCCTGATCTGTCAGTCACCGGTGCGCAACTTCACCCGTCTGTTCGCGAGTCACCCCGACCACCTGGCCACGGGCGAGGCGACGTTGTGCGCGGTGTATCCCGACGCTCGCAACGAGTTCACGTTCACCGAGCTCATCGATGAGGGTCACGCGCCATGGGTCGTGCGCGAGGTGTGGATGTCGGCCGGGCCCGAACCGAACCATGCCGTCGACATCACCGAGACGTTCGACCGCAAGATGGCCGCGCTCATGCGTCACGAGAGCCAGATGCCCGACCCCGAGGGGATCCGCCAGCGCGTCCGGGCCTGGGTCGAGGCGACCGCCAAACAGTTCGGCCTCGGTGACGGACGCCTCGCTGAGGCCTTCCAAGTCATCGATACCCGCTAGACCTTCGGCCCCGGCGCGCGGGTAGCGTGCGGCCCACTCGCCTAGCTGGAGGTCGTCATGCCCGAGGCCGTCATCGTCGCCACCGCCCGTAGTCCGATCGGCCGCGCGTTCAAGGGCTCGCTCACCACGATGCGACCCGACGACCTCACCGCTCAGATGGTGAACGCCGTGCTCGCGAAGGTGCCCCAGCTCGACCGCAACGAGGTTGAGGATCTGATGCTCGGCACGGGCGAACCGGCGGGCGAGCAGGGCTTCAACGCGGCGCGCGTCGTGGCCATCCTCGCGGGGATGCCCGATGTGCCCGGCACCACCGTGAACCGCTACTGCTCCTCATCGCTTCAGACCATTCGCATGGCCGCCCATGCCATCAAGGCGGGCGAGGGCGACGTGTTCATCGCCGCCGGCGTCGAATGCGTCAGCCGCTATTCCGGGGGCGGCGACCATCGCAACAGTGTGTTCGGTTCCGCGATGGCCCGGTCGGAGGCGCGCAGTGCGGCAGGGTCGGCCGACTGGACGCCGCCCGAGGGTCTGCCCGACATCTACATCGCCATGGGTCAGACCGCGGAGAACGTGCGGCAACTCGAAGGCGTGACCCGGCTCGAGATGGACGAGTTCGGCGCCCTCTCTCAACAGAGGGCGGTCGCGAACGTGGCCAACGGGTTCTTCGAGCGCGAAATCGTGCCGGTGACGTTGCCCGACGGCACGGTCGTGAGCAAGGACGACGGGCCGCGCGACGGCACCACGGTCGAGAAGCTGGCCCAGCTCAAGCCGGTGTTCCGGCCCGACGGAGAGATCACGGCCGGCAACGCGTGCCCCCTGAACGACGGCGCCGCGGCGGTGGTAGTCATGAGCGACACGCGAGCTACCGAACTCGGCATCACACCAATCGCTCGCTTCGTATCGAGCGCGGTCACCGGTCTGAATCCCGAGATCATGGGACTCGGTCCGATTGAGGCGTGCCGCCGGGCGATGGCCCGCGCCGGCATGACGATCGACGACATCGATCTTGTCGAGATCAACGAGGCGTTCGCCGCGCAGGTGCTGCCCTCGGCCAAGCATCTCGGGATCAGCCTCGACAAACTGAACGTGCAGGGCGGCGCCATCGCGCTCGGACACCCGTTCGGCATGACCGGCGCCCGCATCATGGCCACACTGCTCAACGGGCTCGAGCACTCCGGGGGCACCATCGGCATGGAGTCGATGTGCGTGGGCGGCGGTCAGGGTATGGCGATGATCGTCGAGCGCCTGTCGTAACAAGGGCGCGTTTGCACGCTGGCGGGTCGGCGGGATGCCAGTGGTCGCAATGGGCGGCCACGTAGCGTGGGTGCACATGGGCTCCTGGTACTACGACGACGGCCGCGGGAATGCGGTCGGTCCCTTCGATGACGGTCAACTGCGCGACTTGGTCCGTCAGGGTGGCGTCACGATGGCGTCACACGTGCACCGCGCCGGTAGCACCGATTGGGTGCTCTTGTCGTCAGTGGCCTCGGAACTCGGCCTCGCGGCGGCAGTGGCGCCCAGTGCCATGCCGCCTCCGCCACCAGGGTCATATTCGAGTTTTCCCGGTGCCGCCCCTCCGCCCCCTCCCGGCTTCGGCATGTCGGGAACGGCGAACTACGCGGGGGCTCCGGGCCTATCGCCCACCGGGCGGCCGCTCGCGTCATGGGGGAGCCGGGTCGGTGCGTGGATCATCGACGCGCTGATCGTGCTGATTCCGCTGAACATCGTGCTCGTGGCGGTGGACTTGAGGGCATTCCGATTCGATCGCATACAACGAGTGAGCGGGAACGACAAATTCGAGTTTCACTTCGGCACCGGCGGCTTCGTGATCTCGCTGCTCGTTGGCATCCTCTACTACGGCCTTCAACACGGAATGAGCGGCCAGACCATCGGCAAGCGCGTGGCCAGCATCCGTGTCGTCGACGGCACCACCGGAGGCGTTATCGGTGTGAGCCGCGGCATCTGGCGTTATCTCTTCGGCTATCTGCTCACGCTGCTTTGCGCGGTGCCCGGCCTGCTCGACGTGTTGTGGCCGCTCTGGGACAAGCGGCGCCAAGCGCTCCACGACAAGGTCGTGAATTCGGTCGTCGAGCGAACTACGTAGTTCGCCGTACCGGCTTGGCAGACCGTCACTGCCGCCTCCATCATGGGCCGATGGTCGACGCGCTGACCCCTCGTGATGCGCGTCTCGTCACTGGCCGATTTCTGCTGGTGTGCGGGTCGACCCTGGCGTTCTTCACCGCCATCGGCATCAACATCCCGGTCCTCCCGCTCTTCATCGAACGTGAGCTCCATCGCAGCGATGTCGCGGTCGGTTTCACCGTCACCGCGCTGAGCCTCGCCGCGGTGGTCGCCCGCCCGTTGCTCGGCCTCGCCGGGCGCCGGTTCGGCCAGCAGCGTCTCATGGTGGCTGGTGGTCTGTTGGGCGCAGTCGGGTTCGGTCTGTGTGCGCTCGTGCACAGTCTCCCCGCGCTTATCGGCTTGCGCATCGTCGCCGGCTTGGGTGACGCCGCGCTCTTCGTCAGTGCCGCCACGCTCGCCACCGAGATGGCCCCGCGCACGCGCCGGGCCGAGGCGGTGAGCTATCTGTCGGTCGCCGTCTTCGGCGGCCTCGGCATCGGGCCGCTCCTCGGTCAGGCGCTTCAGCGCCACCACCATTACGCGGCCGCGTTTATTTCCGCCGCCGCGTGCGCAGTCATCGCGTCACTACTGGCAACGCGCGTCCACCAGCCCGCCCACCTCATCTCGAATCAGGGACGCCTGCGGATCGTCCATCCGGCCGGGGTGCGCACAGGTCTCGTGCTTGCGCTCGTGATCGTCGGTTTCACGGGGTGGTCGACGTTCGTTCCGTTGCGGGCGGCCGAGCTCAACATCGGCAGCGGAACGTTCTACGCGCTCTACAGCGGCATCGTGCTCGTGATCCGTCTCGCCGGCGCCCGGCTCCCCGAGCGCGTCGGCTTGGCGCGTACCTCGGCGGCCGCCGTCGTCATTTCCGGTAGCGGGCTCATCGTGATGGCCGTCGTTGACGGCGGCGGCGGGCTTCTGCTCGGCACGATCGTGCTCAGCGTCGGCATCTCGCTGAACTACCCGTCGTTGATGGCGCTCACGCTGAACTCCGTGCCCGACGACGAGCGCGCCGCCGTCGTTCCGACATTCACCGCCTTCTTCGAGGTGGGTACCGCGGCGGGCGGTCTCGCGCTCGGGCCGGTCGCCGACCACGCCGGCTATCAGGCGGCGTTCGCCGTGGGTGGCGCGGCGATGTTCGCGGGTGTGGCCGTGCTTTGGTTCTTCGTCATCGTGCCGCGCCGGATAGTGCTGCTCGCCGGCCCCCGTTGAGCGCGACGGCCACGATCGCGATCGTGCCGATCACGACCGCGGTTCCACCGAACACCGCCTCAGAGCCGAACCGGCCGTACACGGGAGCCGCGACGAGCGCGGTGAAACCCGCGGCGAGTTGGCCGGCCGCACCGGCCAGGCCTTGGCCGGCGCCGACGCGGTCCGGCGGGCAGGCGCGCACCATGGCCGCTTGCGACGCGGGAACAGCGACGGCTTGGGCCACAGCTTCGAGCATCGCCACACCGACCACGAGTCCGGGCGTGGGCAGGACGCCGTAGAGGGCGACGATCGGCACGATGAACACCAAGGCCGACACCGACGATCGCACCGGCCCGAAGCGATCGGCCAGCCGACCGCCGAGCGCGGCAAACGCCACGAACGGGACGCCGTAGGCCGACAGGCTGAGGCCGGTGTACAGCACCGACGCGCCGCGGTCCTGCAGGTAGCGCGACCACAACGAGTCGTATACGCCGACGGGGAGAAACAGGCCCACGGCGAGCAGGACGGCGACAACGACCTGGCGGCTCTCGAGGAGATCGAGCGCGGTCGTGCGCCGGATGGCGCGATCGCCGGCGATGCCCGTCGGGAACGGCTGGGTGGCGAGCGCGATCAGCGTCACCCCCACGATGACCGCGATAACCCAGAACGGCGTCTTCAACGAGAACGAATCGACCAGGGCCACGCCGAGCATCGGCCCGGCGATGAAGCCCGAGAGTTCGGCCCCGGCCAGCTGGCCGAGGCGGTGGCCGAGCCGGTCGGGTTCGGCGGCGGCGACGATGGCTCGTGCCGCGGGGCTGAAACCGCCGATCGCGATGCCCGACAACGCGCGAGCGCCTACGAACTGCCACAGCTCGGTGCCTATGGCGAACCACAAGAGCCCGAGCCCCGCGACGCCGAGGCTGAGAAACACCATCAAACGGGCTCGACCTCGGTCGGCTTGACTGCCGAGCACCAGTTGGCTGATCACGTTCGTGAAGAACGTCGCGGCCGACATCACACCCAAACTCCACGTGGGCAGGCCGTACGCCTTCTGCAGCTCAGGCAGCAGCGGAAACACGACACCGGCCGATGCCCCGAGGACCACAGTGGCCAGGAGCAATAAGCCGAGGTGAGGGCGTCGAGCCACGGGCGGCGACGCTACCGGCCGCTCCCGCGGCACTCTGGTTCTGTCAAGGTGGCACGGTGATACTCGTGGACGTCGCGGGGCTCGGCGCGCACCGCCCCGGGCGTCCGCTCTTCGCCGATCTGTCGGTCACCATCAGCGACGGCGACCGGCTCGGGGTCGTCGGTCTCAACGGCTCCGGGAAGTCCACGCTGTTGCGCATCCTCGCCGGTGTCTCGGAACCCGAAGCCGGCGTCGTGCGCCGCGGTCGAGGCGTGCGGGTCGCGTTTCTCGATCAGGACGCGTCCCTTGCGGGTGAAAACATCCGCGAGGCGGTAGGCCCCGGATGGGAGGCCGACGCCATCCTCGACCGACTCGGCATGGGCGGGTTGGCGGAAAGCGCGCTCGACACGCTGTCAGGAGGCCAGCGCAAACGCGTCGCCCTTGCCAAGGCCCTTCTCTCCGAAGTCGAACTGCTCATCCTCGACGAGCCGACCAACCACCTCGATCTCGACGCCATCGCCTGGCTGGAGGATCGACTCTCATCGTTTCGCGGCGGACTCGTCGTGGTCACCCACGATCGTCACCTGCTCGACCGACTCACGAACCGCGTGCTCGAGCTTGACCGCGGGCGGGGCTACGTCCACGAGCCACAACCCGTGCACAAGGGCTCGGGCTATGCCGCGTACCTCGACGGTCGCGCCGCACGCGAGGAGCAGGCCGCCACGGCAGAACGCACGCGACGCAATCTGGCTCGTGCCGAACTCGCGTGGCTGCGCCGGGGCGCGCCCGCGCGTACGAGAAAACCGAAGGCCCGCATCGACGCGGCCACGGCGCTCGTCGATCGCAAGGCTCTCGCCGCGGCGAGAGACGGCGAACTCGCATTGGCCTCGATGGGTACGAGCCGCTTGGGCACGAAGGTGATCGAGCTGCACGGCGTGGGTCATCATTTCGGAGAGAGTCCCTCGCTCTTCGACGGCCTCGACCTCGTGATCGAGCCGGGCGCCCGCTTGGGCCTCGTGGGCGCGAACGGCACCGGCAAGTCGACCCTGCTCGATGTGATCGCGAGTCGCGTGACGCCCGCGGCCGGTCGGGTCGAGCGCGGTATCACCGTCCAGATCGGCTACTACGACCAGTTGGGTGTCGAGCTCGATCCCAGCATGAAGGTGCGCGACGTCGTCGCCGGACCGACGCGTCAACCCGACTATCGCGATGCCGCGCTCATGGAGCGCTTCTGGTTCGACGGCGACGCGCAATGGGCGGAAGTCTCCACCCTGTCAGGCGGTGAACGCCGGCGCCTCCAGTTGCTGCTCGTATTGGCGCAGCAGCCGAATGTGCTGCTGCTCGACGAGCCCACCAACGATCTCGACCTCGACACGCTCCGCGCCCTCGAGGATTTTCTGGAGACGTGGGCCGGCGCGCTCGTGGCGGTGAGCCACGACAGGGTCTTTCTCGATCGCGTCGCGGAACACGTCATCGGTTTCGACGGTGCGGGTCATGTCGCGTTCGTTCCTGGTGGTGTCGCGGGCTGGCTCGCGGCACGCGCCGCGCCATCAACCGCGGCCACGGCCATGACAACGACGGTCGCGCCAACGCGCGCCCGCACGAAGCGCAGCCCGAGCACGCTACGCCGCCTTCTCGCCACGGCCGAGCGCGATGTGGCCGCCCTCCACGAGCGCCGCGCCGAACTCGCGGACCGCCTCTCGGCCACGTCGGATCACGCGGCCCTCGCTCGACTCGCCGCGCAGCTGGCGAAACTGGAAGAGGAGGTGTCGGCCGCGGAGACGACCTGGCTCCGCCTCGCCTCTGAAGCCGAGGCGAGTGGCGTCGCGACTTAGGCCGCGAGCTCGCGAATAATGGCGTCGTTGAACGCGGGCCAGGCCTCGGCGGCCCACGGCCCGAACGGCCGGTCGGTGATGCACACCACAGCCAGCGAGCGGGTGGGGTCGACCCAGAGAAACGTGCCGGTACCTCCAAAGTGCCCAACGGTCTGCGCCGACGTCACCGTCCCCGACCAATGGGGGTGCTTCGTGCCTTTGACCTCGAATCCGAGCCCCCAGTCCATCGGATCTTGGCGACCGAAGCCGGGAAGCAGGCCGGCGAGGCCGGGGAAATGCACGCGCGTCGCGTCCGCCAGCGTTGAGGGGTGGATGAGCTTCGGGGCGAGGATCTCCCGCACGAAGGTCAGAAGGTCGACGACGTTGCCGAACGCTTGATGCGCGGCGGAGCCCCTGAGATCGGTGCTCGTCATTCCGAGCGGCTCGAGCACGGCGGCCCGAAGGTAGTCAGCGAAGGGAATACCGCTCGCGCTCTCGAGATGCGCGGCGAGGACCTCGATCCCGGTGTTCGAGTAGATGCGCCGGCGCCCTACGGGCGCGATCGGCTTCGCCCCGTTGAACCCGTAACCCGCGGCGTGCGCGAGCAGGTGCTCCACCGTGGCTCCCGGACGGCCGGCGAGATCGTTCAACGCAATCACGCCCTCCTCGATCGCGATCAGGCTGGCGTAGCCGGTCAGCAGCTTCGTCACCGATGCGAGCCGGCGCACGCCGTCGATGGGACCGCGCGTGTGCGTCGCCCCGGCGGGGTCGAGCACGGCCGCCGCGGCCATCGAGGTGCCCCAGCCGTCGATCATTTCGAGCGCCTTCATT
Source organism: Acidimicrobiales bacterium (assembly GCA_040002995.1). Lineage (GTDB taxonomy): Bacteria > Actinomycetota > Acidimicrobiia > Acidimicrobiales > Ilumatobacteraceae > JBDUDK01. Next base: position 18,671 of record JBDUDK010000088.1, on the reverse strand, counting down.
TGGCGAACTGTACGGTGGCGATCACGACGTCGACGGTGGTCTCGAGGCGGTCGGGCATCGACTCCCGCACTGACGGCGGGGCCTGCCACCAGTACGGCGTCATGTGGAGCAGGTTCGTAACTTCATCGGGATCGCTGAGCGAGAGCGTGAAGCGCACACGACGATCCGCGTCAAACGCGTGGGGGCGCGGCTGGTGTGGCCGGGGTGCGGCGTAGACCAGCCGGCGCACACCGTCGAGATGGTCGGGCCCCGGTGATGCCGTGACCACGATGCGGGCCACCCGCTTCAGCTCCTCGTAGGCCCGAGGCGCGAACACGCTCAACGCGACGTCGAAAACCTGATCATCGAACGGAAGATCGAAGGCGCTCGCGACTGCGAACGTCGCGCCGGTGTGGCGCCGAGCAGCCAAGGCGACGGCGGGCTTGGCGATGTCGATGCCCCACGCGGAGATGGGGCTCCCGCCCGCCGCAGCCGCAGTTGTAGTCGCCGCCGCGAGGTACGTGCCTTCGCCGCATCCCGACTCGAGCAGCGAAGCCGGGTGAGTCGCCGCGATCGCATCGGCCACCGCGTCGATGACGGGGGCATAGTGGCCTTGATCGAGAAACGCGCGTCGGGCCCTGAGCATCTCCGCGTCATCGCCCGCGGGCCGGCTGCGCTTGCGCCCGGTGCGTGCCAAGTTCACGTAGCCCTCACGGGCACGGTCAAACGCGTGGCCCGCCGCGCACCAGAAGCGCGAGTCGCCGGCAACGAGGGGCAACCGGCAGTTCGGGCACCGGAACGCGATGGTGGCGGCTATTGCCGTAGGAGCTCCGCCAGCCTGAATGCCAGGTCGATCGACTGTCGGGCGTTGAGGCGCGGGTCGCACATCGTTTCGTAGCGCTCCTCGAGCTGCCCGTCGAGGAGGTCGTCGGCGCCGCCGAGGCACTCGGTGACGTCGGCCCCGGTGAGCTCCACGTGGACACCACCCGGCCACGTGCCTTCGGCGCGGTGAGCGCGAAAGAAGCCGCCGATTTCGTTGCAGATATCTTCGAAACGCCGGGTCTTGCGGCCGGTCGACGACGTGATGGTGTTGCCGTGCATCGGGTCGACCTCCCACACAACGGGATGGCCGGCGCTGTGAACGGCGCGCAGGAGCGGCCGCAACCGATCCTCGACCTGATTGGCCCCCATGCGGGCGATCAACGTGAGCCGGCCGGGCAACCTCGCGGGGTTCAATGTCTGGCAAAGCTCGAGTACGAACTCGGGCGTGGCGGTCGGGCCGAGTTTGACGCCCAACGGATTACCGACGCCCCGCAGAAACTCGATGTGCGCGCCGTCGAGTTGGCGCGTGCGTTCGCCGATCCAGAGCATGTGCGCGGAACAGTCGTACCACTGGCCGGTGAGCGAATCCTGCCGGGTGAGCGCTTCCTCGTAGCCGAGAAGCAGCGCCTCGTGGCTCGTGTAAAAGTCGACCTGATGCAACTGCGCCGTGCCCTCGAGGTCGATGCCGCACGCGCGCATGAAACGCAGCGCCCGCTCGATCTCCGAGGCGACGGCCTCGTAACGCTCGGCTTCGATGCTCGACGCGACGAACTCCTGCGTCCAGGCGTGCACCCGCGAAAGGTCGGCGAATCCACCCTTCGTGAAGGCTCGCAGAAGGTTCAGGGTCGAGGCCGACTGGTGGTAGGCCTGCACGAGACGCTCGGGATCGGCGATCCGGGCAGCCGCGGTGGGCATGATGTCGTTGACGATGTGACCGCGAAACGACGGTAACTCGACGTCGCCCACCATCTCTGTGGCCGCCGAGCGCGGCTTAGCGAACTGCCCGGCGATGCGGCCCACCTTCACAACGGGCACACCCGACGAGTAGGTGAGGATCACCGCCATCTGCAGGATCACGCGGAGCTTCTCGCGGATCGACACGGCCGAGAAGTCGTCGAAGCTCTCGGCACAATCCCCGGCCTGGAGAAGGAAGGCGTTGCCCGCTGCCACCTGGGCCAGCGAGGTGGTCAGGGCGCGCGCCTCACCTGCGAAGACGAGGGGCGGGAACTGCGCGATCTGCTTCAGGGCGGCTCCGAGGGCACCCGCGTCGGGCCAGTCGGGCTGCTGGGCCGCCGGCATCTCCTGCCACGACGACGGTGACCACGGGCGGGACATAGGAACACCAGCTTGGCAAATGAAGCGGGCCGGGGGGCAACGGGTTCTTTCGAATCGTTGCCACCCCGGCCCGGCCGGCCGTCCTGGGGGGTCAGGCGGCCAGCAGCCTGGCGGCGTCGTCGTGGAGGCTGGCGACGGCGCGGTGCACGAGTCGGCGGGCGGCCTCGGCGGTGATGCCGAGTTCGTCACCGACCTCGCGGAAGCTATGACCCTCACCGTCGGTGAGCCCGAAGCGGGCCTCGACGGCGCGGCGGGTACGAGTGTCGAGACGGCCGAGGAGGTCACCGATGATGCCGGAGTCGGCGTGGGCCAGCATGACCTCGTCGGGGCCGGGCAGGTCGGTCGCCACCAGATCGCCGAGGGAGGTGTCGCCGTCGACGCCGACGGTTCGATCGAGCGAGGTGGGCGTGGCGAGGCGGTGCAGCTCCGCATTCATCGGATCGAGGTCGTCGGCGTCGCCGACCCGGCGCAGTTCGGCGCGAAGTGATGCCGCCCGATCGCCCGGAATCTTGACGAGGGAGCCCTTCGTGTCGAGCGCGCGCCCGATCGCCTGGCGGATCCAGAATGTGGCGTAGGTCGAGAACTTGAAGCCCCGGCGCCAATCGAACTTGTCAACCGCGTGCTCGAGACCGAGGTTTCCCTCTTGAATGAGGTCGAGAAGGTCCATGCCGACGGGCAGGGGATAACGCTTGGCAATACTTACGACGAGGCGCAAGTTGGCCCGTACGAAACGATCTTTTGCCTGCTTGGCGGGGGTACCACCGGCCTCGATGGCCTTGGCGAGCTCCCGTTCCTCACCGGCGGTGAGCAGCGGAACCTGGCCAATCTCGTTGAGATAGGTGCTGAGTGAGTCATTCATGATGCTCCCTATAACGACCACTTCGGTCAGGATCTTCCCCGGGCAGCTGTGCCATTAGCCACAGGACGTCGTCCCTGCTCAAGACGCCGATTGATGAGCGCCCTATGATTTAGCGATCATGCCGCTGCGCATCGGTGTCTTCGGTGGCACGTTCGACCCTCCGCATATCGGTCACCTGGTCACCGCCGTGAACGTTCGGGCGGCCCTCAGCCTCGATCGAGTCTTGTTCGTCGTGGCCAATATCCCCTGGCAGAAAGCGGGCCGGCGCCCGATCAGCCCCGCGGCCGACCGCCTGGCACTCGTCACCGAGGCGGTGCGGGGACTCGATGCTATCGAGCCCTGCGCCATCGAGATCGAGCGCGGCGGGGAGTCGGTCACCGCCGACACACTCGAGACGCTCTGCGCCCGTGATCCGGGCGTGGACCTCCACGTGATTCTCGGCGCCGACGCCGCGGCGGGCTTGCCGACCTGGCGGCGTCCCGAGGTCGTCCGCTCGCTGGCCACGATCGTGGCGGTGAGCCGTCCCGGCACCCCGACCTGTCCACCGCTCTCCGGTTGGCGCTGGATGGAAGTCGAGGTACCCAGACTCGACGTATCGAGTTCCGGCCTGCGCGAGAGGGTGGCCAACGGGCAACCGCTCGACGTCCTGGTACCACCGGCGGTCATCGATCGGATCCGGGAGCTGCGCCTGTACGGGCTCGCCGCATGACAGGCCCGGGGCGGCGCCGGCGGACCCGACTCGACACCCGGCCGCGCCGCACCGCCCTCGTCGCCGTGCTGTCGGTCGCCGTCGTGGGCGCGGTACCCATCCTCGTCTGGAAGGGCGCCCGCACGATCGTCGATTCCAACGAGGGCTCCACCGTCACTGTCCGCGCTGTTCCCGCGGCTCACATGCCGTCCACGCCGGTGGGCATGTTGGTGATCGTCAGCGACGACGGGCGGGCATCGGCCATGGTGCTCATTTCCCAGCTGCCCAAGAGTGAGGGCGGTTTCGTGATCCAGGTCCCCGCCAGCACACGAGTCGACATTCCCGGCATCGGCGACGAGCGGATCGCGACGGCCTACGACACGGGTGGGCTCGATCTGGCGCAGCAAACGATGCAGGCCGCGCTGCAAATCACTATCGACGTGGCGGCCGAAGCGAACGCCTCCCAGCTCGCCGACCTCCTGGCCGCGTATGAACCGTTCGCCGTGCATCTCGACCAGCCCGTCTTGACGAGCACCTCCGACGGACGCACCGAAACCGCCTTCCCCGCCGGCGACGCGACGCTGCGCGCGAATGACGTGCCGAAGCTGATGCTCGCCCGCCTGTCCGATGGCGTCGAGACCGACGTCTTGCCGCGCCAGGAATCGCTTTGGCGTGCCGTGATCGCGGCAGTCAAAGCCAAGCCCGGCAAAGCAGCATCCACCGATATCGCCGGCTTCATCGGTGGGCTGGGCCAGGGCACGTTTCTCGCCACGACACTGGCGCTCGACGTTGTGCATGCCGGCAATGACCTACCAGGCATTCCGCCCGACCTCATTCGCCTGCGCCTGCTCGTCGCCCAGGCGATGCCGGGCGCGGTGTCACCCGGCAGTTCGAGCGCGCGCTACCAGATCGTGAACACGACCGGGGATCCGCTTCTGGCGCTCGATCTGGTCGGTCGCCTCACGTATTTCGGGGCCAACATCATCGCCGCGGGCGATACGACGGAAAAGGTGAGCAAGACCAAGATTGAATACGTCGACGATGCGAACAAGACGCTCGCGACGAGCCTCACGCACATTCTCGAGACGGGTGAAGCCGTCAACACGAGCAACCGCATCGAGGGCATCGACATCACGATCACGATCGGGACGGATTACGCGGCCGTCGTGCAGCGGGCGAGGGATCGCGAGGCCGCACTACCGACTACCACCGCGCCGGCTTCGACTACCGCTTCGACTTAGAAAGGCAACGGGTGACGACACGGACACGACGCAATGAGAGCCTTGACAACATCCGCGAGTGGGCCCGTGTGGCCGCACGGGCGGCCGACGAAAAGAAGGGGCTCGACACTGTCGTGCTGCACGTGGGGGAGGTGCTTGTCATCACGGACTTCTTCGTGATCTCGAGTGCGCCGAACTCTCGGCAGGTGCGCACGATCGCCGAGGCCGTCGAGGCAACGGTGAAGGCCGCCGGTGGCCCGTCGCCGTTGCGCATCGAAGGTCAGAAGGACCTCACGTGGGTGCTGCTCGACTACGGCGACATGGTTGTGCACGTGTTCAACGACGAGACGAGGCGCTTCTACGACCTCGAACGGCTGTGGCGCGACGTGCCACGAGTTCCGTGGCGCGAGCGCCTCGCGGCGGAGGTCTGAGTTGGCCAGCGGCGCGATGACCCGCGAGGAGCGTGAGGCATTTCTCGCCGACGTCCATATCGGAATCCTGTCCGTCGACGAGCCGGGTCGGGGGCCGACCGCGCTCCCGATCTGGTACCTCGTCGACGACGGCGACGTGATCATTGGAATCGATGGTGAGTCCCTGAAGGCGCGCCTTTTGCGCGCCGCCGGTCGAGCGACACTCACGGTGCAGACCGAGACGGCGCCGTATAAGTACCTGAGCGTTGAGGGTCCCGTCACGTTCGAGCCGCACAGCCGCGACGATCTGGTGATGGCGACGCGCTACCTCGGACCCGAACTGGGCAAGTGGTATGCCGACAACAACCCGGCTCCGAAGAGCGCGGTGATCGTGCGCCTGCGTCCCGAGCATTGGCGCACGATGGACTTCCACAAAGTCCTCTGAGCCCGTGAGCTGGGACGGGGAGCGCTACCAGCAGCGGTTCGACACGCTCGCCGCGTCGGGAGTCGACGTGCACGGCGAGGCGGACTTCGTGATGACACTGCGACCCCGCGCTGTGCTCGACGCCGGCTGCGGCTCCGGCCGGGTGGCCGTGGAACTGGCGCGTCGGGGAGTCGACGTCGTTGGCGTCGACGCTGATGCCTCCATGATCGCCGCCGCTCGCCGGCGCCGACCGGCGGTCACATGGGTCGTCGCCGATCTCGCCGACCTAGATCTGGCTCGGCCCTTCGACATCGTCGTGATGGCCGGAAACGTTCCGCTGTTCACCTCGGCGGGGACGCAAGCAGCGCTGGTGGCGGGATGCCGCCGCCACGTCGCGCCGGGCGGAGCGCTGGTGGCCGGCTTCCAGCTCGGCCGGGGCTACGACCTCGACACCTACGACTACGACTGCCGAACATCCGGGCTCGAGCTCGTCGAGCGGTGGGCCACCTGGGACCGTGAACCGTTCTCGACCGGCGCGAACTACGCCGTGTCAGTGCATCGTGCCCCGCTCGAAGTCGGCCCGTAGCCTGAGCCACCATGTGGTTGCCGTGGAAGGCCGCGCTTTGGTGCGCGCTGGTGCTCGCGCTCATCAGCGTCGTCGTTCGGCCCAACGGAAGATGGCTCCGCGCGGTGGTCGACGTGGCGCGCGAGAGCGCCATCCTCACGTTGGTGTATGCGGCATGGATCCGTCTCGGGGAGATCTCGATCGCCAGCGCGAGCGGTGCACGGTCGCGTGGCCGGTCGGTCTGGGATTTCGAACGGTGGGTCCATCTACCGAACGAGGCGACGATCCAACACTGGTGTCTCCACGCGACCTGGTTGATGAAGTTCGCAAACATCTATTACATCGTCGGCCACGTCTTCCCGCTCGGCATCTTCCTCGTCTGGATGTTCGTGCGCCATCGCGATCGCTTCGCGTACTGGCGCAACGTTTTGGGCTTCGTGTCGCTGACGTGTGCGCTCATCCAAACCATTCCTCTCGCACCGCCTCGCATGTATCCGGAACTCGGCTTCGTCGACGCGGGGGCCATCTACGGGCCGAGCGTGTACTCGAAGGGCGGCAGTGGCGCGGTCGGTCAGCTGGCGGCGATGCCGTCGATGCATGTCGGCTGGGCGATGGTGATCGGCGTCGCGGCGGTGATGGTCAGCAAGAGTCGATGGCGTTGGCTCGGCGTGCTCCACGCCGCGCTCACGTGGTGCGCGGTCACGGTGCCGGCCTATCACTGGTTGCTCGACGGCATTGTCGCAACCGCACTTCTCGGGCTCGGTATGGCTATCGGCATCGCGCTGCGGCCGGTGTTGGCGCGACGGAGGCGCGCATCCGACCCCCACGAGCTCGCGGTGCTTACGGGCTGAGCAGCTCCTGCGCGCGCGCCCACAGCCGGCGCATGCCGACGATCCAACGGTCGGGGTCCTCGGACTTGCGCACGACGAAACGCTGCAAGTCGGGGTGGGTGAAGATAAGGAAGCGGTCCTCGGCCACTCCCGCAAGGATTCGGGCGGCGGCCTCGTCCGGGTCGAGCACTTCGCCGCCGCCGATCACCGCCGAGGCTTTCGCCGCATCGCCGCCCGCTCCACTGCGCAACATGTTCGTGTTGACAGCGCCCGGGCATACACAGCTCACCCGCACACCTTGATCGCCGTAGGTGATAGCCAACCATTCGGCGTAGCCGACCGCCGCATGTTTGGTGGCGGCGTACACGCCGTCGCCGAGCGAGGTGAGCAGGCCGGCCATCGACGCTGTCGTCACGAGGTGGCCCTCGCCGCGAGCCAGCCAACCTGGTAGCAACGCCCGGGTGGCGTAGACGTGCGACATCAGGTTGACCTGCCATTGCAGATCCCAGGTCTTGTTGGGCGCGTCGGGTCCGCCGCCGCCGGCGACGCCCGCGTTGGCGAACCACAAATCGATCGGACCGACCGTCCGCTCGATGTCATGGACCAACGCCGCAGTGGCCGCGTCGTCGGCAACGTCGAGCCGGCGCGGTAACACCTGAGTTCCGTCCCCGGCAACCGCCGCCAGATCGACGTCGGTGGCCACCACCGTTCGAGCACCACCGGCGACAAGCGCACGCACGAGCGCACTCCCGATGCCACCCGCTGCCCCGGTCACGACTGCGATACGTCCCCCGACATCCATGGCCGGACGCTACCTGCCCGTGGCAACCGGCATGATGGGCGGCGTGGAGATTCGGCCACTGGAACCAGGCGATGCGGCAGCGTGCGACGCCGTGCTCGCCAGCCTGCCGTACTTCTTCGGCAATCCCGTCGGGATCGAGGCGTGCGCGGCGGCGGTGCGCACGCAGCAGGGCTGGGTGGCCGACGAGGCCGGTGTGATCATCGGATTCGTCACGCTCGAGGCCTCCACGTCGCAGGCGGCCGAGATCACGTGGCTCGCAGTGCATGCCGAACACCGCCGCCGCGGAATCGGCCGTCGTCTCGTCGAGTGCGTCGTCGACGTGCTTACGCGCGAAGGCGTTGAGATGCTGTGTGTCATGACTCTCGGACCGTCGGTGCCCGAACCAGGGGTGGCCGACAGCTACGAGGGCACCCGGGCGTTCTACCGCCGTGTGCGATTTGTGGCCGTGAAAGAGCTGGCGTTGTCAACGTGGAGCGACGGGTTTGCGCTCCTGCTCACGCGGTCTCTGCAGTAGCCGCGGGAGCGCTCTGACGGGTCCGGCGACGGGCAACCCACGCGCTGTAGTCGTGCGGGGACGTTGTCGCGCGTGCGGCCTTGGGCCGGTGAACCTTCTCTTCGGAGCGGCGAAGGTCTTCCTGCACGAGTGTCCAGAGGTCGCGTACTTCGACGTCGGCCGGCACCGCCACTTCGTTGATGAACATGCGTGGTGCGCTGTGCGCGTCGCTGGCATGGGCACTGTTGCGGTGAGCGAGAACGGTGGGAAGGAAACTTCGGTGAGCGAGATCGTGCCGCAGCCGGTCGGGGTCGAGGCCGATTTCGTCGGCCGCCGTGGCGATGTCGTCGCTCGACGTATAGACGCGTCGGTAGAAACGGTCGTGGGCAGCCCAGAAGAGGCCTTGGGCCGCCGCGGCCTCGGCCGCCTCTGCGAAGCGCACCGCAGCCTTGTCAGAGTCGAGGTCGACGAGGTGGCGGTAGACAACGGCGAGCCGGCGGCCCGCGAGGCTCTCGATCTGTTTGAGGTCGGCGTAAACACTTCGGCTCGCGGCATTGGTGTAGTCGCCGTAGAAAACAATGGTGACGGGAGCGCCGCGTGCGCCGAGCCAGTGGTCATGGCGAGAGACCGGCACCGCGAGCGTGCAGCCGAGCGCGGTTTGTTGCCCGAAGACCTCCCATGATGGGTACGAACGCCACCCAGCCCCGTCGAGCACGGTCATGAGAGAACCTCCACGCACCTTTTCCTGATGGAAGCCCATTACCCCGGCGCAGGACGTTCGAATCAATCTTTGCCAAACTCTTACTCAGGAGACTCCAGAATCGACTTCAGGAGCTGGAGGTCCTTGCGGTTCGAGCGCCGGGTGGCGGCCGCGATGAACGGAGTGGCCGTCTTCGAAAAACCACGTGGCTCGCCCCGGTTGCGGAGCGTCATGCGAGTCGCCCCCTCCCCTCGTGGCGACCAGACGTAGGTCGTTTCCATCGGGAAGGGGCCCTGTGCGGTGTGCATTACGAGCCGAGCGCGAGGGACGAACTCGACGATCTCGTAGGTGTAGCTGAGCGTCCGGCCCAAGAACTGCGCGACGAACGCGACACGTGATCCCACCTCGACGACCGGCTCGGTCTCCCACACCACCGAGCGAATATTGGCGTACCACTCGGGCGCGTTGGAGGGGTCGGCGGCGTAACTCGCGACCACCCCCAAGGGGCGGTCGATCGTGATGTCGCTCGACACATCAAGCACTGGCGCATGATCTCACGAGCCACGAGCGCGCAGGAATTCGCGCACATCGCTCACGAACGCGCCGGCGGCGGTCGAGGGCGCTCGGTCGGCTCGGTCACCGAGTTGCCTCGCCACGGCCGAGCGGATCAGCTCATCCGACCCACCGCGCTCGATTGCGAGGCGCGCCCCGTCGAGTTTCGACACGATCTCGCCCTTCAGCACGTAGTGCCAGGCGCGGCACGCGTTCAGCACGGCGTAAGCCTCGGAGTTCGCGCGCATTCCCCAGGCGAGCTCGCGATCGAGGTACGCCAGCACATCGTGGCGATAGATCTCACCGATGACCGCCTCGGGCGGCCCACCTCGCACTGCGAGCCCCGCCGCCCGGCACACCGCGTAGTGCATTACGAGGTCGGGATCTCCGCCAGAATCCGGTCCGACGACCACCTTGGCATCCGCCGGATCCGTCGTCACGTGGAGCAGAAACGGCCACGGCGCGGCGGGGTGCCTCGCGCCATCCGCCGTCACGACGCTCAGCTCAACTCCTCGTCCGGGACAATGCGCCGAGGCTGAGGTAAGCGCGTGTGCGGCTTTGCGAAGTACCTCTTCAGCAGAAGGCGAGTCGACGATGAACAGCACGTCGACATCACTCCACCCCTCGACGAAACCGCCCAGCACCGCGGAACCGTGCAGATACGTCGCGGTTAGGGCCTCGCTGAGCACCTCTCCAAGTGCAGCGTCGAGGGCGCGAACGAAGTCCTGTACGGCCGCCGGCGCCTCAGGCCTGGCGATGGACATCGTGGAGTTCTACACCGCAGCCCCGGCACACGCCTTCGGACGCGGCCGTGATGCCGTCGCAGTGGTCGCAGAAGATCAGCCGACCGTGATTCGAGGTCATTTCCCAGATGGCCGAGAAGTGGCTGTACTGCCAGCGGTTCTTGTAGAGCTCGCGCACGGCGCCACGGTGTTCGGGGGTGGCGGCGAACGCCTTGGCGTCGAGTGCGGTGCGCCAAAGAGCGATCAACGTGATGCTCGGTCCGTCGAGAAAGCTGTAGCGGCGGATGAAACCGGGCGCGTCGGCCAGCATCGCCATGAGCCCCACCGCGGCCTCCCAGAAGCTGCTCGCGCCGTCGGGATCGGTGAACGTCGCCTGCAGTATGAGGATCGCGCCCGCCGCCTCGGGACCGAGATCACCATCGGGGCCCTGCTGCGTGGCGAGAATGCCCGGCGCGATCCGCGTGTGCGGGATGCCGATCATCGCGGCGATCGCCTCGGGAGGCGGTGGGAGGGTCAGCAGTTCGGCCATGATTACTCCGCTCGCTATTGTCCGAGATCCGGTATATTGATACTAGTGACACTAGGACGAAATGGCTCATACCGTCAAGAAGACGCCGCCCGTCAAGAAGCGCTCGTACTCGTCGGCCGTCCGTGAGGAGAACGCCGCCCAGACGAGGGTGCGGATTCTCGAAGCGGCGGGCGACTTGTTCGCGTCGAACGGCTACGCGCGCACCACGATCCGGGAGATCGCTCACCGGGCCAACGTGGCCGTCGACACCGTGTATGCCGTCTTCGGCAACAAGGCGCGAGTGCTCACCGCGCTGATCGATCTCCGCTTGGCCCCGGCGGCGGGCGCTGTGAATGTGACGGAGCGACCCGAGGCACAGGCGGTGCGCGACGAACGCGATCAGCGCCGACAGATCCGTTTGTTCGCCCGCGACATCGCGACAATCTCGAAGCGCGTCCGTCCGGTGTACGAGATCATGCGCACGGCCTCGGCCGTTGAACCCGAGATGGCGGCGATCTACTCCGAAATGGAGGGATACCGGCTGCGCAACATGCGACAACCCGCACGCTGGATCGCGGCGCGCGGACCGCTTCGAGTCAGTATCGAACGCGCCGCCGAAACGATCTGGGCCCTCGCCAGCCCCGATGTCGCGAGGATGATGTGCGACGGCCACGGCTGGTCCGACGACCAGTACGCGAAATGGCTCGCCGACGTCCTGACCCAGACGTTGCTTCCCGAGGAGAGCGGCCGCTTCACGCGTCGTTCGAGCGGCGGCCGGTCCAGCGTCGACCGACGAGATTGATAGTGCCCGCGGCGGCGAGGCGTTCCTCTTCCGCGCGCACGTCCTCGCCGATACCCCATCGGTATAGATAGGCCATCGACTCCTCGCGCACTGTTTCGAAGCCGCTGGAATGCAACAGCGCGCGGACATCGGGCCAGGGCCGCACGTGGTGCTCCATCATCGATCGCCACTCGGGCACGAATGTCTCGAACGAATCCGGAAGCGGTGCTTCCTCACTGTCGGGCGCGTGCTCGCGGGTCTTGCGGTGCTCGAACCACCAACGCAGTGTCGGCTCGTGGTCCATCGTCAGACGATCGAACTCGCGCACGAGCATTTTTGTGCCCGGCGCGGTCAGCCGTCGCAAGGAGTCACGCGCGAGCGTCGGATCATTGAGATGATGTAGCGACACGCTTGCGAACACGACGTGGAACGGCTCCTCGTCCAAGTCCTCGAACCGCTGGGCCCGTACGACACTCGATTTCTGGCCCTCAGGATCCACCCCGAGCATGTCGAAGTCGTTCGCCAGTCGTCGTACGAGGGCACCGTCGCCGCACCCGATCTCGAGGATGCGTTGCCCGGGCCGGGCGTGGGCCCGGATCCACGCCTCCATGTCAGCGAGGTCGAGCACATAGCGCTCCTGGCTGCGCAACATGCGGCGAACCTACTTGGCGCCCGACCGTGGCCCTCGGCCGCTCAAGTTCGGGGCGTCTCGGCCGATCATGCCGACACTGACTATGCACTCAGCAGCAGGCAGAACAACGTGACCGTCCCCGAGATGACGCAGGCCCGCATCGTGGTCGTCGATGACCACAGCCTGAACGTCGCGCTCGTTCTTAAGGTCCTGAGTCGAGCCGGCTACACCGACGTACGGGGCTTCACCGATCCGATGGACGCGCTGGATGCCTGCCGGGATTGGGAACCCGATCTCGTCCTGCTCGATCTGTACATGCCCCATATTGGTGGCCTCGAATTTCTGCAGACCCTCCGCAGCCGGATGTCGCCTACTGACTTCGTTCCGGTTCTCGTGCTCACCGCCGACGACAGCAACTCCGCGGTCAAGGCCGCGCTCAGTGCGGGCGCCAATGACTTCGTCACGAAGCCGATCGACGTCAATGAGATCTTGCTGCGCGTACGCAACCTGCTGACCATCCGGCTCTGCCACCGCGAACTCAAGCAACACAACAACAGCCTCGCCGCCGCCCTCCAGACCTATAGATCCTCCGACCAGGCGGTGGCCGCGGCTCGGCAAATGAAGGTTGCCGCGATTGAACGCATCATGTTGTGTGGCGGGCCGCGCATGGTGTTCCAACCCATCGTCAGGCTCGCCTCCGGCGACGTGGTCGGTGTCGAGGCCCTCGCCCGATTCGACGAGGACCCTCCCCGTGGGCCCGATGTGTGGTTCGAGGAAGCGGCGACGACCGGACTTGGAGTTGAGCTCGAGATCACGGCCATGGTCGCTGCACTGCAAAGCCTCGAGGCGTTGCCGGCCGGCCAGTACATGGCCGTCAACGTTTCGCCCCCAACCTTGTGCAGCGAAACGTTCACCCCGACACTCGACGGTTGGCCGCTGGCTCGGGTGGTCGTCGAACTCACCGAGCACCACGTCATCGAGGATTACGACCTCGTCATCGAGACCATGAACGCTCTACGCGCTCGTGGAGCCCGACTGGCGGTCGACGACACCGGGGCCGGATTCGCCAGCCTCAAGCACATCCTCAAACTTGCTCCTGACGTCATCAAGCTCGATCTTCACCTCGTCCGCGACATCGACAGTGACCCGGCCAAACGCGCCCTCACCGCGGCGCTCGTGCGCTTCGCCGCCGACATCGGTGCGCTCGTCACCGCCGAAGGAATCGAGACGGCGGCTGAGTTCGATGCGCTGTGCGACCTCGGAGTGGAATACGGCCAGGGCTACTTCCTCGGCCGTCCGGGAGCCCTCAGGGCCCCTCTTGCTGCGCAGCGGTTCGGCGTCTGATCGCGACTCGCCGCCTGCCGCGCCTCGGTCACCCAGGTCAAGCGGCCGTCGCACGATCCCGACTATCCGAAGCTGAAACTTCGGACCCGCGGGCACAATCGACGCGTTGTATCCACCCGTGAGAAACACCGCAACCTGCTCGGCGGTGTAAGACAATCCGTCGAGATGGTCGCCGACGCCAGCCGAAGTCTCGTCACAAGTGGGGACAGGCTCCCCGACGCGGGGATGGTAGCTACCCCCAGAACTCCGAGGTCCCGCCAACCGCCTCTTCTGCAAGAGTGACGCCCGTCTTCGGTCCCTGCGCCGCGGGGTACGCATACCGTGCTCGATCGAACAGGAGTAGCCGATCACATCGAATCTGCTTGACCTCAGATCGGCAGAGAGTCGTCGAACGTCAGCCGATGGAGCTGACCTGGCGGACAGCCTCGACAACGACATTCGCGATCCGTTCCGGTACCTCGTTCGGCAGGAAGAACACGGCTCCGGGAATCGTCACGAGGTGCACGTGCGGGCACGCTTCGAGTGTGCGGCGTTCGTGGACGGTGAGCCCGCCGTCCCCCTTTTCGGCGTGCACGACCCAGGTCGGGACCGCTGCTCGGCACAGCCGCTCGGCCGGATCGTCGTACTTGTGCAGCCACCGGACGTATTCGCGCAACGCATGGCGCATGTGCTGCGGAACGTTCCTGCGAAAGTCGTCGCGGAGTTCGTTCTGACGTTCGGGCGGCAGGGGGGCGCGCTTGACCATCGCGGCCGCGCCTTTCGCCAGCACGGCGCTGGGCAGGCCGCCCAGCACACTGCCGAGCTTCACGATCGCACGGAAGAACACGGCCTCATCCTGGAGCGAGAGACTGATACCGAGGAGGACGACCGGCCCGGTGAAGTTGCCCGACACGACCATCTCGAGCGCGACGGACGCACCCATGCTGAACCCCACTATTACGTCCGCGCCGACCTGTTTCGCCAGCGCGGCCGTGAGTCGCCCGTAATTCTCGACGGTGTAGTCGTCCGGCGGCGGCGCGCCCGCGTGGCCCGGCAATGTTGCGGCAACCAGCCGCATACCCGAGAGAGCAGGTTCAGCCATGACTTCGGCGTACGAGCCCGCGCTACACATCCCACCGGGAAGCAGCAAGACAGTGTGCTTGGCGTCGGGTGGACCGGCCTCGCGCAGCTCCCAATCAACGTCTCCCATGACGCACATGTTGGTCAGTGAGAATGCGGTTGTCCATCGTCTGGGTCCACGATGGGTGATTCGAGAGACATGGGCATACCAATCTCGAAGCCCGAATCAGCGCGCAGGTGGTCAGCGCGACGAAGTGACCGCGATCAGGACACGACGGTTTCAAGAAACCGACTGAGCACCGACACCAGCACCTCGGGGCAGTCGAGCATCGGGAGGTGGGCCGATTCGTCAAGCATCACCAGGTGCGCGCCGGGAATGGTTTCGGACATTTCGCGCGCTCGTGCTTGGATCGGTGCCAGGTCGAGCCGCCCCGCGATCACGACTGTCGGCACCCGCACCTCGCTCAGGTTGCGCCAGTCGGCGGTGGGAGCTTCGTGCTCGCCGGTCGGGAGGGCGGCCAGTGCCCGTCCGTTCATATCGAGGAACAGGTCGCGGGCAGGTCCCGAGACTCGTCCGTCCGCGCTCTCGGGGCCGTCGAGCCACAGGTGGGCTTCGAGCGTGTTCAGACAGACAATGTCGCCCTCCTCCTCAGCCCGATCGACTTCGTCGAAAAGCGCCTCGGTCGCGCTTGGGAGTGGGCTCGGCGGTGCGCCCTCGGGAGCGCTGCCGATAAGGACAAGACCGGCCACTCGTGGTGCGGCCCGGAATGCCGCGTCGAAGGCGACCTGCCCTCCCCGTGAGCACCCAACGATGACGGCTCGCTCGACCTCCAGGGCGTCGAGCACCGCGACCAAATCGTCAACCGACGAATAGGTCTCGGCCTCATACGCCGTGTCGCCGAACCCGCGCTGGTCGTAGGCGACGACACGCCAGCGGTCGGCGAGAGAGTTCATGACCGAGTACCAAGAACGACGGTCCGCGACGCCGGCGTGAATGAGCAAGACGGCCGAGCCGCGACCCAGCTCACTCACCGCGAGGCGGGCACTCCCGCTGACGACGACCCGATTCTTCATCGCCCCGACACTACGGCCGCGGGTACAGATCTCTAGTCGTAGTCCAACTCGATGACAAGATGATCACTGAAGGGAGATGTCATGGAGCCGTCGCCTGAGCTGCGCGCCGTGGTCAGTCGAATGTTCGCCGCGATCAACGCGCGAGATACCCCCACCATTCTAAACCTGCACGCTGACGTCCCGGGCGTCGTTTTCATAGGGACCGATCCCGACGAATGGTGGCCCGGCTACGACACCGTTGGTCGTATTTTCGAGGCTCAGCTGCGTGAGCTCGCGGCGGGCGGCGTGACAATCGACGCGGGAGAGATCGAGGCGTTCAGCGAAGGCACGGTCGGATGGGCCGCAGCCCGTCCGACACTTCTGCTTGGGGACGGCTCTACCGCGCAGCTGCGCTTCACGGGAGTGCTCCACCTCGACCGGGGTATGTGGCGCTTCGTGCAATGGCACATTTCGGTCGGTGTCGAAAACGAGGCGACGGTTGGGTTCGAACTGACCACGACGGTCGAGCACCTCGCGGCGGCGGTTCAAGAAGAACGCCCGAACCTGGCCGCGTCCGCTGCCGCCGATGGGACCGTCACCATCGCGTTCAGCGATATCGAGGCCTCAACTGAGGCCGCCCTGCGTCTCGGCGACCAAAAATGGCTCGATCTGTTGCGATGGCACGACGATGTTGTCGCGAAGGTTGCCGAGCGCGAGGGCGGACGCATCGTGAAGTCGCTCGGCGACGGACACATGCTCGCGTTTTCTTCCGCGAGTCGCGCGCTGCGCAGCGCGATCGATCTTCAACGCTCGTTCGAACAACCCCATGACGGCGAGGCGTTACGAGTACGCATCGGTCTACACACCGGAGAGGTCCTTCGGAAGGCCGACGACTTCTTCGGCCGTGCAGTCATAATGGCCGCGCGAGTGGCGGCGGCAGCGCACGGGAGGGAGATCCTCGTATCCTCGTTAGTCGCGGAGTTGACCCGCAGCCTTGGCACGTTCGAATTCGGCGAACCGCGCCATGTGGAGCTCAAGGGGATTCCCGGGGCGCACCAACTCTTCCCGCTCGTATGGAGCGGGGCCGCGTCTGAACTCCCCTGAGCCGACGACTGAGCCACGGCTCGTCGACCGAGACCAGACGACGGAAGTCCGAAGGCCAAAACGTGCTTTTAGCTGGACGTTCGTGGAGCTGAGGGAATCTCTTAGGCGCACGGCTCTGACTCCGTATGCCCAGCTCAGGCCGGATTGATTGTGACGAATCAGATCTCGCGGGAGCAACCGCGGGAGCAACCGTCGGGAGGCTCTACCGCTGGCGTGGTCGCGTTCGCCGATCTCGGCGGCCGGTCGGGTAAAGGATCGCACCCTGTTGGGCGCGAGACAGGGAGGTAGGCGGCCCGTGGGGAACGTTCGGTCGCAGACGGTGAGCGCGGGGCGGGCGAGGAGGCCTTCGTCGGTCGCTCGGCGCCGGGCGAGTCGAGTGCCTGGGCCTCTCTTCGAGCGCCGGCCGCGGGAGGGCGTCGCTGCCCGCGGTGTGGGCGGTCCACCAGCCGTCGACTTCCGTTTGAACGCGACAGGATCGTCGGCGACCTGGACGCGATCGTGGGCTACGTGCGGGTCCCAGCGCGCCGGTGTCGAGTTCGCGCGCTGCACGTGCCGACGGCGCGACTCCCACGATGTCCCAGCCGGTAGACGGGTAATCGGACGCGACCGCGGCCAACGTCTAGGGCTTGCCCGTACCGGCCCTTTCGACGAGGTCTTCGATCGCGTTGCCCTGTTTGCACAGTCGCGTGACCGCTTCGCGGTGGTCTCGCCGAGCGACGCGACTGCACACGCGACTGCACACGCGACTGCACACGCGACTGCACACGCGACTGTCACCGACTCTGGCGCGAGTGCCCCGGTGCGGGGCGCGACAACCGACGCGATCGCGTCGCCGTTTCCAACGCGATCAGCCGGCAAGTCGTGTAGCGCTGCTCCATCCGGTTGTCGATTGGGCGCGGTCGGGTTGTGGATGGCCACATCGCGGGACGGGCCAGCACACTGGCCGTGAGCCGATCGATGTCGGCGGCTGATGCGCCGCCAGTCTGGACGGCCCCAATCGCTTGGGTGACGTGGTGACGAGTGAACGTCGAGTCCTTGTCGATAAGGCGTTCGGCGGTCACGCCGACGCGCTAACTGGCATATGAACGATCTGCAACGCCGCGCTCCGGAGCAGCGAGTCGAGCTTGGCTGACCCCATCATGAGGCGTCGGCCTCGTGCTCCTAGCGAGAGACGATGCCTTCGGCATCGATGGCCGCCGTGGACTCTCGGGTCGCGAGGGTCGCGTCGTCGCCGGCCTTGGATCCTGATGCGCCGAGGCGCTCGAGTTCGATCTCGATCTCCTCGTGACGAGTGGAGAACGGACGCACGAGCCTCCGTGGGATGCCGGCGATCTCACACGCGTCGTTGACCGGGGTGGGTCAGTCAGTCGACGCCGAGCCGCTGGTTGAGTTCGCGGCGCACGGCGGCTTGGTCAACGACTCCTGAGGTGGGCTGTGAACGGTAGAGGCCGGTAACCGCGATGGCCGCGCGCGGCACGTGCACGCACCGGGGTGCAGGTGTGTGACCCTATGCGACCCTATGCAGCGAGGGGTTGTGACCTTATGCAGCGTGGGTTTGTCAAGGCCTGGTTCAGCGGGTGCGCTCGACCCGGTTTCTCGGTGGGGGTTGGATCGTGGGGCGGGGAAGGCCGCCTCGGTGGCGTCCGCTGAGGTGTGTGGGTTCACCGGATCAGCACTTGGCATGCCGAACCGACGCCAGCGGATCCCAAAAAGAACGCGACTAATCCCCGCCGAGCTGTGCGCACAGCCGATCCCTAAACGCTGTTCGC
>JBDUDK010000025.1:0-3495 GCA_040002995.1 Acidimicrobiales bacterium | reverse complement strand
GCGTCTGTAGGAGCGTCTGTTTAGGGGCGTCTATTTGGGAGGTGGTCGTGGGGGCACGGACCGGGGAAGAGTTCCTCAAGGGTCTGAGGAGCAGGAATCGCGAGGTGTGGCTCGGCGCCGATCGTGTCGACGACGTCACCGAGCATCCCGCGTTCGCCGGCGCGGCGCGCGAACTGGCTGCCGTGTTCGACCGTCAACACGAATATCCCGACGATTGCTTGATGCCCGACCCCGAAACCGCCGAGCCGATCAACGTGAGTCACATGATCCCTCGCTCGAAGGACGATCTGAGGCGCCGCCATCGGGGTCTGGTGCGTATCGCGGAGGCGACCGTCGGTCTCATGGGTCGCACGCCCGACTATATGAACGTCACGTTCGCCGGATTCGCGGGTGAACCGAAGGCGTGGCTCGGTCCCGAGGGTCGCAACGAGGAAGGCACGGCCAACCTCCAGGCTTTCCAGAAGCAACTCGCGCGCGAAGACATTTCGCTGACGCACACGATCGTGCATCCGACCATCGATCGGGTGGCCGACATGTCGTTTGCCGACAACCCCGTCCCGCTGCACAAAGTCGGCGAAACGGCCAATGGCATCGTCGTGCGGGGGGCCCGCATCCTCGCGACCTTGGCGCCGTTTTCCGATGAGATCGCTGTCTATCCGGGCCATCCGCTCCCGGCCGATGCGCCGGCCCCTTATGCGCTCAGCTTCTCGATCCCGATGGACACCCCGGGACTCATCTTCCTTTGCCGCGACAGTGCATCAACACCCGGTGCTGACCCGTTCGATCGCCCACTCTCGAGCCGGTTCGACGAGCAGGACGCGTTCGTGATCTACGACGATGTCGAGGTGCCGCGCGAGCGGGTCTTCATCGATGGCAACATCGATGTCTACAACTCGGTGATGATGCCCACGGCGTGGTGGCCGAACATCATGCAGCAGACCACGATCCGGGCCCTCACCAAGCTCGAGTTCGCGTACGGTCTCGCCTCCCGTTTGGCTGAGGCCGTCAACGACACGAGCCCGCACACGCTCGAGATGCTCGGTGAGCTCTTGGGTTATGTCGAGGTCACGCGTAACTCCGTCCTCCTGGCCGAGGAGCACGCGTACGACCGCGGCGAAGGCGCATGGTTCCCCGACGGTCGCCCGTTGCACCCCATGCGCGCGCTGCTCGCGGTCTGGTTTCCCCGCGTGAACGAGATCCTGCTCACAATCGGCAGTCATAACCTGCTCGCCACGCCGAGCCGGGCCATGCTCGACGACGCCCGCCTACGTCCGCTCATCGACGAGTTCCTGCACGGCGCGAACGGCATCGACGCGGAGGAGCGATCCGCGCTCTACCGGCTGGCATGGGATTACGTCGGCTCTGGGTTGGGATCGCGAAACGAGCTCTACGAGCGCAATTACCTCGCGTCGCCGCGGACCAACCGCATCGCGAGCTACATGCTGTACTCCGACCGGTCGCGACCCTACGAGCTCGTGAACGCGATGCTCGCGGCGGGGCGCAAAGCGCGTCCCTAGCTACGAGTTGCTGGGCGAGAACCGCTTGTAGTCGACGCTGTCCTCGAGGGTCTCGGGCCCTTCGGTAGGCAGCGGCTCGACGTAATTGAGCGCGGCGTTCACGTCGCTCTCCCACACTTCGGCGGGGAGGTCGTACAGGACCTCGACGCCGTTACCGTCGGGATCGGACACGTAGACGCTGTGCGTCATGCCGTGATTGACGCGCAGCACGAACTCGACCCCTTTGGCTTTCATGTGAGCGAGCTGCGCGAGAAAGGCTTCGCGGCTCGGATAGGCGAGAGCGAAGTGGTTGAGGCCGGGGGCGTCGGGAAAGAAGCCCTCCCATTTGGGGTCTTCGGGCGCCGACGCGGGGTCCTTCGCCTGGACGAACGCAATGCTGTGGTGCGTGTCGGCGGTGCCGCGGTAGAAGCGCATCGCCGACTTGGCGAGGTCGCCTTTGAGGTCGCCGCACTGTTCGAACCCCAGGACTTCGGTGTAGAAGCGGTGGGTCGCTTCGATGTCTCGGACCGTCAAGACGAGGTGGGAGACGATGGCACCCGATGACGGCTTCGACGGCGTGTTCGACATATCGCTGACCCCCAAATTTACTTGGCAACTATTTGGCATCTTCGTTGTCGATTTGGACATTCGGGCTGGCGTCCGACACGCGCCGCTCGGGGCAACATTGCCACGGAGAGACCGGGGGTGCAACCAAGCACTTGCTTGCACCCTCGGTTGTTCGACGTCAGACTCGCGCCACCGCGGCAAAGGGGAACGACATGAGTGTGCTCGATGGCCCGCGTCGGGAGATGCGCCGGATTCTGGACGGGGGGACTCCCCAGTGGGTCACGGTGTCGGCAGACGGAGCGGAACTGATACTCGCGAACGGCCGCAGTGTCGGCGAGGCGACTGCCAACTACATGGCGCCGTGCGACCCGACCAAGATCATCTGCATCCATCTGAACTACGACTCGCGTCGTGTCGAGTTCCGAGCTCCGGCGCTGACCACCCCGACCTATTTTCAGAAACCGACCACCGCGCTGAACTCCCACCGAGGAGTGCTCTACCGGCCGGCCGATAGCCACTTGATGAACTACGAGGGCGAGGTGGCCGCGGTCGTGGGCCGCCCGATGCGCAACGTCGCACCCGACGATGTGTGGGATTACCTGGCCGGATTCGCGCCCGCGAACGACGTGGGATTGCACGACTTTCGCGAGACCGACGCCGGGTCGATGCTTCGGGTCAAGGGCCAGGACGGCTACTGCCCGATCGGCCCCGGCCTGGTGTCGGGCGTCGACATCCGCGAATCGACGCTGCGCACCTACGTGAATGGCGCGGTGGTGCAGCACGATCCGGTGTCGAACATGACGTTCCCGATCAACTACATCATGGCCGACCTCTGCCGCCACATCACGTTCCTTCCCGGCGACATCGTGCTCACCGGTACTCCCGCGAACTCACGGCCGATGAACATCGGCGACGTCGTCGAAGTCGAGGTGACGGGCGTCGGGCGGCTGACCAACACCGTCGCCGAGGCGCCCCCGCCCACGCACGAGGTCGGCCATTTGCCGATGGATACCGACGCCATCCGGCGCGTCGCATTCGGAGGCGACTGGTGGGCTCAGCGCGACGCAGAGGCCGCCGAACTCGCGGCCGCCACTAAGCAGTAGCGCGGCTATGGCCCCTGCCCCCGTTGAAGACGGCTAACGGATCTCGCACCAACGACCCCAAACGTCGGGAAGAGATACTGCAGTCCGACGCATCGGTCTTTGCCCGCAGGAGGATCTCCACGCCACGGTGCGCGACATCGCCGACGAAGTGGGCATCTTGTCGGGCACCTCTATCACCACTTCGAGTCGAAGGATCAGATGGGTGAAAAGATCCTGCTCGCGGGGACTGATCGCCAGGGCGCGAGATACCGCGAGGTCGTGAAGGCGGAAGCCAACGCGGTGGAGGCCATGCGCAAGCTTGTGATGGTGGCCGTCCTCGCCGTGGCGGA
>JBDUDK010000021.1:0-36412 GCA_040002995.1 Acidimicrobiales bacterium | reverse complement strand
ATGTCGTTGTAGGTGAACCGGCGCTGGCCGCGATTCGCCCAGAGTCGATCTTGCTCGCGGCGGGGGACCCGCCGCCCGCGCCCAACGTGCTGGTGGGAAGCCTCGCGGGCATCTCCCATCTCGGCGACGTCATCCAATACGTGGTCATGGTGAACGGTCGGGAAATCCTCGTCCGTTTGCCCCGCCACAACGCGCCCCGGCTCACCGTCGGCGAGGCCGTGTGGTGCACGTGGCCGGCCGAGGCGGCGCAGATCTTCTCCGCCCGCCAGGCGCGATTGGTGATTCCAGATCCGACTACCGACGCCGCCACAGCGGCGACCTGAAAGAAGGTTTTCATGGCCAACGACGACGAGATCAAGATCCTCGTTTCCCGATCCGCCGCAAGCCGCATTGCGGCGAGTCTGAGCCGTCGCCGCTTCCTCGGGCTGAGCGCGGGCGCCGCCGCCACGGCCGCACTCGCGGCGTGCGGCAGCAGTAAGAGCACAACCACCGCCTCCACGGGAGGAGGAGCGACGACGTCGGCCGCGCCCGGCGACACGACGGGCACCACCGAGGTGCCGGGACCGACGGGCAGTGGTAAGCCATTCAACCTCTACACGTGGGCGGCGTACGACGATCCCTCCCTCATGAAGTCATACGGCACGATCACGACCGACATCTATGACTCCGTAGAGCAAGCGATCCAGAAGCTGACGACCTCCAAGGGCACGTCGGGCTACGACATGGTCGTCCCCACGGGCGTCTACATACCGCAGATGGTCCGGGAAGGTTTGCTCGAGCCGCTCGACCTCACCCGTATTACCAACTTCAAGAACATCGACGTCTCGTACACCAACCAGAGCTGGGATCCCGGCAACAAGTACAGCGTGTGCAAGGACTGGGGTTCGACGGGCTGGATCTATGACACCAAGGTCGTCAAGACGGAGCTCAAGACGTGGGCCGATTTCATCAAGGCAGCGCAGAACGAGGCGAGTGGACAGACGTCGCTGCTCGACACCCCGACGGAGGGCGTGTGCGGCATCTACTTCTGGGCCAACGGGATCCCGTGGACGACCGAGAAGAAGGAAGACCTCGACGCCTGCGAGAAGTTCGCGATCGACGAGTTCGCCCAACACATCAAGGCCTTTGACTCCTATCCCGGCATCAAGCTCACCCAGGGTGACTACGCGCTGTCGGAAGTGTGGAACGGAGATGCCCGGCAGGGCCTGGTCGGGCTCATCGACGCCGGCAAGGACCCCACGCAGTACAAGTGGGGTCTCGGAGCGCCCGTGACCGAACTCTGGATGGACAACTGGTGCATTCTCAAAGGCGCGAAGAATGTTGATGCCGCCTACGACTTCATCAATTTCATCCTCGACCCGAAGAACTCGGTGACGGATCTCGCGTACCACGGCTACAACACCGGTATCAAGGGCGTGCTCGATCTGGTGCCCAAGGATTTGAAGTACCCCGAGATGATCTTCTTCACCGACGAGCAGGTGAAGACCATGGACGCCGGCGCGATTAATTCGGCCCAGGATCGACTCGTGGACATCTACAACAAGGCCAAGGCCAAGGCTGGAGGATGACCGTGGTGGAGGCCGCCGCCTCCGACGCGGCGGGACGGAACCTGGGAGCCGTCGCGGAGAAGCCTCCGCGGGCTCGGCGGCGCTGGCTGCCGAAGTTCATCCTCGCCCTCCCGTCGTGGTTCTGGTACCTGAGCTTCTTCGTCGTCCCGTTGGTGCTCGTGACCATCAACAGCTTCGGCGCCAAGGTGAAGGGCTCCGCGGGCCGCGTCGATCTGTCGAATCCGAGTCTCGACCGCTACCGCGACACGCTCAACGGCACCTACTTCGACGTCCTCACAAAGACCCTTCGCATCTCGCTTATCGGAACGGCCCTATGCCTTCTGATTGGGTTTCCCATCGCGTATTGGCTCGCCGTCCGGGTGCCTCAGCGGTGGCGGGGCGTGCTGCTCGGCCTTGTGATCATCCCGTTCTGGACGAATTTCCTCGTCAGGACTCTGGCCTGGCGCATCATGCTGGCCCCGAAAGGTTTCCTCTCGAACTTCCTGCAGAGCAACAGTTTGCGCGGCTCGCCGATCCGAGTGCTGGACACCGCTAGTGCCGTGCAGATCGGTGTCGTCTACAACTACCTGCCGCTGATGATCTTCCCGGTGTTCGTGGCCCTCGACCGCCTCGATCCCGCGCTGCGCGAGGCGAGCAAGGATCTGGGCGCCAATCGCATCCGAACGTTTTTCCAGGTGACTCTGCCGCTGGCCGCCCCCGGTGTCGTGGCCGGTCTGCTCCTCGTGTTCATCCCACTGGCCGGCGACTACATCACGGCCGCGGTCCTTGGCGGCGCCAAGGGCAACATGGCCGGCGCCCTTGTCGCCTCACAGTTCCTGACCGCGCAGAACAACGCGCTCGGCTCAGCGGTGGCTGTCGTGCTGATCATCTCGATTCTCTTGATCATCGCGGCGTCGGGCATCATTTCCATCTCGGTGCGCACGATCCTGCGCCGCCGCCGCGCGGTGTCCCTTGATCCCAGCCCGGTCGCAGCATGACTGTCGTTGCCCGCTCCGCCGCGCCGCGCAAGCGCAAACGCGACCTCGTCACCCTCGGTCTTGGCGCGTGGTCGATTCTCGTCTACATCTTCCTGTTCCTACCGATCACGTATGTCGTCATCTACTCATTCACGAAGAGCGACTCGTTCCTCGTTTGGGGAGGCCGCAGCCTCAAGGGCTACCGACTCCTGTTCGACAATGAACAACTCAAGCATTCGATCGGTAACTCGTTGAAGGTCGCGGTCGGGGCGACGGTGCTAAGCGTCATACTCGGTGGTCTGGCCGGCATCGCGCTGGCCCGCCGGGGCGGCAAGTGGACGAAACCGTTCATGCTCCTCGTGTTTCTCATCCTCGTCACCCCCGAGATCGTCGACGCCATCGGCTACCTCACCTGGTTCATCAAGCTCGCGGAGTGGTGGTCGCCGTTTCGTTGGCTGTTCCGGGAAGGCCTCTCGCCGCTCTTCATCGGCCACTCGTTGTTCTCGTCGGCGGTGGTCACGTTGATCGTGCGGGCGCGAATGGCCGGCCTCGACGAGTCGCTCGAGGAGGCGGCGGCCGATCTGTATGCGCCGCCTTCCACCGCGTTCCGTCAGATCACCCTGCCGCTCGTGGCGCCCGCGCTGCTCGCGGGCGGCCTGCTCTCCTTCACATTCAGCCTCGACAACACGATCGTGTCGCAGTTCGTGAGCGGCCCGAACTCGGCGACGTTTCCGGTGTACGTGTTCTCCACCTTGCACTCGATTCTGCGCCCCGACATCGGTGCCGCCGCGACGTTGATGTTCCTCGTAACTCTCCTTGCGTTGGCGTTGGTGGCGCTCGTGTTGCGCCGGGCCGGAGACACCGGTTCGGAAATAGCAACAACGATCACCGGCGTCGCCTGAGCGATGCCCGACGGCCTCACCGTCGTCTTCTTCCCAGAGGGCGCGTTCGGACCGACGAACAACTGCGTCGGCATCGCCGAGGTTCTGCAAGCACGCGGCCATCGCGCGGTGTTCGTCATCGAGGAGAGCTTCGCGGGCAACCTTGAGACCCAAGGCTTCGAAGAACGGCTCATGCGGCTGACCCCGGCGCCCACGGAGCCCGAAGTTCCGGGCCAGTTCTGGAAGGACTTCATCCGCGACACCGCTCCGATCTTCCGGCGCGCGACCATCGAAGCTCTCGAGGGCTTCGTGCTACCGACCTGGCAGGCGCTCTGCGACGGAGCGCGCCACGCCGATGATCGACTGCTCGAGATATTCGACGAGGTCGGCCCCGACGTCATCGTGCAGGACAACGTCGTGGCGTTCCCCGCCATCCATGCGTGCGGACGGCCGTGGGTTCGCATCGTCTCGTGCAACCCCACAGAACTCCGCGATGCCGACGTACCGCCGACGTTCTCCGGCTACCCGGTCGCCGATCGTTCGCAGTGGAAGGACTTCGCCGAGGAGTACGAGCGCACCCACAGCGCGGTTTGGTCGGATTTCAACGAGTTTGGGCTGTCGCGTGGCGCGGCGGCGCTCGAACATCTCGAGTTCATGCACGTGAGTGAGTGGTGCAACCTTTACCTTTTCCCGGCCGAGGCTGACTACGCCAGAGCCGTTCCGCTGGCCCCCACGTTCCATCGCCTCGACTCATGCGTCCGATCGTCACGTTCCTCGTTCGAGATACCCGATGTGTTGCGCGCGGAAAGCCGGCCGGGAAGTCGGCTCGTGTACCTGTCACTCGGATCGCTTGGCTCGGCCGACGTCGCCCTCATGCAGCGGCTCGTCGATGTGCTCGGCGCCACCGAGCACCGCGTGATCGTGAGCAAGGGACCGCAGGCCGATCTCATCGAGCTCCGGCCGAATATGTGGGGGGAGGAGTTCGTCCCCCAACCCGCGATCTTGCCTCTGGTCGACATCGTGATCACCCATGGCGGCAACAACACCACGACTGAGTGCTTCCATCACGGTAAGCCGATGGTCGTGCTGCCCTTGTTCTGGGACCAACACGCGAATGCGCAGCGCGTCGACGAACTCGGCTTTGGACGGCGGCTGCCCACGTACGCGTTCGAAGCCGCGGACATGACCAAGGCCATCGACACGCTTACGGCGGACAAGGGGCTTGCCCGCCGCATGGCCACGATGTCGGCGCGCCTCAAAGCAACGCCCGGCACGGTCACCGCGGCCGAGTTCATTGAAACCGTGGGACGCACCGCCGCGCCGGTGACGTGATGCGCGGGGTATCGTCGTAGTCGCATGCCAAGTAGCAGCGCGCCCCGCATCGCCCTGGCGCCCGAGAACTCTCCCCGCTGGATGGCCGACGCGATCGAGGCAGGTGGTGGCCGTCTCGTGCCGGCGAGCGGGGCCGAGGGTTTGGTGTGGGGCACGCCGGCGCGTCCGTCCGAGCTCGTTGCCACACTCGACTCCGCGCCCGACGTGCGGTGGGTGCAGCTGCCCTACGCAGGAATCGAGCGGTTCCTCGATGTCATCGACGATGACCGTACGTGGACCTGCGGCAAAGGTGTCTACGCCGAGCCGGTGGCCGAGCTCGCTATTGGGTTCGCGTTGTCACTGTTTCGCGGCATTCAGTTCTACAGCCACGCCACGACCTGGTTGCCTCCCCGCGGCCGCAACCTCCTCGATGCGCGGGTGACGATTCTCGGCGGCGGCGGGATCACCGAGTCGCTGCTGCGGTTGCTTACACCATTTCGCGCGCACGTCACCGTGGTACGAAACCGTGTTCAAGCCATGGACGGAGCCGATGTCGTCATCGAGTCGGAGCGTCTCTACGAAGCACTCTCGGGGGCCGAACTCGTCGTGCTGGCTCTCGCCCTCACCGCCGAGACGGAGGGCATCATCGGGGCCGACGAGCTCAGGCTGATGGAGCGCCATGCCTTTCTCATAAACGTGGCCCGGGGTAGGCACGTCGTCACGGGCGATCTGGTCGACGCGCTCCGAGACGGCACGATCGCCGGCGCGGCGCTCGATGTCACCGACCCAGAACCCCTGCCGGAACGCCATCCGCTGTGGACGTTGCCCAACTGCATAATCACGCCCCATGTTGGCAACACGCCCGAGATGGCCGAACCCCTCCTCGCCGAGCGCATTACGGTCAACGTTCGGCGTTTTGCGGCCGGGGCGCCCCTCATCGGCCTCGTCGACACCAATCTCGGCTACTGAGCACCGATGACGTGCTGAGCTCGAGCGACCTCGTCGGTCTGCTCGCCGACGCCAGCCGGCGTCAGGTCGTGGCCGCCCTGATCCTCGGTG
The DNA here is from genome assembly GCA_040002995.1 of Acidimicrobiales bacterium. Classification (GTDB taxonomy): domain Bacteria; phylum Actinomycetota; class Acidimicrobiia; order Acidimicrobiales; family Ilumatobacteraceae; genus JBDUDK01. The sequence goes on along the minus strand of JBDUDK010000021.1, from coordinate 30,637 downwards.
AGGAGGACCTCGCAGGGGTGCGCAAGCGGACAGGGCTCTCGGCCCGTGCTGCCGGCACGGCGTTGTCGCGTCTGGTCGACACCGGTTTGGTGATGAAGGAGGACGATCGCCTAGTCCTGTTCGCCGATGCCTTCCGCGAAGCCGCGGGCGCCGCCGGCCGGGCCGTTCCGGACGAGAGCGGCGACGCCCCGACCGGCGTATTGAGGGCATTCGTCCGCGACGGGCGTCTTCTGCGGATTCCAGTCGCCCGGTCGAAGCGTCTGGTGATACTCGAGGTGCTGGCCCAGGAGTTCGAGCCGGGTAGACGCTACTCGGAGGCGTCAGTCAACCTCATCCTCGGTAAATGGAACGCCGACACCGCTGCCCTGCGGCGGTATCTCGTCGACGAGGGCTTTCTCGACCGGAGCTCGGGGGAGTACTGGCGCTGCGGCGGCCCGGTAACCGTCTGAGGTTTAGAGATCGGCAAGCGACGCGATAACCGCACATCTCGGCCTTGACGATGCCGATGAACCTGGGTGCGCGCGGGCCAAGAGCTGGTGAGTCTGGCAGGGAGATCCCTGCCCAGTCTTGATCCGCGCGAGCTAACCGCCGCCCTCGATGACGGCGGCTTTGTCCTGCATTTTCAGCCGACGATCGATTTGAGCGGCGGCAGCGTGGTCGGGGTGGAGGCGCTGGTGCGCTGGCAACACCCGACTCGTGGACTGCTTTTGCCGGCCACGTTCCTACCCATCGCCAAGGCCACCGGGCTGACCGGCCACCTCGGCGACTGGGTGATTCGAGAAGCGGCCCGGCACGCGGCGCGCTGGCAGGGGCACGGCGCCAGCCCGGTGCGGGTGTGGGTGAATCTCGCCGCGGCCCAGCTCGACGACGGCGACGAGTTGTTGAGATCGATCACGGCGGCCATGACCGACCATCACATCGACAGTCGCTCGCTCGGCATCGAGGTCACGGAGTCGAGTGTCGTCTCTGACCTCGACGACGCGGTCCGCGTCCTCCAGCGTCTGCGCACGCAAGGCCTCGAAGTCGCACTCGACGATTTCGGGACCGGCTACTCGTCGCTCACCTATCTCCGCCGGCTCCCGGTGACGTCGGTGAAGATCGATCGGAGTTTCGTCAGCAGCGTCGACGGCTCGCTCGCCGACGCTGCGATCGTTGAAGCAGTGATCGACTTGAGCCATGCCCTCGGTATGAGGGCGGTCGTCGAGGGCGTCGAGCAGATCGGCCAAGTCGAGGCGGTGATGCGCCTCGGCGCCGATCGGGCCCAGGGCTTCTACTTCTCGCCACCCGTGTTGGCGGAGCAGATCGACGAGCTGCTCGGCCGGCCCTGGTGCGGTGCCGAGCCGCCGGCGACATCACGTCGCGTCGATCCCCGGGCTGCCGAACTTCCCGGTTTCGGAGGCCCCCGCGCGCGGCTGCTGCTGGCGGCGCTCGACGCGGCTCCCGACTCGGTGTTGGTGCTCGCCGCCGAGGGCAGCCGCCGTCCGCTGGGGCCGCGCATTCTGTATGCCAACGCCGCGTTCGAGCTGGAGACCGGTTACCGCGCCACCGACGTAATCGGTAAGACGCCGCGTCTGCTGCAGGCGCAGAGCACCGACAAGACCGAACTGGCTCGCCTCGCCGACGCCTTCGACCGCGCCGAGGCGATCACGATCGAGGTCACGAACCAGCGGGCCAACGGCTCCGTCTACCCGGTGCTCATCACGACGAGCCCCGTCGTCGACGAACGCGGCATACACACGCACTGGCTCCAGGTGCGGCGCGACCTCAGTGCGCAGCGCGAAGCCGAAGAGGCATTGCGCCGCGGTGCCCAGCGCACCGAGCACCTGCTGGCGAACACCGCCGACCTCGTATCGGTGATCGACGCGAAGGGCATGATCACCTACGTCAACCGCCAGGCCCAGCAGCTCCTGGGGCGGGCGCCCGCCGATCTGATCGGTACTTCTGGCTTTGACCTCGTTCACCCCGACGACCTCGAGCGAGCTGTCGACAGCTTCTCGGCGCTCTTCGCGCCGGACGTCGGATCCACGCCCGATGAACTGATCGTGCTGCGCCTCCAGCACCAGGACGGATCGTGGATCCCGGTGGAGGTAGCCGGAACGCCGCTGTTCGACGACCCGTCGGTAGAGGGCCTTGTTCTTTCACACCGAGACTTGCGCGTCCGGACCGCGGCAGAGGAAGCGACCGAGAGCCGTCGCCGCCACGACCTCTACCTCCAATCACTCGCCCAGCTCGCGCTCGATCGCGGCGCGGAAGGCTTCATGCGGCGCCTGTCGTCGACGCTGCGCGACCTCGGCTTCGTGCTCGGCGTCGATGTCGTCTACGCGGACTACTTCGACCAGGAGGCCAGCCGCTTCACGACGCTCGGTGCCTGGTGCCGCCCCGAGCTGCACACAACCCGTGTCTCACGCGACGAGCCAGATGAGCTGACTGGTCTCGCGACGTACCTCGAATCTCTCGCCGGGGCCGACTGCCTGCGCGTCGACGACCTCGGCGAGACCCCGACGCTCTGGCAGGCCGAAAGAGAGCACGTCTTCGGACCATCTGCTCAAGTGCGCGCCGTGATGATCGTCCCCTTGCGGGTCGCCGGCCGGCTCACCGCTGCCGTCGGGGTGGAGATGGTGAACTCGGCCAGAGTGTGGAGCGACGACGAGGCGTCGTTCCTTTGCAAGGTCGGTAACACGATCGCCCAGATCCTCGAGCGGCAGCGGATCGACCTCGCATTGCGGCGGAGCGAGGCGCGCTTGTCCGCGCTGTTCGCGAATGCAGGCGACCTGTTCTTGGTCACCGACACCGACGGCCGCATCCAGTACTGCTCGCCGATCTCGATGGCGCTGCTCGGCCGGTCACCTGAGGCGATGGCGGGCCGGCCGTTCGCCGACTTCCTCCATCCTGACGACCTCGGCGTGACGCTCGCCGCGTTCGACGCGGTGCTCAACGGTCGGCGCATGACCGGGGTGGAGCTCCGGGCCGCCCACGCCAACGGCACCTACCGGTGGTTCGAGGTGGTAGGCGGCGAGGCATTCGACGCGGTCGCGGGCGGGTACGTCTTCGCCTGCCGCGAGATCACCCAGCGGCGCATTTCGGAAGAGGCGGCCAGGCGCCGCGCCGAGTTCGACGAGTTCTCGTTCGAAATCTCGCAGAAGGCCCTCGACCTTGGTCCGGCCGGCTTCATCGCGGCGCTCGAGGACTTGCTCGGGCGCCTCGGGCGCCTGCTCGAGGTAGAGGCCGCGTACATCGAACGTATCGAGAACGAAGTATTCACGAACGTGGGATCGTGGACCGGCGAAGGAGTCTCACCAGAAGCGGCAGACTGCGCCGACGATGGGCTCGCCCCCGCCTGGCTGGAAGCGTTGCGCAAGCTCGAGCCGATCGTATTTTCCGACACGTCGCTCGCTCCTCTCGACCTTCGAGCGGATATCGAACGCTTCCCCGTCGCCGACAAGGCGCTGTTGGCGATCCCGCTATCGGTACGCGGGCATCTCATCGGCAATTTGGGCGTCAGCATGTTCAGGGGCACCCGCGAATGGCGCGACGAGGAAATCACGCTCCTGCGCAAGGTGGGCGAGACCCTGTCCCACACGCTCGAGCGTCAGCGCGCCGACGATGCTCTGCGTGTCAGCGAGGCTCGGCTCTCGGCTCTGTTTGAGAACACGTCCGACGCGATCGGCGTACTCGATCACGAGGGCAGGGTCTTGTTCGCGAACGGCCCCGCTCACCGGCTGCTCGGGTACGGGCCCGAAAACTTCGTTGGTCGGACCTTCCACGACTTCGTGCACCCCGACGACCTGGCCCATACAAGGGAAGGTCTCGGTCGCGCCGACGAGCAGGGTCATCTCGCCCCTATCGAGCTCCGTCTGCGCCGGGGTGATGGCGAGTACGTCTGGTTCGAGATCAACACCACCACCGGCGACGATCTGGTCGGCGGCATGGTGTGCTCCGCGCGAGACATCACGGAACGCAAGCGTGCCGAATCCGCGATGCAAGCCCGCGTCGAGCTCGAGCGGTTCGCGCTCCGGCTTTCGCAGCGCGCCCTGAACGAAGACGCGGAGAGATTCGTCGCGTCACTAGACGGTCTGATGGCCGAACTCGGCCGCCTCATGGAAGTAGACGTGGTCTATGTCGATGAGGTGACCGCCTCGATGCACATGATCAACCTCGCAGGCTGGAGCGGTCGGAACGTCGAGGCCGGATTCGGGAAGAGGCCGCCCGCCCTGAAACTGACCGAATACCCGGGCCGCCTACGCGTGCTCACGTCCCTCGAGCCGGTTTTCACCAACGACGCGTGTGAGTCCGACGCGGGCAGCGAATGGGAGCACCTCGACGGCGTCGTTGACCGTGGCCGAGCCGTGGTGCCGATGTCGGTCGGCGGGCAGTTGCGAGGCGTACTCGGGCTGGCCACGACGAACAACGCCAGGGAATGGACCGCCGACGAACGGGGCGTGCTCCCCCTCCTCGGCGCGACGATCGCGTCGGTGCTCGAGCGCCGCAACCTCGACCGCGCGTTGCGGGCGAGCGAGGCCCGGTTCCGGCTGCTTTCGGAGCAGGCCGCCGACGTCGTCACGCTCGCCGACTCCGAGTTTCGTCTGATCTACGTTTCGCCCTCGTCGGTCGAAGTCCTCGGCCACGAGCCCGAACAGCTCCTCGGTGTCTCGTTGCTCGATCTCGTCTATCCCGAGGATCTGGCCATCATGACGGGCATTCGCAACGAGTTCCTCACGGGCGCGCCCGTCCGCTTCGAAATTCGTGTGCGGCACAAGGACGGTCACTGGGTCTGGATCTCCAACAGCGCCAAGGCGATTCGCGGCGCCGACGGGCGCGTCGAGTACTGGGGATCGCTGCGGGACATCACTGACCGCAAACGCCTGGAGGATGAGCTCGAATTCCAGGCCTTGCACGATCCGCTCACGGGCCTCGCCAACCGAACGTTGCTCCAGAGCCGGCTCGAAGTCGCGCTGGCCCGGCGCGCGGAGCCGAACCCCGTGTCGCTGCTGCTGATCGATCTCGACGGGTTCAAAGAAGTCAACGACGCCCATGGTCACCTTGCGGGGGACTTCGTCCTTTGTGAGCTGGCAGCGCGGCTCAAAGCGGTGACCCGTCCCTCCGACACCCTCGCCCGTACGGGCGGTGACGAGTTCGTGCTGCTGTGCCCGGAGACATCGACTGAGGGCGCCGTCGCCATCGCCGAACGCGTCGTCGAAGAGTTGCTGCGGCCGGTGGAGCTTCCGACGGGTCCGATGACGGTGGGCGGCAGTGTCGGCCTCGCCTGCGTCGACGGACATTTCATCGACCCTGACTGGCTGATGCTCGAAGCCGACCGCGCCATGTACGAGGCCAAGCGGTCTGGCAAGGGCTGCGTTCGTGTGAGTGAGTTCCGCCCCGATCAGCTCGTCTAGCGCCCGGCGATAAAGAGCCGGGTCCCGAGATTCTCCTCGGGGTCCACGACGCGAATCTGTTCCGGCTGACTATCGAAGGCGAAGCGCAGATGGTGAACGCGGCCCGCTCGCGGGCCGAGCCAAGAACGGAGCACCTCCGATACCGGCTCAATCAAACGCAGCCGCCCGGGTCCTGGCCACGCCAGATCGAGCACGTATCCATCAGATGTCTTGTCCTCGTTCGTGATCGCGCCAGCGAGCAACTCGACGAACAGCGCCCGCGCCGCGTCGAGATCAGCGACCAGGTGCACCACTCGTTCGAGCGCCGCGGCAACGTCGGCGCTTGCGGCCGGGAAGTTCGGCGGTTCAGGCTCCGGCGCGAATCCGTCGTGGCTTTCGGCGAGCTGCACGACGATGCCAGGAGCGGCCTTCGGATGCAGGAAAGCCTCTTTCCACATCGGATCATCCAAGTTCACTGCAACCGGCTCGAGGCCGGTGGCGCGGACCTCTTCGAGCGCGGCGGGTAAATCGGGCACCTTGAAGGTGAGGTGGTGGGGCCCCGGTCCGCTCCGCACGAGGAAGCGAGCGAGGAAGTCGTTCTCGTCGACGCGGCACGGATGCAGAAGCTCGAGCTTCATGCCGTTCGCGTACTGGAGCTGGCCGCAGTAGAAGCCCGGCGTCTCGCCGCCGCCGAGCCACACGCCGGACAGCTCGCCGCGGTAGCGGGGCCAGCCCAGAGCGACGTCGTCCATCGCGATGGCGATGTGGTCGAGGTCGATCCCTTCGATCATGGCCATGATGATGGGCGACGGCGGCCCGCCGTGTCGAAACGGCCCGCCCGAAAAGGAGGGCTAGCTTGCCCGCCATGGACTTTCGGACCGAGTCGCTGCGCGGCCTGTCCGACGCGGTGAGATCCAAGCGCGTCGGCGCCCGCGAGCTCGTCGCTCACGCTCTTGACCGCATCGAGCACGTCAACCCGCAGGTGAACGCGTTCGTTGCCGTCGACGGCGAGCGCGCCCTCGCGGAAGCCTCTCGTATCGACGATCGAGTCGCGGCGGGCGAGTCGGTCGGTCCACTCGCCGGCATCCCCATCGGTGTCAAAGATCTCGAACCCGCGGCCGGCTTCGTCACGAGCTTCGGATCCCGCCTCTTCGCCGGCGATCCACCGGCCGAGGCCGACTCGGTGCAGGTCGCCCGCCTGCGCGCCGCGGGCGCGGTAGTAGTCGGCAAGACGAATACACCAGAGGAGGGCTGGAAAGGCGACACCGACAACCTGGTCTTTGGACGCACGGCCAACCCGTGGTCGCTTACGCATTCCGCGGGTGGGTCGTCGGGCGGAAGTGCGGCCGCGATCGCGGCGGGGATGGTGCCGATGGCCACCGGCTCCGATGGCGGCGGATCGATTCGAATTCCGTCGGCCTTGTGCGGATTGACCGGTATGAAGGCATCGTTTGGTCGCGTCGCGGTCGGCGGCGACGCACCCGGTTGGGTCGACCTCTCCGCCCGCGGCCCCATGGCGCGCCGGCTGGCCGACATCGCCTACGCACTGGAGGTCGTCGCCGGACCGCATCCCACCGATCCGCGCTCGTTGCCGGCCGAGCCGGGCCTGTTCGCGCTCGACGGCCTTCCGGCGTTGCCCGCCCGCGTCGGGTGGTCACCGACACTCGGTTATGCGCCGGTTGATGCCGAAGTCGCCGACAGAACTCTCGGCGCGGTGAAGCGGCTCGCCGAGGAAGGTGTCGAGGTCCTGGAGATCGACAGCGTCTTTCCTGAGGATCCCATTCGCACGTTTCTGACGCTGGCCAACATCGGCACGTTGCGGGCGCTTGCGGCGCAGCGCGAACGATGGGACCTGCTCGATCCCGGCCTGCGGGCCGGCCTCGAATGGGCCGAGCGTTCGGTGACCGTGCTCGACTACGCCGAGGCCATCGCGGAAACGCATCGGTTGTCGCTTCGTCTGCACGAGGTGCTGTCCACGCTCGGGGTCGACTTGCTGGTCACTCCCGCCACCGCGGCGGTCACGCCCATCGCCGGCCAACCCGGTGTGATCAACGGGTCGCCTGATCCGAACTGGGTTCGCTTCACGTATCCGTTCAATCTCACGAGATCGCCGGCCGGCGTCGTGAACGCGGGCTACACCGACAGTGGGTTGCCCATTGGACTGCAGGTCGTTGGACCGATGCACGGCGACCGAGTCGTCCTGGAGGCTCTTGCGGCGTTCGAGGGCGTGCTGGGTGACGATCGACTGGCGCCGATCCGCTGATGGCCGTCGTCGATCTCGACGATCTGCGCGATCGGCTTGGGCGTTGGGCCGCCGACACCTTCGGATCGGAGTGGAGCGTCAGCGATGTCGAAGCGATGCCAGGCCACGCCGGGCTGTCGTTCGGTTTCTCGCTTCTCGGCGGCGACCGTGAAGTGCGCGAGAGGCTGGTCACGCGTATGCCGCCGAAGGGGGTGCGCCGCCGCGGCAATACCGACGTGTTGCGGCAGGTGCCGCTCCTCCAGGCATTGCATCGGCACGGGACGCCCGTCGCGCGGGTGCGGTACTGGAGCGACGACGAGCGCTGGTTCGACGTTCCGTTTTTCATGGTCGAGCGACTTCCGGGCACGACGTACAACGTGCGCGATCCTGGTCCGTTGTTTGCCGGTGTCGAACCGGCCGTCATCTTCACGCAAGCCGTCGACGCGCTCGCCGGCGCGCACCTTCTCGACGCGGAACGCGAGCTGGCCGGGTGGGAAGCGCCCCGCCTCCTTCTCGACGAGATCGCGTTCTGGGAGCCGATCCTCGCCAAGGCGGCCCAGCCGGAGTGGGTGACGATGGGGGAGCGGACACGCGATCTGCTGCTCTCGCATTTGCCTTCCGACCCGACGGTCGGCGTCTTTCACGGCGATTTCCAGACCAACAACATTTTGTTCGACGACGCCCGCCTCATGGCCGTGGTCGACTGGGAGATTTCTGGTGTCGGCGCCCAGTTGCTCGACCTCGGTTGGTTGCTCATGATGAACGATCCCGATAGCTGGGCCGACGGCGCACCGCTCGCGTCAGTGCCGCCCTTCGAGATGCTTGTCGAGCGCTACTCGGAAGGCGTCGGTCGCTCGGTGACACTCGACGAAGTCGCGTTCTACCGCGCTCTCTCGGGCTATCGCTTCGGGGCCATCAGCGGCCTGAACGTGATGCTGCACCGAACCGGCAAGCGCCCAGACATCGAGTGGGAGCGCATCGCGCGCTCGGTACCGCTCCTGTTCGGACGGGCCGCCGACTTGCTCGAAGGCGCCGGCTGAGCGATTGGTAGTCTGAGCGTCCCTTCGGGGCGATTGGCTCAGTTGGTTAGAGCGCCGCCTTCACACGGCGGAGGTCCGCGGTTCGAGTCCGCGATCGCCCACTGCAAAAGTCCAGGTCAGTGGTGCTGTATTGGCGATGCATCGGTCGCGACTCGCCGGACGTGACACGGATATGACACGCGCTGCACGGCTGCCGCACGAGGGGACGTCACCGCCGAGCACTCGCGATGGCGATCACGTCCGACCGCGTGGCGTCGCTCGACGCGGATCGTCCCATCGCCTCGAGTTGCTCGAGCGGCACAAGATCCGCGCCCGAGCGCGTGAGTCGGAGTTCCTTGCGTCGTGGCCGGCAATCCTTTTCTGCGTCGGGATGCCCGAGGAGGACGCCGACGACGTAGCCGCGGCAGGTTGCGCCGCGACGCGCATGACGACCCGAAAAGGGGGCGGCCCAATCCGATGGCTCGTAGTCCTCGAAGGGCCCCAGCCGGCCCGCTGTTAAGGTGCAGCGCGGCCGTCGGGGGGGCGACCGGGAAGGGGCGGTCATGAAGCTGTTGCGCTTCGCGACCAAGGGTTGGCTGGTCGTCTCGATTGTTTTGGTCGTCGGCTGCAGCGGTGGTGGGCCATCCGTTTCGACGCCCACTCTCACCGCAGGCGACACCTCGTCCACCGCGAGCGACACCTCATCGCTCGATCAGGCCGTCATCGACGACAGGATGATCGACGTTGGCGGCCACACGCTTCACGTCGTGTGTCAAGGAACCGGTTCCCCGACCGTGCTTGTCGAGATGGGAGCCGGCCAATCGGTGTCCACGTGGAGCGCGATCCAACCCACTCTGGCGGACTCGTATCGAACCTGCGTCTACGAGAGAGCAGGGTCGGGCGTCAGCGAGCCGGGGCCGCTGCCCCGCACGGCGCAGCGTGTGGCCGACGAGCTGCAGACAGTCATCGACAGGGCGCCCATCCCCACGCCACTAGTGCTGCTTTCCCACTCGCTCGGCGCGATGTACGCGCAGCTCTTCGCCGCGCAGCATCCAACGGAGGTCGCCGGCATGGTGTTCATCGAGCCGAGGACCGCGGAGTTTCAACTCGGCTATCGCGATCATCTGACACCAGAAGAGCTGAAGGCGGACGAGATCGATCTGGCGGCGGCTCGCTTGGAGAACTTCTGGCCCGAAATCGAGGCGTCGGATGAAAGTGCCGCCCAGGTCAAGCAAGCCGGTCCGCTTCCTGCCGTACCGGTCATCGTGTTGACGGCGGGCGGAGTTCCGGGCCAGAGCGAGGCCGACTCGTTCTGGCGAACAACACATAGCAACCTGGCGGCCCAGGTGCCCAACGGCCGCCAGCAGATCATCGACGACGCGGACCACGAGCTCTTCCGTACGCACCAGCAAACGGTGCTCGACGCCGTTGCATCCGTGGCCGCCCAGCGCTAGCTATGCCGCGACGAAGTTCTCATCGACGTTGAGGACGTCGCCCTCGTTTGACCCCCTTCCGTGGGGTCTGGTCACGCGGCGTCGTCTGTGGGCACCCTCCCGAGGTCGCGGTCTTTGAGTCGGTAGCTGTCGCCTTTGAGGTTGACGACTTCGGCGTGGTGGACGAGGCGGTCGATCATTGCGGCGGCGACGGTGGCGTCGCCGAACACTTCGCCCCATCGTCCGAAGGGTTTGTTCGAGGTGACGATGACGGAGGCTCGTTCGTAGCGGGCCGAGATCAACTGGAAGAAGAGGTTGGCGGCTTCGCCGTCGAAGGGGATGTAGCCGACCTCGTCGATGATGAGCAGTGGCACGCGTCCGAGGCGGGTGAGCTCGGCGGAGGCGGCCCTGGGCGTGGGCTTCGCCCAATCGGGCGACCCCTGCCAGCCTTGGAAGGGGCGCACTTCGGAATTACAGGAGGCGCCGCTCGACGGGCGAGCGCCGAGCGGGCATTCCGTGCGGCTCAACACCGCCCCGCCGGGTGGTGTGGACTTTCGCCTCTGCCATCGGTTCGGGCCACCTTGAGACTATGGGCTTCTGTGGGCCAGGAAGGTCCGCTGTCGAGAGGGGCGTCGGGTGTTCAAATCCTTAAGGTCATGTGCCGGTGCACTCGCAATCACGGCCATCGTCGGCGTGCCGGTCGCCGGTTTGGCGGCTCCGGCGGGAGCTGCAGCGGGGGGGAACAGCACGAACGCCGCCAAGCTCTGCCAGAGGTACCGCGGCACCCTCGGCAACACGAACATGACGCTGGGATCGTGGCCGACGATCCTCTGGACCTGCAACGACTGGCCGTGGCGTTCCGACGCCGATCTCCAGGCCAAGTACGTCTCACTCGGTTCTGCCTGCCTAGCGGGCGGTGGTACCGGCTATGCAGTCTTCGGCGCGGCCGCAACAATGACGGCTTATTTCACCTGCGGTAAAGCCTAAACCGCCACTCGCGCAGTGCCCGGTCCCGTAGCCGACGCGGCTCTCCCTGGTCTCTTTGACCGGAACCGTTACGCCTATAGGACGCGCACCCCCAAACCGTCAGTAGGCGAACATGTGTTCGTCTACGGTGGGCTGATGAATCAAGCCGACCTCGTGGCGTTGCAACGTTCGACAGCGATGCTCGCCCCCGGAGCGCCGGCCGCGATCAAACGCGAGGAACTGCTCGAGTTGCTCGACGAGATCACCAACACCAGGGCGTTACTCGCCCGGGTCGGTGCGGACCTGAAGACGATCGCGGAGCACCCCCTTGACTCTTAATCGAACAACTACGCAGGATGGTCGAACTCACGCTCCGTGGGGAGCGTCCAGGTGGAGGGGGATTTCAGTTGGAAAAGACACAGACTGTGACTCGTCGTCGGGTTCTGCTCGGCGCAGGCGCTGGAGGCTTGGGAGTGCTGGCGGCGGCGACGGTGGCGCCGGGGGTTGCGGCCGCCGAATCAGAAGGCTCCGATGAGGACGGCGGACTGAAGGGCAGCTGGCTCTCCACGGTCAGTTTCGACGGGAACCCGGTCCCCTTCGGGCGGGTCGTGAGCGGGTACGCGAGTGGCGGCGTCGTCACCAACCTTGATGCCGGCGGTGGCCCCACTGGGCTAGGTACGTGGAAGAACACCGGGCACAACGGTTTCGCGTTCACGTTCTACTCGGCCGACACGGACCAGAATGGCGCGCCGACCGGTGGCCTCGACAAGGTCCGAGGAGTCGGGACGCGCACAGGGAACCACATCAGCGGGAAGTTCGCGGCCGACGGCTTTGACGGCGCCGGCAACCCCACCTTCTCGCTCACTGGCACGTTTGACGGCGAGCGCATCGTGGTTGAGCCGCTCTGACGTCGTCTAACGCGAAGAAGGCCGCCCCGTACGGCCAGGGCGGCCTCGTCCTGCGGCGGGTTCTCCTGGCGAAGTCCGCCGCCGATGGTGATGGTACGTGGTCAGGTTTAAAGGCGGTATGGCGCAGATCATGGATACGTAACGGCTCCAGCGCGGCAGCGCGCACCGCCGGTTGCCAGAACCGTCGCCGCCACAACGACAGGCCGATCGGCAAGCCTTTCGGAGACGGGAAGAACAGCGCGTCGGGCTCGGAGGCAAGTCGCTGGAGTTGCTCCCTAAGCGCTCTCCCGACGGAGGCGGGTCACGAAGGTGGTCGCTGCGTGGCGCCGGGCGAGCTCAGGTATAAGAACAAGCAACTGTGGTGTCTCCGCGCACACATCGAAGGCCCGTCCGCGCTCCCCGAGTTCGGCAGGCGTCTCTGTGTATCGCGTCGTCGCGCAACAGGTTGGGGTCGGAGTCTCGATGCACAAGATGGCGCACACCGACGATCGGTTCGTCACGCCACTGCCGGACCAGCGCTTTTGCCGCGTTCGGCTCCCGAAGGGGAACCGATGCGACGATGCCCGCCGCTGTGGTTTGCGGCGCGCAGCATGTTCTCGGTGTCGGCAACGTTGTCCGCGGCCTGGACGAGAACAACGCGGTCAACCCCGACAGCGATTAGCTCGTCGGCGACATCGGCGAGCTGGAATGCAGGCCGCAACTTGCGCGTCTCACGTATTCACGGATAGAGGACCGCGCGGCGTCCCCCTCGTGGGCGTGGCTGTCGACGACCGAGGTCACGATCTCAGCGTGCCGGCACCGTGCCGAGTTTCCCCGAAGCGAACACGTTGTCGAGACGGTTCATTGCTGTTCGCAGGTGCGCCCTCATAGCTTCGGCGGCCGCATCCGGATCGCGGCTCGTGATGGCGCGAGCGATGGCGATGTGCTCGGGCTTGGTCGCGGCGGCCTGCTGTGCGTGGTGGTACAGGCGGTACATATGCAGGTGGCTCCGAAGGCGAACGAGCGAGTCTCGCAACCAAGGGTTCCCGCCGAGCGTGGCGATCGTGTCGTGGAACTTCGCGTCGTAGACCATGTCCAGGCGGTTGGCTGTCGCGTCGTAGTCACCGGCGCCCCCGCTACGAGCAAACGCCCGGAGGGCCGCTGCCTCGTTCGAAGTGATTCGTTCCGCTGCAGCCGCGGCCGCCGCGGGCTCGATCAACAGACGAAACTCCATCATTGAGCGCAGCTCCTCGAGCCGGATGAGCCGCGCGACCGTGTAGCCGCGGCGGGGTTCTTTGGCAACCAACCCTTCAGCCTCCATGCGGGCCAGCGCCTCACGGATGGGTGTCGGTGACACCTGGAGCGTGCGGGCAAGGGCGTCGATGTTGAGCCGCGCACCGGCCTCGACGCTGCGGTTCATCACCATGTCGACCAGCACGTCGTGGACGTCGTCGACCAAGGGCGGCCGCTCGGTGAGGCGACGCCCGGCTTGCGTAGCGAGGACAGACTCGTGCAGATCAAGGTTCGTCACGTGACTCCCGACGTTGTTGTCGCGGCCCGGTCGAAGCATATCCCACGTTGCCCTTGCCATATGCTATAGGAAATGTCATATTGCAAACTGCAATCGGGGGTGCTGCTCGAGGCAACGACCTAAGGCAGCAGATGGAGGATCGGTGACGAGACGTGGGCGTGCGACAGGCGTTGCTCGCGACGGACCGGACACGAGGGCGGCCGGCGCCGCTACGTCGGCGCCACGGGACGGCCACCGCGGGCTCATGCTCGGCCTCGCCGCGTTGAGGCTGGGGCCACTAATGATCCTGGTGCTCCTCGTCGCAACCCTGAGCATCACGTCAGACGTCTTCCTGTCGTTCGAGAACGTCGGCAACGTGCTCAAGCAGTCCGCCGTTGTCTCCGTCCTCGCTCTCGGCCAACTCCTCGTGATCGTCACGCGTGGGATCGACCTGTCGGTGGGATCCAACCTTTCGCTGAGCGCAATCGTCGGCGCCATCGTCTGGCGGGACCACGGTTCCGCCCCGCTCGCCATTGCTGCGGCGCTCGCCACAGGCTGCGCTGTCGGCGTCGTGAATGGAGTGCTGTTCGTGAAGGGGCGGCTTCCGCACCCGTTTATCCCGACGCTCGCGATGCTCTCAGCCGCGAGCGGACTGGCGCTTTACCTGTCGCACAGCAAGACGATCCAGGGCGCGCCGCACATCATCAACACCATCGGGGCGGGCCGTATTTCGTGGATTCCCGGTGCGGGCCGCATCGGCTGGTTCCCTATCGCCACCCTCGTGGTCGCTGTCGTCGCTCTACTGATGACACTGATCACCCGCGGCCTCGTTTGGGGTCGTTGGATCTATGCCGTTGGCGGCAGTCCCGAGGCCGCGGTGCGCAACGGCATCTCGGTTCCCGCGGTGCTGATCTCGGTGTACGTCGTGAGCGGCGCTCTGGCCGGCGTCGCGGCTTTACTGACAATGGGGAAGGGGCACGCTGCATCCCCCACGTCTGGGGCGCTGGCCGAGCTTGACGCCATCGCGGCGGTGATCATCGGCGGGGCGAGCTTCCTCGGAGGTCGAGGCACGGTCCTCAACGCCCTGACCGGTGCCATGGTCATCGCGGTGATGCGCAACGGGCTCAACCTGCTCGGCATCGACCCCAACTGGCAGTACATGGCGACAGGCGCGGTGATCGTCCTTGCGGTCGAGCTTGATGTCGTTCGTGGCCACCTCGAGAGCCGGTTCCGCAGCTTGCAAGCGGTGAGCTCGCAATGAGCATCGCGGCGACTCCGGTTCTCGAGGTGCACAACGCTTGCAAGCGCTTCGGTGCGGTCGTCGCTCTCGACGGCGTATCTCTCGACGTCGCCCCCGGCGAAGTACTCGCTCTGCTCGGCGACAACGGCGCCGGCAAATCGACCCTCATCAAGGCGATCAGCGGTGTTCATCGCCTCGACGAGGGCACGGTCACGCTCGACGGCCTCGACATCACCGCGGCGAACGCCATGACGGTGCGGTCCCACGGCGTCGAGACCGTGTACCAAGACCTCGCCCTGTTCGACAACCTTGCGCCGCCGGCCAACTTCTTTGCCGGACGCGAGGTGGCCGAGCCCTCCTGGCTTCCACGGGGCTTGCGCCTCCTCCGTCATCGCGCAATGACGGAGCGCACCCGTGAGCTGCTCGACCGCCTGCAGATCAACCTGCCGGACTACGACGCTCCGGTCGCGCTGATGTCGGGCGGGCAGCGCCAAGCCGTCGCGGTCGCCCGAGCCGTCGCGTTCTCATCAAAGGTCGTCGTGCTCGATGAGCCCACCGCAGCGCTCGGCCTTCGTGAGTCGGCCCGCGTGCTCGAACTGGTCCGTCGGCTCAAGGCCGATGGGGTCGCCGTTGTCCTGGTCTCGCACAGCATGGACCACGTCATGGCGGTAGCGGATCGCGCCATGGTCCTTCGGCGCGGAAGGTCGGTAGGCGAGACCGTGCCCACCGCCGAGAACCACGAACAACTCGTCGCCTGGATCGTCGGTGCCGCCGGCGGTCGCGCTGTATGAGCACCACCTCCACATACCAGTAACCGACCCAAACCAAGGAGCCGTTATGAGACCCCGCACGAAGCTCGTCCTACTCACCGGCCTTGTTGCCCTCGCAACCTCGGCCTGTGGCAGCAGCACTAAAGCGTCCAGCCAGAGTGCCGCTTCGACGGCGGCACCAACGACGAGCGCAACCACCACGGGCGCTCCCGCACCGACAACTGCAGGCACGACCGCGCCGGCGGCCGCGGTGAAGGTGGCGTTCATCACGAAGTTCCCCGTGGCGTTCTTCACCGCGATGGACGATGCTGCCAAGGCGTACGCCGCCGAGAATCCCGGTGTCGACATCTCCTACTTCTCATGCAAGTCGCCCTCAGACACGGCATGTCAGATCGCCCAGATCGAAGACGCCGTCACCAAGGGCTTCCAAGGCATCGTCATCACCCCGATGGGTGTCGAAGTCATCCCCGCCATGGAGGCCGCTGCCGACAAAGGCGTCAAGATTGTGCTGGTGGATAACAACCTCACAGCGTTTACAAAGAAGACCGCTGTTGCGGCCACCGACAACGTGAAGGGTGGGCAAGCCGCAGGCGCATACCTGAAGTCGATACTCAAGTCAGGTGACTCGATTGGATTGATGGAGGGCGTGCGCGGTGTCCCGGCCCTCGACGCCCGGATCCAGGGCGTCCAGGACGCTCTCAAGGACACTGGCGTCAAGATCGTGATAGGCGGCGCTGAGACGAAGTGCGACGCGGCCCAGGGGGCCACGGTCGCGGAGGACCTGCTCACCCGTGAGCCGAATCTCACCGCCATCTACTCCGCGTGCGACGATCCCGCCATCGCTGCAGCGAAGGTAGTCAAGGACAAAGGCAAAAAGACGTTCGTCATGGGTTACGACGGTCTTCCCGATGCGGCCAAGGCCATCTTGGCCGGCGACATGAAGGCGACCATCGCGCAGTTCCCCGGAAAGATGGCGGCCCTTGGTGTCGAAGCCGTAGTGAACGCGGTGCAGGGCAAGGCGGTCGACGCGTTCATCGACACCGGTACCGAGCTCGTCACGAGCGACAACGCGTCGAAGTTCCTCAAGTTCCAGTAGCGACCCCTTACCGGAGCGATGGCCGTCCGCCCCCGGCGGTCGTCGCTCCGGTCGATCGACAACGAGGAGAGGAGGCGGCGTGCAAGAGGCAGTGCTGGAGAGCCCGGGGAGGCTGGTGCTCGTCGAACGCGACGAACCACCGCCGCCAAGCCGGGGCGAGGCCCTCGTCGCGGTGCGCCGAGTCGGCATTTGCGGGACCGACCACCATGCCTACGGCGGCACGCAAAACTTCTTTCGCTACCCACGCGTACTCGGCCACGAGCTCGCCGTTGAGGTGCTTGCGGTCGGGCCCGGAGTCACTCGTGTGAAGTCGGGTGACCCGTGTGCGGTGCTGCCGTACATTTCCTGCGGCAGCTGCCGCGCGTGCGAACGCGGCCGGACGAACTGCTGTGCGCACATCGACGTGATCGGGGTGACCCGAGACGGCGGCATGCGTGAGCGCATGCTGCTCCCGGCGGTGAACCTCTTCAGCGACTCGTCGCTCACGTTCGACCAACTCGTGTTGGTCGAGACTCTTGGCATCGGATGGCACGCCGTGAGACGGGCCGAGCCGCGCCAGGATGATCAAGTGCTCGTGCTCGGCGCGGGGCCGGTGGGACTGGCCGTGGCTCAAGCCGCGCGCGGCCGCAGCGAGAGTCTCGTAATCGGGGATGCATCGCCAGAGCGCGTGGCCTTCGCATCGGAATCCGGTTTCGACGCACTACTCGTCGACGCCGAGTTCACGACGCGCTTGCTCGATCGGCGAGGGGGCACCCTGCCGTCTGTCGTCTTCGACGCGACGGGGAGTCGCGCATCGATGGAAAACGCATTCGAGTTGACCGGACCGTGCGGGACGCTCGTCTTCGTCGGTCACACGACCGGCTCGGTTACGTTCCAGAACCCGGGATTCCACGCCCGGGAGCTCGACGTGCGGGCGTCACGAAACGCGACGGTGGGCGACTTGGAGCATGTGATCGCTGCCGTACGAAGTGGTTCCTTGGACGCGCTCGGCTGGATCAACCACCGAACGACGCTCGCTCGCATTGTGGAGGACCTGCCCCGACTCGCGGCGAACCCCGGCCGCGTGGTGAAGACCGTTGTCGACATCGGTCAGCCCCTGCCAGAGGCCACAACGTGAACGGCGATCCGACTTCCTCTGGCGGGGCCGACGAGCGCCCCGTGCCGACGCTGCTCTTGCTCGCTGACGGCGACGATGTGTTCATCGCCACTCGAGCCGTCGTGCCAGGCCAACAACGGACCTCGCGTGGTGACGTCGTTGAAGTGATCGAACCGATCGAGCTCGGCCACAAGGTGGCCGCACGAGCGATCGCTTCCGGCCAGCGGATCGTGCGCTGCGGGATGCCGATCGGCTCAGCGATCGTCGACATCGAAGCCGGTGAATGGGTGCACACGCACAACCTTGCAAGTGACTACATCGTGACGTTCGCGCATCGGGGGGCCGTTCAGTGACGGAGTTCGACGCGATGTCCGTACTTGGCTATGCGCGCGCCGACGGTCGGGTGGGGATTCGCGATATCGCGGTTGTCGTGTATCTCGTCGAGTGCGCTCGCAGCGTTGCCGACGCGATCGCCGCCGGACTCGACGATGTGCATGTCATTGGGTTCGGAGGGTGCTATCCGAGTACTTACGCCCAACGCATGCTCGAACAGCTATGCACGCATCCAAACGTCGGCGCGGTGGCGCTCGTCTCGCTCGGATGCGAGGGATTCGACCGTGACCGTCTGGCCGACGTAGTCGCTCGGACCGGTCGACCTGTGACCACACTCGTCATACAGCAAACAGGAGGGACGAGAGCGACGGTAGAGCGAGGGCGCGTCTGGCTCGCCGAGGCACGCGCGAGCTCCGCTGCGTCACGCCGAGTGCCGGTCGCGCTCGGCGACCTCATTGTCGGCACAATTTGCGGTGGCTCGGATGGCACAAGCGGGATAACCGCCAATCCAGTCGTCGGCCGTGTGTTTGACCGGCTCGTCGCCGCCGGCGGCACAGCAATCTTCGAGGAGACGGGCGAGCTGATCGGATGTGAGCAGCACATGGCGGCGCGGGCCGTCACCGAAGGGCTTGCTCACGAGATCGTCGCTCGCGTCGACAAAGCAGCCCAGTACTACGCGGCGATGGGCCACGGCAGCTTCTCTCCTGGCAACGCGGAGGGTGGACTGACGACGCTTGAGGAGAAGGCACTTGGCGCGTACTCGAAGTCCGGCAGCGGTCCGATCCACGGGATCATCACCCCAGGACAGAGGACCCCGCGGCCAGGCCTCTATTTGCTCGACGTCGTGCCCGAGGGGGCGCCGCGATGGGGCTATCCGAACATCAATGACAACGCTGAGATCGCGGAACTCATCGCGTGCGGCGCTCACATTGTGCTGTTCACTACCGGACGCGGCTCGGTCGTGGGTTCGGCGATTTCCCCCGTCGTAAAGATCTGTGCCAACCCTGAGACCTATCGGCGGATGCAGGACGACATGGACGTCGACGCGGGTCGGATCCTCGAGGGACGGGCGAGCCTCGACGAGGTCGCCGATGAGTTGCTCGCCGCGATCATGTCGACTGCCGCGGGCAAGCCCACCGCTAGCGAAGGCCTTGGACACCGGGAGTTCGTACTCACCTACAAGTCGAGTGAGCCGACCGGCCCTTCTTGTTTACCGACAGTCCGGTGACCGCGGCCACGTTGTTCGACGGGTACGACCGGACGACACTGCATCCGACCGTCGCCCACATCGGTCCGGGCGTGTTCCACCGCGCTCACCAGGCGGTGTATTGCGATGCTGTCCTCCGGACCGGGTCCCGAAACGGGGCGGTGTGGGGGATCGCGCTGCGCTCGTCCGCCGTGCGTGACGCACTCGAGGCGAAGTCGTTTGTCTACGAGGTCGTTGAAGTCACCTCCGGCCAAGGGGGCACCGAGGATGTCACGGCGCTCGTTCAGCCCGTAGGTGCGCTCCTGGGCATCAACGTGGTGTCGCAAGACGTGGAGGCCGCGCTAACGCGACTGGTCGATGATGCGATCACTGTCGTGACAATTACCGTTACCGAGAACGGCTACTGCGCAGCCAACCCGGGAGGGCCGCTCGACACGATCCTGCCGGACATCGTGCACGACCTTGTGACACCGATGACACCCCGGTCGCTCCCCGGTCTCCTGCTCGAAGCCCTCGTTCGCCGGCGGGCCGCAGGCACCGCGCCTTTCACGATCGTGTCGTGCGACAACCTTCCGCAGAACGGAGTGGCGACGGCGCGGGTCGTATGCGAGCTCGCCGAGTGCCGTGACCCGTCGCTCGCCGCGTGGGTGCAGGGCAACGTCGCATTTCCGTCCTCGATGGTCGACCGCATGGTTCCCGCGACGAGCGACGCCGATCCGGCGATGCTCCGCCGCCTGGGCCTGGTCGACGGATGGCCCGTCGTAACGGAGCCGTTTTCGCAGTGGGTGCTCGAGGACATGTTCCCCACGGGACGACCGGAGTGGGAAAGAGTCGGTGTCGAACTGGTCGGGGACGTCGCCACTCATGAGCGTGCCAAACTTCGAATCCTTAACGCGGCCCATTCGGCCCTCGCCTATTGGGGTCTCCTTGCCGGACACCGTTTCATCTGGCAAGCCGCCACCGACCACGTGCTGCTCGACGCCACACGCGATTTCCTCGTGAACGAGGTGATGCCGACACTCGAACCGCCGCCCGGCTGGAACCTCGATGCCTATACGGAACAAGTGCTATCGCGGTTCGCGAATCGTGCTCTGCCCTACACGACAAAGAAGGTCGCCTGCGATGGTTCGCAGAAGCTGGCCGTCAGAGTCGTACCGACCGTGCGTGATCGCCTCGCCGACGGAATGCCGGCGCCGCGCAGCGCGCAGCTACTGGCCGCCTGGATCGCTAGCGTCGCCGGGCCTCGCGCCGCCGTGTTGGCCGTGGACGACTCCGCGCTCGCCTCAGGGCCTGCAGGCGCTCTGACGCGATCGGCGCACAACGGCACCGTGTCGGGCGAGCACGCCGCTGCTGCGTTGCTCGCACTTCCGGGATTCTTCGATACGAGCGACCCGACCGAGCACGCGTTCGCCGACGAGGTGGCGAGGCAGGCGCGGCTTCTCTGGCGCACGGACGTCCGATTGTTGCTCGGCGCTTCGCTGGACGGCAGCGACGGTCGCCACGCGCCCAGTACATCGCTTCGGGAGTGGAACTGATGAACGAGACCATCACGGGACTCTTCAGCGCCTTGCGGCTGATTCCCGTCGTCGTCATCGAGTCCAGGGAGTTGGTCGTGCCACTCGCCGACGCCCTCGCGGAGGGAGGCCTCCCGTGCGCCGAAATAACGCTGCGTACACCGAGCGCTCTCGACGCCCTCAAGGCCTTCGCCGAAAGGCCTGGCATGCTTGTCGGCGCGGGCAGTGTCTGCACGCCCGACCAAGTGAGCCAGGTCGTCGACGCGGGCGCACGTTTCGTCGTTAGCCCCGGCCTCAGTGAGTCCGTCGTCCTACGGTGCCGAGACCTCGGCGTACCCACGCTGCCCGGTGTCGCGACGGCCACCGAGATCATGCACGCCATCGAGCTCGGGCTCGACGTGGTCAAGCTCTTCCCGGCCGGTCACCTCGGCGGACCGGCCGGCCTTCGTAGCCTTGCGGCGCCGTTCCATAGTGTTCGGTTCGTCCCCACCGGTGGGGTCAGTCCTATGAACATCGCCGAATACCTTTCGACACCTGCGGTGTTGGCGGTCGGCGGGAGTTGGATGGTCGCACCGGGGCTGATCCGCGCTGGCCGATTCGACGAGATCCGACGCCTCACCTACGAAGCCGCCGCTATGTCGGGTGTGCGGCCGTGAGCGACACGGCCCGAGTCATCGCCGTACGCGCGACAGAGGAGTGCCGCTACGACCTCGTCTCACTCGGGGAGGTGATGCTTCGACTCGATCCCGGCGAGGGACGTATTCGGACGACGCGCTCATTTCGGGCATGGGAAGGGGGCGGCGAGTACAACGTCGCGCGGGGCTTGCGGAAGTGCTTCGGCCTGCGCACAGGCATCGTGACCGCCTTGGCGGACAATGAGGTGGGTCGACTCATCGAAGATCTCATCTGTCAGGGTGGGGTCGACACGAGCCTCATCCGGTGGGTTCCCTATGACGGCATCGGTCGCGCAGTCCGCAACGGGCTCAACTTTACGGAACGGGGCTTCGGCGTCCGCGGTGGCGTGGGTGTATCCGATCGGGGACACACCGCCGCAGCGCAGATGCGGCCGGACGACGTCGACTGGGACCACCTGTTCGGCGTCGACGGCGTCCGATGGCTGCACACGGGCGGCATCTTCGCCGCCCTCGGGGAGCGGACCCCCGACGTGGTGGAGGCGGCCGTGGCCAGCGCACGTCGACATGGCACGGTCGTGTCCTTCGATCTGAACTATCGACAAAGCCTGTGGCAGGCCGTCGGTGGGGCCCGCCGTGCGCGCGAGGCGAACCAGCGCCTCGTCCGCCACGTCGACGTCCTCCTCGGCAATGAAGAGGACTTCACGGCCGCGCTCGGCTTCGAGGTGCCCGGCGTGGACGCGAACCTCACCGAACTCGACGTCGCGGGTTTCGCCGCAATGACCGACGCGGTTGTCGCGACGTACCCCAACCTCGCCGTCGTCGCTACGACGCTCCGGGCGGTGCACTCAGCCAGTCGCAACGACTGGGGTGCCGTCGCCTGGTCGGCTGGGACGCTCCACCAGGCGACCCACCGGCCGAACCTGGAGATCCTTGATCGTGTAGGCGGTGGCGACAGCTTCGCCTCCGGGCTGATCTACGGCCTTCTCAACAGCTTCCCTGCCGAAGTGGCCCTCGAGTACGGCGCCGCCCACGGAGCTCTAGCGATGACGACACCAGGAGACACGTCGATGGCCACCCTCGCCGACGTCGAGCGACTCGTTGCCGGAGGCAGCCCACGAGTGCGTCGCTGACGGCCGCCCTCGACACCTCGGTCCGAACTCATCCGCATTTGCCGGGAGAAACGTCGTAGTGGTGATGCGCGCGTGTCCGAACGACTTAGGCCTACGGGCCGATGCCGCGCGTTCACGAAAGACTTCACCGAAACCTGGCCAATCCTGCGGCTCGTGCACCTTGGAGCTCGCCTACTCTGCAGCCTGACGTGACCATTGGGCGGCCCCCGGCGGGTCGACACCAATTTGTTCAGCGGCGCGTTTCGTCGAGCGGCTCCAAGTCCCCCCTGCGTTGAACCGTCGCGGTGGATAACTCTGGATCGATATAGAGACGCCCGGCAACCGGTTCCGTTTGCTTGACGGAGTGACCCGCCTTCTACCGTCATCGCGCGGATATCGCGCGGTCGCTCATGTTTATGTGTCTTTGCCGTCGTCCGCGTTCTCGAAGTGACCTGCCGTGAATTTGTCCGGGGATTCGTCGAGGTTCGCTTCGGCGTCCTTCACACGGCGGAGGTCCGCGGTTCGAGTCCGCGATCGCCCACACACGCCCTTTTCAGCGGCGCGCGTACAGTTCGCGTCCTGTCACCTCCCGCCAATCTGATGTCGGGCGGTAAGCAGTCGCTCCGGTTGAGGATCTCGGCGAGTGACCGGAAACAACCGAGGCAGATGTCGTTACGGTCAAGACAGCAACGGCGGACGCATGGGTTCGCGTGTGGGCTGCGGTAGTCATCGCCGACGTGGGCGATCACTTCGTCAACTCGCACACCCGGCACACTTCGACTATCGGCCGGCGCTATCGGATCGTTGAGCCGCTTACGTCGGAGTGCTTTAGTCCTTGGCAAGCATTACCTCGGTCGACTTGATGACGACGGTCACGGCGTCGCCGGGGGCGAACGCCAATTCCTCGGCCGCGTCTTTGGTGATGGTGGCGGTGATCTGCTGACCGCCGGGCAATGTGACCCTCACGGACGCCATGACCCCGCCAAGGCTGACGCTGTCGACGGTGGCGTTGAGCTGGTTACGGGCGCTGAGTCGCATGATGACTCCGAGTGAGTTGTGAAGGTTCAGGCTTTTGCCACCATGACCTCGGTGGACTTCACGATCATCAGGACGGCGTCGCCGGGAGCGAGGTCGAGCTCGTCGGCGGCATCCTTCGTGATTGCGGCGGTCAAGGGCTGACCATCGCTGAGGACAGCCTTGATCGTCGACATCACCTCACCGTTCTGCACCGACGTGATCGTGCCATGCAGTTGGTTTCGGGCACTGATGCGAATGTCCGCTGTTGCCGGCCGCGCGAGATCGATGGGATGCAGAGCCTGGTCGAGAAAGCGGCGCACGGCACGGGCGCTCTCGCGACGCCACAGGTCGACGAGGTCCTCGTCGCGGCGCGTAGTGGTGAGGACGTCGATGGTGGGCTCGAACGCTTCTTGCTGCGCCGCGAGCAGGATCTCGTTGTCGAGGCCGGCCCGTTCGCGTAGGACCAACTTGATGAGCAGTTCGGTGCGGACGTCACGCAGATGTACCACCGGGGTGTCCAACCATCGCTTGGCCAACCGCCGGCCCTGAGCGGTAGGAGCGAGCACCACGCGATCGCGGCCGACGCCGGCGGCGTGACCTCGGCGCATCACGAGGTCCTTGTCGACGAGTCCATCGACGGCGCGATAGGTGAGAGGACGGCTGAGCGTCCAGATCCGACCGACTTCGCCGTCGGGAGCGAGCATCGTGCCGAGGGCCCAGCCGTGGGAGACGGCTTGAGTGATGAGGGCGAGGCAGACATGTTCCGCGAGGGACAGCTTGAGCGGGGAAGGGGCCGGTGCGCGGCGCGGCTCGCGGCGAACACTGGTGGTCGAAGGCACGACCGCCAGACTACTCAGGTCCTAATGGTAAATCACTGAGGATCTGACTAAGGTGCCCGCCCATGAGCAGCTCGATCCGTTGGCTTCTTGTCCCTTGGACCATCCTCGGCCTGCTCACCGCGGCGTGTGGGAGCAGCGTCGGCAAGACCGCGGCAACCACCGCCGCTGTCGTAACGACCGCGGCCCCGACGACCACAACGGTGCCGGCCCTCAAGGGTGACATCACGGTGTTCGCAGCATCGTCGCTCACCGCGGCGTTCAACGAGGTGGGCGCCTCATTTACGACGACCAACCCTGAGGCCCACGTCACGTTCAGCTACGACGCATCTTCCGCCCTCGTGGCGCAGATCATCGAGGGCGCACCCGCGGACCTCTTCGCCTCAGCCGACACGGCGAACATGGACAAGCTCACGACCCTGGCGCTCAACGGCACGACGTCGGTGGTATTCGCTACCAACCTCTTGCAGATCATCGTGGCGCCGGGCAACCCCAAGGCCATCACCGGGGTCGCCGATCTCGCCAAGGCCGACTTGAAGGTTGTCCTCTGTGCGCCAGAAGTGCCCTGCGGGAAGTACGCCAATCAGATTCTCGACACCGCGAAGGTGACGGTCACCCCCGCAAGCCTCGAGCAGAACGTGAAGGGTGTGGTCACGAAGGTGACCGCCGGGGAAGCCGACGCAGGCATCGTCTATGTCACCGACGTCATGGCTGCGGGTGCTAAGGCTGCGGGCGTGGATATCCCGGCCGACATCAACGTGATCGCCAAGTATCCAATTGCCAGCGTCAAAGCGTCGACGCACGCCGACGTCGACCAGGCATTCATCGACTTCCTCACGGGCTCCAACGGTCAGGCGATCTTGGCGAAGTACGGCTTCGGCAAGCCGTGACCGCGACGGCGCCGGGTAGGCCGGTTGCCGCCCGCCGCCGGGTTGGCCGAGAGCGCCTTCCCGTCCCAGCCTCCATCCTTGCGTTTGTAGCCATCGCGTTCTTCGCCTTGCCGTTCGTCGGCTTGTTGTGGAAGGCACCGTGGTCTGACGCGTGGTCGATCTTCACATCGCACGGTTCGCTCACCGCGTTGCGCCTGTCGCTCTACTGCTCGCTGTGGGCGACGGTGCTGGCCGTTGTCTTCGGAGTCCCCCTCGCCTGGCTCCTAGCCCGGGTCTCATTCCCGGGCCGGGGGCTAGTGCGAGCGCTGTGCACCCTTTCGATGGTCTTGCCGCCAGTCGTCGCGGGCGTCGCGTTGTTCTATTCCCTCGGCCGCCGTGGACTGTTCGGGCAGTACCTCGACCGGTGGTTCGGCATCACGCTGCCGTTCACGACGACAGGAGTGATAGTCGCCCAGACATTCGTCGCCATGCCGTTTCTCATCCTGACAGTCGAAGCCGCGTTCCGTCAGCAGGACACCCGTTTCGAGGACGCCGCCCGCACCCTGGGCGGGTCGCGTTGGTATGTCTTTAGGCGCGTGACGCTCCCGGCCATCCGCCCGGGCCTGATCGCTGGCGCGGTACTCGCGTGGGCGCGCGCGCTCGGCGAGTTCGGCGCGACGATCACGTTCGCCGGAAACTTCCCCGGGCGGACCCAGACCATGCCTCTCCTGATCTATCTCGCGAACGAGACCAACCCCGACGAGGCCATCGTCCTGAGCCTGCTCCTCGTCGCCATCTCGCTCGGGGTGCTCGTCGGTCTGCGCGATCGTTTCCTCGGCGGCACCCCGCAGACCGTATGACCCTCGACGCCCACATCGTCTGCACGCTCGGCCGTCTCAACCTCGACATCGAGCTCGTCGCCAAGCCGGGCGAGGTGGTCGCGCTACTTGGACCGAACGGCACCGGCAAGACCACCGTCTTTCGCTGCCTCGCCGGACTGCTTCCGCTCGAGGCCGGCCATATCACCCTCGGCGATGAATGCCTCGACGACCCTGTTGCCAACGTGTTCGTGGTGCCCGACCGGCGACCCGTCGCCGTCGTGTTCCAGGACTATCTGCTGTTCCCCAACCTCACCGCGCTGGAGAACGTGGCGTTCGGGCTGCGAGCCCGGGGCGTGCCGAAGAACGACGCGCGGGCACGAGCGGCCACGTGGCTCGACCGCGTGGGGCTAGCCGATCACGCAAGCCACCGTCCTCGATCACTGTCCGGCGGGCAAGCGCAACGTGTCGCGCTGGCAAGAGCACTGGCCACCGAGCCTCGACTGTTGTTACTCGACGAGCCCCTTTCTGCACTCGACGCCGGCGCTCGCAGCGACGTGCGGCGCGATCTGCGGCGCCACCTCGCCACGTTCGATGGTGTCCGCCTCCTCGTCACCCACGACCCTGTCGATGCCTACGCCCTTGCCGATCGGGTCATCATTTTGGAAGCGGGCCGCGTCGTCCAGAGCGGCACGCTCGCCGACGTAACCGCCCGACCACGATCTCGCTATATCGCTGACCTCATCGGCGCCAACCTGCTCACCGGCATGGGCGACCACGGCATCATCACCACGACGACGGGAGGACGGATCTTCTCGGCCGATTCAATCGACGGACCCACCTTCGCCGTGATCCAACCCCATTCGGTCGCCCTTTATCCGACGGCACCGGAGGGCAGCCCCCGCAACGTGTGGGCCGTCACCGTCGCCGACATCGATCGCCAAGCCGATCGTGTTCGGGTCCGCCTCGACGGCAGCGTCCCTCTCGTCGCCGAAATCACCGCCTCTGCTCTCGACGCCCTCACGCTCCGGCCCGGCGACACCGTCTGGGCCTCCGTGAAAGCCACCGAGATCACGACGTACCCCGCATGACGGGCGGCGCCACGGGCCGGCCGAGCCGCGCGTCCAACATCTGCCGCCCACGAGGCGGGCACGAGACGCCGATCGAGTAGGTGGTCACGGTGTCAGTTGCCACGGCCGCCTCGATAGTCTCGGCTCACGCGTGTCCGGTGAGTTCGGAGGTGCTATGCGACGAACCGCGGCATTGGTCGAGACATGGCGGTCGCAGGGCCGCGACGGCGTTATCGCGCGGCCGATCGATGCACAAGGTTTGGGCCCGCGCTCGAGCGACGATGTACTGCTCGTCGACAACGAGGGCCGCGCAGCGGGTTCGCTGCTGGGTGGGCTCGCGAACGAGTCGGTCGTTGCGGCCGGTGGACAACTTTTGAACGAGCCGAGCCTCTCGCATGTGCTCGTCGATATCGACATCGCGTTTGACGACGCGACGTCGGTGGGTCTGACATGCGGTGGCCACGTTCACGTACTGGTGCAGCGTTTGGCTGACATACCCGAGGAGTTATGGGACGAGATTGCCGAGGGCCGGCCCGCGGCGCTCGTGACCCGCTTGGGCGATGGCGCGGGAACGCTCGTAGTGCGTCGCAGCGCAGCGGCCCTCGGTTCGCTGGGCTTGTCCGCGCTCGACACCTGGGCCGAAGCGGAGGCTGAACCGCTCCTGCATCACCCTGGGGCGAGCTCAACCCGGGTCGCCTTGGGCGAGGTGGAACTCGTCATCGAGGGATGGAATCCTGTCCCGCATCTCGTGATTGTCGGTACGTCGACGCTTTCCGAGGCGCTGACGCACCAAGTCGAGCTGCTCGGCTGGCAGGCGTCGACAACGGTGACCGCCGATGCCTCGCTCCAAGCCGTGGAGCGACTGACAGCGGCCGACATGGTCGTGGTCCTCGAGCACCGTCCGAGCATTTCAACTCCCGTACTCACGGCGGCGTTGCGTCGCCGCGTGGGTTACGTCGGGGCGCTCGGCTCGCGTCGTACGCAAGAGGCCCGCCGACACGCGTTGGAAGATGCCGGTCTCACGTATATGGAGTTGGCCCGATTGCACGGACCCACCGGTCTCGACCTCGGTGCACGTACGCCTGCCGAGACTGCCATCTCCATCGTGGCCGAGATACTGGCGGAACGCTCGGGACGAGAGGCCCGCCCACTTCGCAAAACCACATCGCGGATCACCTCATGAGTCGTGAGGATCTGATTTTGCCGAGCCCTTGCCGCGGGGGCTACCCCTCTACCCGCTCTTGAGGTCGATCCCTAAAGTCGGGGCTAAGTACGGATGAAATCAAACTAAGGGCGGCAGCTCAAAAGGTCGTGGCGGTCTTGCCTCTCATTCATGGCCAGACCGCACCGTTTAGGAAGGAGCTGTGTGTCGATGTGCCGGTCACCTTCTTGTGGTGGCGAGGTGGTCGTCGTGAGCGCCACGGATGGACACTGCGCGGACTGCGGGCTGCACCACCGACGCCGGGAGGGCACCGTGCCATGGGTCCGTGTGATCGGACCGGTAGTCGTCACGGTCGTGGGCTCGACCGACGGCGACGAGCAGGTCATGGACGCCGACGCTTTGCGATTCGTCGGCAAATACCTGACGATTGACCTCACGGGCGGCACCGAGCGCTACATCGTCTCGGTGCCCGCAGGGAGACTCGCCAACATCGTCCCTCGCGTCTAGTTCGTGCCATCGGTGCGGCGCGAGCCCAGCGGAAGCGGGCAGTTTGGGCGTCGCACCGACGGCTCTTTCTCCTATACCCGATCAAGATTGTCGTTATTCGACGTCCGGCGGTTGACCACTGCAGCCGCGGGGGTATCTGCCTCTTCATGGTGAACACACGCGCGGCCGTACGGGTCGTCGACACTGCGGTGCTGCGCAAGGTCCGAGCGCATGATCCGGTTAGCGGCGCACTGGCGACGGGATTGTCTAGTGCCGCCCGCGCTGGTGGGTGTTGGATGGGATGTTCGGCCGCGCTGGCGTGTGCCGGCCCGCGCTATCGACGAGCCGGCGTCGACGGTCTTGCGGCCTGGGGTCTCGCTGAGATCGCCGCTCAAGCCATCAAAAGCATCACCCACCGACGGCGACCTCGACTTGGTGTCCGACGCGGACCATCCGCGTCTTCGTCGTCCATGCCCTCTGCGCACACAGCGGCTGGTACCGCTTACGCCGTCGCGGCGGGCGCCGCCGCGCCTGCGATCGCGGTGCCCGTTGGCGCGTTGGCGTGCGCGGTCAGTTGGTCGCGATTGTCGACGGGGCGACACTTTCCCACTGACGTCGTCGCCGCGATAGGCCTCGGGCTAATGATCGGCGGCTCCGTTGCCGCGATGCGGAAACGAACAACGCCAGAGACGCGTGCATCGTCCTCCCCGCGAAGGGCCTAGGGTCGCCCGCGGGCGCTCGGAGCACCCGCGAAAGGGAGGTCCTGGATAATGGCAGCAGCGATAATTCTCGAATTCGAGGGCGTCGACCGCAGCATGTACGAAGCGGTGAACTCGAAACTGGGCATTGAGATGTCGACGGGGAAAGGTGACTGGCCGGCTGGGATGCAGAGTCACCTGGCCGGTACGACTGATGACGGTGGGCTCGTGGTCGTCGAGGTCTGGGATTCTCGGGAAAAGCAGGGCGCGTTCATGACGTCGCGCCTCGGCGCCGCGATCGCCGATTCGGGTGTCCCTGCGCCGGTACGCATTACCTGGATCGACGTGCTCGCGCAGCACACACCCTGACGATTCGCGGGGGCGGCCATGCGCTTGGAGGGGAAGGTCGCGCTCGTCACCGGCGGCGGAACGGGAATCGGCGCGGCTACGGCCGCGCTCTTCCGCCGGGAGGGTGCCGATGTCGTCATCATGGGCCGTCGTTCCGAACCGCTCGCCGCGGTCGCCGGCGACACGGGCGCGGTCGCATCGCCGGGCGACGCCGGGTCGGCCGCGGATGTGGCCGCCGCAGTGGACCTCGCCAGGGCCCGGTTCGGCGGCCTCGATGTCGTCGTCGCGAACGCGGGCGGCTCGCCTCCGTCGCCATTGCTCGAGACCGACGACGCCGCGTGGGCAGCGGCGATTCACAACAACCTGACTACCGCGTTCGTCACCTGCCGGGAGTCGCTGCCCGCGCTGCTCGAGCGGAAGGGCGCGATCGTCATCGTGTCGTCGCTCGCCGCACACTTCGCGGGGCCCGGGGTCGTCGGTTACACGACGGCCAAGCACGGCCTCATCGGCCTCACCCGTTCACTCGCTCGCGATTACGGCCCCCGGGGCGTGCGCGTGAACGCGGTGTCGCCGGCGTGGGTGCGCACGCCGATGGCCAACCGGGCCATGGAGGCGATCGGTGCGAAACACGGTCTCGACCAAGATGGCGCGTATGCGCTCGCTACCTCGCAGGTGCCGTTGCGTCGGCCGGGGGAGCCCGAAGAAGTGGCCACCATCTGTCTGTTCCTGGCTACGCCCGACGCCGCCTTGCTGATGGGCGCGGTATTGCTCGCCGATGGTGGCGCGCACATCGTCGATCTGCCGACGCTCGCCCTCGAAGGCGTCCGAGGCGTCACCGCGTACTGACGTTCCGTGAATCGGTGGCGACGCCTAAGAATGAGTTAAACAGCACAGAAACACGCTG
>JBDUDK010000036.1:0-3564 GCA_040002995.1 Acidimicrobiales bacterium | reverse complement strand
TGCATCTACAACCAATCCGCCACCCACCTACTCGCCGACATCAACGGCTACTTCCTGCCCTGAGGCTGCCCGGTCCTCCACCAGTTGCCGGAGCGTTGTTGCATCCGCGACAGCGTGCCCGTCGTAGTCGTTGTTGAAGTAGGCGTACACATCGGAACCCGCTCGTAACCATTTGCTGATCCGATCCGACCACGGCGTCAATCGTTCGGCTCCGTATCGCCCGCGGTAAGGGTGCTCGATTGCCTCCGGACCATGGAAGCGGAGGTAGGTCCACGATGCCGTCATCTCGACGGGGTGGTTCGCCAAGAGATCGTGCACGCACAGCGCCGCGTTGTGGCGTCTGAGCACCTCGTACGTAGACGGATGCAACCACGACGCATCGCGCAGTTCGACAGCCCAGCGCGATGAGCGAGGCGCGGCTCGAAGAAAGGCGTCGAGTCGGTCGGCGTCGCGCCGCCATCGGGGAGGAAGTTGAACCAGCGTCGGGCCGAGATGCTCGCCGAGCGCGCCGAACACCAACATGTGCGGAGCCAACCAGCGCTCGGGGTCTCGAAGCTTCATTCGGTGCGAGCCGAATGCGCCGAGCTTCACCGAGAACACGAAGCCGGGCGGGGCGGACTCGGCCCATTTGACCGCCGTGGCCTCGTTGGGCAGTCGGTAGAAGGTGTTGTTCAGCTCTACCGTGTCGAACATTGTCGTGTAGTGCTCGAACCATCTCGACTTCGACAGCTCGGTCGGGTAAACGACGCCGCGCCAGTCTGCGTAGCTCCAACCCGAGCAACCTACGAAGAGATGGCCGGTCATCACACTCCTCGCCGGGGTGCTACCCGCGCCGCGAACGGACCAAACGCTCCCCCTGCGTTTTGAGGAACGCCGCGATGGGTACAGGCGACGTGACCGAAGGAGGACGTATGGCCCGCGAGAAGGACGACGACAAGCCCTCCCTGCGTCAAAAACTGTCGTGGGCGACCGGCGATCGTGATCGGGAGGCTGAGGCGCTGGCCGATCGGGCCGAAGGCGCCACCAAGCACGACGCCAAGATCGCCGTGGCCCGGGCCCACGGCGATGACGGAGTCTCGGAATCGGAGGTCGATGAGCCGGCACCCGAGGACGAAATCGCCAAACCGTCCGACGCCGAGAAGGTGAAAGAGGAGCGCAAGCGCTGATAGGCGCGCGGGGGTGCTAGCAGCTCCCAAATGGTGTCGGTGGCACGATTCCTGGTGGCGCTCCCAACCCGCTTTACTTAGCTGGTGAGAGCCGTCGGATACCGGTTGCGGTGCATGCTGCGCTCTCGCTGGCCCGCGACCGCGGGGCTCACGCTGATCGTCGCGGTCGTCAGCGCGGTGGTGCTCACGTTCGCCGCCGGCGCCCGCCGGACCTCTAGTGCGCCGGACCGCTACACCGCGGCCGTCGGCGGGGCATTCGACGGTCTCATCTTTCAAGATCACGGGCGGCCGCGCACCGCCGAGATCGCCGCGCTGCCCGGCGCGTTGTCCGCCCAGTCGCTCACGTTCGTGTTCGGAGCCTTCACCACTGAGGGGCACGCAGACGTGGACGCCATCGCGTTCGCGGGCAGTTACGACGCTAACGGCCGACGCTTGATCTCGGGTCGGGCGCCTGCCGACACAGCCGAGTTCGTGGCATCGCGCAGCTTCGTGGAAAACAACCATGCCTTTTTTGGAGACACGTTCAACCTCGTGACCTTGACGCAAGAACAGGCCGACGCCACGGGCTTCGACACCCCGGACCCAGGAGGGCCGAGACTGCGCGCCACGCTCGTCGGCATCGTCGACGGTCCCTCCGCGCTTGACGACCCAAGTGCTATCGCCATCTTTCCCCTGTCGTTGCTCGACGATCCGCACATCGGTGTCTCCGCCACGCTCACGTCGGTAGGGCTCGCCCCGGGCGTAGACCTAGACGCCTTTCGTACGCAGCTGGACTCACTGCCCGAGAGCTCCGTGTTCAGCCTCCAGCCTGCCGAGGTCGTCAGCTCATCGGTGCGGAAGGCGGTCAAGGCGCAGGCGCTCGGACTCTGGGCGCTCGCGGGCGTGGCCGCGCTCGCGGCCGTGGCCGCCATCGGTCAGTTGATCACGCGGCACGTTCGACTGTCCCCTGACGAGCGGGAACGGCTGGCGGCGATCGGCTTCGACGATGCTCAGCTTCTTTCCGAGTCGATGGGACGGGCGGCGGTGCCGATCCTCACCGGCACCCTGCTCGGGATCGGTGGCGCCACGCTCGCGTCTGGCATTTTCCCGATGGGCTTCGTCCGCCGCGTCGAGCCCGATGTCGGGCTGCGGTTCGAAACGACGGTGCTCATTCTCGGAGTGGTGGCTTTGCTCGGGGCACTGATGCTCTGGACGCTCGCGGCACTATTGCTCGCGCGGTGGGCATCGCGCCGGGCTCGTCGACCGTCGGCGGTGATCGAGGCCATCGCATCGAGGAGCGGCGCATCCACGGCATCGACCGGTCTCCGCTTCGCGTTCACGCGCCGCGAGCGAGACGGTGGGTCGATGCGTACCGTCGTCATCGGGCTGTTGCTCACGGTCGGGGCACTCGTCGGCGCGGTCACATTCGCGGCGAGCTTGGACCGACTCGTGAGCGAGCCGGCGCGATTCGGCAACAACTACGACCTCCAATTCGGCAATGGTTCAGAGTCCGTCTCCACGGAGCTGCGTAAGGGACTTGACGGCGACGCCGACGTCGCCGGCTTGATGCTGTATGCGCCCGGTCAAGCGCGCGTGGGACCCGCCACGCTTCGATTGGTCGGCATGGAGCTGGTCAGGGGCGATATCGCGCCCAAGGTGCTCTCAGGCCGGCTCCCCGCGGGTAAGGACGAGATCGGCCTCGGCCGCCTCGCCGCCCATGCACTGGGAGTCGGGGTCGGCGACGACGTGTCGCTTGATGGCGAGACTGTGACCCGGAAGTTCCATGTCACCGGACTCGTCGTCGTGCCCGGCATCGGGCTCAACGACGGCATCGGGCAGGACGCGATTTTGACCATGGCCGGCTTGGCGCAGCTCGATCCCGCGGCCACTGCGAACACGGCGGTCGTCACGCTTCGACACGGAGCGGCCGCTGACACCGCCGACCGCCTCTCGACCCTCACGGGCGTCGCGGCATCCAGACCCTCGTACCCGAGCGCAATCATCAACGTCGCCCGCATCCGCTCGATCCCCTTTGTGCTCGCGGCCTTCCTTGGTGCCCTTGCCCTCTTGACCGTTGTTCACGTGATGCTCACTTCGGTGCAGAGCCGGCGGAAGGACGTTGCCATTCTGCGATCCATAGGCGCCGACGGCGGGTGGATCGCCCGCGCTGTGTACTGGCAGGCCACGACCTTCACACTGCTTCCCGTCGCGATCGGAATTCCGCTGGGCCTGATTGTCGGAAGAACTGTCTTTGCTTCCTTCGCCGACAGCATCGGCGCGCTGAACGATCCATCGATACCGGTGCTGCTCTTGACACTGGTCGGCTGTGGACTCGTCGTGCTCGCAGCTGCCGTCGCCGCCGTCCCCGCCCATCGCGCCAATCGTCTCGCTCCAGCGCGGCTCCTCCAGACCGAGTGAG
>JBDUDK010000118.1:0-12218 GCA_040002995.1 Acidimicrobiales bacterium | reverse complement strand
GAGCGGGTGACGGGAATCGAACCCGCATAGCCAGCTTGGAAGGCTGGAACTCTAACCATTGAGCTACACCCGCATACCAACGTCTTCACGCTAGCCAACCGTTCTCCGGGGCCACGGACTCCAGACCCAACGGAGGACGATGCTCAATGAGACTGCGACGGTTCAGCCCGATGGTCAGGGATGTCGCCAGCGACTGGCTGGCGACGGTGCGGGTCTCGGAGCGTGTCCGGGAGAACTATGAGGCGTACCTTCGGAACTGGGTTCTGCCCGAGCTGGGCGACGTGAGGGTGTCCAGCCTGTCGGCTGGTCACGTCGAGCGACTCATGCTCCTGATGGACCGTTGCGGCCGTCGGCCGCAGACCGTCCGGCACGTCTTCAACGTCGTGTCGATGTTGTCGAAGTGGGCGATGCGGGAGGGCCTGCTTGAGAGGTCGCCTCTCGAGCACGTGAAGCCGCCACGGGTCGGGACGGCTCAGGTCACGATCCCTGACGAGGTCGACGTGCGTCGGCTCCTGGTCGCCGCCACGGGCTGGCCGGGCAGGCCGACGGGATGGATGCACGTGTTCCTCACGGCTGCTGTCGAGACGGGCGCACGGAGGGGCGAGCTGCTCGCCCTTCAGTGGGAAGACGTTCGTGGCGACGTGATCACGATCCGCTCGTCGGTCACCCTGCTGAAGGGTGGCCCGGTTCTGAAGGGGACGAAGACGGACCGACCTCGGAGGCTCGCCGCTCCGGTCAGTGTCGAGTCGATGCTGACACTTCCCAGGCGTGGACGGTTCGTGTTCGGCGGACCGAAGGGTCAGCTCCGGGCACCGAACGCCGTCTCGTTCGAGTACGTGAAGCTCTGTCGGAGCATCGGCGTGAAGGCACGCCTGCACGACCTTCGACACTTCAACGCCACCGTGTTGATCAGCTCTGGAGTCGACGTGCGTACGGTGGCGCAACGTCTCGGGCATAGCAGGCCGAGCACGACCCTCGACGTGTACTCGCACTGGTTGCCATCAGCCGACGCCAAGGCGGCAGCTGTGATCGGGAGGACCCTCCTGGGTTAAAACGGACACGGCCCGGCCCTAAGGCCGGGGCCGTTCTACGGGCGCCTTGAGCAGAACGTCGCCGACCTCGCCAAGAACTTCCTTGCCCAGGGGACCACCCAGCTGGAAATGATGAGGCAGTACTCGGCCGACCAGAGGGTCGCCGTGGCCGAGATGCACGCCCACTTCCTCGCTGACGCTGTTGCCTTCGCACGCATAGAAGCCGTCCTCGATCCGACCACGATTTCCAAGGCCGCTGCGGTGGCTGCCGCCCAGGTACTCGTCACGGCACAAGCCGCTGCTGCTGCCGTTGCCGCCAAGGCCTAACTGATCCCGCACCGAACAGTGCGGACACTGCCCGTCTCCTGGCTGCCTCACCCTCTGGCGCCGGGAGGCGGGCTTTCTTCGTTGTCCGTAAAGAACTAACCCGACGTTTCGGGACTCGTTTCTACCGACACGAGCGTCCCGTCGCAGAGCGCCGGCCGGGTGCCGTCGTAGGGCCCGGTCCCACCGAGGCACGCATACCCGTCTATGAACGGAACCCCCTTCGGCGTGTCCGCTCCGGCTGCACCGCAGCCGGCGAGCAGGGCGACGGTCATGGCGGCAACGATCAGTAGGCGCATCGATTCAATGTTCCCACAGGCATGGCAACCGAGGAACTACGTTCGGGACGATCGAGTCTGGGGCCCCGGGTCGGCTTGGAAGGCTGGAACTCTAACCATTGAGCTACACCCGCGTAGCTGGCCGATCTTACTGAGACTCCTGGTGGCCGTACCCGACCCCTCTCTCCAACCCTCGAGGTGTCTCGGACGGCGAGTTCTTACAGAATTCCGACGTCGGGCTCCCGCACCTCTTACATGCGATTGCGATTGTCACGTGGCGAGTACCTCCCCAACTCCCACGAAGGGCCTTTACACATGAAGAAAAGCGTCGCAGCGATCAGTCTTTCCGCCGCTCTTATCGGTGGTGGCGCCGTTGGCGTCGCGCTCGGTTTGCCGGGCACCTCGGGCGCGGAGACCCCTGTCGACACCACCGCCGTGACCGCCGCCCCGTCTACGGACGCTGCGTCCGCGCCCACGACCGCCGCCGCGGTCGCGGCCCCCGCTCCTGCGGCCGATGCCATCGGTCCTGCGGCAGGTGCCGCGACGTCGAACGAGGACCCGACGCACGAAGCGGGCGAGAGCGCCGAGCGCGAAGCCGAGGAGAACTCGGGCAACTTCCACGGTGGACATCACGGCGACCATCTCGGTGGCGGATCCAATGAGGACCCCACGCACGAGGCTGCCGAAAGCCCCGAGCGTGAAGCAGAGGAAGACGCGGCTGCGGCCGCGTCTGCGGCTGCGCAAGCCACCGCGCCGACTACGACGCCCGCTACCACGGTCGCTCCGAGTAACGCCTGAGCAAACGTCAGCGCGGTTCTGCGCAAAATCGACACGCGTTCACTGATGCGCCACCGGGACCCCGCCCCCGGTGGCGCAGTCATTTTCAAGGCGGTTGACCCCAGAGTCCAAACACACCCTGACGTTTGTTTTGCCTGAACTCAGGGAATGTGCACCTACATGACAAACAGTGCGGTCGAAGGCGTTGCCTCGCGGCGCGCTGAGCTAAGCGATAGGCCAAGCCGAGCGCTCAGCAGGGACGACGGCGGCCCCATCGAGCGTTTTGAGGAACATGCCAGTCACTGGCACCCCGCGGTCGCCGTGGGATCGATCGCCTTGATCGGGTACGCAGTGATGAGCGCCGTTCTCGTTGGCGTCGGTCTCCTCATCACTCACCAGTTCGGCGCGTTGACCCGCTGGGACGAGTCCGTCAACCGCTGGTTCGTCGCCCGTCGAACCGCGTCGTGGAATGACTGGACGCGCTACGCAACGAGAGTCGCCGACACACTCGGCATCCTGGTCGTGCTGTTGTTGGCAGCGATCGTCCTGTTCCTGCTCCGGCACCGTTGGCAGGCGCTCATCTTGTTGGTGGCGTTGAGCTTGGAGTTGGTGACGTTCTTGACCGTGAACTACAGCGTCGGCCGGCCGCGCCCGGCCGTCGAGCCGCTTGGATCCTTGCCGTCGACGTCGAGTTTTCCGTCGGGCCACACCGCGGCCACGATCGCGTTGTACGGCGGACTGGCCCTCATCATCAGCCATCGACTGCGGTCCCGCGTAGCCGGCTTCCTCGTGTGGGCCTTCGCCGTTCTTCTTGCCACTGCGATCGGGTTCGCCCGCATATACCGCGGCATGCATCACCCGAGTGACGTCGTAGCCGGTGCGTTGATGGGACTCGCTGCTCTGGGCGTGGCCGTTGTTGCGGTGCGCATTGGTCAGGCAGCAGCCGAACGCCGGCGTCACCAAACGCCTCGTCAGGCTCTCGATCCGGAGGTTGCGGCATGAGTTTCCAATCCGCCACTCACAACCCTGTCGCCCGCGTGGCGTCCGAGCATCCGGCGGCCGTGAAGCTGGGCCGGGTCGGCTGGTTCGCGAAGGGTGTCGTATACGTCCTCGCTGGAGTACTTGCAATCCTCGTGGTGGCCCGTTCGCTGGGCTGGACCACACCCACGGCGGGTTCGAACGAAGCGAGCCCGACGGGCGCCATCAAAGAGGTCGCTCATAAGGGCGGCGGTCCGCTCTTGCTTGTCCTCCTCGCCATAGGCCTATTCCTCTACGCGGCCTGGCGCCTCGCCACGGCCTTCCTGCCGGGAAGAACCGATGCCGAAGGCACCGCAACCCGTGTCGGCTACCTCGTGAGCGCCATCCTCTACATCACATTCGCGCTGACGGCGATCTCACTGGCGCGCTCGCCGCGGAGCAACGCCGACGGGAATCAGAAGGTGACCGACATCACCAGCGGGATCATGAAGAACACTGGCGGCCGTTGGCTCATCGGCATCATCGGACTCATAGTCATCGGTGCCGGCATCTACCGCCTCATGGTGGCGAAGAAAGGTGAAGTCACCAAGGACGTCGACATGAGCGGCATGTCACCCGAGCGGGCGAGCATCACGCGTCTTTTGGGCAACATCGGTGAGATAGGCCGGGGCATTGCCATGGGCATTATCGGCTTCTTTCTGGTGCGCGCCGCCGTGACCTTCAACGCGGCGGAGGCCACCGGACTCGATGGTGCCCTCCGGCGCCTGCTGCAGTACTCGTGGGGTGCGGCTCTCTGCGCCGTCGTGGGTGTCGGCTTCGTCGCCTACGGAATCTTCTGCCTCGACACTTTCATGCGGAAGCGCCTCCAAGCCCCATGACCTTGAGCCAATACAGCGCGGGCGACGTTCGCTCGGCCTGGGCCGTTCACGCGCTGACCGCCAGCGGC
The DNA here is from genome assembly GCA_040002995.1 of Acidimicrobiales bacterium. GTDB lineage: Bacteria > Actinomycetota > Acidimicrobiia > Acidimicrobiales > Ilumatobacteraceae > JBDUDK01. Next base: position 7,884 of record JBDUDK010000118.1, on the reverse strand, counting down.
GTGATCGTCGGCATGCTTGGTCTGCACTCGATTATCGACGGACATGCGCGCGCCGCGATCATCTGGCTTGTTGTCGCCTTGATTCTCGACGGTGTCGACGGTCCGATCGCCCGCAAGCTCGAGGTACGCAAACGCATTCCAACGCTCGACGGCAACGCCCTCGACCTGATCATCGACTACTTCACCTGCATCATCGTGCCGGTGGCGTTCCTTGACCGCTTCACCGTGCTCCCCGACAACACGATCGCTCCCACCGGCTTCACGATCCTGTTCGTCAGCGCGTTGTGGATGGCGCGCACCGATCAGGAGACAGCCGACGGCTGGTTCCGAGGGTTCCCGGCGGAGTGGAACGTCATTATCCCGACGCTGTTCCTCATCGACACCAGCCGGTGGTTCAATCTCGCCGTGTGCGCGGTGCTGTGCGCGCTGACGTTGTCACACGTGGACTTCCCCCACCCGGTCTCAGTCCGCGAGCAGCGCCCCATCTCGCTGACGTTCATGTTCTTGTGGATCGGCTCGATGACGTGGCTGGCCGTAGCCCAACACCAGATCACGTGGCTGCGGATTGTTCTGATCGTCGCGCCGATGTGGACGGTCTGGCAGGTCGTGAACCGCAGGCGTGTTGAGATCAGCGGTGAGTCGGGTTTGGCGGCCTCACCGCCAGCGTGACGACGAACGGGAGATGGTCGCTTCCCTCGCTCGCAAGGTCCTCGGCGTTGATGGCCCTGACGTCGTGGCTCAAGAACACGTGATCGAGGCGTACGACCGGTGCCGTCGCCAGCACTCCGTCGGCGGCGAGTTTGAACGACGGTTTCAGACCCTGCCCGAGCGACTCGTGCGCGTCGATAAGGCCGGTGGTCAATAGCTCGCGAATCTTCGGACGGTAGGTGGTCGTGTTCAAGTCACCCGCGATGACGAACGGACCGACCAGGGACGGCACATAGCGGATCAGTTCGCCGAGCTGCTCCTCCCACTCTTCGAACCCCCCCGGATCCACCGCAGCCGTCGGGTTGAGGCCGACGATCGTGAGTGTCGGGCCGCCCATGTCGACGACGGCCTGCGTCAACTTCAAGGGACCGCGCGTCACAACCTCTGATTCCTCGAGTAGGGGTGTTTTGGAGACGATGCCCACCGCGTAGTCCGACGTGTCGGCGGGGTCGAAGAGGCGGTGGGGGTACGCGTCGTGCCCGCCGGCCGCGTCGAACGCCCGCACAAACCCGTCGTTCCACTCGAGGATGACCATCACGTCGCCGCCGCGCGCCAGCAGGGCGCGAGCGAGGGCCTCAGGCGTCTTGTTGTCGATGAAGACGTTGGTCACCAGTAGGTCGAGCCTGGGCGCTTCCCGCACCCACCGAGGAACCCTCGACGCGACGAGTCGCGGGATCAACAACACAACCTGGTAGGCCACCAACACCCCAGCGGCCGCCGCGACCAGCCACGATTGCCCAACGAGTGCTACGACCAACACCACCCACGCCAACGCCAACAGATAGATCAACGCATCTTGGGCCACGGCCACTGCGGCGTATCCGGAGATGTGCAGCAACGTGGTCGCGGCGAGGACGGCCAGGCCACCTACAACTACCCAGCCCAGCACCGTCCACACGGTCTGAAACTAGCGGTGTCGGGATACGTTGTGCTTGTGGGCGAGTCCGCCCGACGGTCTTGGGGCATCGTGCATCGATTGGCGGCGGTCGCCGTGCTCGCCGCAGTGATGTCTCCGGCCGTCACGAACCACGACTCGTTTCCGCTCTCGACCTACCCGATGTACGCGTTTCGCCGCGGGCGACTCGACACCTTCCAGGTGGTGCTGGGAGTCGACGCGACTGGCGCAGACCATCCGCTCTCGCTGCGTGTGGTCGCCAACACCGATGACCCACTGATCGGCGAGTCGCTCGTGGCGCAGTCCATTCGCGCCGGCCGGGCCGACCGCCTGTGCGAGCAGGTCGCCCTTCGGGTCGACGCGGCGACCGCGAAGGTGTTGGTGGCGGAAGAGGTACACGACGTGATCGCCCGCGCGCGACACAAGCCGTCACTCACGAAACGCACCGTCTATGCAGAGTGCGCGGTGACGCGATGACGGCGCCTGTAGGCCGCGTGCGTGACTGGTTGTTCCCCGTCGCTCCACCCGAGCGCCTGGCGATGTTGCGCGTACTGTCCGGCGCGTTCGCTCTCGGGTACATCGTGATCCGCGCTCAGGCGTTCGTATCGCTCGTTGACGCGGACCCGTCACGTTTGGCGCCCGTCGGTGTGCTGTCGCCGCTCGGATCGCCCGTAGCCGACGGCGTACTCGTGGGGTGCTTCATCGCCGCGGTAGTCGCGGGCGTCGGCTTCATGGCCGGCGTGTGGTTTCGCGTTACCGGTCCGCTGTTCGCGCTGTTGCTGTTGGCGCTCTCGACGTACCGCAGCTCGTGGGGCCAAGTGCTTTGGTTAGAAAACGTCATGGTGCTTCAAGTGCTCATCGTCGGGTTCTCTCGCAGCGCGGACGCGCTCGCGCTCGCCTGGCGGCCCGGCGAGCCGACGCCACCGGCGGGCAAAGTCGTGCGAGAGGCCTACGGCGTGCCGGTCCGACTCGCCGCGCTGGTCACCGTGGCCACGTACCTCCTCTCAGTCCTGGCCAAGTTCCGTCTCGGTGGGACGGCGTGGATGTTCAGCGACTCACTGCGCAATCACGTCGCCGGCTCCGTGGCTCGGGCCGAACTCCTCGACGCCCCTGCCCCACCGCTCGGGCGCTGGCTCGTTGCCTACGAGTGGATTTTCCCCCCGATGGCTGTGGCGTCGGTACTTGTGGAGCTGGCCTCGCCCATCGCGCTCGTCAAGGGGCGGCTGCGCGACATCTGGGTGGCATCGGCGTGGCTCATGCACGTGTCGATCGCGCTGCTGATGTATGTGGTCTTCCCGTACCCGCTCTTCCTTGTCGCCTTCGCCCCGTTCTACGACCTCGAACACCTCACAAGGGTCGCTCGCGGTGCGCTGCGCAAACCGCTCGCCATAGGACGCCGGCAAAATTGAAGTGAACTACGGTTTTGCAACGGCCTCGAAGGGAGGTACTGACATGTCGCGGCCCAACCGGCAACTCACTCGAGTGGTCTGGATTGTCTCCATCCTGTTGATAGTGGTCGGGTGTGGATCGACGGCATCCGAGAAGCAGTCGGCTTCGAGCCTCACGACCGCAGCCGTCTCGACATCCTCAACCGACACATCAGCCCCGGCGAGCAACAACACATATCAAACGAAGATCTTCAGCCCAGGGTTCTCTGTCGACCTTCCCGCCGGCTGGATCGTCGCTGAGCGCGACGCGTCCGCGGCGCAGATCTACCTGCCATGCGACGCCTGCGCGCACGAGGGCGAAGAGAACGGTGAGATCACATTGGACGCGACGTTTGGCGCATTGCCGCCAAAGGATGCCATCGTGCGCCTCCGGGGGGCATCCAACCTCGATGCCGAGCCAGCGTCACCGACTCAGCTGGGATCGATCGACGGCCTGATGTTCACCGGGACGCGAACAGGTAAAAGGGAGGTGGCCTTCGCGGTCATCGGTTACCACACCGAGGCCGACGGTGAGCCGATCGACGTCCTGGCGATGGGCGTCGGCGGGCGAACGGTGACCATCTTCGTGGACCCGCACACCGCCAATGGCGGTGACGCCAAGAAGTTCGCGGTCGTCGCCGCAACCATTGTCAAATCCATCGAGTTCGCCAGCTAACCGGCGAGTCACCCTTGTGCGACGGCGTTCAAACCGACGCGAGGAGTGACCGAAACAAGGGGCCGGCGGGAACTGCATTGGCCGAATGGGGTGGCGCATCGGGAGGACTGCACGTATCACCCTGTCTCGACAGCGTCGACGATGACGAACTGACAGCGGGCGGCTGCTAACCGAATTGGGAGCACGTCCTGATAAGCGGCCGATTGATACCAAGCTTCGGCCGCATCGCGTGAGGGGAACTCCAGCACCGCGATTCTCCCGAACGGCATCTCACCTTCGACAGTCGTGAACGCGCCGCCGCGAACGAGGAACTTGGCCCCGAATGGCTCAAGCGTTGGCATGACCTGACTTCGGTACCGGTCATACGCCTCCCAGTCGTCGACATTTTCGTACACGATGCACAATGCCTTCATCTCCACGCTCCTGTAGGTCCCACGCTTTAGAGGTGCTCACCCGCACCGTCGAACGACTCTACAAAAGCGTGGATGGTCCGTTCTGGTGACGTCGCCATCCGTCAGTGGCAACCAACTAGGCCGTCTCCAGCTCGAGCTCGGAGCCGCAACTTCCGGTTCGAACGAGAGAGCATTCACTTCCACGAGGTGTCGGGGAGGCGGGATTTGAACCCGCGACCTCCTGCTCCCAAAGCAGGTGCGCTGCCGCTGCGCCACTCCCCGTAGACCAACTCCTGCCAACTTACCGGGCCGCCATAGAGAAGGCCGGGGCCGAGTTGGATTCCTCTTGCACATGTGCGGCGCACCTACACTTCGCGCTCCATGAAACTCGGGCGGACAATGGGCTCGCGGCTGGCCTTCGGTGCGGCGGTGGCCGTTACGTTCTTTCTCTCTCGCGGCGGCGTCGCACACGCCTCCGCCAACTCAGGTGTGCAGGGCTTTGGTTCTGTCACATCGCTCGGGGCGCCGGGGGTGATCAACCAACCGTTGATCTCGATGGCGGCGACACCCAACGGCAAGGGCTACTGGCTGGTGGCCGCCGATGGTGGCATCTTCTCGTACAACGCACCGTTCTTCGGTTCGACGGGCAACCTCGTGTTGAACTCGCCTGTCGTCGATCTGGCGCCGACACCCACTGGCAAGGGCTACTGGATGGCGGCGGCCGACGGTGGTGTGTTCTCGTTCGGCGACGCGCAGTTTTACGGCTCCATGGGCGGCGCGCGACTGAACCTCCCTGTCGTCGCGCTCGCGTCGTCACCGACGGGTAAGGGGTACTGGCTCCTCGCCGCGGACGGTGGAGTGTTCTCGTTTGGCGATGCCAAGTTCTTCGGGTCGACGCCCGCCGGAATTGGTCGCGTCGTCGACCTCATCCCGCGGCCACAGGGCGATGGCTACTGGATGATCGACGATCAAGGCGGAGTATTCACGTTCGGCGGCGCGGGGTTCTTCGGATCGCTACCGGGTATGGGTGTCAACCCGAACGGGCGCGTCGTCGCCGGCGTAGCCACGCCCACACAGAAGGGTTACATCCTCGTCGGTACCGACGGTGGCGTCTACACATTTGGCGACGCGCTCTTCGCGGGCGCCGGCACACCGCCCACTGGTCAGATCACGATCGCGGTTGCTGGCGCGGCCGACGGCAAGGGCTACTGGACCGCGAGCACCACTGGTCTTTCCGCGGCCGAGCCAGGCGACGCCGGTCCCTTCGTGCTTGCCCTCCAACAACGCCTTACCGAACTCGGCTTCTGGGTGGGCAACGTCGATGGCTACTACGGCTACGACATGGGGCAGGCGGTGCTCGCCTTCCAGAAGTACTACGCCCTCAACCGCACCACGGTGGTCGACCAGGTAACGGCGAACCTGATTGCGACGGCACCGCACCCGCGCGCCCGCACGACAACAGGTGACATCGTCGAGGTCGACAAGTCGAAACAGGTGGTCATCATCGTGCGCGGCGGCTTCACGGTCGCCGTGCTCAACGCGTCGACGGGTTCTCAGATCCCTTACACCGAGATCGGCCTGAGGTCGCATACGCTGGTTACCGGCGATGCAGTCACTCCCGAGGGCATGTTCCAGATATATAGAGAGGTGAGCAGCGGTTGGGACGACTCCGACCTCGGCCACCTGTGGCGACCGAAGTACTTCACGGCCGGCTTTGCCATTCACGGCTACACGAGCGTCCCCGCCTATAACGCCTCGCACGGGTGCGTGCGAGTCACGCTGGGTGCAATGGACTACATCTGGGCCCAGAACCTCTTGCCCAAGGGCATTGCGGTCTGGGTGTACAGCTGATCGTCAAGACTTCGATCGGCGCCGTTTCGCCGGCTTGAGATGACGCCCATCAAGGTCATTCAGCTCTATGCCGTTGGTGAAGCGGACGCGGTAGCGCAGCCAATTGAAGCCGTTGGCGAGCACAATCTTGCCGGCGGTGCCGGCGGGAACCCCCTCGAGGTCTACCGTCGCGATGACCTTGTCACCCTTGGCGAGATCGAGTTGGTCGCTCGCGGGATGGGCCAGGCTGTGGGCCTTCCAGGTGGTCATGAGCGCATCATGGCAAACCTCGCGGCGTGGGCGCGATTCGCGGGAAGTTGGTACCGGCGACTGGGGTGCCCGCCGGTACACTCGGCCGCCTCATGAAAACCACGGTCGAGCCGCTCGAGGGGAACAAGGTCAAGCTCTCCATCGAGGTCGATGAGGCCGAGTTCGACAAGGCGCTCGATGCGGCGTTTCGAAAAATCGCGCGCGACGTGCGCGTGCCGGGCTTCCGCCCGGGCAAAACGCCCCGCCGGATTCTGGAAGCCCGCATCGGATCTGAGTACGCGCGCGAGCAGGCGCTGCGCGACGCGATCCCCGAGTACCTGGCCGCCGCGGTGCGTTCAAACGACATCGATCTCATCGCGACGCCACAGGTCGATCTCACCGCCGGTGCCGAAGAGGGCCCTGTGTCGTTCGACGCAACCGTCGAAGTGCGACCAGAGGTCACCGTGCCGGGCTACGGCAGCCTGCGCGTCGAGCTCATGCGCCCAACACCCACCGACGAGGAGGTCGACGCGCAGATCGATCGTCTGCGTAAGTCTTTCGGTGAGCTGGCCGACGTAGATCGCCCTGCGGTCAACGGCGACAACGTCAGCATCGATCTCTGGGGTGGGCGGGAAGACGAAGCACTTCCCGGGCTCAACGTCGAAGACTGGTCGTACGAGGTCGGCAGCGGGGGAGTGGTCGCCGAACTCGACGAGGAACTCATCGGTAGCGAACCGGGCGACGCGCTCGAGTTCTCGGCCGATCATCCCGTCGACGGGCAGGAGCCGATCGAATTCCGCGTCAAGGTGAAGCAGGTGCGGGAGCTGGTCCTACCTGAGCTCACCGATGACTGGGCCAAAGAGGCGTCGGATTTTGAAACCGTCGACGCGCTACGAGCCGACATCACGCGGCGGATGACGATCGTGCGGGCGATGCAGGCGAGGATGGCGCTCGCCGAGCGCACCGCGGAGGCCGCCGGCGAACTCGTGGTCGATGAGGTGCCCGATCCGCTGGTCAATGAGGAGATGCGGGGACGTTTGAACGACCTCGGTGTCCGCTTACAAAACCAGGGCGCCTCGCTCGAGCAGTACCTGGCGATGAGCGGCCAGAGCCCGGCCGAGTTCAGTGAGGAGCTCAAGGTGCTCGCCACGAACGCGGTGAGGGTCGACCTCGCACTGCGCGCCGTCGCCACGGCCGAGAACATCGAAGCCGACGACGATGACCTCGATGCTGAGTACGCGCGAATCGCCGAACGGGCGAAAGAGAAAATCACCAACGTCCGCAAGGCCTACGAACGCAACGACGCCGTCGCCGGCCTCCGCGCGGAGATACGCAAGCGTAAGGCCCTCGAATGGCTCACCGAGCATGTCGAGATCGTCGACCCCGAGGGCCAAGCGATAGATCTTGCTGAGCTGACTCCAGAGCTCGACCCCCCCGATGTCGGCGGCACCGTCGACGCCGACGCTGCCGAGGAGGCTGCGCAATGACCCGCACCAACGAGCCCATCCGCAACTATCTCGTCCCCACGGTCGTCGAACAGACCAACCGCGGGGAACGCGCCTACGACCTCTATTCGCGCTTGCTCAAGGACAACATCATCTTCTTGGGCACGCCGATCGACGACACGATTGCCAACCTCGTGTGCGCGCAATTGCTCCACCTCGAGTCGGAGAACCCCGACAAGGACATCAACATCTACATCAACTC
>JBDUDK010000031.1:0-12370 GCA_040002995.1 Acidimicrobiales bacterium | reverse complement strand
AACCAGCCGCCCCAGCCAGCCAGCCCACACATCGGTGGGCCGCCCCCCGACCTGTCCGGCGACGTCGCCCAACGTGTCGTCCAGGTCCTCGAGCAGCAGATCAACCCCTCGATCTCGTCGCACGGAGGGCACGCCGAGCTCGTAGCAGTAGAGAACGACGTCGCCTACCTGCGCCTGTCGGGCGGGTGCGTCGGCTGCGGCATGGCGACCGTGACGCTGAGCCAGGGCATCGAGGTAGCAATCAAAGAGTCGGTCCCCGAGATCGTGCGGGTCACCGACGTCACCGACCACGCCAGCGGCACCAACCCCTACTTCGAGCCGGCCAAGAAGTAGCGCGTCGGTTGGCCTGGCTCTCACCCGCGAACGCATCCCTCCAGGTTCTCGTGTGTGGTAGCTCCCACGCAGGTCGGGCACGTGTCATCGAATCGACTCCCGAGCGGGCGTGATGCTCATAGAACCCGAACACGCCAGCGAGGTGACGGTTCACCGAATGGTCCGGCCTACGGGCCGCTCCCCTGCCCCATTAGGGCCGTTGAGGTAGTCGCCGAACAACCACCCAACCCTCAACGCTCGCAGGCCGTCACGAAGCACTCGAACGACATGGGGTCACGCTACGCCCGTGTCGCCGGACGCGGGTCAACCGTGAAGGTGCCCGACAGCGAGAGACGTATGTTTTCTCGCAGCAGTCCTCTGCACGGTGTACCGCGGAGAAGCCGGCCCCCGATCACCATGCCAGTGTTCATCACCGAGAGCGCCTCTCTTGCTGGTACTGCTCAGCATTGGCCTTGCGGCAGATGCCTGACTTGCCTAGAGCAGCGGGAGCGAACTCCCCTACAGCGTGTGACTTCTTGTGCCATGCGCACCACGCCATCATCACGATGCGCCCCGTCTCATCACGCACAGGTACGTCAGCAACTAGTGCTTCCCACTCGGCTTGCTTCACAGCGCCTCTACCTCTAGCAGGCTTGAACGATGGATAGCGATCACGCCCTGGTAATCGTCGGCGCTTCTACTGCACGCCAGCACGAGCCAGTCGTCATCACACTTGAGTCCTTCTACTACTTGACCAACAGACACCACTGCAGTTGTCACGAGTAAGCGCAGCGCCGGCCGTGAGCTGCGAGGCGCGACGTCAGCTAGTGGTCGATGCACACGACGTCGTTCTGTCAACGGTCTGGGAGTCGCCAGTGGCAACCAGCGTCACGTGGTCGCCGCGCGCCAGGAGGCCTTCGATGCGCGGGGACGCGAACAGCTCCCCCGGGCGTAGCGGCGCGGACAGTGGCGACGAGTTGCCCGGCGGCGTTGCCCTGTTCCACCGGTAGCTTGGCCGAACACCCTCTTGGGAGAGTCGCCTCATTTAGGCTGGACGGCCGCGGTCGCCCGTGCAGGTTCGACGCCTCGACCGAGCCACATCGAGGAGTTCGCGCGTGCGCGTTGCGACAACGCCTTTGCGGGTGGCCGTTCTCGCGCCGATCTCCTGGCGCACCCCTCCCCGCCACTACGGGCCGTGGGAGCAGTTCGCGTCCCTGCTCACCGAGGGCCTGGTCGAGCGGGGCGTGGACGTCACGCTCTTCGCCACCGGCGACTCAGAAACAGCTGCCCGTCTGGTGTCGGTGATCCCGCACGGGTACTCGGAGGATCCCGACGTCGAACCCAAGGTCTGCGAATGCCTTCACATCGCCGAGGTGTTCGAGCGGGCCGCCGATTTCGACCTCATTCACAACAGCTTCGACTTCCTCCCACTGACCTATACCGGCCTGGTGCCCACCCCGATGCTCACTACCATCCACGGGGTTTCGTCGCCGCGCATCCTCCCTGTCTACAAGAAGTACAACGCCCGATCCGGCTACGTCGCCATCAGCGACGCCGACCGCCATCCCGACCTCGACTATCTCGCCACCATCCACCACGGGATCGACACCGACGCCTTCGCCCTGCATGGGTCCGCCGGCGAGTATCTGTTGTTCTTCGGCCGTATCCATCCGGACAAGGGGGCCGTCGAGGCCATCGACGTCGCCGCCCGCGCCGGGCTACCACTCGTCATGGCCGGCATCATCCAGGACCAGGCGTACTTCGACGCTTCGATCGCGCCCCGTCTCGATGACGAGCGCGTCCGCTACATCGGCTCGGTGGGCCGGGAGGAACGCAACGCCGTCCTCGGCGGGGCCCACGCCCTCCTCCATCTCGTCAACTTCGACGAGCCGTTCGGCTTCAGCGTCGTCGAAGCCATGGCCTGCGGGACGCCAGTGGTGGCCTCCCGTCGGGGGTCGATGCCGGAGTTGATCGACGACACGCGCACCGGCTTCCTGGTCGACGATGTTGACGAGGCCGTCCTCGCCGTGAGCCGAGTCGCCATGCTCGACCGTTCCGTCGTCCGCCAGGAGGCGGTGGCCCGCTTCGGCCGCGACCGGATGGTCGATGCGTATCTCGAGGTGTACAGGCGGGTGGTCAATGGTGGGAGCTGACCCGGACCGGTTCCGCCTCGGCGTCAACTACTGGCCCGCCACGTCGGCCATGGCATGGCTCGCCGACTACGACCCCGCGACCACCAGAGACGACTTCGGGCGTATCGCCGACGCCGGGTTCGACACCATCAGAGTGTTTCTTCGCTGGGAGGATGCACAGCCCACGGCGGACCGCGTCGACCGCCGCATCATCGGTCGACTGGTTGACGCCGCCGACGCGGCGAGTGAGGCGGGGGTGGCGCTTATCGTCACCCTCTTCACCGGGCACATGAGCGGCGTGAACTGGATACCGCCCTGGGCGATGGGTGGAGCTGCGGGTGATCAGCGCTTTCGAGTGGCATCCGGGGGTCGGCTCCGACCGCCGGGAAGCGGCTTGCGGAACTGGTACTCCGACCGCGAACTCGTGGCGGCTCAGGAACGGCTCGCCACGGCCGCCGCCGGTGCGCTCTGCGGCCACCCGGCGGTGTGGGCATGGGATCTCGGCAACGAGAACTCCAACTGCACGGTCCCGCCGGACAAGTCGACCGCAGAGGCCTGGCTGCAGCGGATGACCGCGGCGGTGCGACGGGCCGACCCCGGTCGGCTGCTGACGGTCGGGATCCACATGGAGGACCTCGCGGAGGACCGCGGCATTGGTCCTGCAGAGGTCGCCCGCTGGTGCGACTTCGTGTCGATGCACGGCTATCCCATCTACGCGGATTGGGCGGCTGGCCCCACCGATGACCGGCTGGTGCCGTTCCTTGCGCTCATCACGCGCTGGCTGGCGGGCGGCGCCAACGTGCTGTTTGAGGAGTTCGGTCTCCCCACGATTCCCGTCGCCGGACCGGCCAGCTCGATGGCGGTCGACGAAGACCTCGCCGCGACCTACACGGGCGCCGTGCTCGACACGCTCTGGGCCGAGGGCAGCATGGGAGCCTTGCTGTGGTGCTTTACCGATTACACCACCACGCTCTTCAACAGCGCCCCGCTGGACTCGTCTGTCCACGAGCGCACCTTCGGCCTATGGCGGGCCGATGGCGCTCCGAAACCAGCCGTCGCACAGGTGTCGGCCCGGTCCCGCCGAAATCGCAAGAGCCCCGGCGACCCGAGTTGGCTCGACATCGAGCCCGAAGAGTTCGCCACCGATCGCAAAGCGCAACTGGCGCGCCTCTACCGCCGCTACCGCGAAGGGGCCAACACCACCATCTGACAATGTGAAATCACCGTCAGGGAGATCGGTCTGAAGCTCTGCGGCCGCACCGTCGCTCGACGTCGACGTACCAGGATTGGAGGCGTCGCTGCCATCAAGGGGCAGCGGGCTCGGACACCGGAATCGCGAGGCCGGATCGCCAGCGTCTTCAGCTGAAATATCGCCCGATCGCGCGCGACACGCGAGGCTCATACTGGGTAGCTCGCTCTCCTCGACGACTCCGTGGCGGTCGGCGCTGGTTCAGGCTCTTCGCGGAACCACGCTCCAGAGCGAGCCCCCGGCGCCGCCGCGAGGTTGGTCATCGGACTGCCGGGCTGCCCAGAACGCCAGAACGACAATGCCATGCTCGACGTTGAGGACAGAGCGGCTCGTGGCTGCAACAGGCTGAGACGTTCGGAAGCAGGCGGTAGCCAGGCGCAGGGGTTCAGTAAACCCATCCGTCGACTTGGGCCAGCACCGAGTCGCTGTGTTCGAGACCAGGAGACGACTTCAGAGCGGGGGCTCGGCGAGTTCGGTTTCGGCCAGTTCGGGTGGCCACACGATTCGTTTCATCCCGGCGCGCCATTGGACGACGAGCATGTCGTGGTCGAGTTGGCGGCCGTCTTCACCGAGGCCGAATCGTCCGAAGAATGTCGTGCATCGGAGTCGTCGGGCCGCGGCAGCGAGTGCCCCATCGTCCAAGGAGCCGGTGTCTTGCAGGCAATGCAGTGCCATGAGCACGGCCGCGTAGGCCTGGGCGCTGGGGTACTCGACCTGACCGGCTCTTTTGCGGGCGCCGAGGGTGGGCAGGAGTCGGGCTCGCAGCGAGCGCACCACGTGTGCGGGCCGGGGGCCGACGTCAACGATGAAGTGCGCGCCCTCCTCCCATTGGGTGGGCGCGAGGATGCCTTCGGCCCGGGGGCCAACCTCGTCGGCGAAGGCGGCGAGTCCACCCGCGACGGCGGCGACGGTCGCAGGGCGCGTGCGAAGACGGCGGAGCAACTCGACGTCCTGCTCGAAGCTTCCTGCTAACAACAGCACGTCGGCGTCGGGCACCTCGGGCACCTCGTCGTGCGTTACGCAACCTACGACGGACATGCCCAGGCGCGCCGCTGTCTGCTGGGCGCCTTGGGCTGCGTGGCGCCCGAACCCGCCTCGGCCCGCTGCGACCAGCACCCGGGCCGAGGGCCGATGCCGCGCGACGGCCTCGAGTACGGCCGCCAAATATCTGCTGGCGGGGGAGGCCACCGACACCACACCAGACAAGCGTTCGACGTCATCGGCGCTCCCCCCGTGGTTCCACAGGACCCTGCCTCGCTCGGCCGCCCATCCAGCGGCTTCTCGGACCAGGTCGCTGCCATAGGGACCGATGATCAGGTCCGCTTCAGCCAGCCTCTCGACTGCCTGACGGACACCGGCACGCGTGCCCTCATCGTCGAGGACCACCAACGCAGGAAAGACGTGTCGGTGCGCGAGGCGAACTCCTCCGGCGCGTCGAGCATCGGCCACGGCCTGTTGCAGGCCAGCAGCCGCCAGCTGCCCCTGGAGCGCGTAGCGTCCCGACAGGGAGACCACACCCGCGATCAGTACCTGGCCATCGTCCACGTTCACCACCGGTGATCGTCCCGCGACCGACGAGGCCGCTCGCCTGATCGTTGTTGCCCGTCGGAATCGGGTTGCCTTCCGCGACGGGTTCGCTCTGGGCGCCCTAGCGTGGTGTAAGTGCTCGGGGGATGTCCCTGTCTAGCGGGTCGGCGTGGGCCATGAGGAGGCTGCACCTGCTCCGCCACGCGAAATCGGACTGGTCGGACCCATCTCTGGCGGATCACGACCGGCCCCTCAACCGACGGGGGAAGCGGACCCGCAAGGTGATCGCCGGGCACGTCGCAGGCTGGTCGGTCGATCTGGTGCTGTGTTCGACTGCGGTGCGCGCCCGGGCCACCGCAAAGCCAGTCATCGAAGCGTTGGGCTGTGTGGTGCGTTACGAGCGAGCGCTGTACACGGCGGGCGGGCGCGAGCTGCTCGAGGTGGTGCGCGCACTTCCCGACGACTTGGATACCGTGATGCTCGTCGGGCACAACCCGGCGTTGGAGGAGTTGACCGTAACGTTGTGCGGGTCGTCACCTCGGTATCCAGCGGGCGCGCTCGCCACGATCGAGTTCATGACCGACCAGTGGGCGAACGTCGCGCCGGGATCCGGCACGCTTACCGCGCACGTGACCCCCGCGCAGTTAAAGGCAGGCCGATGAACCTTGAGTGTGGAATGAGCGCCGCCGCGGCGCTGCACCGTCTCACCCGGCGCGGCTCGGCGAGGGATGCCGCTGATCGCGAACTGCTCGTGACGTTCCGCCCCCTAGATCCGAGTAACCGGCCGGCGCCGTTCAAACGCTATGTGGGACGCGAGCCGGTGCCGCTGACGCGAGAGCTCGCGTTGTCGAGTGCGCCGGCGGCCAGCGTGCTGTCAGGCACACCTCGCGGGGTTGTCGACGGGCCCTGGGATGATCACCACGGAATGCCGGTGACCACCTCGAGCACCGAGGCCGATGGTTCGAGGGCGAGCAGGTTCGCCAGCATCGTGCCCGCGTCCCAGTAGGACGGTCTCGTGACGCATGAGCCGCGTGGAGCCGCGCCGCAGGATCACCGTCTCGATCGGGTCGTCGGACGCGCTCGTCGGTGGTTCCACCTCAGCGAGAGCTGGTGTCCCTAGCGAGGTCGCCGCGGCGCGCCACTTGTTGACGGCGGTGGCGTCGGTGAGATCGCCGTCGTGTTGTGCCGCGGTCGCCAGCGGGAACTCGATGGGTGCTCGAAGCGACGTCTCGTCGGCCTCGCGGACGGGCCCGTCAGCCGGTTGATCGGGCTCGACGGTGTCTCGGAGTTCCCCCTCGCGCTCGTCGTGTTGCACGGCTCGCAGACCGGGCACCGAGGAGCCAAGGATAAAGTTGGTGCGGTCGACGGCGAGGTCGAGCGGCTCGCGATGGGGTGCAGGTTCCCGGCCGACATCGCGGTGCGGAAAGAGCCGTCTCAGTCGTAGGCGCGTGGGCGACGCGACGTATTGGTCGCCCAGGCGCCGGTCACGTGTAGAGTCGCCGCCGAGGGGCTGGTCGAAACAGAGGTGCGCGGCGACGTCGCGGTGCTGGCCTTCGCTCCCGGGCTGGAGCCGGCTGCCGCGCAGGCGGTACGAGCCCGACGCGACACCCTCGACGTCGTGGACCGACACGAAGTGCTCGAGCAGCGTCGCGTCGTTCTCCGAGGCGACGTCGCCGGCCACTGCACGCGCCGCGACGGCGAGCCCCCAGGTGAGCAGCGCTGGGTCGGTCATACGGCGGCGCCCACGCGCCGCGCCACCGCGGATTCGACTGGTGGAGTTCCTGCTCTAACACGGCATTTTCTCTGACGCGCTCGATTGCTCGTTGATATCGCTCCTCATCTGAAGGGATCCCGATGCTGTGAACGCGATCTGACCCCCAAAGGGCGGGCCGGGGCGCGGTTGGCGTCACCGATCGACCTATTCCCGACTTCATCCCGGTGATTCGCTCCGCCGACGACGTCGTCGTCCTCGCCCCTCCGCTCATCAGCTTCGCCACTGGTTTACGACGGCGATGTTGCGCCCCGGAGCCGCCTACGCCGTCGACCTCAGCCCACGTCGGGCTTCGTAACGGCCGCTGGCGCTCACTCTCGGAGCGGTGTCCCCAAAGTGGTGCTCGCCGACCGGATGGGCCGTCTGAAGGGAGGCGTGATCGCCAACGTCATGGTCCCCACCCCGGACTACGTCCGCTTCGCCACAAACTTCGGGTTCCGGCCCGATTTCTGCGAGGCCGTCGACCCCGAATCCAAGGGTGTCGTCGAAGCGTTGTGCCGCTACGCGCAAGAAGACCTGAACGTTCCCGCGGACCACTGAGTGACCGGGACCGAAGCGAACGAAGCGTGTCGGGCATGGTGCGTCGAGGTCAACACGGCTGTGCATTCGAC
Source organism: Acidimicrobiales bacterium (assembly GCA_040002995.1). Lineage (GTDB taxonomy): Bacteria > Actinomycetota > Acidimicrobiia > Acidimicrobiales > Ilumatobacteraceae > JBDUDK01. The sequence goes on along the minus strand of JBDUDK010000031.1, from coordinate 4,768 downwards.
CATCGCCGCGATCCCACAGACGCGCCTGGAGGAAGAACGCAAGTTGTTGCGTCGGTTGCCGTCGTTGCGGCCACCGTTTGCGTCGTGGTGAACGCCGCCGGGTCGACAAGCTCGCCACGATGCGGATCGGTTCGGCCCGTTACTCGGTGCCGCGCGAGTTGATCGGTCGTGACGTCGACGTGGTGGCCGCCGACGGCGAAGTGCTCGTCGAACACCGGGGCGAGCTCGTCACGGCATCGGCTGGTCGCAAGGGGTGAGGTGTCGCCGCCTCGTCAAGGGCCGCTAGTCCGTTCCTCGCCAGGAGCTCCCGTTGGGATACAACCAGCCCGGTTCCTACCGCCGTGCGTCGTCCCGCGCGACTCGCGCTGTGGGAGCTTAGCGAAAGAGGACGCCGCCATTGCCAACACGCGTCTTAGGCGAGAGGTCGTTGCGCCCCTTCGAGGGACGCGAACACGCGTAGTCGGGCCGCGATGAAGTCGGGGTGCTGCTCGAGGTCGGTGGTCCGCGGCCGGGGTAAGCCGACGTCGACGTTGTCGAGCACCCGTGTCGGGCGCTCCGAGAAGACCACGACGCGGTCCGACAGCAGGAGCGCTTCGTCGACGTCGTGGGTGATCAGCAACGCCGTGCGGTGGTCAGCAATCCATACCGACTCGAACCAGCGGCGCAGGTCTCTGCGGGTGATGGCATCGAGCGCGCTGAACGGCTCATCGAGCAGGAGGACGTCGCGACCGACGAGGAACGTCCGCAACAACGCGAGCCGCTGACGCATACCGCCCGAGAGTTGCGACGGCCACGCCCGTTCGTAGCCCGCGAGTCCGAAGCGATTGAGTAACGCTCGGGCCACGGCCACCGATTCGTTCTTTGGTTTCCCTCCGATGACCGCACCCAGCGTGGCGTTGTCGATCACTCGTTTCCATGGCAAGAGGTTGTCCTGCTGGGGCATGTAGGCGGTCCGACCGACGATCCCGATTGCCGACTCGCCTTCCACCACGACCGAACCAGCTTCCGGGATGACGAGTCCCGCGAGAACTTTGAGCACGGTTGACTTCCCGCAGCCACTCGGCCCGACGACTGAAACAAACGACCCGGGCTCGACGTCGAAGCTCAACGAGTCGAGCACGAGCCGGTCGCCGAAACGGTGCTTCAGCCCGCGGACGCTGATCGACCGGGTCGCCGCGCTCACGACTTCGGCAGGAACTGGTTCGTAAAGACTTTCGTCGTGTCGACGGGCGTAGAGAGGATCTTGTGCGCGACTAGGAACTGCTCAAACGTCGCCCATACGGCGGCGTCTTGGCGACCCCACGGCTGCCCCGTGTCGGCGTACTTGGTGGCGAGGTACTGCGCGCTCTTGTTGACGAGGGCCTTGTCGAGCTCCGGCGCGGCGGCGAGTAGCGCGGCGACCGCGGTTTGTGGATCGCTCCGGGCGAGCTCGTAGCCGCGGGCCGTCGCCTGCACGAAACGGGCGACGAGATCGGGCTGACGGGCGATTAGATCGTCGGTCGTGGCGATCAGCGGCGTGTACCAGTCGGGGATGCAATCGCGGCCCGCCTGGCCCGGGTCGTGGAACGGAAACGTCACGAGCTTCATCCCGTCGAGTTGCTCGAGACGAATCACGTCCCAGCCGTCGAACACCCACACCGCGTCAAAGTCGCGACGATCGAGCCCGATCTTGTAGTCCGTATTGCCGATCTCCACGTACTTGACACCGCCCGGATCACCGCCGTCGCAGGTGACCATGGCGTCGACAAGTGCTTTCTCGAGATCGCCACCGAAGCCGCCGTACGTCTTACCGGCGAGGTCACGAGGCCGAGCGATGTTCCTACTCGCGGGCACGATGAGCGACGACGTATTGTGCTGCAGGATCGCCGCGACCGACACCACCCTGGCGCCCTGTGCCCGCGCCGGCAGCAGTTCCTCGGCGACCGACACTGCGAACTGGGCATTGCCCGCGGCGAGTTGGGGCAGGCCACCGCCGTTGCCCGGCTCGATGATCGACACATCGAGGCCCGCGTCTCGGTAATAGCCCTTCGCTTGCGCGAGATAGATGCCGCTGTGGTTCGTGTTCGGCGTCCAATCGAGCACGATCGTGACCTTCGTGGACTTGGCCGGGGTACTCGACGACGAAGCGCTCTTGGCCGTTCCACACGCGGCGAAGGCAAGGGACGCGACCACCGCGAACGAGCGCAAGAACCGCCGACGATTCACGCGGCCGTCCCCGCGCTCGACTCGACATGCTTCCACGGACAGGCCAGTCGCTCGACGACGTAGACGCATGAGTACAACGTGATGCTCAACGCGGCGACGACGAGCATGCCCACCCAGATCTGGTCGTAGCGGAACGACCGTTGCGAACGGGCGATGTACAGCCCTAGCCCTGAGCGAGCACCTATGCTCTCACCGATCACGGCGGCCGCGATCGCGTACGTAAGCGAGATACGCAGGCCGGCGAGGGCAGGTGGGAGCGCGGCAGGGATAAGGACGTGGCGGAGCCGCTGCATCCGGCTCGCCCCGAAGCTCCTGACGAGATCGACGAGTTCGGCGTCGGCCTGCTCGAGCCCAGAGGCCGTCGTCACGGTCACCGGGAAGAACACGACGAGAGCAACGACGATCACCTTCGGAGTCAGCCCGTAGCCGAACGCGAGGACGAGCAGCAGGAACAGCACCGGGAATGGGATCGTCTGGCTGATAACGAGCAGCGGGCGCAGTGCCCGCCGAACCACGACCGATGAGGTGACGAGAACAGCGAGCACGACGCCAATCGACACGCCGAGCACGACCCCCAGGCCCGTCTCGGTAAGCGTGGTCGCAATGTGCGCCGGTAGCACGCCGCGAGAGTCGACGAACGCGCGCACGATCTGGCTTGGCGCCGGCATGGTCGCACGACTCCCGCCACCGACCAGTTGCCAGACCCCCAAGATGGTCGCGATCAAAAGGACGGGTGGTGCGGCTCGAACGAATGCACTTCGCCAGTAGCGCGTCATCGCCGGAACTTGCCGACGAGATCATCGATCGTCACCGTCGCGGATCCTGCCTGCTGCACCGCCTTGATGATCGTCACCACCGACGTAGCCCCCGCGGTGAGACACGCCTCGTGAACCGCTCGCATCAGTGGCCACAGCTCATCGGGTGAGCCCTCGACGGATGTGCCGAGGGGGCCGACCTCGTAGCGAAGGCCCGAGCGCTCGATGACGGCGATCGCCGTCTCAACGTGGGCCCACCGTGATGCGGCCGTCCCCGGCGGGACGGGCAGACACTGCACTTCGACGATCACGTCAATCTCCCTCCGCCGGCATTACCCGGATCAGGTTCGAGGGTCGGTGGCAACGGCCACCCTCTCAGCCCGGCGATCTCCGAGCTCCCCTGCTGGCGAAACAACTCTAGGACGTCACCCAGGCGCGCCACAACCACGGCACGGGCTAAACCTGCTCGGACCGTGACGCCATCGGAGCCGTTCACCCTGCGGTGACTCCGCTCGCGCGAGAGGCCTCACGGCAGTGACGCGACCCCAGTTCGCAACGGGCCGTTTCGGCTGCAGTCGCATGGTCAGGCGCGCGGACGGCGCGACCCGACACGTGACTGCGGACGCGACTGCCGAGCCGACGAGCACTGGAGTTGCCCCGTAGGTCGAGTACTCCCGCCCACTTGTTGCGCGTGTCCGTTCTTCCAAACACCACCTCGCTTGGGTTGTCTTTCGCGGAGTAAGCGCGTGCGCAGTCGCGTTCGTCGTCGGCGAGTGACGCGACTGCACACGCGCCTGTTACCTCATCGAAGGGCATCGACGCCACCCTCGGCGCGACTCCCATCGCGGTCGTGGCGCTCAGCTCGGGTTCGCACGCAACGGCGGGACGTCCCGCGCGGATGGTCTCATGCCGGGGATCGAGTATCCGTGCCAAGCGTGGTCGAAGCGTGATGTCGTGTCGAAGTGGTGCCTGGTGCTCTACGGCGGGGCGGCCGGTGCGATCGATTGAGGTGGTCGCCGCCTCTCAGCCGCGGCGCTGGCCAGTCGCGCGCTTTCCGTGCATGCACCCGGGTGCAGATGTGTGCAAGTGCTGCGCGCGGCCATCTCGCGCCTCTGTATCGGTGTGTGATGTCGCTGTGGAAGTTGCGTGTGGGGGCGGAGGCCTATTACCTCTCGCAGGTCGCGTCTGGTCTCGACGACTACTACTCGGGTCGAGGTGAGAGCGAGGGTCGCTGGGTCGGCGGCGCATCCCCCGGTCTCGGGCTCGGTGGCGGGGTGTCGGGCGAGGATCTGCGTGCGGTGCTGGCTGGGCTCGCGCCGGGGACCGGGTTCACGCCGAATGGGGAGCGGCTACGCGCGCATCCGCGCCGGGTGCCCGGGTTCGATCTCACGTTCTCGGTACCGAAGTCGGTGTCGGTGGCGTACGCGCTCGGCGACCCACTCGTCCAGGCGGCTGTGGTCGACGCCGGCGAGGCGGCCGTCGCGGACGCGCTCGCGTGGTTGGAGCGTGAGGCGTGTCACGTCCGCCGGGGGACGAACCGACGCGACGCCAAGGTTCCCCGTGTCGAGGGGTGGGGGACGCGTCGGTTCCTGGGCGCCGGGTTCGTGGCTGCCCAGTTCCGGCACCGCACCAGCCGTGCCGGTGACCCGCAGCTCCACTGGCATGTCCTGGTCGCGAACATCACCCGAGGCCCGGACCGACGTTGGACGGCGCTCGACGGGATCGGTCTGTACCGGTCGCAGCGCGCCGCGGGTGTCGTGTTCCAGGCGGCGCTGCGCCGCGAGCTCACCGAACGGCTCGGCGTCGAG
>JBDUDK010000024.1:0-12395 GCA_040002995.1 Acidimicrobiales bacterium | reverse complement strand
GTACTTCGAGGGTGTTGTCGGGGTGGAGGCAGTGTTTCCAGCCGTCGAGGTGGAGGATGTGGTGGTGGGGTGGCGGCTGCATAGGAGTACGAGCTTGTCGGGTTTGGTATGTCCGCCGAGTTCCCAATCGAAAATGTGGTGGGCTTCACACCAGGCGGGGGGTCGATCACAGTCGGGGAACCGGTAGTGGCGGTCGCGCACGTTCAAGGCGTTACGCAAGCCGTCGGGCACGACGCGGGCCCGTCGGCCGTAGTCGAGCACCGTCGACGAGCGGTCCATGATGACGCGGTGCACGTCGGCGTCACAGGCGAGGCGGGCCATCGTCTTCGCGTCGACGAGGGTGCCGTCGGCGAGTTCGCCGCCTTGCCCCTTTTTGGAGCGCGTCGATGGTGATAATGACGTCGAGGTGGGTGCGCCTGCGGGCGACTTTGTTGTCGTGGTTGTGGTCCAGGTACCAGCGCACGACATCGACTAACGCGTCTGCCCGTCGCCGGGCCGGTGTGCGGACCGGTTCGCCTTCGCTGTCGCGGGTCATGGCGTGGCGGATCGCGGTGTCGAGCAATGCGCCGCCTTCGGTGTCGAGGTCGGCGTCGAGCCGCCACCGTCCCCGCCCGAGCGGGGACAGATACAGGGTCCGGTGCGCGAGTTGGTCGCCCTGTTCCAACCCCAACGCGGTTTCGGCGTGGCGTTGCCAGCGGGCCATCGCCAGCTGACTTGGCGTAACGGCAACGGCGCCAACGTGGGCACCAGTTCGGCTTCGTGCTCCGCGAACAACTCAACGGTGTCGTCGGAGAGGTGGTTGGTGATCTGGCGGACCTGCCCCACCGAGATCGTCGCGTCCGCCACCGCCGCCGCGGTGACCGGCAACCGTCGACACGCCGCCCCCAACGTGAGCGGCCGTCGGGCGTCGTCGGGGGCGACGCGTGCGTGCGACGTAAGCCATTGGACGGGGGACACGGACCCGTCGAAGACCCACTCGGCGCGCTGATCGAACGCGCCGACCTGTCGCGCCACCCGGGCCTCGACCTGATCGCGAAACGCCAACAGCAACACGAGTTCGTCGCGGCTCAGGTCGCGATCGCCGAGAGCGTCGTCCAACACCGCCACCACATGCTCGAACATACGTTCGATGCTACACGATTGTAAGTAACTTCCGCGCCTTCTTCTGCTGTTTAACTGATTCTTAGTAGTCGCCAGGGATTCACAGACGTTTCGACTGGTGAAAGTGTCGATCCGGCCGGTTCGTGTTCGTCGTCGTAGTAGTAACCGGCCGACGATGGAGGCTTCATGCGATACCTACTTATGATCTGCAATGACGAGGGCGACATCCTCGCGATGAGCCCCGACGAGCAAGCGGCGATGCTGGGCAAGTATGGCGACTTTTCCCAGGAGATGGGAGCCCGTGGAGTTCTCCGCGACGGCCTGCGCCTGCGTCCGACGAGCGATGCCACCACCGTGCGGTTGCGTGACGGCGAAGTGCTCACCTCCGACGGTCCGTTCGCGGAGACCAAGGAGCAAATCGGTGGCTTCTTTTTAGTCGACTGCAAGGATCTCGACGAGGCGATCGAAGTGGCGTCAAAAATCCCGCACGCCGCGAACGGCACGATTGAGGTGAGGCCGATCTGGGAGCTGTGAGCAGCGATGTCGATGCCGCGCTCGCAGCGGCCTTCCGCGACGAATGGGGTCGAGTCGTCGCGACCCTCATTCGTATCACTCATGACTGGGACCTCGCCGAGGAGTGCGCACAGGACGCATTCACGCGGGCCTTGGAGCGATGGCCGCGCGACGGGGTCCCCCGGACTCCGGGCGCCTGGCTCACGACCGCGGCGCGAAACCGAGCGTTCGACCGGATGCGCCGCGATGCCACTGGAGCCGCCAAGCTGCGGGAGACCGTGGTGACGTTGCGTGGCGATGGACCGACCAACCGCGACAACGACAGCGGCATCGAAGACGACCGGTTGCGGCTGATCTTCACGTGCTGCCATCCCGCGCTCGCGCTCGAGGCGCGGGTCGCCCTGACGCTGCGCACGCTCGCCGGCCTCACCACCGCTGAGATCGCGCATGCGTTCCTCGTCCCCGAACCGACGATGGCCCAACGTCTCGTGCGCGCCAAACGCAAGATCCGTAACGCCGGAATTCCTTATCGCGTCCCGCCGGCGCACTTGCTGCCGGAACGGACGGCGGCGGTGCTGGCCGTGCTGTATCTGATGTTCAACGAGGGCTACACCGCCACCGCGGGCGCTCAACTGGTTCGCCAGGACCTATGCGCCGAGGCGATCCGCCTCGCTCGCACTCTCGCTCAGCTCATGCCCGATGAGCCAGAGGCCCTTGGCCTGCTCGCGCTCATGCTTCTGCACGGCGCCCGCCGCGCGGCACGCGTCGACACCGCCGGCGACTTGGTGCCACTCGAGGAGCAGGACCGCACGGCGTGGGATCGCGACGCAATCGACGAGGGACTCGAGACGCTTGACGCCGCATTGCGGCGGGGCGAGCGTGGGCCGTATCAGATTCAGGCCGCCATCTCCGCGTGTCACGCATCCGCGAAGGAGGCGAGCGCAACAGATTGGATACAGATCGCGCTCCTGTACCGCGAACTCGCTCGCATCGTGTCATCACCGGTAGTGGAGCTGAACCGAGCGGTGGCAGTGGCGATGGCCGATGGCCCCGAAGCCGGCCTGCGTTTGGTCGAAGCGCTCGACGCGTCGGGCGCGCTTGCCGGCTATCACCTGCTGGCGGCCACGCGGGCGGACTTGTTACGTCGCCTCGGGCGTCGTGACGAGGCAGAGGCCGCGTATCGCGAGGCACTCGAGATGACGACGAGCGAGGCGGAGCGGCGGTACCTCACGCGACGGCGCGACGAAACGCGAACTACTGCAGAGTCGAGTTGATCACCGTCGGGTGGCCGAGTCCCAGGAAAAAGATCCCCTTGTAACCGGCCGTCTCGAATCCTTGGCTCGGGTTCCTGAGCAGGGTCGAGTCCTCGATGGTCAAGGTTCCGGTGCGGTTGTTGCTCACGAAGAAGACCGCGCCGCCGCCTTCACGAGCGATGTTGTCCTCGATGATCGATCCCGCGATGCGCAGCGTGAAGTAGTCGCCGTCGTTGTAGATCGCTCCACCACTCCCGCCGCCGGGCGTGCCGGGGTCCGCAGGGTTGGCGCCTTGCCCGATGGCCTGGTTGAACGTCAGCACGCTGTTGAGAACGACCCATGACACGCCGATGCTGCTGAGCGCGCCTCCGTTCGAGCAGATGTTGCCCGTGGACGGCGTCCCGCCAAACGTGCTGTTGACGACGTAGACGGGAAGTCCCTGCGACTGGTCGAGGGCGCGCACGGCAGCACCGCCGAGGTCGGGTCCGGTGGAGTCGCAGACATTCGACACGAAGCGCGAGCTAACGATCTTGAGCCGGCCACCGCGGTCGAAGATCGCCCCACCGCCTCCTCCCTCGTAGGTCTCACCGGTGGAGTTGCCGTTCGCAAACGTGAGGTTTTGCACCGTGAGTCGCGGATGGTCCTGGTTCTGGCAGTGATCCGTCGTCCAGACCTGAGCCGGATCGCACGTGTCCATGTACAGGATGCGGCGCTGCCCACCGCCGCTTAGGGTCACCTTGCCGCCGCCGTCGATCACGATGTCGGGCCCGGTGTCGTTGAAGATCTTGGCGGTCTGCTGGAGCGTGATCGTGATCGGGTCGGGTCCACAAGTGAACGTGATGATTCCGCCCTGAGCGACGGCGGCTACGACGGCGGCTGACGTGCAACTCGCCGGGCTCCCGTTGCCGATGGTCCGCGTCGGGTGCGACGTGTCGACCGCCTGCCCGTCGGGCGGCACCGCCGCGCCTCCATTCGGGTTGCCTACGCCCGGAGTGATCGGCGTCGGGACGATCCAGGACGGGACGCCCGGACCGAACGGGAACAGCGCCCCGTCGGCGCGCGCCAGCACGTACCAGTCGCCGGCCGGTCCCGCGGCGATGCTCACAACGGGGGAGAGCGTGGTTAGGAGAGGAGTGGCGCCGATCGAGCCGTAGAACGCCTTGTCGGCAAACGTGAATACACCGCCGTCGCTCGCCACCATGAGATAGCCGTTGCCGTAGGGGATCATGCCGACGACGGGCTTGTTGAGCTTGCTGGCGCCCATCGAGCCGAGGAAGGGCGCGTCGAACGCGAAGACACCGCCGTCGCCGGCGACGAAGCGATACCCACGGCCGTCTTTGTCGGGCACTAGTCCGTTCGCCGGACTGTTGAGGTGCATGTTGCCGGTCGACCCCGAGAATTGAGCGGTGCCGAACGTGAAGACGCCGCCGTCGGCGCCGAGCATCCAGTAACCCTTGCCGTCGACGGTGGCCGCGACGTCGACGATGCCACCGTTCAGTACCAGGCCGGTGAGATCGCCGTGGCTGACCGCGTCGCCGAACGCAGAGACCCGCCCCAAGTTCGTGAAGAGCAGGTAGCCGTTGGCGGTCGGAAGCATGGTGGTGACTCGTTCGCCGGCGCCGAGCGCGGGAGGACCGCCGTGTGAGGTCGCGTTGCCCAACCCGGCCACCGTCCCGTCGCTGCGCAGTATGTAGGCGCCGGCGCCCGACGGGGTCAGCACGAGCTTGACGACGCTGGGCGCCGCCGCGGCAGCCGCGACCGGTTGCGCCCCAATCGGTGACGCCACTAGGCCGATCATGCCCACTACCAGGGCTGACGCGGCCACCCTCAAGGGGCGTCGTCGGGGGACCTGAGATTTCCGCATGGGTAAGTATCGGCCACTCGGGGCCGCGTCTTTCGTTTCCCGTTAGAAAGTGGCGATGGCCCATGCCCGACGTTTCCGGTTCGGTGCCGAGATGCAGCGGCCGTTCGAGGGCTTGTCGTGGGCCGATTCCGCGCGTGAGTTGGAGGCGCTCGGCTACTCGACCCTTTTCGTGCCGGATCATTTCCACGAGGGCTACGGACCGATCACAGCGATGGCTACGGCAGCGATGGCGACCACGACTCTGAAGGTGGGTCCGCTCGTGTTCGACTGCGACTTTCGTCATCCGGCGGTTCTCGCGCGCGAGCTGGCATCGATCGATATGTTGTCGGAGGGTCGCCTCGAGATCGGACTCGGCGCCGGCTGGAAGCAGCTCGATTACACCCGCTCGGGCATCCCGATGGACCCGCCGCGAGTGCGCGTCGACCGCATGATCGAGCACACGTTGGTGTTGAAGGGACTCTTCGCTGATGAGCCGCTGACGTTCGCCGGTGAGCACTACCAGATTGGCGAGCTCGACGGCACGCCCAAGCCGTATCGCCCCGGTGGCCCGCCCATCATCATCGCCGGGGGCGGCCGGCGTGTGATGCGCTTTGCGGGTGCGACCGCCGACATCGTCGGTGTGAACGCGTCGATCCATTCAGGCGTGGCCGATGCCGCGGCGGGCCGTGACGCGTTACCGGCGAGCATCGATCAGAAGATTTCGTGGCTTCGTGACGGTGCCGGCGATCGCTTCGATGAACTTGAAATCAACGCGTGGCTGTCGGTCGCCGAGATAACCAACGACGCCATGTCGATCGCGGAACGCTTGAGTTCGAGATTCGGCGCCGAACCCGCTGATGTGTTGGCGTCGCCACTTATCCTGGTGGGTTCGGAAGCCGAGATCGTCGATCATCTGCACGCCCGTCGCGAGCGTTGGGGTTACTCGTACTACGTGGTTCAAGGGCACAAGGTGCACGAGTTCGCGTCGATCGCGGCGCGGCTCACTGGTGCGTAGCGGTTGCCCTCGCGGCGAGACGGAACCGGATCGTGCTGCCGGGCCGGGCCTGACCGGCTTTGCGCAGGTCGGCGTCGACCACGACGGCGATCACCGGGTACCCGCCCGTGGTCGGATGGTCGGGCAGGAAGAGGATCGGTTGACCGTCTGGGGGAACCTGAATCGACCCGGTGACCATGGCCTCGGGCGCAAGCTCCGTGTCGTCGCGCCGCTCGAGCGGAGATCCCTCGAGCCGTAGGCCCACCCGGTTGCTCACGGGCGTCACGGAATAGGTCGAACTTGTCAACGTCGCCAATGCCTTGGCCGTGAAGCGATCGTCTCGCGGTCCGAGCCGCATGGCCAAAATCGGCTCCGAATCGATGGGCTCGAGCGGCGCAACGTCGACTGGCATCGCGCGGTATGAAGTCTGCGGACCGATGGGCAGATGGTCACCGGCCGCGAGGAGAGCGCCGATACCGGAGAGCAGATCCGTCGAGCGACTGCCGAGTACCGGAGCGATGTCTACGCCGCCGCGCACGGCTAGATAGGTGGCCACGCCTTCGGTTGCGGGTCCGATGTTGAGCGTTTTGCCGTCGCGTAGTTGGACCGGGGTACCCATGGCCGCGCCGCAGGGAGCACCGGTCACCGCGACCCACATGGAGGTGTGGGCGCGAAGGCGCGCTCCACCGAGCAAGATCTCGATCGCCGCCGCGCCCTCGTCGTTGCCGACCAACCGGTTGGCGAGCCGGAGACTCGGCCGATCGAGCGCCCCCGATGGCGGGACGCCGAGGTGGGCGTAGCCGTGGCGACCAAGGTCTTGAACCGTTGCGAGCCCGCCGACAGCGAGAACCTCGAGCACGGCGTTCATCCCACCCCCCGGAAGCGCACGGTGTCGCCCGGGGCGAACAGAGCGGGTCGATCGCGACTGAGATCCCACACCGGAAGTTCGGTATGACCGAGCAGCCGCCAGCCGCCGGGGGTAGCGCGCGGATACACCGCGGCGAGCTCTCCGGCGATGGCGACAGAGCCCGCGGCGACCGATGGGCGCGGCGTGGTCCGGCGAGGCACGTGTAGCGACTGATCAAGCCCCAACAAGTAGGCGAACCCCGCGCTGAAACCGAGGAACGCCACCGTGTAGGTCGATGCTTGATGCCGGGCGACGACCTGGTCGGCGCTTACGTCGGTGAGTTTGGCCACTTCATCGAGATCCGGGCCGTCGTAGATCACGGGCACATCGATGATGCGCGAGCTTGGGGGGGCGACGTCGCCGACGTCGAGGTCTTCGAGGAATGAACCGAACTCGGCCACTGACGTACGTGCCGGGTCGACGACGACGAGCACAGATCGGAGCCCAGCGACGATCTCGGCCACGCCAGGGTGATGTGAAGCGAGCAGATTGGCGCGCAGTTGATGCACTTCGTCGATGCCCGGCAGTTCGATGAGCAGGCCGTGCTCACCCACTGGGCGAGTGTTCATGCGAACGGCTGAACCGTGATGCCGGCGGCCACGAGCGCGCGACGGACAGCCGTCGCGATCGCCACGGCCTCGGGGGTGTCGCCGTGAACGCACAGCGAGCGAGCGGCGACATCGACGTCGCTACCGTCGACCGCGGTGAGCCGGCCCGTGGTCGCCATTCCCACTGCGCGCTGGGCCACGAGATCGGGGTCGTGGAGCACAGCGCCGCTCTTGCTCCGCGATACCAGCTGGCCGTTGGCCTCGTACGCGCGATCGGGAAAGGCCTCGGTGATGGTGGCCATGCCCATCTCCTCCGCTACGGCGTGCACGACCGATGCGGGCAGCGTGAGAACGGGAAGCGATGCGTCGAATCGGCGTACCGCTTCGAGGACCCCTCGGGCCTGCACTCGATCGACGGCGATACGGTTGTAAAGCGCGCCGTGGGGCTTTACATAGCTGAGGCGGGTACCCGCAGCACGGGCGAACGCGTCAAGCGCCCCCAGCTGGTAGAGGACGTCACCGATGAGCTCGTCGGGTGCGATGTCGAGGTCACGTCGGCCGAATCCGGCGAGATCACGGTAGGCAACGTGAGCGCCGACCGCCACGCCTCGCTCAGCGGCGAACGCGCAGACCCGGGCCATCGTTGACGGGTCGCCCGCGTGAAAGCCGCACGCCACGTTGGCGCTGCTCACCAGGCCAACAAGGGCTTCGTCATCGCCCATGGTCCACGACCCGAAGCCCTCGCCAACGTCGGCATTGAGGTCTATGACGGTGCCCATCGATTGCCAGTCTGTCAGGGGGTATCGGGGCCCGGCGCGTCGAGCGACGCGGTAATGCCCGCCGCGGCAGCCTTCAACACGCGGGCTACCTCGGCGGCGCGTCCCCGCCGCATGCGCATCGCCGGCGCGGCACAGCTGAGCCCGGCGATGGTGCCGCCGAGGTCGTCGGTGACGGCGACCCCCACCGCGATCACGCCTTCCTCGCTCTCCTCAACGTTGACCGCGTAGCCCACCCGGCGGACACGCACGAGGGCCTCGGCGAGCGCGGTTCGGTTGGCGATCGATCGCGCCGTCGTCTGAATGAGTCGTTCGCGACGGTAGACACGGCCGAACTCCTCGGTGCTGAGCCGCGCGAGGATGGCTTTACCCGCCGATGAGCAGTGGGCAGGAAGCAGGGTGCCCGTGCGGCCCGCGACGCGCAAGGCCTTCGGACTCTCGACCGCGTCGACATAGCGGACGTTTGCGTCCTGGAGTACCGCGCAATGAGTTGTCTCGCCCGTGGTGGCGGTGACGTGTTCGAGGAAGGGACGGGCCCTTACGCGGATATCCATGCGCTTGACGACGGACAGGCCTACGTCGAAGAGGGCCGGGCCCGCTCGATATCCCTTGGTGGCGGGATCGTGCCGGACGAAATCGTGGTAGGCGAGCATAGCGAGGAGCCTGTGCACGGTGGAGTTCGCGACCCCAAGCTCAGACGCCGCGTCGCACAGTCGGATCTCACCCTGGGTCCGGAACATCGACAACAAGCGCAAGGCGTTGTCGACAGAGGCGACCGGATACTGCGGCGCCACGCTCATTCCCTCACGCCCCTTCCGCCGTCGGAGTGGACGAATGTGCCGGTGATTCCCTGCGATCGTCGCGACGCCAAGAACACATAGCTCCACGCGTGGTCCTTCGGGGTCAGCGCGACGTGCAATGGGGTCCGGGCGCGGAGGTCGGCCTCACGGTTTGGATCAGAGTCGAGCCGCTCCGACTCGAGGCCGAGCGATGCCAAGCCGCGAAGGTCGGTGCCGAGCGTGCCTCCGGGTGCCACGCCGTTCACGCGCACGTCGGGCGCGAGGTCGTGCGCGAGGGCAATCACCAGCCCGCGCACGGCGAACTTCGTGGCGACGTAGAGCACGCCACCGCGTCCCGGATAGAAGCCTGACGTCGAAACGGTGAGCACGATTGAGCCGCGTGACGCCTGTAGTGCCGGCAGGGCCGCCTTCACCGACAAGATCTGGCTGGCCACATTGGCGCGAAAGATCTCGTCGAAAGCTGAAGGGAGGTCGTCACCCTGGATGTCGGCGATGCCGCGGTTGAAGTCGAAGACCCCTACGCAGTTCACGAGGATGTCGAGGCCGCCGTAGCGGTTGATCAGCGCATCCACCGCCCGTTCGTTGTCGCCCAGGTGGGTGGCGTCGCCCTGCACGACCACGCATTCGGCTTGCGCGTGCAGCTCGGCACACTTGGCGGAGTCGAGTTCGAGCACGCCGACATGCGCGCCTTCCTCGACAAAGGCTTCCACGACCCCGCGGCCGATGCCGGAGCCGCCGCCGACCACCAGGGCCCGCATGCCGTCGAGCCACGTGCTCATAGGAATATCGCCAGGTTTTGCGTCCGCAACACGGATTCGGCGACGAGGATTTCGCGCGAGAACAACCGCAGCCCACCGCCGTCGACGTGACGCAGGCCGTCGTCACGGCGGGCGCACAACCACTCGGGAGGCCGATCGTCGCCGCGGCTGCGGAACAGGAGCAGCGACGACTCGACTCGAAGCTCGGTCGGAGTGTCTGTGCTGAACGTGCGGACGTTGGTGACCAGATGCTGGGTGCGCGATGGCGGGTCCTCGGTCCACGCATGCTCGGTCTGGAGGCGGGCGACCCGCTTCGACAGCGAGTGCCGGTCATCGTCGAAATGAGCCATGTCCGTGAGGGTGTCGCGGCGGGCGCTCCGCATAGTGGTGACGCGCACAGGCATCCGATACCGGATGTCATCAGTCGTCAGCGCGAACCACGCTTCGAACTGGTGGTCGTCGAGGAGCGCGGCCTCTTCGACGAGGAACTGGTGCGCGCGTTGATGCCGCTCGTCGGTGTAGGCCAAGGGAGTCACGATCCGCTCCGCGACGCAGAGTTGCGGTGCAGCGGGTGTACGGACTCGATCTCCCCTCCGGACAGGTGGCTGCTCCAGAGAGTCAACCAGTTGCGCTGGTTGAACTCGCCGTAACCGACCCGAGCAAAGCCGGGACCGGCAAACGACTGCACTGGTTCGCCGATCATCGAGTCGTCGGATCGGAGACCCATCCGCGAGTTGAGGGTCAGCCGGCGAGCGAGTGCGCCCTCCGAGACCGTGGTGATCGACAGCCAATTCTCCACGTCGTCCTGTTCGAACATGCCAGATGAGCCGAAGCACATCAGGTACGCACGATAGGAATCCGCCTTGAACTGTTCGGGCGCGTCGGCGTCGACGGCGAACCACGACAGCACTTCGGTCTCGGTGGCCGACACCGGCTGCCACTGGCGGACCGAAATGAACGGTGCCACGGTGCCGTCGCCGTCGACCACCGGCCAGTTGTGCACGAAGCTGAGGTTCGGAAACGCGGTCGCGGCCGAGACCATGAAGCCGTCGCCTCCGATGAGCGCGCGCTGTTGGATGCTCCATGACGCGTCCATGCGGTCGATCATCACGTCGGGATAACCGACGTACTGCAGCCGCGACCGAAAGTCGCCGGGCGGCAATTTGTACGTGGTGCCACCACCCTTGCCGGCGAAGTACAGGACGCCTTCTTTGCGCTTGTCGGCCCTCGGCTCGCGGAAGAGGTTGATGTCGACCACGCTCTGATGCGTGTACGGCGTGTGGTACATGTCGCCGACGAAGTTCTCGCAACCGATCTTCCAGTTCGAGCGCACCCGCCAGCGCTGAGGGCCTCGGAGCTCGATGCCGGCTGCACTCTGCTTGGTGTAGAAGTCGAGATAGAAGCAGAAGTCGCCCAGGTACTCGGCAAGAGGCGGACTGTTCTCGCACAGATTCACGAAGATCAGGCCGTTGTAGATGTCGACCGCCGGCGCGGCGAGGAGACCACTTGCGGCGCGGGGGAGCCCGTCGTCGCCCCCGTAGGCATCGGTGTGGAAGGGGAGGGCCGCTAAAGACCCGTCGGTTCGGTACGTCCAGCCGTGGTAGGGACAGCGGAACTGCGAGGTGTTGCCCAGTTCGGCGCGGCACACCTGCATGCCGCGATGGATGCACATGTTGAAGTGGACGCGAACTCGTCCGGTGTCGTCGCGGACCACGATGAACGAGTCGTTGAGCACTCGACGAACGACGTAGTCACCGGATCGTGGAATCTCGGACTCATGGGCGAGGAAGATCCAGGCGCGAGAGAAGAGGTGCTCGCGTTCCGATTCGAACACCTCAGGGTCGCTGTAGATGTACGCAGGAACCATTCCCGTCGCGATGACGCCGGCGATGTCGCTGTCCATTTCCCCACTCCAAAGGATTCTGTAGAGCAGAAATGAGTTCTGCTTACTTTAGGCGTTCAGCCCGAGTCCCGCGTGGTCGAGCCGGCTCACATGGTGTCGCCACAGGGCATCGTCGTTGAACGCGGCGCCCAGATCCGGGAGGGCCTCGAGGTCGACCGTTGGGATGCTCACGGGGACGGCACCGATCGCGGCGATGCGGCAGGCCATCCGCGCGAGCGAGTCGAGGTTGAGGGCGCGCGCGACCGCTTGTTGCACCGTCGCTCCGGCGGTGGTGATGCCATGGCCACGCAGAACGCAGATCTGACGGCCGCGCATGGCCTCCACCATGTCGCTCGCGAGCGCTTGCGTATGGATCAGTACCGAACGCCCGAAGACGGGAATGCCCGCCGCCGCCATCATCGCCGCCGGGATGTTGTACGCGCCGATCATCGGTACGAGCGGGATGCCGGCAAGATCGGCGGCGATGATGGCCGGCGGATGGGCGTGCACCACTGCGTTGATTTCGGGATGAGCGCGCAGGAGCTCGCAGTGGATGGGGAACTCGTTCGGGACTGAGTACTTGCCGTCGGAAGGCTGGTCGGAAGACAGGTCGACGAGCCGGATATCCGCCGGCTGGGTGAACAGCAGCCCACGCTCTCGCGGGCCGCGGCAGCGGATCAGGACGCGATCGCCGTCGACTCTCGCGCTGACGTGGCCCAAGATGTCCTCCGCGAGCCCTTGAAAGGCGAGGATCCGGCAGGCCAAGGCCAAGTTTCGCCTGGTGGTCGCCAATTTGTCGCTTCCCACAACGGCCGACCGTAGCCCTCGGACGCGCGTCTCGGGGACGTCTGATCGGGGTAATTACCTCGTCACTTACAGATCGGAGCGCGCCATGGCCAAGCTTGAGGGCGAGTTCGAGGTGACCTCGTGGGACGAGGACACGTACCCGAAGCTGGAAGGTGAACGAAAGCTCACCAAGGCCAGCGTCACCCAAAAATTCACCGGCGATCTGGCCGGAGA
>JBDUDK010000058.1:0-37981 GCA_040002995.1 Acidimicrobiales bacterium | reverse complement strand
CTCGTGCTGCCGTGGCACGACCCGATGCGCCTGGCCGAGCAGATCACGATGCTCGACACGCTGTCCGGCGGCCGCATGATCCTCGGCATCGGCCGGGGCCTTGCCCGCGTGGAGTACGAGGGATTCGGCGTTGACATGAACACGTCGCGCCAGTTCTTCATCGAAAGCGCCCAGGCTCTGCTCGAGGGACTCGAGCGCGGTTGGCTCGAGTTCGACGGCGAACTGCTCAAGCAGACCCGCCGCGAGATTCGCCCGAAGCCGCGCCGTTCGTTTCGCGGACGCACGTACGCGGCGGCAGTGTCACCGGAGTCGATGCCGATCATGGCGCAGCTCGGCGTCGGCGTCCTCGTGATCCCTCAGAAACCGTGGGCGATGGTTGAAGAGGACTTCGCGACATATCGCAGCGTGTACCAGGACGTCAACGGTGTCGACGCTCCCCCGCCCCTCTGCGGTGGCTTCCTCTTCGTCGACGAGAACGCCGACCGGGCCGAGGAGCTCGCCCATCGCTACATCGGCAGCTACTACGGCACCGTCATGAAGCATTACGAGCTCGCGTCGTCGCCGCACAAGGGCGTGAGGGGCTACGAGTTCTACGCAAACGTCTCGCGCTACATCGATCGCCACGGCACCGAAGGGGCGGCCAACGATTTCGTCGGTCTGGCCCCGTGGGGCACACCCGACCAGGTGCTTGAAAAGCTCTCCTTCATCCGCAACACCATCGGCGCGGCGGGCTTCATGCCCGCGTTCAGCTACGCCGGCATGCCGTACTCAGAGGCCGAGCGCAACATCCGTCTTTTTGCGAAAGAAGTGCTTCCGGAGCTCCGGCGTTGGGAGGCCGAACCACTTCCCGACCCCGACGCGCTCGTGCACGCCTGATCGATCGTCAGCGCCACCACGGCCAGATGCCGTGACGGTGGGTGACGGCCGCGGCCACGATCAGCACGGCACTCTCGCCCACCTGCTCCGCCGCGCCGAGCACGTCACCGACGATGCCTCCGATCTTGCGGTTGGCGAGCACGCCGACGGCCAGGCTCGTCACGACGACCGCCGCGATGGCGGGTAGCACCCACGACCCCATCACGATCGTCGCGAGTAACGCGCCCACGACAATGCCGCTGATGGCGGAGCCCGTGCGGAGCCGTTGGGTGTACTCGGCACCGAGACCGTCGGGCCGGGCGGCGGGTAACGACATCATCAGCGCGACGGCGCCCGCCCGCCCCAATGTGTGGGCGGCGACGAGCGCGGCAAACCCCTGCGCGGGACCCAGTGTCGCCAGCGCGGCCACCTGCGCCACGACCACCAACACGATGGCGATCACGCCGAACGTGCCGTGACGGGAGTCCTTCATGATCTCGAGCCGCTGCGCCGGACTCCAGCCGCCACCGAACGCGTCGGCGGTATCCGCCAAGCCGTCGTGGTGAAACGCGCCGGTTACGAGCGCGCCCGTAGCGAGCGCGAGCACCGCCGCCACGGCCGGAGCGACAAGGTGCCAACACCCCACGAAAATGACCCCCACGAAGGCACCGATGATCGCGCCGACGAAGGGGAACCACGGGGGCGCGGTGGCGATGTCGGCGGGGCAGTCACCGGCCGGTACCCGCGTGAGGAAGGTGATGGCGGCGCGCAGCCCACCCATCGCTTATCCGAACCACTCGCCGAACGTCGGCACGTCGACCACGAGGCGACACGCCATGGCGATGAGCGGAACGGCAGCCATCGCCCCACTCGCCTCACCGAGCCGGAAGTCGAGATCGAGCAACGGCGTCAGGCCGAGACGGGCCAGGAGGCGGCGATGTCCGGGCTCGGCCGAGACGTGTCCGGCGATGCAGTGGTCGAGCGCGCCTCTGCGAGCCCGGTCGAGCGCGGCTACAGGCGCGGTCGCGCCGTACCCGTCGAGCACGACCGGGATTGAGCGACGCCGCGCCTCGACCACCCCGGCCGCCAGCGCGACAAGCTCGGCCCCACCGATCTGGCGTAGCACCTCGAGAGGATCGTCGACGGACGCGAGTCGCGCCTGCGCGTCGCGCACCGCGCTCACCTTCGCGACGAGCGCGTCGCCGCTGATCCCCGTGCCCTGGCCGACCCAGTCCTCCGTGGGACCGCGATACAGGCACGCGCCGAGCGCCGCCGCGGCCGTCGTGTTACCGATGCCCATCTCGCCCACGACCAACAGGTCGGTGTCGACACCGGCCACGGCATCACGCCCGAGTTCGACGGCCTCCTCGAAGCGCGACGCATCGAGGGCCGCCTCGCGACGGAAGTTGGTCGTCGGCCGGCCCACACCACAGTCGATCGCGATCACCCGGGCGCCGGCGACCGCGGCCATCGCGTTGATCGACGACACCCCCGCGCCGAACGCTTTCAGCATCGCGGCGGTGACGGCCTGCGGATAGGCGCTCACGCCGTCGGCCGCCACCCCGTGGTCGGCTGCGAACACGATGGCGACCGGGCGTTCGACGGCCGGACGCGTCGTTCGCTGCCACCCCGCCATCCACGCGGCGACACGATCGAGGCGGTCCAGCGCGCCCGCCGGCCGCAAGATGTCGGCGGCTCGAGCCGAGACGGCGGCCGCAGCGTCGAGATCCGGCCCGGGCAGGTCGGCGAGCGCCGATCGCAGCGCCTCGATCCCTGTCACGACAGCTCTTTGATTGGATCGACGAGCACGACGGCCCGGCCGGCCACCAGCAACAGGGCCCGGTGGGCGCGGGCGATGACGCATGCGTTCACGCGGCCGAGCAGATCGCGGAAACGGCGCCCGAGATCGGTATCGGGATGTATCCCCATGCCCACTTCATTCGTCACCACGATCGTCGGGCCGCTCCTCGAAACCGCGACGGCGGCGAAGGCGGATGCCCGCGCCAACACTTCGGCGTCGTCGAGGCCGGCGCCCATGAGGTTCGCCACCCACAGCGTGAGGCAGTCCACGATGGCGAGCGCGCCGTCGGCGGCGCCCGCAAGACCTTCCTCGAGCGCGACGGGCGCTTCGGTCAGCCGCCATTCGGCCGGGCGGTCGGCGCGGTGGCGGGCGATGCGCGCCGCCATGTCGTCGTCGAGCGGTTCGGCGGTGACCACGACGTGCACCGCACCCGCCCACGCCCGTCCCAGCCGCACCGCCAGGTCGCTCTTGCCACTACGCGCGCCCCCGAGCAGGACCGTGCAGCCAGGAGCGACGGTCATCGCGAAGGTCGCTTCGTGCGCGTGGGGATTACGACGATGCCGTCAGCGTCGCGCAGGATGCGCACCGTCGCTCCGTAGTGAGCAGCCAGATGCTCCTCGGTGAGCACCTCATCGCCGGTACCAACCGTCACGACTCGACCGGCTGACAAGAGTGCGAGACGATCGGGATACTGCGCGGCGATCGTAAGGTCGTGCATTGTCGACACGACCGCCAGCCCGCGCTCATAGCGGAGCTTGTCGATGAGCTCGAGCACCTCTTGCTGATGACCGATGTCGAGTGCGGTCGTAGGCTCATCGAGCAGAAGGATTCGCGATTGCTGGGCGAGAGCACGGGCGACCAGCACGCGTTGGCGCTCGCCGCCCGACAGCGTGTCGATCGGACGGGAAGCGAGTTCAAGGAGGTCGAGCGAGCCCAAGACGTCGTTCGTGATGTCGAGATCAGTGGGCGCCTCCACCGCGAAGAATCCGAGATACGGGGTGCGACCGAGCAGCACGTAGTCGAGCACCGTCATGCCCGAAGGGACGGTGGGCGTCTGCGGCACGAGCGCGACGCGCTGGGCCCGTTCACGACGGGTGAGCGTGCCGATAGGGCGCGCGTCGAGCTCGACGACACCCGTGGCCGGCGCCAGGCCGGCGATCGCCCTTAGCAACGTGCTCTTCCCGGCACCGTTCGGCCCGACGACCCCCAACCACTCACCTTCCTCGACCTCGAGCGACACATCGCTCAGCAGCGCCCGCGCGCCAACGCTCACACCGAGGCCGACGCACCGCATCGCGGTGCTCATGGCGAGGTCCGCGACGAGCGCAAGACGATGAGGAAGAACGGTGCGCCGAAGAATGCGGTGACGACGCCGATCGGGAGCTCCGCAGGCGAGATCACGATCCGGGCGAGAAGGTCGGTGAACGCGAGGAAGGCGGCGCCGAAAAGCAGAGAGAGCGGCAGGATCGACCGGTAGCTGCGACCGGCGAGCAGCCGGACCGTGTGGGGAACGATGATGCCCACGAACGCGATGAGCCCGCTCACCGATACAGCCGCGGCCGTGCCCAACGACGCCGCCACCACCACGACGAGTCGCACCTGGTTCACGTTCACTCCGAGGCTCGAAGCCTCGTCGTCACCGACGCTCAGAACATCGAGCACGCGGCGGCAGGCGATGAGGATTGCGCTCGTGACCACGACGTAGGGCAACAAAATGAGCACGTCGTGCCAGCTCGCAGTCGTTAGCCGCCCGAGAATCCACGTGAACACTTCGCGAATGGTGTCCGACTTTCGTTGCTGGACCCACGTCTGGACCGCGGTGAGAAAGCTCGCGACGGCGACGCCGGCGAGCACGAGCGACGTCGCCGATCGCCGGCGTTCACCAGAAGCGCCCAGCGCGTACGTGAGGACGACAGCGACGAGCGCGCCGGCGAACGCCGCGAGCGGAAGCGGCGCCACGATGCCGCTACGCGTCGTACCTCCCGCGACGATCACCACCGTCGCGCCCAGCCCCGCGCCGGCCGCGACACCGAGAAGGTAGGGATCCGCGAGCGGGTTGCGGAATGCCCCCTGGTACGCGCCGCCGGCGACCGAAAGCATGGCGCCCACGAGCAGCCCCATCACGACGCGCGGCAGGCGTAACTGCCACACGATGTCGGCCTGTCGGGGCGACAGCCCCGAGTGCACGCGCACGAACGGGATGTGGTCGATGACCTCGAGAAACACCCGTCCGATCGGAAGTGACACGGGCCCTACCGCGAGACCGGCAAGCGATGCCAGCACGACCAAGCCCACGCCGATGACGAGCCAGCGCGCGGGCAGCCGGCTGTGGGGGCGGGTGAGGGTCGCGATCACGGCGGGTCAGATCCCCGCCTTCTTGAACGCGGCGATGATCGCTTCGAGAAGTTGCGGGGTACGGGGTCCCCAGCGCGACGCGATCGAGTCGTCCAAGCCGATCACGAGGCCGTTGCGCACCGCCGCAATCTGCGACCACCCATCGCGAGCCGCGACGGTCGATGCGTTTTGTCCGCAGCAGATCGTGTCGGCCAAAAAGACGACATCAGGGTTCGCGTTGACAATGAACTCGGCTGATAACTGCGGATAGCCCGTGCCGCCGCTGTCGGCGGCGTCACCGATGTTTGCGAGACCGGCGAGCGCGTAGACCGCGCCGAGGAACGTCTTCGATGTCGCGGTGTAGTAGGTGGGGTCGAGCTCGTGGTAGTACCGCAACCCCTTGTGGGGAGCGAGCTGGGCGGCGAGATCGGCGAACTGCTGCTTCATCATCGACGCCTCCGTCGCGGCGGCCGCCGCGTTGCCGGTTACGCGGCCGAGTTCGTTCATCTCCTTGTAGCTGTCGTCGATCGTCGCGGCGGCCGGCTCCACGAGCACGGCAATCTTCAGCGCCCCGAGGCCCGCCACCACGTTGTTCGTATCGTTGGACACCACCACGAGGTCGGGGTTCTTCGCGGCGATCGCCTCGACATTCGGGTTGAAGCCCGACAAATCGGTCCTCGGCACGCCGGCCGGATAGTCGGATTGGTCGTCGACCGCCACGACCTGAGGCCCGGCGCCCATCGCGAACAGCATCTCGGTGGCGGTGGGCGACAAGGAGATGACGCGCGCCGGTTTCGAGGGAATCGTCACGTCGCCGATCGTCACGGGAAAGGCGGGAGCGGCCGCCGTAGTGACGACCGAACTTTCGGACGCGACCGTCGTTGCGGACAATGTTGTTGATGACGAACCACAGGCGGCGAGCGCGACGACAGCGCCGACCAACCAGAGTCCACGTTTCATGGATGCCTCCTGTCGGTCGAGGTGGAGAACTCGAACGACGGGGCAAACCGGCGTACGAACGACCCTTCCTCGAGGATTTTCGTTCACCGCGCGGCGAGGCGACCTGGCTCAGCAATCGGACGGGAGGGGCCCGCCGAAGGCTTCACAGTTGCGGGACAGCGCCGGGTTCACACCGGACTTCGCTCCCCTAGCGGTTGCGCAGACTCTAAGGCGCTGCCCCTAACTAGAGCAACCGGTCAGCGCCCACTTCGAGACCCAACAGAAAGCGCTTGCGGTCGAGACCGCCGCCGTAGCCGGTGAGGGACCCGTTGGCGCCGATGACCCGGTGGCACGGGATGATGATCGCGATCGGGTTGCGCCCGTTCGCGAGACCTACCGCCCGTGACGCGTTCGGGCTGGCGACGCGACGCGCCAGCGCGCCGTAACTGATCGTCTCGCCGTAGGGGATCTCGTGGAGCTGCTCCCACACCTTCAGTTGGAACGGCGTACCGGTCGGGTGGAGTGGGATGTCGAACTGCCTACGGGTCCCGGCGAAGTACTCGTCGAGCTGGCAGACGACGTCAGTGAACGCCGCGTCACCGCGCTCCCAGCTCGCGCCGACATCGTGCGGCGGGAAGCGGAGCCCGGTAAGGCCGGCGCCGTCGGTGGTCAGGAGCAACGGTCCCACCGGCGAATCATGGATCATAAAAGTGGTCATGATCAGGCCTCCAAGGCTCCCCATAGGTGCATCAATGCGTACGAACGCCACGGTCGCCACCGCTCTGCCATTGCCGTTGCGCTCCGCGGGTCGGAGGGCAATCCGAGGCGTTCGAGGCCGTGGCGCACTCCGAGGTCGGTCGGCAGGAACGCATCGGGGTCGCCGAGCGCCCGCATCGCCAGGTAGCCCGCGGTCCACGGACCCACGCCCTCCAGACGCGTGAGCGCGGCGGCCGTCTCGTCGCGGTCGACACCGGCATCGAGCACCACCGCGCCGCTCGCGAGCGCGCCGCAAATGGCGACGAGCGCCCGACCCCGCGCGCGAGGCATCGCGAACGAGGTGGGATCAACCTCCGTAATCGTCGCCGCGTCGGGAAACACGTGGGTGACGCGTTCGTCGGTGACCGACAACGGCGAGCCGTGTCGCTCGACGAGCCGGGCCGCAGCCGTACGCGCGCCCGCCACCGAGACCTGTTGTCCCAGGACGGCGCGTACGGCGAGTTCGTTGCCGTCGACGGCGCCAGGGACGCGGCGCCCCGGCACCTTGAGCACGAGCGGCTCCAGAGCGGGATCCGCGCCCAGCGCGGCATCGACGCTTGTCGGGTCGGCGTCGAGATCGAGGAGCCGGCGCACCCGCTGCACCGCGGTGGTGAGGTCGCGAAGGTCGGCCAGATTCAGCTCGCAGCGCACGGCCCGTTCGTCGTGCGCGGAGAGCGAGGCGACGCCGTGGCCGTGAGGAAGAGAGAGTGATCGGGTGTAGGTCTGGCCGTCGAACGATTCGATGCCTGCGACCGCCCGCCTGCCGAGGAATTCGAGCAGCGGCGTGAGCGCGAGGGGGGCGCGGTAGGGGAGGCGCAGCACGAGTCGATCGGTGGGCCCGCTCGGCGTGGGCGTGGTCGTGTTGCGCCGGCGCAATTCGGTCGGCGTCGAGGCGAACACCTCGCGCACGGTGTCGTTGAACTGGCGGATGCTCGCGAACCCGGCGGCAAACGCGATCTCCGTGAACGGCAGAGCAGACGTCTCGATCAGGATGCGCGCCGTCCTGGCCCGTTGCGCCCGTGCGAGGGCCAGCGGACCCGCGCCGACTTCGGCCACGAGTTGGCGGTTGAGTTGACGTTCGCTGTAGCCGAGCCGGCTCGCCAGGCCGCGCACGCCGTCTCGATCAACGATGCCGTCGGCGATGAGGCGCATGGCGCGACCGACGAGATCGGCCCGCGTGTTCCACTCGGGAGAGCCGGGCGACGCGTCGGGCCGGCAGCGCTTGCAGGCGCGAAAGCCCGCGAGTTGCGCCGCGGCCGCCGTCGGGTAGAAGCGGACGTTCGCGCGCTTGGGCGTAATGGCGGGACAGCTCGGCCGGCAGTAGATACCGGTCGACGTCACCCCGACGAAGAACCAGCCGTCGAAGCGCGAGTCCTTGGCCTGCGCGGCTCGGTAACACTGGTCGTCGTCGGGGAGCACAAACACGATCCTGCCGTGAATGGGAACGCCACGCTAGCGGAAATCGGACTCCACCATTTTGGCAGTTGATCAGGGCAGAGTGCGCGCCCGCACCGCCGCGGCGTGAGCAGGGAACCCTTCGTGCTCGGCGAGGGCCACCACCGAGGGAGACATGCGGGCGAGGGCGACGGCGTCGGCGCGGGCGACGGCGGTGCGCTTGAGAAACGCGTCGACCGTTATTCCAGAAGACACCGTGGCGAACCCGCTCGTGGGGAGCGCGGCGGGACAACCGATCACGAAATTCGCCGCTGAGAACGGGGTGTGCTGCCCAACCAGGATCTCGCCCGCGTCGTGGAGGTGCGCCAATGCCGCGTCGCTGTCAGCTACGACGAGTTGGAGGTGTTCGGGCGCGTACGCGTTAGCGACGGCGAATGCGGTTTCGAGATCGTCGACGATGACTGCGCCCCCGTTTACGCCGAGCGCGCTGGAGGCGTAGTGACGCCGCGGTTCGGGCAACGCCGCCAGCTGCGATGCCAACTGGCGTTGCGTGGCGTCGACGAGCGCGCGGCTCGGCGTGACAAGCACAACGGAAGAGTCGTCACCGTGTTCGGCCTCGATCAGCAGATCGGCCGCGAGCAAGCGCGCGTCGGCGGAATCGTCGGCGACCACAAGACTCTCCGTGGGACCGAGGAGCATCACCGACGAACAGCCGTAGCGCTGCACCTCGAGCTGGGCGCAGACCACGGGCGGGCTGCCGGGACCGAGCACCTTGACGACCTTGGGGATGTTGAGTGTGCCGAACGCCGCGGCAGCGATGCCGGCAGGGCCGTTGACGCGGAACACGTCGCGAAGACCGAGCTCGGACGCCGTGACGAGCACCGCGGGATCGACGAGGCCGCCCGAGCCGGCGACCGGCGGCACGAGCACGATCACTGTTCCCACACCGGCGACCACCGCGGGCGTGCCGATCTGGGCGAGCACGGAAGGAAACGACCCCTTCCCGCACGGCACGAATAGCCCCGCGCTCGCTATCGGGCTCCACTTCTCCCCCACCACGAGGCCCGGCTCGCTCTCGAAGTGCCAGTCGGCCCGTTGGGCGAGCACCTGCTCGTTGAACCGACGGACATGATCAATGAGATCTCGAATCGCGGCGAGGAGGTCGTCGCCGACTTGGGCACGGGCCGCGGCGAACTCCGCTTCAGTGACCTTGAGCCCTTCCGGGCTGATATCGATACCGTCAAACGTGTGCAACGCGCGACACACGGCGTCGTCACCGTGCGCCCTCACGTCCTCAATGATGCGCCCAATTGAGGAACGCAGGCGGTCGTCGAAGATCGCGGAACGGCCGCGCTCCATCAACGCCGCGCGCGCCGGCGCGTCGAGCTCGTTCCACGTCATGACGCGCATCGGACCGTTCATCACGCTCCGAAACGCACGCCTTGCGCGAGAGGAAGTTCGTCGCTGAAGTTGACGGTGTTCGTGGCCCGGCGCATGTACGCCTTCCAAGAGTCGGAGCCGGCCTCCCGACCCCCGCCCGTTTCCTTCTCGCCGCCGAACGCGCCGCCAATCTCGGCGCCGCTCGGACCGATGTTCACGTTGGCGATTCCGCAGTCGCTCCCAGTCACCGACACGAACAACTCCGCCTCTCGCATGTCGCCGGTCATGATCGACGACGAGAGACCTTGAGGCACGTCGTTTTGCAGCGAGATCGCGTCCGCCACGTCGGAGTAGCCGAGCGTGTAGAGGATCGGGGCGAACGTCTCGGTTCGCACGATTTGAGTCGGCGCCGGCATCGACACGACGGCCGGTGCGACATAGGAGCCTCCAGCAGCCCCCTCGATCGCGACGCGTTCGCCCCCTACGAGCACCCGACCGCCGTCGGACTTGGCCTGCTCGATCGCGGCCGCCATCGCGTCGGCCGCTCGTTCGTCGATCAACGGTCCCACGAGCGTGCCCGGCAAGAGCGGGTTCCCGATGGGGAGCGACGCGAACGCGTCACTGACTCGACGTTCGACTTCCGCGCGGATCGATTCGTGGACGATCAAGCGGCGCAGACTCGTGCACCGTTGCCCGGCCGTGCCCGCAGCGGCAAACACGATCGCGCGCACCGCGAGCCCGAGGTCGGCGGAGGGGGCCACGACCATGGCGTTGTTGCCGCCGAGTTCGAG
Source organism: Acidimicrobiales bacterium (assembly GCA_040002995.1). Taxonomy (GTDB): domain Bacteria; phylum Actinomycetota; class Acidimicrobiia; order Acidimicrobiales; family Ilumatobacteraceae; genus JBDUDK01. The sequence continues at coordinate 27,730 of JBDUDK010000058.1, read as the reverse complement.
CAGGCAGCGCCCAAAGCGCGCCGCGACCCTCGGCCCGATCGCGGCGCCCATCCGCGTCGAACCCGTGGCGCTGATCAATCCGACGTCGCGGTGATCGACGAGCACCTCGCCCACGGCCGCGCCGCCGAGCACGACTTGGCTCAGGTCTTCGGGCGCATCGTTGAAATCAGCGACCGCCTCGCGGAACAACGCGTCGACGGCGAGGGCAGTGAGCGGCGTCTTTTCCGACGGCTTCCAGATCACGGGATCACCACACACGAGCGCGAGCGCGGCGTTCCAGGCCCACACCGCGACGGGGAAGTTGAACGCGGTGATCACGCCCACGACGCCGAGCGGGTGCCATGTCTCCATCATCCGATGGCCGGGGCGTTCGGACGCGATCGTGCGCCCGTAGAGCTGGCGCGATTGGCCGACCGCGAAATCGCAGATGTCGATCATCTCTTGGACTTCGCCCTGACCCTCCGAGACGATCTTGCCCGCCTCGATCGACACCAACATGCCGAGGTCGCCCTTGTGCTCGCGCAGCAACGCGCCGAGGCGACGCACGAGTTCGCCCCGGCGCGGCGCAGGCACGAGACGCCAGGCAAGAAACGCTTCACGGGCTCGGCCGACCGCGCCGGCGGTCTCGACTGGAGTAGACGCCCGCAACGATGCGATGACCTCACCCGTGACAGGGGTCCGCACGATGAGGTCGTCTCCCTTCCACGCCGTGAGGTCGACGCCGAGACGGCCCAAGATCGCCTCGAGGTTGTCGCGGATGTCCATGGAGAGAGCCTCCTTGCCCTGTCCACGGACACTACCGGCGAGTTCGCAGCCTCACCCCGCTCGCGAGCTCGACGGCCCGGCATCGACGACGACAAGTACCCTGACGAGATGGGCCGGGGAGTCACGCTGATCGGTCTCGCGTTGCTCGCGATGGCCGCGGCGTGCGGCACGTCCACCACCACCGCCAAACGTTCGGCCTCCACTGCGGCCACGTATCCGGTTGCGACCAACCCGGTCTCGACGACAGGCGCCCAGGCAACGGGTCCGGCCACCACCGCTATCGCGACGACGACGGCCACCACCGCCGCCGAGGATGGGTTCGCCGCGCAGCTGCCCGCGGGCACCCAGCACCTGCACTACGAGTACGGCCCCATTGCGATCGCGCCGGGTCAGAACAACATCGCGTTCACCAATACCGCGGTCCCCCAACCGCCCGCCGATGGCTACGTCCTTCGCATCTCGTCGAATCTGCGCCGCGCCGATGGTTCGGTGCCGCCCGTCGACATCATCCACCTCCACCACGGCGTGTGGCTGAATCTGTCGGCCAAGGACACCACCACCCCGGGCTTCCCCGAGCGGTTCTTCGCCGTCGGCGAAGAGAAGACCGCCACCGAGTTGCCGGCCGGCTTCGGCTACCCGTACCACGCGACCGACCGGTGGGTCATCACCTACATGCTTCACAACCTCACGTCGTCGCCCGACAACGTGTGGATCACCTACGACCTCGACTTTCTTCCGACGAGCGTGCCGGCCGCCGCGGCGATCACGCCCGCTCGACCGGTCTGGCTCGATGTCCAAAACGGCAGTGGCTATCCCGTGTTCGACGTGTTGAAAGGCACCGGGGCGAACGGCACCTACACCTACCCAGACCAGGCGGTCCCAGACCAAGCCGGGGGCCCCTACGGCTCGGGACCGAAGCTGAACGAGTGGACCGTCGATCACGACGCCGTGCTCATTGCCACCGGCGGCCATATGCATCCCGGTGGCCTCTACGACGACCTCATGGTGCAACGGGGAGCCCAGAGCGCGAGGGCGTTCCGGTCCGTCGCGAACTACTTCGAGCCCGCGGGCGCGGTCTCGTGGGACGTGGCGATGACGGTCACGAACCCGGACTGGCGTGTCGAGGTGAAGGCGGGCGACACGCTCTCGGTGCACGCCACGTACGACTCGTCACGGGCGAGTTGGTACGAGTCGATGGGCATCATGGTCGTGTGGATGGCCGCAACCGCTGGCGGCGCCGACCCGTTCGCCACCAACGTCGACACGCCGGGCCACCTCACCCACGGCCATCTACCCGAGAATGATCATCACGGCGGCACGGGCGCAGAGCTCGGCGACGCGACCACATTCCCGCCGCGACCGGCGCCGGCCCAGATCGGTATCGGCGGCTTCCTCTACGCCGAGGGTGATCTCGAGATCGGGAACTCGCTTCCGACCGTAAAGCAGGGCGGCACGATCACCTTCGCGAACACAGAGCCGCTCGATGCTCCCGGCATCTGGCACACCATCACCGCGTGCAAGGCGCCCTGCAACGCGGAGACCGGCATCGCCTTCCCGATTGCCGACGGCGACATTTCCTTCGACTCCGGTGAGCTCGGCGACGCAGGTGCGCCCACCGCAGGACGGCTCACGTGGTCGACACCGGCCACACTGCCTCCTGGCGTCTACAACTATTTCTGCCGCATCCACCCGTTCATGCGCGGCGCTTTCAAAGTCACGCCGTAACGCTCCGCCCTGCGGAACTCCAGCGAAAGTCACTCGACTTCCCCTCGCGGCGCCGCCCCGATTACTTCGTCGCGAAGCCGGCGGGTGCCGAGCCGACTCCGTGCAACGCTTCGAGCGGATGACGGAGGTCGCCCCAGTAGCCGAGCGCGTAGGCGGCCTTGTCGTAACCAATGAGCTTCGCGAGTTCGATGGGCAACGTGCGCGCCACCTCCGGCGGGCAGGCGAGGTACTGGTTCTCTTCCTGGCGCAGCCAGGCGAGCGTGTAGCCGACGTTGATGCCGAGACGATGCTCGTTCGACCTGTTGGCGCCACCCCCGTGGTACACCGAGCCGACGTACAACAGCACAGAGCCTTTCGGCATTTCGGCCGCGACGGTGTCCTCGTACGGGAGCCGCAGGCGGTCTTCGTAGTGGTTGCTCCCGGGGACGATGCGCGTGGCCCCGTTCTGCTCGGTGAAGTCGGTCATCGCCCACATCGTGTGACACTCCACCTCGAACCCTTGGGGGAACTTGAAGAAGTCGAACGCCCATTGATCGCGGTGCACGGGCTGGCCCGGCTCACTGGGTCCGATGTCGATCACCTGCGTCAGGTGCAGTTGGTAGTTCGTGGTGTGGTCACCGAGCACGCGGTCGAGGACCTCGATCACGAACGGATGGGCGGCGATGTCGCGAAATGTCGGCGACCTGGCGATAAGACTGCCGGTCCGGCGCGTGCGGTGTCCTGAGAAATCGTCGGGGCCCGGCGCCGTCGCCTCGACGTATGGCGCGATCTCACTGTTGATGCGGTCCATGACGTGCGGCTCAACCAGCCGCTCGATAATCACCCCACCATCGGCGGCGAGGGCCACACACACCTCTTCCGCGCTCGCGCGGCGATCGAGAATCTGGAGCGGCCGGGGCGTCGTCATGGCTTCGACGGTAGTCGCGCCGCGGCCAGTAGCGTCCCGACGATGAAATTCGCGGTCTTCGGCCTCAACGCCAAATGCGCCACCGCCCCCGACGTCGCGTCGCGCCTCGCGCGCATGGTCGAAGGTTTGGGCTACGACTCGTGGTGGGTGGGTGAGCACGTCGTGCTCCCGAGCCCGCGGGTCGCGCCGGCGCCGATGGAGCCCACCGACCCCATCGTCGACCCCTTCGTACATCTCGCGTACGTGGCCGCGGTGACCACAACGCTCGAACTGGCGACGGGCATCATCATCCTCCCGCAGCGCAACCCGGTCGTGCTCGCGAAGCAGGCGGCCAGCCTCGATGTGCTGAGCGCGGGCCGTCTCATCTTGGGTGTCGGGGCGGGCTACCTCGAACCGGAGATGTCGGCGATCGGCGTATCGCTGAAGGAGCGGGGAAGCCGGACGGACGAATACCTCACCGTAATGAATGCGCTGTGGAACGACCCCGCTCCCGAGCACCACGGCCGCTACTTCGATTTCGCCGGCATCGACGCGCACCCCCGACCGGTGCAGAAGGGTGGGCCCCGCATCGTCATCGGCGGTCGGTCGCCCGCCGCGCTCGAACGTGCGGTGTCTCGCGCTCATGGTTGGTACGGCTTCTGGCTCAACGTCGACGCCACGAAGACGTGTCTCGACGGCTTGCGGGCGGCAGCCGATCGCGTCGAGCGCCCGGCCCACCTCGGTCCACTCGAGATCTCGATCACCCCGCAGGGTCTTGTTTCGGCCGAGTCGCTCGCCGCGTACGAGGGGCTCGGTGTCGACCGCCTAGTCGTGTATCCGCTACCCATCGATCACGAGGACGAGATCGCGGCCGCGCTGGAGAAGCAGGCTGCGCTAATCGAGCGGTGATCGCGCGTTCAATACGGCCACACCGATGCAGGCCAACCCCAGCGTGCCGACAGCGGCGAGCATGATCGCCGACGCCTGCGCCGGAGTGAGGATGGCCTTCTGCAGACCGATCGCGGCCACCGCGGCCGGCACGCCGAGTTGCGCAGACGCGACGAGACCGGAAGCGGCCGGTTGACGACTGCTGACCGCACCGACGATGTGGACGAGTGCCGTGCCCACGACCAATGCGACGGCGAGGACGATCGTCGAGGGTTTGTGAACCACCGCCCGCAGATCGAGCCGGGCACCGAGGACAACAAAGAACAGTGGGGCGAGAAAGCCGTTCACGACACCCACCAGTTGCCCGATGAGGCGGTGCGGTTCGCCGAGCGTGGCGACGATCAAGCCGGCCGCGAAGCCGGCGACGAGCACGCTCGTGTCGACCTTGGTCGCGAGCCAGACCAACGTGAAGAGGGCGAGCAGCGACAGGCGTAGCTCGAGACCCCAGTCCCGCTTGACCGACCGCTCGCGCATCCGAGCCATCCACGCCGTCCGACCCATCATGATGGTGAGCCAAGCGAGCCCGACCGCGGCGACGCAGACCACGAGGCCACCGAGCGCAGTGCGCCCGGCGCGCGATGGATCGAGCACGAGCGGCACGGCCGCAATCGTCGCAATATCGGCGACCGTCACCTGCGCCGTCAGCGGCAGCTCGACGGCGCTTGGTAGTGCGACCTCGGCGAGCAGCGGTAGGACGATCGCGGCCGACCCTGTCGCGAGCAGCAGTACCCACACCCCGTCATGGTGGACACCGAACCCGTGGGCGAGAGCGATGCCGATAGGAACGGCAAGGATGGCCACAAGCGTGGCGGCGATCGCGCCGCGGCGGAGGGCCCACAGGAGTCGACGGTCGTGCAGCGGAACGTGGGTGCCAGCCATCATCATCACGGCCGCGAAGCCCACTTCGCCGAGGAACGAGAGGCTGGACTCCGACGCGTTGATCCAGCGAAAGCCGGTCCGCCCGACGATGACACCCGCAAGGAGCTCACCGACAACGACCGGAGCAAGCGAACGCCGACCCGCGGCTAGGAGTGGTCCCGCAAGGCCCACCGCCACGACGAGGGCAAGTGTTCCGAACGTCACGGACGCTGTTCGCGCTGCCAGGGAGCGACGGCCGGCAGCGCCGGGTCGTCGAGCCGGCCGAGGAGCCACGCCAACAGCCGGCGGCGGTCCGCCAGCACTTCGATCCGGTCGCCGCAGGTGCCTACATCCCACTGCGGACCGCCGTCGTTGGCGATCAGACGAAGCGCTTGTCCCGGCGCAAGGCGCTCGGGCAGTCCCTCCACCGTACGCTCGAGCTCGGCCGTGACGAACGCATCGTCCCAATCCGACCAACTGAAGTCGAGGCCGAGGTCGGCGTGGTGGATCTCGGTCTCGCGCCAACGCCGAAACGGCAGCTCGGCCAGAGGCACACGCGCATCGCGACTTCGCCCCGCACCGGATCGCCACAGCTCGTCGGTGGTGTCGGCCCAGGCCTGTTCGAGCTGACCGCACGCCCGTTCGACGTCGGCTACCAGCTCAGCAGCGCGCCGCCCGGACCCGGCCTCTATGTCGTCGGCGCGCTGGCGGACGCCACCCGGATATTGCTCGACGACCTCGCCTCGCGCGGCGGCCACGATCATCCCCGTGAAGCTGTCGGCGTTACGCGCCAGGTGCGTGACGACGTGCCCGCGCGTCCACCCCGGCAGGTTGCTCGGCACACGGGCACCCGCGTCGTCGAGACCGGACAGAGACGCGAGCAAGCGGGCGTGCGCTGCGCAGGCACCGGCGAGGTCAGCAGACGGGATCACCGCGCCATAGAACCACCCGCGAGACTGCCCCGGTGACCTCCTATTGCGATGTGGCACCGGGCCACCCCCTGCATGGGCCCTACCACGAGCGGGAGTACGGCTTCCCGACCCGCGACGACGCGGTGTTGTTCGAGCGACTCGTGCTCGAGATCAATCAGGCCGGCCTGTCGTGGTCGACGATCCTGGCCAAGCGGGACGGATTCCGGCGGGCCTACGACGGCTTCGACGTTGCGACCGTCGCCGCATACGGAGAGACCGATCGAGCCCGGCTCCTCGCCGACGCGTCGATCATCCGCAACCGCCTCAAAGTCGACGCCGCCATCAGCAACGCGCAGGCAATCCTTGCGATCATCGATGAGCATGGCTCGTTCGCGGCATGGCTAGACGCCCACCACCCGAGCACGAAGGACGAGTGGGTGCGGCTGTTCAAGCGCACATTCCGTTTCACGGGAGGCGAGATTGTCGGTGAATTTCTTATCAGTACCGGCTGGCTGTCCGGGGCGCACACCGATACATGCCCCGTGGCCGCTGTGATCCTCGCGCTCGACCCACCGTGGGCCCGGAAAAACTAGAAGGCCCGCTCATCGATTCCTCACATCTGGGCGCGACAACGGCACCGTGGAGGCCAGATCGACCATCCCTCGCCCGCCCTCGGCTCGACGTCCGTACTCGGCCGGAGGCATCACGCTCGGGACCGTCACCGCCTCGCTGCTGTTAGGCGCCCTCGCCGTCGGGTCCGGCGTCATCTTCGGACTCGTCGCGCTGGCGGCGGTGTTCATCCCGCCCGAGAAGGTCTTTGCGCTCCACCCGCGCAAGGTGTTCCGCAGAGGGTGGACCACCGATGTCGTTCATTTCCTCGTCAACAACCTGCTGACGCTGGTCGGGGTCATCGTCGCGGTGATCTTCATCGGGCGCGCTCTCCACGCGGGGATTCCGGTGGGCGCACGAGACGCGATCGCATCGTGGCCCTTCGGCGTCCAGTTCGCCATCGCCCTGGCTGTCGCGGAACTCTGCGGCTACTGGGGCCACCGCGCCACTCACTGGATACCGGTTCTGTGGAGGTTCCATAAGGTCCATCATTCGATCGAGGAGATGGACTGGCTCGCCGCGGCCCACCTCCACCCCATCGACCAGGCATTCACGCGCTCGTGCGTGGTGGTGCCGCTGTACGCGCTCGGCTTCTCCCGCACGACGTTCGGCGCCTACCTGATCGTCGCCACGATCCTCGCGATCTTCGTCCACGCGAATGTCAGGATCCGCCTAGCCGGCATCCGGTGGCTCATCGGCACGCCCGAGTACCACCACTGGCACCATGCCAATGCGGGAGGCGCGGACCACAAGAACTTCGCGTCGTTACCGGTGGTCGACGCCATCTTCGGCACCCTGCAACTGCCGCACGCTTGGCCCGACCGCTACGGCATCGACGAACCGCAACCAGAGGGATACCTGCGCCAGCTCGCATGGCCGTTCATGACGCAGCCGTTGCGCGCCTGAGGCAGCTAGTCGAAACGACCAGACGCCACGATCGAGCCGTCGGCGCCGACCAAACGCGCCTCGACAACGTCGGACGCCGCCGCCTGAATCGTGCCGCCCCACTCCCACGCCCCACCGACCTCGTGGAACGTCCCGAGCTTCACGACCCGACCGTCGGCCAACGCCAGTTCGCAATGCAAGTTGGCGGCCTCGTAGTCGACGCTCACCCGCATTGTCACCCACGTGGGATGGGCATCAACGACGAGCACGTCGCCACGGGCCCAGTCGCCCGCCGCGGTGATCGTCGCCCGACGGGTGACCGGACCGCTGTCGCCGCCGCTCGCGACGAGGAAACCGGCGAGAGACAGAGACGCCGCCACGGCTACCGCGCCGACGCCGGCGAAGAACCGGCGACGGCGGTGGTAAGCCGGCTCCTTCGGCGCCAGCGGGGCCAGTTGCGCGACCACCTGGCGATCGAAACCGGGCGGAGGGTCGATGCCAGGAGCCGCGGACACGACCCGAGCGATCGTGGTCGCCAGATCATCGACGAGGTGACGACATGTGTCGCAGGAGTCGAGATGGCTGAGGACTTGGGCCCGCTCTGACCCGTCGAGCACACCCAGCGCCAGTTCAGGCGCGAGCCCAACGACCTCATCACACGCAAGCGGGTTCACGTGACGTCGCCCAACTCGGTTGTGGCGAGGCGGTCGCGCAGACGCCGCACGCCGTCACGGATGCGCGTCTTGGCCGTGCCCAATGGGATGCCCTCGAGGGTGGCGATCTCGTCGGCGGTGCGCCCGTACCAAGCCGAAAGCACCACCGCCCGTCGGTGCTCGGGGCGAAGCGTCGCGAGCTCCTCAATAACGGCCCGCACACCGTCGCTGACCTCGGCCGCCCGAGCCGGACCAGCGTCGCGCTCGTCGGCGAGGGTGGCGACGTCGCTGAGCTCGACGAACGTCATGCGGCGGCGGCGGGTCTCGTCGATCGCGACGTTGCGCGTGATGGTGAGCAACCACGTCGCCACGGACGCCCGCAAGGGATCGTAGGTAGCGCCGTAGCGCCACGCCTTTTCGAATGCCTGCTGAGCCACGTCCTGCGCCAGAGCGATCTCGCCAACGATGCGCAGCGCCAAGCCGAACACCCGCCGCTGAAATCGACGCACGAACTCGAGGCTCGCGTCGGGATCACCCACGGCGAAGCCGGCGAGGAGGGCGTCGTCGCTGAGGGAGGGAGCCACCGTGTGATGGTACGGCGTGGGGGCCTGGAAAGATTGGCTGATCTCACCCTCGGAGGTGGGCGCGCCACCGAGAAGCCGGCGCGGGACTATGAAATGGGCGATTCGGGCATAAAACGGAGTTGACTGGTCATCCGCCGCGCCATGTCGACGAAGGAGAGCACCCGATGGCTTACACACTGCCCGACCTGCCCTATGACCCTGCCGCTCTGGAGCCGCATTATTCGGCCGAGGTCGTGACCCTGCACCACGACAAGCATCACGCCGCGTACGTGACCGGTCTCAACACCACCATGGACCGGCTCGAAGAGGCCCGTCAGAAGAGCGACTACGACACGATCGTCGGGCTCGAGAAAACCCTCGCGTTCAACCTTTCGGGGCACGTGCTGCATTCGATCTTCTGGACGAACCTGTCGCCGTCGGGCGGGGAGCGACCCGGCGGTGAACTCGACGCCGCGATCGTCGAGCACTTCGGTTCGTTCGACGCGTTCAAGGCTCAGATGACGCAGGCCACCACCACGGTGCAGGGCTCAGGATGGGGGGCGCTCGCATGGGAGCCCCTCGGTAAGCGCCTCTACATCGAGCAGATCTACGACCATCAGGGCAACACCGGCCAGAGCGGGCTGCCCTTGCTCGTGTTCGACGCGTGGGAGCACGCGTACTACCTGCAATACAAGAACGTACGAGCCGACTTCGTGACGGCGTTGTGGAACATCGTCAGTTGGGAGAACGTGGCCTCGCGGTTCGACAAGGCCGTAGGCGTGAACCTCGGCTAGCTTGCTACTTCTGCCGATCCGGTGCCGGTACGACGAGTACCGGGCACGGTGCGTGATGCAAGACCTGGTGGGCCACCGAGCCCACCAGGAGGCCGATGAATCCTCCGGTGCCGCGTGAGCCGACCACGAGCATTGGCGCGCTCGCCGAGTGCTCGATGAGCACGTGAGCCGTAGAGCCTTGGACCACGACCGGCTTCACGGTGACACCGCGGGCATCGATCTTGGCGATCGTTTCTTCGACAATCGCATGCGCCGAGGCCTCCAGTTCCTCCCACGGCAGCGGCATCGCACCGAGCGCTTCGGCGCCGCTCAGCGCGGGCAGGCTCCAGACATGAACCGCGTCAACACCCACGCCACGAAACGATGCCTCCTCGATCGCGCTGCGGAGGGCGGCGAGCGATGCCTCCGAACCGTCGACGCCCGCGACAACGTTTTCCATCAGGACCCGAGCTTCTTGAGCAGGTTCACCAGGTCGTCGGCGTGCTCTTCCTCCACGGCCAGGATGCCCTCGAGCATTCCGCGCGTCGTGGGGTCGTCCAGGCCCAACCAGCGCACGATCTCCTGGTACGACGCGATGGCGACCCGCTCGGCCACCAAGTCCTCTTTGATCATCTCGACGAGCGAGTCGCCCTCGACGTATTCCGCATGGCTCCGTTCGGCAAGCCCGGCGGGATTGAAGTTCGGCTCACCCTGAAGCTGCGTGATGCGCGCCGCCACCTGGTCGGCGTGGCCCATCTCTTCGTTCGCGTGTTGCAGAAACTCCGCGGCAACCGGTCCGGCGTTGATACCGCTCGCCATGTAGTAGTGGCGCTTGTAGCGCAACACGCACACAAGCTCCGTCGCCAGGACTTCGTTGAGAACGGCCAGCACTCGTTCCCTGTCGGCCGTGTAGGCGTCCGTGATCGGGCCCTGGTCGATGTGCTCGCGCGCGCGTTGGCGGAGCGTCTTGATGTCAGTGAGAAAGTCGGACATGAGGCTCTCTTTCGGGACGGGTTACCGACCAGCTTTGCCGTTTTCACCGACGGCGTGAAGTGGGAGGGCATGCAAAGCTGACCCGCCTATGCCCGATCGTCGCCTCGACGTCGACGTACTTGTGGTCGGCGGAGGCTTCGGCGGCGCGACGACGGCTCGTCACCTCGAGCGTCGCACACGGGGGAACGGCCGCTTCTTGCTCGTGGCCCCGGAGAACTTCTTGTTGTTCGCCCCACTGCTCCCAGAGGCCGCCTCCGGCACCATCGAACCTCGTCACGCCGTGGTTCCCCACCGGGAGATGCTGCGCCGCACCCAGCTTCTCTGCGGCCAGATCACGAGTATCGCGGTCGACACGAACAGTGCGGCGGCCACAGATATCGACGGGGTCGAACACGTGATCACCTACCGGACGCTCGTGCTCGCCCCCGGCTCGGTGCCGACGGTGCTACCGATACCCGGCCTCGCCAAGAACGCCGTCGGGTTCAAAAGCCTGGCCGACGCGATCTGGCTGCGTAACCGCGTGCTGCGCCAGCTCGAGGCGGCGGAGGCGACCGACGATCTCGGCCGCCGGCGCGAGCTGCTCACGTTCACGTTCGTGGGCGGCGGGTACGCGGGAGTCGAGGCCCTCGCCGAACTCGAGTCACTCGCCACCGACGCGCTGCGTCTCTACCCCCGACTCACCCGCTCCGACCTCCGCTGGGTGCTGGTCGAAGCGCAGAAGACACTGCTCCCCGGTCTCAACGCCCGACTGGCCCGCTACGTACAGACCAACCTCGAACGGCGCGACGTGGAAGTGCACCTGTCGACTCGGCTCTCGAGCTGCGAAGACAAGCTGGTCAAGCTTTCGGATACGTCGGTGACTCCCTACCTCTCAGAGACGATCGTGTGGACCACCGGCCAGCGGCCATCACCCCTCGTGGCTCGCCTCGGCCTCCCGCTCGACGAGCGCGGGCGGGTGCGCGTCGGCTTCGACTTGCGCGTCGTCGATCACCCCAATGTCTTCGCACTCGGAGACGCGGCCGCGGTTCCCGAGCGCGACGGAGGAACGTCGCCCGGCACCGCCCAGCACGCGGTACGCGAGGCGGCCATCTGCGCCCGCAACGTCGCCGCGTCGCTCGGGCACGGATCGCCGGCGCGCTTCGATCACCGCAACCTTGGCCTCGCCGTCACCCTTGGCCGCGGCGTCGGCGTCGCCGAGGTGCGAGGACTGCTTGTACGCGGACGGCTCGCGTGGTGGATGGGCCGCTCCTACCACCTGCTCGCCACACCGGGCCTCGCCCGCAAGGCGCGGCTCATCGCCGACTGGACGCTCGCCCTCTTCTTTCGCCGCGACGTCGCGCAGCTCGGCGACCTCGGCCGTCCCACGCCGCTCGGTGGCTAATCCGACTTGGCCTTCTTGCCCTTGCCCTTGCCCTTGCGACGTCGCCATGGGAGGCGGAACGGACTTCGCTCGGAAACCGCGGGCGAACCCGATCGAAATTCCAGGTAGAGCGACTTGACGGTGCCGACGAGCGGTGTAGCCGCCAGGGCACCCGGCACACCCGCGGCCGCGCCCCCGATGAGCGCGGCCAGCATCGTGGTCGGCGGCGTGAGGTTGACGGCGGTACCCACGATTGCCGGCTGGATGAGGTGGTTCTCAATCTGCTGATAGGCGAGGAAGAGCACGAGCGCGATCACTCCCTGCACCGGACCCTTTGTGAGCGCCAGCAGCACGAAGAAACCTCCACCGAGAAAGCCGCCCACTTGCGGAATGAGGTTGGTGAGCGTGGCCCAGATGGCGGCAATGGGCGCGAGCGGCACGCCGAGCGCGAGACCCGCTGTCAGGATCACGAGCCCGTTCAGCACCGCCACGAACAGCGAGCCGGCGAAGTAGTTGCCCACCGTCCGGTAAAAGACCCGACCTGCCCAGTCGGCGCGCTCGCGTCGTCGTGGCGGCACCAGCCGGCGAGCGCGTGCGACGAGCGCGTCGCCGTCGAGCATCACCGCGAGTGCGGTCACGAGCACGATCACCGCGGTCGCGAACCCACCCACGATGCTGGCCGCGACGTTGCCGACGGTGTCGTCATCAATGTGCGCGGGTAGATCTTTTATCCACTGGTCGACCTTGCCCGCGGCATCGGACGACGAGAGCTTGCTGCCGATGATCGGCCAGCTGTAGAGCTGCTTCACGGTCGTCGGAAGCTCGGTGGTGAACCGACGAGCCTGGCGGATCGCGGGCGGGCCCAGTCCGATGATCACGGCGGCGAACGCGATGGTGAGGACGCTGCCGACGACACCCACCGCGACGGCACGGCTGCAATTCAAGCGCCGCCGCGTCGCCCCTACGAGCGGATCGAGCGCGAGCGCGAGAAGCATGCCGACCGCGATTTTGGTGATCGTTGCCGGGGCGGCACGGAAGACAGCGAAGATCAGGGCGGCGGCGAGCACGCCGGCCGCGATGTAGACCACCGTCTGGACATCGACCACGACCAGCACTCGGCGCCGCGAGCCGGGTCGACGCCCCTGGCCGCGGCTCGCATCCGCCTTGCCCCCTGGCATCGCCGTACTGTACGCATCCGTGGCGTCCGACGATGGGGGATGGACCGCGGAACGACAGCGCGTGACGGTCGGCTCCGTCGCGCTCGTCGTGGTCGTGCTCATCGCCACCGTGGTGGCCCGCAACATGTTCGTTGTCGCGCATCGCATCCTCGGCTGGGCGGTCGCGGCGTCGGTCGTCGCGTTTCTGGTCGACCCGATCGTCAACGGCCTTGGCCGCCACATGAAGCGGATCTTCGCCCTGCTGCTAACCCTTATCGCCATCGGCGCGCTCGCGGGTGTGCTCGTGTACGGAGTGTTCGCCAACCTTCAGAAGGAAGCCGACCACCTGAAGACCGAGGCGCCGAAGGCCGCCGCCCAGATCGAGGCCCGTACCGACCAGTTGGGCCAGTACGCGCGTGACTTCAAGCTCAAAGAGCGGGTGGGTGCTTTCGTCGCCAACTTCGAGAAGCACGCCGGCAGCGGCGGCCAGGCGCTCCGGACCGCGGTCGGCACGGTGCCGACCTATTTCGTCTGCGGCATTCTCACGATTTTCTTGTTGATCTACGGCACACGCATGGTGGAGGGAGGACTCGCGCAGATTTCCGACAAGGCGCGTCGCAAGCGCATGTCCGAGGTCCTCACCGACGCGGTCGGCCGGGCGCGGGGCTACATAGGCGGGGCCATCGCCGAGGCGGTGACGTTCGGGCTGGTCGCGTACGCGGTCTGTCGCCTTTGGGGTCTTCCGGCACCCGTCGTGCTCGGGCTCCTCGCCGGCGCGCTCGCCTTGCTGCCCTACATCGGCTTCTTTCTCGGGGCCATCCCCCTCGCGCTGTTCACCGCTGGCTTCAAGTCGATCACGGGAGCCATCGTTTTGGTGGTCGTCGTCATCGCCATGCAGTTGGCGGAAGCACTGACCGTGCGCCGGAGCGTCGACGAAAAGACGATGCACGTGGGCCCGGCGATACCCGTCATCGTGGCGCTCCTCGGCTACGAAATCTATGGGATCGGGGGCGCTGGGTACGGCGTGGCGCTCGCCGTGCTGCTCCTTGCGCTCGCGGATGCGTCGTCTACCGACGACGACATCGAGATCCCCACCCCGCTCAGCCCGGCCGAACCATCGCCCGCCACAGAGTCAGATAGCTCGAGTACGTAATCGCGGGGGTGACCCATCCCGCCGCCCCGAGTTCTTGATGCAGACGCGGCAAGTTGCGCCACGGAACGCCGGGGTCGACGTGGTGAGCCAGATGCCAGCCCGTGTGGTACGGAACGATCCAGAAGCGGGCCAACCAACTCTGGTGAACATGGTGCGTGGTGCGACGCTTGTCGTCGGAGCGTTCCATGCCACCGTGCTCGGCGATCGCGCGGAGGCGGTTGAGCACGCGCCACACGGTCATCCACGGCGCGAACCACAGGAACACGTACAGCTCCGGGCGACCGCACGCGGTGGCGATGGCGAGCAACACGACCTGAGCACCGAAGATGCGCAGCACGATGGGCCGGCTCGAGCGGTTGCGCAACGCCCGCAGCAGAGCCACCAGGTTCTTGTATCCCGAGATTCCGAACGCATCGCGGAGAAGCTTGCGCCGCATCGACGAGCGCGGAATGGGATAACCGGCATACAGGAGCACGTCCGGTTCTTCGGGGCCGAACTCATCGCGGTGGTGGGCCATATGCACGCGGCGGTACGCGTCCTGCGCGGTGAATGCCGGATAGCTACACAGCCAACGACCGACGGAGTCGTTCAGCCGGCGGTTGCGGAATAAGAGACGATGCGCGGCCTCGTGTCCGAGGATGCCCAACTGCGCGAACGTGCGGCCCATCAGCACGAACGCCACGGCCCACACGACCGGTTGATCGATCCACACCGCGCCGGCCACTACGCCGGCCGCCTGGGCCCACGCGCCGAGAAGCGTGAGGGCATTACGGGCGCCGGCGATCCGGCGCAACTCCAGCCGCAGGGGGCCCACCGGGCGGCCGTCGGCGTTGAGGGTGGCGGAGGGCAACGCCTTCGGGAGCACCGATTGATCGGGCACCATCGTCAACACGTGAGTATCTTACACCTGTGCGACAGTCGATGAAAGAACGTAAGACCCGAAGGGCGCCAGCAACCGCAGAGCGGCCGCTCACGGCTCGGTCCGTCCTAGCGAGCGCGCTCCTGGGCGAGGACCCCAGTCGGGGGCTACCGGTGGCGCGTCTGGTGGCCCTCGCCGGTTTGTTCGGCATCAACGAGAACCAGGCCCGCGTGGCCCTGAGCCGCATGGTGGCCCGGAAGGAGCTGAAGACCCAAGAAGGGCGCTACCACCTCGCTGGTCATCTCCTCGAGCGCCAGTCGCGCCAGGCAAGTAGCCGCGCCCCCCTTCTGCGGCCGTGGGACGGTCGCTGGCGTTTGTGGATCATCACCGCCGAACGGCGCAGCGCTCGCGAACGCTCGGTGATGCGCAGCGCGCTGGCCGGTGCCCATCTCGCCGAGGTGCGCGAGGGCGTGTGGACCCGCCCGAACAATCTCGATGTGGTCTTTCCGCTGGCAGTCGCCACGATGGGCCGTTGGGCCATCGCAGAGATCGAACTCGTGGCGGCGGACCTGTGGGACCTCAAGAGCTGGGCGGCGCGCGCCACCGAACTCCGACGACGCCTCCGGGAGACGAAGCCCGCGCTACAACTCGGTAGGTCCGACGGCTTGGCGCCGGGCTTCGTCCTGTCGGCCGCGGTGCTGCGCCATCTCCAGGCCGACCCGCTGCTCCCCGCCGAGCTATGTCCTGGCCGGTGGCCGGCAGCGGGCCTCCGTGACGACTACGACGGTTGGGACAGCAGGTATCGAGCGGTGCTGGCGGGCTGGCACCGCAGTGTTGCGGTCGCCGTATCAGGCGCCACCTGACAGGCTGATGCGATGGTGATGGCGACTCCGAGCACCACCGCCAGCGGTCTCACTGCGTCCGAGGTGGCCGAACGAGTCGCCCGCGGCGAGGTCAACGCCGTCGAGCAGCAGACGAGCCGTTCGCTCGCGACCATCATCAGAGCCAACGTCTTTACGCGCTTCAACGCCATCCTGGGGACGTTGTTCGTTGTCGTGCTCGTCACCGGTCATTTGCAGGATGCGCTGTTCGGGTTCGTCGTGATCCTCAACTCCTTGATCGGCATCGTGCAGGAATACCGGGCCAAACGCACGCTCGATCGTCTCGCGCTTCTCAACGCTCCGGTGGCCCACGCGCGGCGCGACGGAAAGACGATCGACATCGCGGTGGGCGAGGTTGTCCTCGATGACATCGTCGAGTTGAAAGCCGGCGACCAGGTGCCCGCCGACGGCACGGTGACAGAGGCTGAAGGTCTCGAAATCGACGAATCACTCCTCACCGGAGAGTCCGACGCGGTCGTGAAAGCTGTGAGCGATGAGGTGTTGTCGGGCAGCATCGTCGTTTCGGGCCGCGGCGCATTTCAGGCCACGGGGGTAGGTGCGAACTCGTTCGCTCAGAAGATCGCCGCCGACGCCAAGCGCTACACGGTGACGAAGTCGGAGCTCACCACCGGCATCAACCGTCTCCTCAAATACCTCTCGTGGTGCCTCGTCGTCATCGGACCAATCCTCTTCTGGAGTGAGTTCCGCACCAATAAGGAAAACTGGCGTGACGCGGTCACCGGCGCAACCGCCGGGCTGGTGGGCATGATTCCCGAGGGGCTTGTACTGCTCACGAGCCTGGCATTTCTCGTCGCCACGGTGACGCTCGCCCGCCGCCAGACTCTCGTGCAGGAACTGCCCGCCGTGGAGGGTCTCGCTCGAGTCGACGTCGTCTGCCTCGACAAGACCGGCACGCTCACCGAGGGCGAAATCGACTACAGCGACCTCGAGGAGTTCGGGCCGCCCGACCCCGAGCACCTCGACCTTCCCGCCGCGCTGGGCGCCCTGGGCGCGGATCCATCCCCGAACGGGACCCTCAGCGCAATCGCTCGTTCCTTTCCGGCGCCAGAAGGTTGGGAGCGCGAAGCGTCCGTCGCGTTCAGTTCCGCGCGCAAGTGGAGCGGTGTCACGTTCAAAGAGCGCGGCACGTGGGTGCTCGGAGCACCAGAGATCGTTCTCGAAGGCCACGACGATGGCCCGATCCGTCAGCGCGCCAACGAGCTGGCGAAGACGGGACGGCGGGTGCTGGTGCTCGCCCGGAGCGACGAGACGCTCGCCGGCGACCAACTCCCGCCCGTAAAGCCGCTCGCACTGCTCATGTTCGACGAGCGCATCCGGCCCGACGCCGCGGAGACGCTCGCCTACTTCACTGCGCAAGGTGTCGCGCTCAAGGTGATCTCGGGCGACAACCCGCTCACGGTGTCCGCCGTCGCCATGCGCGTTGAACTGCCCAACGCCGAAGCAGCGATCGACGCTCGCGAGCTCCCCGAAGAGGGACCGGAGCTGGCCGAGATCATCGAGAAGAACAGCGTGTTCGGTCGCGTCACTCCTCAGCAGAAACGGGCCATGGTGCGGGCGTTGCAATCGCGCGGGCACGTCGTCGCCATGACCGGCGACGGCGTGAACGATGCCCTCGCGCTCAAGGACGCCGACATCGGCGTGGCGATGGGGTCCGGTGCGGCCGCCACCCGCGCCGTGGCCCAGGTGGTCCTGCTGGACGGCAAATTCTCGCACCTGCCCGATGTCGTGGCCGAGGGACGGCGGGTGATGGCCAACGTCGAGCGCGTCGCCAGCCTGTTCGTGATCAAGAACGTCTACTCAGCCCTGCTCGCCCTCGCGGTGTCGGTCGCTCGCCTCCCGTACCCGTTCCTCCCCCGCCACCTCACGATCGTCTCCGGCCTCACGATCGGCATCCCGGCGTTCTTGTTCGCGCTCGCGCCCAACGCTCGTCGCTACGAATCGGGCTTCCTCCGACGCGTTCTGACGTTCTCCGTGCCCACCGGCGCCATCGCCGCGGTTGGCATTTTCGTCGGCTACGTGGTCGCTCGCGCCCAAGACATCCCGCGCGATCAGGCCCGCGCGGCCGCCACAGTTGTCGTGATGGTGATCGGCCTCTGGGTGCTCGTGCTCCTCGCGCGACCGCTCGCAGGCTGGAAACTCGCGCTCGTCGCGACAATGGGCGGTCTCTTCGCCGTGGCCATGGTGACTCCGACAGGGCGCAAACAGTTCGCTCTCGCCGCGCCGACGGTGTGTCTGTTGTCATCGATCGCCATCGGTGCCGGCGCGGCGGCGCTCGTCACGTTGGTGTGGAAACGATCGACGGTTTCCCGGCTCATCCCAGAGGTGGTACCCGCGGAGACTGTCAATACAGAGACTTAAGAAGCCGGCTCGCACCACTGCCGGGATCTGCCGGTCGGTCTTGGCCTGGTACGCCTCGTAATCCGGCCAAATCTTGACCATCGCCGACCACATTCCTTCTGTCAGCAATGTCAACGGCCTCCGGCCACCCGCAGCACGACGCCGGTGACATACGACGCCGCGTCGGACAACAAGAACATGATGGTGGCGGCGATCTCTTCAGCGCTGCCCGCCCTGCCCATCGGCACCGTGGGGGTGATGCGTTCGAGCCGGCCAGGATCGCCCGACGAGCTGTGGATGTCGGTGAGCACGAGGCCAGGCGCGACCGCGTTGACCCTGATGCCCTCGCGTGCGACCTCGCGCGCGAGTCCAATCGTGAGGGTGTCCACCGCCGCCTTCGAAGCCGCGTAGTGGATGAACTCGCCGGGACTCCCGAGCGTCGCCGCGCCCGATGACACGTTCACGATCGCGCCCCCGTGGCCACCGTGGGCCGTCGACATTCGGCGCACGGCTTCGCGTGAGCACACGAATGCACCGACCACATTGATGCGCAGGACTCTCGTGAGGTCGTCGATGCCGAGGGCGTCGAGCCGGCCGCTCGGGCCCGTGACACCCGCGTTGTTGACGAGTGCCGTGATCGGTCCGAGCCGCCGCTCCGTCTCGTCGAACAGGTGCAAGACGTCGCCTTCCTCGGCGACATCGCCAGCGATCACGGCGGCGCGACCGCCGGTGTCCTCGATCGCCTGTGCGACACCCGCGGCCGCGTCGGGGCTTTGATGGCAGTTCACGGCAACAGAAAACCCTCGCCGCGCCGCCATGAGCGCCGTCGCCGCCCCGATGCCCCGACTCGCCCCGGTGACAATCACGACCTTCGCCCGGTCGACCATCGCCGGGAAGCTAGTCGGGTACCTCGACGACGAGTTCGCCCTCGTTCCAATCGGGCAACCGCGCGACGACCTCACCTGACGGACTTACGAGCGCGGCCAATCCCGGAAAGTCCTCGTCGACGGTCGCGCCGGCCTGGGTGCTCATCGCGATCCAGAGCCGGCGACGGCGAGCGTGGCGCAGCGCGTCGCCGAGACCCTTCTCGAGCCACCACGCAAAGCCCTCGGCGCGCGCCGCATCGTCGAGGCGGCGCCCGTGCAGCCCTGGGGCTGAACAGAGAAACGACACACTGGCACCGGCCTCCGCCGCGTCGTCGAAGGCCTCGTCGACACCGCTCTCCGCGCAGATCGCGACCCCAACGGGGCGACCGACGAGATGGAGCACGGCGTTCTGCACGCCGGTAGCGAACGCTTCCTCGCCTTCGCCGAGATGACGTTTCCGGTACACGCCGCGGAGCTCACCACCCGATGCCAGGAGCTGCGTGATCAGAAAGCGGCCGTCGGCCGCGGCCTCCCCGATGCCGAACAGCGCCGCAGGACGACCGTGAGTGGCGTCGACGAGCAAGTCGACGATTGGGTGATCGAGTGCGAGGGCTCGCTCCGGGTGCTGCTCCGGGTCGACTGAGCCCGACAGCGACATCTCCGGGAACACCACGAGATGACACCCGGCCAACTGTCCGACTTCGAGCAATCGAACGTGACGGCCCAGGTTCACAACCGGATCGCCCTTGTCACACTTCACCGCGGTCAGTAGCACGCGCACGCCCCACGTTCGCAGGTCTCGCGGTGCCGGTCTGCGGTGGCTCACCTCTACCCTGGAGTCGTGGACCGCTCGACCAGACTCCGAGTTGCACTCGGGATCAACGTCGCGCTCGTCGTCGGTCAGGTGATCTTCGGTTTGACCGCGCATTCAGTCGGGCTTCTCGCCGACGCCGGGCACAACCTGTCCGATGTGGCCGCCCTCGGCGTCTCGCTGGTTGCGGTAGTGCTGGCGCAACGAGCCGCGAACGAGCGGAAGTCGTTCGGCTACCACCGAGCCACGATCTTGGCCGCGCAGGTGAACGCCGCATCGATCTTGACCGTCACCGGCCTTCTCGCGTGGGGGGCCATCGTCCGACTCATCCATCCAGCCGATGTCGAAGGCACCACCGTGGCGATCGTCGCCGCGGTGGCGTTCGCGGCCAACCTCGCTACCGTCCGCGTGCTCAACGACCACAGTCGAGACCTCAACATGCGCGCCGCCCTCTTGCACATGGTGGGCGATGCGGCCGCTTCCGTCGCCGTGTTCGCCGCCGGCGTCGTCATCGCGGTCACCGGCGGCTACGCGCGCCTCGACCCGATCGCATCGCTCGTCGTGTCCGCGCTCATCGCGTGGCGAGCGGTTGGCCTCTTGCGCG
Source organism: Acidimicrobiales bacterium (assembly GCA_040002995.1). Classification (GTDB taxonomy): domain Bacteria; phylum Actinomycetota; class Acidimicrobiia; order Acidimicrobiales; family Ilumatobacteraceae; genus JBDUDK01. Next base: position 7,112 of record JBDUDK010000058.1, on the reverse strand, counting down.
AGACCACCGATGTCCTCCTTGAATCGACACCGGAAAATCTTGATACCGCGGCGATCCTCGCGGCGATCGCCGGCACCCCGGGCGTTGAGTCCGTTCACGACCTCCACACCTGGAGCTTGTCGTCGGAAGTCGCGGCCCTTTCCGCTCATGTCGTTCTCGACGGCCACCCCTCACTCGAGGAGGCGCAAGTAGTGGCGGCACGCGTGAAAACTCGACTCACGCGGGAGTTCACAATCGCGCACGCGACACTCGAGGTCGAGTGTGAGACGTGCGGGGTCGATGAGCGCGACCCGTGCGCGATCACCACTACTCCGGCGGAACGTCTTCGCCACTAAGCCTCGCCCGCGAACGTCCACTTCGTCGCGGTGCCGTGGAACACCGCGCCACCGTCGGTGAACGAAGGCGTCGCGAGCCAACCGAAGGCGACACGCGTTCGGACGCGGTAGAAGGGCCCGGGCAGATGATCGGCGTCGAGCGCCTCGTCGTACTTGACGCTGTAGTCGTCGCACACACGCACGATGACCGACCGATCAATTTCCACCGTGGCCACGCCTTCGAGAATGACGAGCTCGGTGGCGCTCTCGGTATGCAAAGAGATCTCCGGGCTGCACGCCAGGTTCGCCACCGCGAGTGAACCGGTAGAGAAGAAAACCGCTTCGTCGACCAGCACGCCCCAGACGGGCCGGCTGTGGGGACGGCCATCAGGCCGGGTAGTGGCGATCCAGTAATTACGGGCGTGACTGAGGCGGTCGAGGGCCCATGACCAGGGGAGGAGCACGGGTTCCGCCACCCCACCGAACATCTTGGGTCGGCTGGCGACCGGGCCTACTCCGCTGCTCACGTCGTCATCGTCGCGCGTCAACATAATTCGGCGGTGCCGTCACTCCTCGGGACCAATCACGACTGACGTCTGTTTTCGTCGCCAACCGGGGGACACGCCGTGAACGCCCAGACACCCTGCGTGACTCCTTTACTAACTCATGTGAATTGCGCGTCTGTTCGTCACGAAACCCGGGAACATTCTCAGCGAACACCTACGCAACTCTCAAGGAGACGTTCATCGTGTCTATGGAGAACCCAGGTACGTCTGAAGCTCGCGATTACAAGGGCCACTCAGTCATCGACGAGCACGGAATGAAAGTCGGCAAAATCACCGACGTGCTGTACGACGACAAGACCCTCACGCCGCGATGGATGATCGTCGATCTCGGTGTATTCGCTGCTCAGCACTACGTCCCGTTGAACGATGCCTACCAGTCCGAAGATGGACGCTTGGTCATTCCGTTCGACAAGAAGACCGTGAAGTCGGCTCCGCGCGCTGGCAAGGACCACATCTTGACCCGCGCCGTCGAAGAGCAACTACTTCAGCATTATCAGCTCGCCGCCTGACCGGCGAGTTCACCACAGCTGGTCGGATGCGAGCGCCGCACCTTGCGCGAGCGCTCGCATCTTTTCCCAGCAGATAGACGGGTGCACCGGACCGAACCCGGCGAACGTCCCGAATCCACAGTCGGTGCCCGCGAGTACGCGCTCTCGGCCCACGATCGTTGCGTAGCGCACGATTCGTTGCGCGACCAGCTCGGGATGCTCGATGGTGTTCGAGGTCGAGTCGATGACGCCGGGAATCAGCACCTTGTCGTCGGGCAGTTTCTCCGTCTCCCACAACTTCCATTCATGTTCATGGCGGGCGTTGGCGCCTTCGATAAGGAATGCCATCGGCTTGGCTTTCACTACCTCGGGAAGAATTTTGGCGAGCGGGATATCGCGGAGATGCGGCCCTTCATAGTTCCCCCAGCAGACGTGAAGCCGTGACCGGTCGGCGGGGACGTTCGCCAGCGCGTGATTGAGCGCCTCGACTTGGAGCGCCGCGTTTCGAACAAACTCGTCGTCGTCGACATCGCGAAATCTGATGTGACGTCCCATCGCTAGGTCGGGGCAGTCGATCTGAAGGATCAGACCCGCCTTTACGATGGCCTCGTATTCGGAGCGCATCGCGTCGGCGAGGGCTTCGAGGTATGCCTCATGCGACGGATAGAACTCATTCGGCTGGAAAACCGCGATCGTCCCCGGCGACGCCGCGGTCATGAAACCCTCCATGGCGGACACACCCGATAACGCGGCCTTCAAGCGGGCGATGTCGTCGTGCAGCGGCTGGAGGTTCTTGACTTCGATCGGCCCCTTGCAGATCGGACGCAAGTACTTCGGGCTCGCGCCGGAGGCCGCGAGCTTGTCGCGATACTCCGGAAAATCGTCGAGGTCGGCCGGTGTGGCGCGGGGCACGTTGCCCGGTTCGAATCCCGAGAGGCGATGGCGGATGTAGGTGCCGTAGCTGATCTTGCTCATCTCACCGTCGTCGAGGATGTCGAGCCCGGCGCTGGCCTGGTGACCAACGGCGTCGCTCACACCGCGCCCCATCGCCTCATCGAAGGCGGTGGGGTCGATCGGCTCACCCCGGTCCTGCGCGAACAGAAAGTCGACCACCTCTTGCGGGCGGGGCAAGCTGCCAACGTGCGTCGTGAGGATGCGATCAGTGCTCAGCTTCATCGCTGCGGATGCTAGAGGCGTCTACTGGCCGGCGAGGAAAGCCGCGAGTCCGGCGGCGAGCGCCTCTGCTTCGCGTTGGCGAAACGCCGAGTCCTTGAACAGCGCGGCATCAGTGGCGTTGCGCATGTTCCCCGTCTCGAACAGGATCTTGGGCACATCGGAGAGGTTCAAACCACCGAAATCGCTCCGTTCGATGAGACCGCCACAACAGTAGTACGTGCTCGGCGGCATGCCCGTGCCCGCGCCGAACGCCTGCGCGATATCGACCCCCAGACGATGGGAGGCGGCATAGATGTCGTCGGTATATCCCGCGATGTTCGCCGGCATGTTGGCCTCGTAACCGCGCCCGCTCGCCGGTCCACCGTCGGCGTGAATCGAGATAGCCACCGCTGCCTGCGCGCGATTGCCGAAGTAAGCACGCTCGTCGATGCACGGCCCGAAGCCCGAGTTATCGGGGCGCGACAGCACAACCTGAGCGCCGGCCGCGGCCAGCACTGCCTGAAGGCGCACGGCGACGTCGAACGTGTACGCGGCTTCGGAGTAGCCGTCGTTGGTGGCCGTGCCGGCGGTGTCACACGCCTTGTATTGCGTCCCGATCCAGATCTGTTGGTTCATCTCGGCCGTGTGCTGCCAGTTGGCGCCGTTGTGGCCGGGGTCGATGGCGATCACCCTGCCCGCTACGGCACCCAGCCCGCTCAGATCGACGGGAGCGGCTGGCGGCGCCGGCGCAGTGGTGACCACGGGGGCTTCGGTGGGAGCCGTGGTCGCCGCGGGCGGCACGGTTGTGCGCGCACGAGTGGTGGGCGGTGCGGTCGCGGCCGTGGTCGGCGCGGCAGTCGACGCGGCTGTCGAGGGAGCGGCCGTAGTCGATGTGGTGGACGCAACCGTCGTCGCGGTTGTCGTGGTTCCAGGCGCGACGGTGGTGGCACGGGCGTTCGTGGTCGTCGTTATCGCCTCGGTCGAACCAGTCGCCGCGGACGGTGCGTTCGCACTGCATGCGGCGCCCACCATGGCCGCGGCCGTCAACAACAGTGCGGCTTTGGCCAGTGGCATGTGCGAAGGCTAGGTGAGGCGCGGGGTCTGCTTCCGTGCCAGAGCGATCGCGGCAACGGCGGCAACGAGTCCCACACCGCCGACGATGATCGCCACGATCGCGAGCGTGTCGGAATCGTCCGAGGAATCGCCGACTGCCGGTGAGGCAACATCGCCCGCCGCCGCGGCCGTGAGGCCGAGGACGGGTGCGGGGTGCTCGGGCATGGCCTGGCCCGCCGCCGTCGCATCGATCCACGACACTTCTTGGTTGTTGTCGTAGTCCTGGAGCGTATGGAACGCGAGCGAGTCAGTGTCGTCCGGGAGACCCATCGCGAGAACCTTGAACTCGCCGTACTCGCCCGGCTTGATCTGGCCGCCGGTCCACGTGATGACGCTCGGTACATCGGTGATAGCGCCGTCGTCGGTCTGGATGGGGGTGGCGAGATGGACGGTTTCCACCTTGGTCGTCCAGCCCGGCATCGCGAGCACGTCGACGGCCGCGATCGGGTGGTCCTGCGGTAGTTGAATCTTCACTTGCGTCGTGTTGGCGTCGTCCATCTCGTTGGGCACGCGAAACGTAAGAACCTGGTCACCGGCCCCCTTGGTAGCGGTGCCCGGATCGACCGTCACATGGGCCGACGCGCTCGACGCGCCCAGCACGATCGCCCCGACAATCGCTCCCAACCCCGCAATCGTCTTGAGAGTGCGCACGTTTCTGTGGCTCCTTCGGTGGTCAGTCTCTAACTGGTCGCCGAAGACTGTTCCCGAGTTCCCGACATTCCGGCCCGGACTATTCGGGTTCGAAGCCTGGCGGCGGACCCTCCTGGGGGCCCAGGACGGGTTCGAACGCCGCGACGTAGTGATCAAACCGATGTTTCCATCCACCGCCCTGCTCCCAACCGCCCTCGAGCCGGTCGAGGCATTCGTCCCATCCGGCGGCATTGCGGGCGGCGACGCCACCATCGAGTTCGTCGGTGAGAATCAGGTGCGTTCCGCTTGACCGCTCGGGTGTGAGTTCGAAACGAAGTGTCTCTTCGCCCCACGTGTACGCGAGTACCCGCGGCTCGTCACACTCGAGGACGCGGCCCGTGAGCGGCGGCCACTTGCCCTCACGGAACTCGAACGAGAGGGCGGCCCCGACCTTCCACTCGTCGGTGACGATGTCGCAGGGGAACCACCGCTTCAGTTGTTCACGATCGGTAAGCGCTTGCCAGACGACCTCGGGGGGATCGATGAGGTGGCGTTCGAAACGGATCACCGGCCGCTTGCCTTCAACCTTCACCGTGGCGTCAGTCATCGCTTCCTCCTCTTGTCGAGATGAGCCTCGAGTCGGTCGAGGCTCTCGCTCCATAACTTCCGGTACGGCTCGAGCCACGCGTCGAGCTCAGCGAGTGGATCCGGGCGGATCCGGTACAGCCGTTGTTGCGCGTTGGCCCTGACCTCGACGAGGCCCGCGTCCTTCAGCACTCTCAAGTGCTTCGACACGGCCGGCTGGGTGAGGTCCATCCGGTCGACCAACTCGCCCACCGGCCGTTCTCCGTCTCGCAACAGGTCGAGAATGCGCCGGCGACTGGGCTCGGCGAGGACTTCCAACGCCGAAGTCGCAAGCATCCGCCTAGTATGCCTTTCTAGCTATATTACTGTCAAGGCATGCACACGGGCCGCCGGATAGCTTTCGTCGATGGCCGGCTACCGCCTCGCTCAGCTGAATATCGGTCGCATCCGCGATCCCCTCGACTCGCCGCAGCTGTCCGATTTCGTCGCCGCGCTCGAGCCGATCAATGCGCTCGCCGACAAGTCACCAGGGTTCGTGTGGCGCCTTCAGACTGAGGAGGGCGACGCCACATCGATCAGGGCGTTCGACGACGACATGCTGATCGTCAACATGAGCGTGTGGGAGTCGCTCGACACGCTGAGCGCCTTTGTGTACCAGTCCGATCACCGCGCGGTGATGTTGCGGCGGAGAGAGTGGTTTGAACGCCCTGCCGACACGTTCTTGGTGCTCTGGTGGGTGGCGGCGGATCACACTCCCACCGTCGACGAGGCCAAGGATCGACTCGAGCTCCTGCGGTCACACGGACCTGGCCCGGAAGCGTTCACATTCGCCAAGCCGTTCCCCGCGCCCGAGATCTAGCGGTGCGCCGCCGCTTGGATGCCATACAGCTCCGCGTACTGGCCGCCGCGCGCCATGAGCTCGTCGTGGCTCCCGACCTCGACCAATCGAGCGCCGTCAAGCACCACGATGAGGTCGGCCATGCGCAACGTGCTGAATCGGTGGGACACCAGCACCGTGATGCGACCATCGTCACCGACACGGCGCGCGCCGGCGGCATAGCGCTCGAACAGAGCATGTTCGGTTTCGGCATCGAGCGCGGCGGTCGGTTCGTCGAGGATGAGCAGCAGCGGCCCGTCGCGCATGAACCCACGGGCGAGCGCCAACTTCTGCCACTGACCGAACGAGACCTCGACGCCCTCCGGCCACGTCGGACCCAGCTGTGTTTCGAGGCCCGCTACGAGCTTCTGCACCACATCGTCGGCGCCCGCACGCTCAACGGCGGTCCTGACGGCGAGTCCGTCGTCGAGGCGGGGAACGTCGCCAACCCCAACGCTGTGGCCGGCGCGGAACTCAAAGCGGAAGAAATCCTGGTACGCACCCGCCAAACGCTCGCGCCATTCGTCGGCCGGCATGCGCGCGAGTTCGGCGCGGTCGACGAGGATCCGACCCGACGTCGGTTCGTAGAGCTTCGAGAGCAGCTTGACGAGGGTGGTCTTGCCCGCGCCGTTCTCGCCAACGATCGCGACCACCGCGCCGGCCGGCAGGGTGACATTGACATCTTCAAGGACGAGTCGCGACGTGCCGGGGTACGCGAAGTCGACATGCTCCAGCCGGATGCCTTCCGCGAGGCGCGACGGCACGGCGACGTCGTGGTCGACGGTCATCGCCGCGGCGTAGTCCTCCAGCCAGGCGAGGCGCCGCGACCCGTCCATCCAGATGCCGCGCAGAAACCCGATCTCGCCGACGGTGGCCCCGATGTACGCGGACAAGCGCGAGCCCGACGCCAGCACGAGCAGGACATCGGCAGGTGGAGAATCGAGCCCCGACGACACGAAGATGACCGCCCCAACGAAGCCGGCACCGAATACGGCCCATGCGAGCGTGTGCCAGACCGCGGAGCCCCAGCGGGCGGATGCGACCGGTCCGTACCATCGCTCCCACGCCTCGCGGCGATCGGTGATGAGGCGAGGGCCGATACCGGTGACGCGCACCTCCTTGCCCGGCGGCGCGGTGGTAGCGAGGGTGAAGAGGTGCTTGGCCCGCCGGTCGGACTGAGCGCCGCGCTCCTGAGCGACGCGCTCGACCGCCGGACGCCACGACGACGTGAGCACCGTCGGTAGCGCGAAGACGGCGAGCAAGATGAGCGCGGGATGGATCGACGCGAGCAAGACAACGGTGACACCGAGGCGCAGTATCCAACCCGCGGTCGAGAACACCGACATGTACATGTGGTCGAGCACGAAGATCTGATCGCGCAGCA
>JBDUDK010000075.1:0-93645 GCA_040002995.1 Acidimicrobiales bacterium | reverse complement strand
CGTTGGTGGAGGCGGCGTCGGTGTTGACCCCACCGAAGTTGCGGGCCGCGGTCGACCAATGGCGTGCCATAGTCGACCGGGCCGCCGATGAGACCCATGAACGGGCCCGTCACCGCCGCCGCTCGTTGAAGTTCTCCACCAATCTCGATGGGATGGTCCGCGTCGACGGCCTCTTCGAAGCCGAAACGGGACGGATAGTGCGCCACGCCCTCGACAACCTCGTACGCATTCACCGTCTCGACGAAACAGCCCGCACCCCCGAACAACGCAGAGCCGACGCCCTCGTCGAACTGGCCGACGCCTACAACGCCGGCACCGTGACCGGCGGACGCGAACGCCCCCAAATCCTCGTCACCGTCGACGTCGAACAACTCGCCGGACGCGCCGCGGGTAGAGCGAGGCTCGACACCGGCGAAACCATCACCATCGACGCCGCCCGAAGGTTGGCCTGCGACGGCGACATCGCCACCGTGCTACTCAAAGGCGGCAGCGAAATCTTGGACTTCGGGCGCACCCGACGCGTGGTGAGCAACACCCAATACAAAGCCCTCGTCATCCGCGACGGGGGCTGCCGGTTCCCGGGCTGCGACCGGCCACCAGGCTGGACCCAAGCCCACCACATCGTCGAGTGGCCCGACGGAGGCCCCACCGACCTCGACAACCTCGTGCTCTTATGCCTCACCCACCACCACTTGATCCACCACCAACACTGGCGAATCGAAGGCAACCCCACCAACCTCACAATCCACCCACCCCAAGACGGACCGGCGCGCGCGTCACCCACCCGAGCACTCGCGCGCAGCGGGTAAGGGCGGGACCGTGGCCTATGCGCCGGATTGGTCCGAACGCGTCCGACGTGGCTACGACGTGGCGTCGTGCGCCTATAGGGCCGACGATGCCGAGTCTGGTCTGTACGCGGCTTGGATTCATCGCCTTGACGGTGTGCTACCGCGTTGCAGTCGCGTTGTCGACCTCGGATGCGGTTGCGGCGTTCCGGTCGCCCGAGATCTGGCCGCTGCCGGACATGCCGTCGTCGGCGTGGACCTCAGCCAAACGCAAATCGAACGGGCACGACGGCTGGTTCCCGCGGGGGAGTTCCACTGCGACGACCTCGCTGGCGTCGACTTTGCCGAGGGCTCCTTCGACGCGGCCGTGTTCCTCTACTCGATCATTCACCTACCGCTGGATCAGCAGCCTGTGATTTTGCAACGTGTCGCCCGCTGGTTGCGCCCCGGCGGAGTGCTCGCGTTGATCGCCGGAGTCGATGCGTGGACGGGATCAGAGGATCGTTGGCTCGGGTCGGATGCGACGATGTGGTGGAGTCAGGCGGACTCGAGCACATACCGCGGCTGGTTGGAGGCGGCCGGCTTCTTCATCGATGAGGAAGTGGTGGTGTCGGAGGGACTGTCAGCTCACGCGCTCTTCTGGGCTCATAGCGTCCGCGGTCGGTCGGGTGGCCCCGACGAGTAGCAGGCCGACGCCCAGCATCGCGGCGGTGACGGTGAGCGCTCGTAGGACGCCGGCGTGGTTGCCGATGAATCCGACGAGGGGAGGTCCGGCGAGGAAGGCCACGTACCCGATCGTCGCGACGACGCTCACCCTTCCGGGCGCGTAGCGGGGCTGATCGGCGGCGGCGCTCATTCCGGCGGGAAAACCCAGCGCGGCGCCGAGCCCCCAGAGGGCAGTGCCGACTAGAGCGGTCACCAGGTTGGGCCCGAAGACCACGACCAGCACGCCGGTGAGCGCGATTGCGGCGGAGGTCCGGAGTACGGGGACACGTCCGAACCGGTCGAGGACCTTCATCCCGTACCACCGGCCGATGGTCATCGAGGCGACGAAGATGCCGTACGCCAACGAGGCCAGCGCGGCCGTTGCTCCGTAGCCGTCGATCGCGGCAACGCCGATCCAATCGTTCGCCGTGCCCTCGGCGAACGCCATCGTCAGCACGAATAGGCCGATGAGCAAGGTGCGCGGTTCGGTCCACGCATTGAGCGGACGGCGCTTCTCCGGGTGATGCACCTCGGCGACGGCGGGCAGGAAGCGCCGCGTCGACAACGGAATCGCGACCGCGATGAGCACAGCGACGAGCAGCAGGTTCACCGTGACCGAGATGCGTAGCGCGTTCATCGCGGCGCCGAGCAGTGCGCCGAGGACAGTGCCCACGCTGAAAGCGGCATGGAAGCGCGACATGATCGACCGCCCGAGTTGCTGCTCGACCGCTGCCGCCTCGACGTTCATCGCCACGTCCCATGCGCCGTTACCGAAACCCACGAGCAGCAAGCCGATGACCACGGGCGCCACGCCCAGCGGGACGCCGATGCCGGCCGTAGCGATGCCGATCGCGCAGACGCACGACATAGCAACGATCGTCTTGGCCGGGCCGATGTGGTGAACGATCAAGCCCGCGGACGGCAGCGCGATCAACGAGCCGACGGCGATGGACAGCAGCAGCAGACCGAGTGCGGCCGGTGTGAGGCCGAGCTCTTGTCGTACCTGTGGGATGCGGGCGAACCAGCTTGCGGCGATCAGGCCGGCGCCGGTGAAGACGAGGTACACGCCACGGGTGGCGCCGCGCAGCATCGGTGAGTCGTGAACGGCGGGCGCGGGCACTCACCCGAGGCTACGAACTCTTGAACGACGTTGATGCGCTCGAGGTACTCGACGATGGCCGGCCCCAGCGTCACGTCGCTCAAGATCCCTTTGGCGTAGCTCGTCATACGCCCACTCTGGACGATCGATCGCCGGAAAGCGACTACCTCCGACGTAGTGCTAGGCAATCACACCATGAGGTCGCGCAGATCGCGATAGCCGATCAACACGGCGCCCGATCGCTCGAGCATGGCGCGCAGATCACGGTCGGATGTCACGAGCGCGAGATCGTCAACCCACGCCGCCCAGCTGTCGGGCGCGAGGGCGCGTACCTCGGGAGTGTCGATCGACGGTTGCACGTGTAGCTCGGTGACACCGGCCGCCAACTCGTGCACCGCGCGTTGGACGCGTCGGCGGCTTCCTGCGGCGCGGGCGGCCACGAAGTGATCGGGGAAGACGACACCTTCCTCCGCGGCCAGGCGGCGGAACGGAAAGCCGGTGGTGGCCTCGGTGGCCTCGCCGGGGAGTCGGATCGGCAGACAGAATTCGAGCGCGAGCTCGACGTAGATGTCGAAGAACTCTGGGCGCAGCTGGAGTACGCCGAGATGACTCGTGAGGTGGCTGACGTCGAAGCCCCACACGATCGCTCGTTCGATCTGAGCGCGACACTCACGACGCACTTCGTCGAGGTCGGCGTGATCCCAGAGGTCGTCCACGGTGCGAGGGAAGCCGCCGTCGCCGTCGAGGAGCGAGGGCGCGTGCGTGAGTGGCCCCCACCGATAGAGGTCGTGCTCGGCGTTGAGAGTGAGGTGCACACCGATGTCCTCGCCGCGGTAGCGAGACGCAGCCTCACGGGCCCAGGGCGCGGGCACCATCAGTGACGCGCTCGTGGCCAGACCCTCGCGCAGCGCCGTGTACACGCCACTGTTGGCCGCGTGACAAGAGCCGAGGTCATCGCAGGCGATGATCACGAGGCGATCGTCGGCTCGGTAGCCAAGGCGTTCAGCAAGGGTCACCGCCACGAGCACGGATGCTACGGCCCTCCCGACGCAGCCGGACAACGCGACCATAAGCCCCTACTCGCCCGCCGGGCAGCGGCGACCGCGTTGCGAAACTCGTCGACGTGGGCGATGTTCGGCGGGAAGGTGAGGAGGTCGGCGTAGCCCTGTGTCGCGAGGTCGAGGTTCACGAAGAGGTTATCGGGGCGCCGGTAGACGTAGGCGAGAAGGCGGCCGTAGGCGTCGCGAGGCTCGACATCGCGCACAAGGTCGACCTCGGTGCCTTCGGGCAGGAGGCTGCTTGTGTAGCGGGACGCTTCGTGACCGAAGCACTCGACCGGACGGCGGGGGTCGACGGTCTCGGGCGTGTTGATACCGATGAGGCGGACCCTCTCGCGATGGCCGCCGACCATGACGTCGATCGTGTCGCCGTCGACGACGTGGGAAACGATGGCCCGACCCGGAGGCTGACCGGCCGACGACGATGTCCCACAAGCCGCGACCACCAGGGCCACGAGGGCCACGAGGGCCGGCAGAATCCGATGCACGGTGACCTCCCCAATTGTGCCGATGGGGGAAGTGCGAGGTGTTGTCCTACAGCCTCTCGATGATCGTTCCCGTGCCGAGCCCCCCGCCGCAGCACATGGTGATGAGGGCGTAGCGACCGTTCGTGCGCTCGAGTTCGTGGAGCGCCTTCGTGACAAGGAACGCGCCGGTGCCACCGAGCGGATGACCGAGGGCGATCGCGCCGCCGTTGGGATTCACCTTCTCGAGGTCGGGGTGAAGTTCGGCGGCCCATGCCAGCACCACCGACGCGAACGCCTCGTTGATCTCGGTGACATCGATGTCGTCCATCGACAAACCCGTGCGCTCGAGGAGACGGTGCGTCGCGTCGATCGGCCCGGTGAGCATCAGAACGGGGTCGACCCCAACGAGACACGTATCGACCACCCGTGCTTTGGGGCTGAGACCGAGCGCGGCCGCCTTCTCCTCGGTCATCATCAGCACGGCGGCGGCACCGTCGGAGATCTGCGACGACGAGCCCGCGGTGTGGACACCGTCGGGGCGGGCGACCGGCTTCAACGCGGCGAGCGCCTCGAGGGTGGTGTCGCGCAGACCCTCGTCGCGCGCCACCTGGTGGGTCGTGCCGGTGGGCTTGCCGTCGGCATCGACGTCGGGCGCGTCGACACTGATGTACTGCGTGTCGAAACGGCCTTCGGCCCACGCGCGCGCCGCGTACTGCTGGGAGCGCAGCGCGAACGCATCGGTGTCGGCGCGGCTGATGCCCCACTTGTCGGCGATGCGCTCGGCGCCCTCGAACTGCGATGTCATCTCGTAGTGCGCGAAGTAGGTCTTGGGGATCGGGATGCCGAGACCAAAGTCTTTGCGCGAGTTCGAGCCGATCGGCACGCGACTCATGACCTCGACACCGCACGCGACGGCGACGTCGACGACCCCCGAGCCCACGAGCGAGGCCGCCACGTTGCTCGCCTGCTGGCTCGAACCGCACTGGGTGTCGACGGTGGTAGCGGCGACGCTCAACGGCAATCCCGCACTCAGCCATGCCGTGCGGGTCACGTTGAAGCTTTGCTCACCGACCTGGCTCACGCAGCCCCCCACCACTTGACCGACCTCGGCCGGGTCGATGCCGGTGCGGTCGATGAGCGCCTTCTGAACCCGTGCGAGCAGATCGGCGGGGTGCACGGTAGAGAGGCCGCCGTTGCGGCGCCCGATGGGCGTGCGCACGGCGTCGACGATTACGACATTCGAACGGTTGGACGCGGTCATGAGCGGGACTGTAGGCCCCGAGTCGCTGGGCCACTCTGCTCACCTCGGACTACTCGCAGAAACCTGGCAGGTTTTGCCGTCTCTTAGGCCGGCCGCTCTGGTGGGCGTGGAACACTCCCGCCGTTGGCGGTGATGGCACTGCCGGAACGGGGGATAGCTATGCAACGCATAGGTCGTCGTGAGGTGCTCATGGGGGCGGGGGCAGGAACCATCGGCTTGGCGGCGGTTGCTCTGCCGGCCACCGCGGCCGTAGCGGACGATGACGGACACTCTCGACGGGGTCTGGAGGGTGCGTGGCTCATCACCCACATGGAATCAGGCCCGGAGCCTTCAACGGCTCAAGCGGTTGTCACCCTCGCCGTAGGCGGGGCCTTGGTCGCGCGAGACATCAATCCGCCTGGTACCGCACAGCTCGGTGCCTGGCGCAAGACACGCGGCCGCAACTTCGTCGCCACGTTCTGGGACACGGCCAGCGAGGGTCCCGACGGACCGAACTTGACGGTGAAGGTGATCGTTGCCGGCACGTGGACTGGTGATCAGATTTCTGGCACGTTTACGTTCACCATTTTCGACGACACGGGTGCCCCGGTGGCTGGGGCGACAGGCGATGGCACATTTAGCGGCACCCGCATCATCGCCGGTACCTGACATTTTCCAACCGTCGTAAGAGATGACTAGCGGGACTGCAGGCCCGCGAACACCTCGGTGGCTCGGTCGACATTGTCGATCAGGCCCTCGACAGGCAGGGCAAGCCGATCGTGGTCGGCTGGAAGCGCGCGACGAGCCAGCGGAGCCGGTCGACGATCGACCCCGTCGTGCCCAAAGGCCGCACGCGGCGATCACGGTGTCGTTGGGGGTCTTCGGCCGCGCTGAGCGCGGCCGAGTCAGCGCCGAGAACCTCGGGGCCTCGGGCGTCTGCTCGAGGAGGCCGGAACGCTGATCGTGACGAAAGGTTTCCAGCTGGCTGTCGCTTCACCGACAGGGCGCAGTCGACCACGTTGCCGATGAACGGCAGCGGAACTCCCGCAACGAGCACGCCATCGGCGGCTTCCGACGCCCACCGGTTGAAGCGTTCGTTCCGGGCGCCGACGTACACCGGCACCTGAGAGGCCGTGCGGATCTGGCTAAGCGCCCGCGGCAATCGGTGAGCGATCGCACGGGCCGCACGCCCAGCCGCCCAAGAACGACGGATCCGCCTGGGCCCAGCCCGAGCACGAAACGGCCGTCGGACAGCTCGAAGAGTGTGTCAACCTGCCATGCGGTCACGAGCGGATGGCGGCCGTATGCATTAGCGACGCCCACACCGAGGCGGACACGGTCGGTGCGCGCCGCCGCGGCCGCAAGCAGGTGAACGGCTCGCGCTCGGCGCCTTCGTGACCTATTCACACTTCGTCGATGCCGCCTTGTTCGGCCGCACAGTTGCGTCGACGAGCTCACCCGCGGGACGCCCAGGGAACATCCAGATGCCGGTCCGCACGGCGAAGAACTCTACGGTGGAACGCGTGGCCGACTTTGTCCCATCGCTCGCGCCACCGGCCGGCCACGAAGGCCCCGCACTCTGGTTCCATGTGCGAGGAGCCGACCTCCACATCGCCGGCGCGCGGGTCATCGACGACGTCGCGCCGGTGTTCCTCGGCATGCTCGACGACCACGCGTGCTGGGCCGTCGACGCCGATAGCGCGGAAGCCCACGGGTTCGTCGCGCTACGCGGCCTGTACGGCGTCGTCCCCGACGAGCACTGGACAATCGCCGGCCGCGCCGTACAGCTCGTCGAGTGGGAGCGGACGCACCGGTACTGCGGGCGCTGCGGCACGCCGACGGAGCAGTCGCCAAACGAGCGCGCCAAGCGATGTCCCGATTGCGGCCTTCTCGCCTTTCCTCGTCTCGCCCCCGCGATCATCACGTTGGTCGAGCGCGACGACGAAGTGCTGTTGGCCCGCGGCGTGCAGTTCCCGCTGCCGATGTATTCGTGTCTGGCCGGTTTCGTCGAACCGGGCGAGACACTCGAACAAGCGGTCGCTCGCGAGGTCCGCGAGGAAGTTGGTGTGGAGGTCACCGACATCACGTACGTGGGCAGCCAGCCGTGGCCATTTCCTCACTCGCTCATGATCGGATTCAATGCCCGCTGGCAACGCGGCGAGATCGTCTGCGACCCGGCCGAGATCGTCGATGCCAGTTGGTATCGCGCCGACTCGCTGCCGATGATCCCGCCGGGTATCTCGATAGCCCGTCAGCTGATCGACCGGTGGCTGCTCAGATCGGCTTCGTCCCCTCGATGAGCCGGCGGAACTGCTCGGCGGTGACCACGCCCACCAAGCGGCCCGCATCCCACACCGTGAGCACGGGGGCCAACGGATTCATCCGGCGCGCCGCGTCCATGAGGAGCTCATCGGGCCCCGCGTGAGCGAGCTTCTCCATCGGGACCGCGATCTGCGCCAGCCGAACACCGGAGCGATCTTCTTCGGGGATCCGCCACAGTTGGTCTTCGCTGACGAGACCAGTGAGTGATCCATCGAAGCGCTCAACGGCCACCAGCCGCGTGGGGCCCATGCGACTCGATTGCCAGAGCATGGTGGCGACGTCGGTGGCATCGGTGGCACGGGCCACGCCGAACCATGTGGCGTCGCGCACCTGCTTACCGAGCAGGGCGGCTTCGGTGCGGACTCCGACCTCTTCCATGCGCGCGCTGTTGAGCAGGAACCAGCCGATGAGCGGAAGGAAGAGCGTGCCCCGCCCGAGCAGCACGAGCCACATGCCGCCGAATAGCACGGTCATCCCGAGGACCTGTCCGGCCTTGGCCGCGGTGCGCATGCCTTTCACCCGGTTGCCGCTCGTCTTCCACACGGCGGCGCGGAGAATCCGTCCGCCGTCGAGGGGCGCGGCGGGTAGGAGGTTGAACGCGCCGAGAATCAGGTTCGTGACGCCGAGCCACCCGAATGTCGCGGCCACGACCTTGGGAAGCCCGGCCGTCTCGATGCCCGCGGCGGTGCCGAGGAACACAGCAGCCGCGGCGAGGCTGGCGAGGGGACCGGCGACGGCGATCAAGAACTCGTCGGCGGGCGATTCGGGGTCGCGACTCAGGCGGGCGAGGCCACCGAGCGCCCACAACTCGATGCCTTCCACGCCCACGCCGCGACGGCGGGCGACGACGGCGTGGGCCAGCTCATGGGCCAGGACGGCACCAAAGAACACGACCGCGGCACCCACCCCGAGGGCCCAATACGTGGTCGCCGAGTGACCGGGGTGGTTGTTGGGTAAAAGACCGTCGGCCAGTTGCAGCGCGAGGAGCGAGCCGACCGCGATCAGGCTCCAATGCAGCGAGACGGGAACCCCGGCGATCTTCCCGATCTTCAACCTGCCACGCATGGCAGAGAACTGTACGGCCGATAGCGCGCGCTGACACCTCGCCGCCACCCTGGCACGCCGGGCCGAGGTTTCGAGGTTTGGTTCCCTCCCAGGGGTACAAGTCTCGAAACGTTTGGCCTAGGGCGCGACCTTTCGAGGTTTCGTTCCCTTGGAGGCACGTTTCGAGGGTTGGTGCGCAGAGGGCGCGGCGGGTTTGAGGTGGCGGTCGAACCACTCGAGGACGATGTTGGCGCGCTGGATCCGGTGGATCGGCGAGCCCGACCGCGACAGCTCGTGGTTCTCGCCCGGGAAGCGTACGAACTCGACGGGCTTGCCCATCATCCGCAACGCGATGAACAGCTGCTCGCCCTGTTCGATGGGGCAGCGAAGGTCGTCCTCGGAGTGCACGATCAGCACGGGCGTCGCGATGTCGCGCGCATAGGTGATGGGCGACATGCGGATGTACTCCTCGGGATGTTCCAGCTGATCGGTGCCGAACTCGAAACGGAAGAAACCGGCAATGTCGGAAGTCCACTCCAGCGAGAGCAGATTGTTGACGGCGCGCTCCGAAAGCGCGGCCTTGAAGCGGTGATCGTGGCCGATCATCCACGACGTCATGTAGCCGCCGTAGCTACCGCCCAATACGCCAAGGCGATCGGGATCGACAAACGGATAGCGGGCGATCGCGGTATCGACGACCGCGAGCAGGTCGGTGTAGTCGACGCCGCCCCAACCGGTGCCGGGGTCATCGTCGGTGACCGGTCCTCTGATCGCCCGACCCCACGCGTCGTGGCGACCCGACGAACCTCGCGGGTTCGCGTAGACCACGACGTAGCCCGCCGACGCGTACAGCTGTACTTCGTCGAACCATTTGTTGCCGAACTGGGTCCACGGCCCTCCGTGGATCGTGAGCAGCAGGGGATAGCGGGCCGACGCGTCGAAGTCCGCAGGCCGCACGATCCATGCGTCGACCTCTTCACCGTCGTCGGTAGGTGCGACGAAGCGCTCGGTCGGCAGGCTCGAGACCCGCTCGTGGAACGCGTCGGTGAGCCGGGTGAGGCGGCGTTCCTCACCGTTGGCGACGAACAGCTCGGCCAGCGTCGTCGGGGTCGTGGCCGTGAATGCGAGCGTGCCGGCGCGCACGTCGTAACCGGTGACTTGGCGTTCGCCGCCGACGACAAGCTCCGGCGGCGCGGAGCCGTCGGCACCCACGCGGTAGACGTGGACGTTGCCACGGTCCTCAACGGAGAAAACGATCGCGTTGCCGTCCCAGACCGGAGAACGCACTCCGGGGTAGGGCGCACACGTGCGCTCGAGCTTTTCGGTGAGCAGGCGCCGTTCACCGCTCGCGAGGTCGACGACTTCGACTTGATGGTTGCGCGGGTACGAGCGCGCCGGACCGACCAGCGTCGCGATCGATGTGCCCTGCGGCGACCATGAGGGGTGCGTGAAGCTGAGCGTTGTATCGGTGACCCGGCGGAGCTCACCTCCACGACGGTCGACGACGAAGAGATCGTCGGCCGGCTCGAGGTCGAAGTTCTCGTGACGGGCGCCGGAGAAGACGATCTGCGTACTGTCGGGCGACCAACTGGGTGAGTCGTGCTCGAACGGGCCGTCGGTCAGTTGGACTGGTGAAGCGAGCCCGTCGGCCGCCACGACGAATATGTGACGGGGGCGATCGCTGATGAACCCCTCCGCGTTGAGCTTTGACCGCAACCGCTCAATCCGCCTCGGCGGTTGACGCTTCGGATCATCGCTCTCGTAGCGCTCATCGCGTACACGCGACGCGAACGCGAGGTAATTGCCATCGGGTGACCACGACAGGGCACCGATGCCCTCGTTGCGAGTCGTGAGCGTCACCACTTCCCCGCCGACCGCGACCGGGGCGAGGTGCAGTGTGGAGTGCTTGTCGTTTCCGGCTTCTCGCTTCGATGTAAAGGCGAGGCGATGGCCGTCGGGGGCCCAGCAGGGGTTCTCGTCGCGCTGTTCGCCGGCGGTGAACCGCGTCGGGCGCGCGGATCCGTCGGCGGGAGCCATCCAGATCGCGCTGCGGTAGTCGTTGCGCTCGAGGTCGAGCGTGGTGACCACGAAGGCCACGGTGGCCCCGTCGGGTGACACCGCGGGCGACCCGACGGTTACCAGTTGGGCGATGTCGTCGGGATGCATGCGGCCTCACGCTAGGCGGCTAGCCACCAAGGGCGCGGAACAGCCTGAGTTGGGTCGTGCGCCGGGCGTGTTCGAGCACGGGCTCCCAGACCAGCGCTCCCCGGCGCGTCCGCACCTGTACCTCGAGGCGGTGCGGGGCGATCGACCGTGCGGCCCCCTTGGCATCGCGCAAGGCGACGCTCCCGTCGCGCTCGACGCCGACCACCTTGGCCTCGTGCCACGTAGCTCCGGACGTGCGCCGGAATCGGACACGGTCACCGGGACGGAGGTTGAGCTCGTCGAGCGTCAAGGAATCACGCGCGCTTGCAGGCGCCGCATGCCCGAGAGCCAACGGTCGTAGTTGGCGGTCTTGCGCTGCAGATACGTGAGCACTTCTGGGTGGGGGAGGGCGAGGAACCGCTCGGCGCGGATCGTCTCGACGACCACACTCGCGACCTCTTCGGGCTCCATGACGACCCCGGCCAGCTTCACGACATCGCCGGCGGTCGACTCGACGCCACCGTTCAACATATTTGTGTTCACTCCCTGGGGGCACAGGCACGAGACCCGAACGCCCCGGTCGCCGTACGTGATCGACAGCCACTCGGCGAACGCGACGGCACCGTGCTTGGTGACGGCATACGGCGCCGACCCGATCTGAGACAGCAGGCCGGCGGCCGAGGCGGTGGCGAGGAAGTAACCCTCGCCCCGAGCCAACCAACCAGGTAAGAGGTGCCGGGCCGCAAACACGTGGGCCATCACGTTCACGCGCCAGATGAGATCCCAGTCCTCGTCGGGTGTTTCCGGACCGGTGCCCAGGCCGATACCGGCGTTGGCACAGAACAGGTCGATGGCCCCGAACGCCTCCTCCGCGCTGCGCACCAGGGCGCCGACCTCGGCGTCGACGCCGACGTCGCAGGCCACGGCGAGCGCGGAGCCCGGCCGGCTGGCGTCGAGTTCGGCCGCGAGGGCCACCGCTCCGTCGCGGTCGCGGTCGGCGACCACGATGCCGCGGGCCCCGTCGGCGTGAAAGCGGCGGGTTAAGGCCCGCCCGATGCCACTCGCCCCGCCCGTTACGACCACCGCCCTGCCCTCGATCTCCATGAGACCGATGGTATTCATGGTGGCTGTGTGGAGACCGACCGCCGTGCTAGTGGCCGTGCTCGCCGCGGGATGCGGGTCCGGGCAGTACAACGGCTTTGCCCCGCGCACCATCGGACCCGTGCTCACCGCGCCGGCCACCACGCATGCGACCGTCCGTGGCACGCCTGCTTCGATCGTGTTGCCCTCAGGCTCGTTGCCCGCCCCTACCGGCACGACCGCGACTGCGACCACGCCCGTTCCGCCCGCGGCCAGTACCGACCCTGCGCTTGCCCTCGGTGAGGCGCTGCGGGCGTTCCTCGTCACCGATGCCGACCTCCCGCGCTCTGGCATTCATCTCACCGCGCAGCCTGACAACGCGTCAGTTCCCCGTGTCGAGCTGTGCGGTGGCCATGACCCGGCCACGGAGTACGCGGCCACGGCCACGGTTGGCGCCGACATATTTACGGCGTCCGGCAACGGCATCGAGATCGTGTCCGCCTACCCCTCCGGCGTCGCTGAGCAGCTGATGGCAGCGGTCACAGAGGCCTTCGGGGCGTGCGCGCGGAACGCGCCGATCGCGGTGGGGCCGTCGACCGGAACGGTCTCTTACACGCGCGTGAAGTTGTCGGTAGCCAACTCCCATCCGGAGGTGACGGCAGCGACACGGACCGTGATACTCGGGGGCGCGTCGTACGAGTCGGGGCTCGCATACGCGCGATTCGGCGACTTTGTCGTGTTGTTGCAGTTCGACAACGTCGACGCCAAGACCGCCTCTGGTTTGCTCAACCGACTGTTAAAAGCAGTGGTGGCCCGTCATCCCTAGGGACTGGTCCCCCCTCCAGAAACAAACTTGTCACAGGTCGTTCGCACCATTGGCTGACAAACCATGGTCAGTGTTCGCTACCCTGCAGTTCACAGGCGGACGAGGAGGAGCGATGACAGCAACGCACGAGCAGGACGTAATCGCTGAAGCGCTCGCGATCATCGACAAGGGTCTCCTCGAAATGCTGCACCGCGAACTCGTCTCCACCGACGAGGTCGCCGACCTTCTACTCGACGTCCGCACGCTCCTCACCGCCCCCACCGGCGGCTGACACCGCGCCAGGCGCTTACTGGTCGAGCGCGACGAGCTCGGCGAAACTCTCTTCGAGACAGATACGCAGCAATTCCGGTTCGGCCACCGCGTCCGTATCGATGTTCACGCCCATGTCGAGGCTGCCGTCGTAGGACAGCAGTGTCAGATTGAAGGCCACACCGCCGAGCGGCCCGAGCGGGTGAGTCGCGATGATGCGGGCGCCACCGATGTAGAGCGGGAAGTGGGCGGCCCGAACGTTTGATGTGGCGAAGTCCACCGCCTGGGTCTGCTGGCGGGCGAGGGTGCCGACGATCGCGGTGGGCAGCATCGCCGCCATCTGGGCCATCGAGTTGAGTGACGCGCCGCCCGACGACGAGCGCAGGGCTTCGGTGACCTCCCGGACGGCTTGGAAACGTTTGGCCATGTCCATCTCGCCCGTCGGCACGAGGAAGCGCGCCAGGGTGAACGCGTTGGCGCCCGAGTCTTTGGTGCGTGTACTGATCGCCATCGATGCGCGTAGCTCGTCGACCGGCGTGCCGACCTGACGGTGGTAGGCACCCGCCGCCGCGGTCGCGCCCGTCAGGAACGCGGTGTTGAGGGTGCCCCCGAGCGACTTGGCGACGCGCCGCACCGGATCGAGTGGCGCTCGCAGCGTCTCGAAACGCCGGTTCAGCGACCGCGCCGTCCAAACCGGTGAGCGCGCCTTTTCGACATCGGTCAACTGCTTGGCCAGCGAGCGCACTGTCGACACAGCCGCCGTCGCCATCTTGGGCAGGTGGGTGGGGTCGCGTAGCATTTCGCTCGCTTGACCGAACGCCGCCCTCGAGCGGCGGAACCCCTCCTCGACGAGTCCGCGTACTTGGTCGGCGGGTGTCGACTGCGCGGGTTTAGGCGTGACCGCGTCCGCGAGTTCTTCGGCGGTAAGCGGTGGTGGCTCCGGCGCGTCGCGTTCGAAGTCGACGAACAGGCGCGACAACTTCACGCTCGCTTCACCGTCGGCGATCGTGTGGTGTTGCTTTTGGATGATCGCGCCCCGCCCATCGGCCAGGTCGTCGATGACGATGAACTCCCACAACGGATGACGTCGATCGAACGGCGTAGCCGCGACCTCGGTGGCCAGATCCAGCAGCGCGCGCGTGTCACCGGGTGGCGCGATCGTGGCCCGCGTGACGTGACGCTCGATGGCGAAGTCGGGGTCATCGACCCATGCGGGCGGCGCTAGGTTGGCCGGTACGTCTTGCACGCGGTGGCGTAGGCGGGGCACGAGATAGGTCGCCCGTTCGATCCGGCGGCAGAACGTGTCGAAGTCGATCGCGCTCTCGAGAACGGTGACGCTGGCGAACGTCGAGGAGAGCGCGGGGTCTCGTTCGAGCCGCCACATCAAAGCCTCGGCAGGGGACATTCGGCGATCGTCGGGCACGGCCGACAACCTAGGTCGACGGCGCCGGGACTGCTACCGGGGGACGGTCGTGTGCTTGAACTCGTTCAGTTCGGGCCAGTCGAGCAGCCCGAGGACGCGTTCGATCGTGGCCGTGGCGAGGGCGGCGTCGCCGTCGGGGCGATGCATGAGGCGCACGAACACCGCTCGGTCTCCGATAATGAACGTGGGTACTCCCCAGACGTGGTGCAGCTCCACCGCGGCCTGGTGTTCGGCCCGCACAGTGTCGAGGGCAGCGCCGGTGGCCACGAGGGCGGCGATCTCATCGACGTCGAGGCCGTTGGCCGTGAGCACGTCCTCGAGAACGGGTCGCTCGCGTATCGCCAGTCCGTGGTCGTGACGGGCGGCGAACAGCCCGAGATGAACGCGATGGAAGCTCTCCGGGTACTTGTCGCGCACGACGACTCCGACCTGCAGCGCGAGGAGACCAGTGTCGTCGTCGGGAGAAAGCCAGCGCAGCTCGTCGGGCTCTTTCGCCTGCCCCAGTGAGAACGGCACAAACGTCACGTCCCAGTCGGCGCCGGCGTCGAGGGCGGCGATGACGTGCTCGTGGGCGTTTCGTGCGAACGGGCAGCGGTAGTCGTAGGTGATGGCAAACCGGACGCTCATGGCCCCATCATCGCTTTTGGTCGAGCGGCCACAACGATCGGGCGACCGAACCGATAAGGGTGCCGAGCAGGGCCCCGGCCACGACATCGGACGCGTGGTGCAACTTCACGTGAATGCGGCTGGCCGCGACGATGCTGGCGAGCGCGAACCAGAGGGGCGCGCTGCGCCGATGCCCGGTGCTCAACAGCACGGCGGCGCAGAACGCTGAGCTCGCGTGGCCGCTCGGGAAGCTGCTCGTGACCGGGCGGCGAACCCGGACCGGCACCTTGAGCTCACTGATCGGACGGCGCCGGAGGAACACCCGCTTCACGATCTGGTTGACGAGCAGAGACTCGACGCCGAGCACTGTGGAGAGGCGGACGGCTTCGTCCTGGAGGTCGGAGCGGGCGACGCCGCGGACGCCGCCGATGATGTGCCAGAGCACGCTCCAGTCGCCGAGTTGTGAGGCGAGGTGGAACACCCCGTCTGCGAGGGGATGGCCGCGCCACCGGGTAAAGGCGAGATCGATCGCGTCGTCGAAACGGGCCACCGTGCGGCCGAACGGAGCCGCGTCGACGACGGCTGCCGTCGGAGTGGCTTCGCTGGGAGCCGTTGGGACTGTCACGCGGCGGCAGTCGGGGCCCGCGCCGCCAGCACGAGCGGCGCCTCGATGGCGGCGAGCGCCGGATCGCCCCCGAAGGCGGGGCACCACGCCCGGTAGAAGCAGCTCTCGCACAACGGACCCGGCCGAGGACGGAAGTCGTCGCGCTCGCATGCCCTCTCGACGGCCTGCCACACCGCGTTGACACGTTTGGGCAAGAACCGGACCTGTTGCGCGGACGGCGCCGTGAGGATGGCCAGTGGTTCGCTCAGATAGAGCAGTTGAACGCGGGCCGGGCGACGGCCGAAGTTCTGCTCGCACAAGAACGCGTAGAACTGCACACCGTTGAGGCGGCTCTGTTCGTACTTCACGCTCGGAGGACGCCCGGTCTTGTAATCGGTGACGACCAGGTCGCCGTTGTCGTCGAGATCGAGCCGGTCGATGATGCCCCGCAACGTGAGCGAGCCGACCCGCGCTTCGAGCTTGAGCTCGAGACCGATGGACCTCACGAGGCGAGGATCTTCGAGCTCGAAGGAACGCCGCACGAGAACCGCGGCCTCGTCGAGGAGGATGTGTTGCTGATCGTCGCTGAGGTACAGATCGGCGAAATCGGCGGTGGGAGCAAGCTCGGTGTAGGCGCGATCGAGCGCGGTGAGAGCGACCTCGACGGTGCGCCGCGCGGGAGGCTCGGTGTGCAACAACTCGAGCGCCTTGTGTACGAGGGTGCCGCGCGACATATGGATCGTCGGGGGTTCCGGAACCTTGTCGATGGACGCGAAACGGAAGGCTTGGGGGCAGCTCGTGAACGCCTCAACCCGGCTGGGCGACAAGCTGGTAGGGACCTCCAATGCCATGAGCCGATGGTACGCCGGGGGTGTCACAGAGAAGCCGCATAGGCGCTCAGACCGAGCCCGCGAAGGCGGCGATCCGTGCCGCGAAGTGGGAGGGCGCCTCGAGCGGGCCGAAATGATCGAGGTCGTCGAACTGTTCCAGACGGCCGTCCGGGAGGGCTTCGGCGACCAGCGGGGCGATCATCGCCGGACCCGGGGTTTCGCCCACCGCGCCGCATCCCACGACGACCGGGCAGGTCACCTCGCCGAGGCGCTCGAAGGTGCGGTGGGACCCGCCCATCTCGAAGATGCGGGCCTCGTGCTCGGGCCGGCAGGCCAGGTGGACGAGGCCGTCGAGACCGTCGACGAAGCCGTGATCGACGTACGCGTGCAGGGCATCGGGGTGGAAAACTGAGAGCGGGGGCTTGGAGGCGTAGTTCTTGTAGGCCTCATAGCGCGACGGGAAGCTCGGACGCCGGCGCCGTGCCGCCGCCACCATGGGGCTCGGCCCGCCTTCGGGGCGGAACCCCTCCGGGAAGGTGATCGGCTCAAACAGATAGAGACCCCGGAACATTCCGGGCCGTGCGATCTCGGCCATCAAGAGGGCCGTGGCCCCCTTCGAGTGGCCGATTCCGATCGGTCGGACGAGGGAGAGCTCATCGACGACAGATTGGACGTCGACGCCGAACGCCGTCCAATCGAACGAATAGTCGTCGGGGGCGATCGACTCGCCATGACCCCTGAAGTCGAAGGCCCAACACCGATGGTCAGTCGAGAGAAGCTGGGCGAGCGGGCGCCACACCAACCCGTGGAACCCCGTGGCGTGGGCGAACAAAATGTCAGAACCAGCGCCTACGGGATCGTGGATGGCGATCGACAGGCCATCGGCCGAGACCACAGTGCGCATGGGCGCATGATGTCAGATGCGTTGAACCGCTCTGCGGCGACGTTTGATCGTCCACACCGTGAGGCGTTCGAGTATCGCCCCTGCCACCGCGCTCGCCACGATCACGAGCCACGTGGGCGCCTTGCCGTCGAACATCAGCCACTTCACCGGGTAGCTGTCGCTGTTCTGCACGACGAACGCGACGATCGCGGCCGCCAGCACGGCGAGCGCGAGCAGCGGCGCGGCGTTGAATTCGCGTTGCGGCTTTTCAGGCGCTGGTACTGGAGTATCGGTCATGTCTCCCCTTTGGCTTCTCGCGGCAGCCCCAGTAGGCGCTCGCCGATGATCGTGCGTTGAATCTGGCTGGTTCCTCCGGCGATGCGGCCGCCCGGAGCGGCAAGCATGCCTCGCGCGTCGGAGCCCTCGAGCACGGCGTCGGCTCCCGCTATTTCGCCGCGCAGCATCGCCGCGTCGAACAGCAGCTCGGTGACGCCGAGCTTCATCAATGATCCGCTGATTCCCTCCGCGCGCCGCTGCCCGAGCGCCTTCATGGCGTGCCCGCGTCCCAGAAGCGATGCGAGGCGGTCGCGTGTCAATGCGTCAAGGCGATGGCCCGCGCCCATGCCCGCCAGCGCTTCCAGGCGACGTTCGAGGCCGATGACCGACGCACCGACATGTCCGCGCTCGCTCGTCAACACGGCCATCGCCACCGCCCAGCCTTCGTTCTCCGGCCCGAGCAGACAGTCGGCGGGCACGACCACGTCGGTGAGGAACACCTCGTCGAACTCGGCCTCGCCCGTCATTTGGCGCAGAGCCCGTACCTCTACACCAGGGGTATGCATGTCGAGGAGGAAGAACGAGATGCCCTTGTGGCGCTCCGCGTTTGGATTGGTGCGGGCCAGCAGGATGCCCCAATCGCTGTAGCGCCCGCCGGAGCACCACACCTTCTGTCCGTTGACGATGTATTGCTCACCATCGCGCACCGCGCTCGTGGTCAGGCCGGCGAGGTCGCTACCCGCGCCGGGTTCGCTGAACAGCTGGCACCACACCTCGTCGGCGCAGAGTGTCGATCGGAGGTGGCGATCTTGTTGGGCCGGCGTACCAAAGCGCAGCAAGGCGCCTCCCGCCAGGACGATTCCCACCATGTTGATGAACGGCGGAAGCCCCGCGAGCGCGCACTCCTCCATCCATGCGGCGTTGTGTTCAGGAGCGAGGCCGCGCCCGCCGTACTCCTCGGGCCAGTGAATGCCCGCCCAGCCCTCCGCGAACAACAGTCGTTGCCATGAGCGACCGCGCTCGTGGAGATCGGGGGGAAGGATCGGTCCGTAGTCAGTGGGCGCTTCCGCCCGGTGGCGGGCCAGCCACGTGCGGGCCTCGGCGCGGAGCTCGTCGACACGCATACCCCAACGCTACGGCTCCGTGCACGGACGAAGCAGCCGCATTCAGCCGACGACGAACATCACCGGCCACGAGAGCGCGAGCTTGCACGGGTCCGTGACGTAGCCACCGGGGGCGACGATGGCAGCGTCGCCCTTGGCCACCACCCCGCCCGCCGAGGAGATCCGCCAACTGCCGTGTCTCGTCGAGTCCACGACATCGACGGCGACGACCGCGACTCCGAACGCGTCGCGTTGGGTGGCGACGTCGCCGAGGAGCACCCGCGGCGGCGAACAGCTCTCGGCCTTCCGGGCCGCTTGGAGGCTGTTGAAGGGGTCGATCGGGATGCCGCTCGGGCGGTGGATCTCAAAGTGGAGATGGGACCCGTCGCCCTCGGCGTTGCCGCTGTCGCCCATGAAGCCGAGGAACTGCCCGGCGCGGACGGTGGCGCCGACGCGGATTTCCGGGGCGTAGCGCCACACCCAGGCATTGGCTCCATCGTTCTTGCTGCCGGGCGTGTCGTTGTTCATGTGGAAGTAGTGATAGGTCCAGTGCTCGGCGTCTTCGATCGTGATGCCGTTGCCGGCCTTGCCTTCCTCGTCAAGCAACTCGGTCACCGTGCCGTCGGCCGCCGCGAGAAGGGGTTGCAACTTCACGCCGAACAGGTCGTTACCGGCGTGGTGGCGGGGACACGTGGTCGTTTCGGCGGCGCTGAGCCCACTCGACGCCGTCTCGCCGTCTCGGCACTCGCCCCAGTCGTTGCGGAACGCGACCGGACCGAGCACCGGGAAGCGGATCCCCCTGGTGGCCGTCCAGTTGGCGCGCACGTTGAACCAGGGTTCGATTTCCGCAGGCCGCGGCACGTTGACCGTGGTGGGTGTCTCAGTCGATGTCACCGGCACCGTCGTGGTCGAAGCGTCCTCGGCCGTCGCGGCGACCGCCGGAAATACGAACGCGACGGCAACCACTACAACAGCCGTGTGCCTTTTGCGTGATTCCGCCATCGCTCTTCTTCTCTCCCGTCCGAGCCGAGAACAGCGGTCGGGGCCGCACACCACCTCGAAACGCGAGGCGACCTCGTCTCGATCGGATCGAGACGAGCTCGCCTTGAGAGGAAAGAGAAAGTTGACGAAAGCCGGACGATGCCGGCGGGGCTCACCGCTCGCGCAGTTTGGCGAGCAAGCGCAGGATCTCGAGATACAGCCACACCACGGTGACCATCAGCCCGAGAGCCGCGTACCACTCCATATATTTCGGCGCGCCCGCCGCGGCGCCCTTTTCGATGAGGTCGAAGTCGAGCATCAGGTTGAACGCGGCGATGCCCACGACCACGACACTGAACAAAATGCCGAAGGCGCTGGGTGAGTTGATGAAGCCGATCGAGCCGCCGAAGAGGCGGGCGAGCAGGCCGACGGCGTAGATCACCATGACGCCGACCGTGGCGGCGATGACCATCTTGCGGAACCGGTCGGTGACCTTGACGATTCGGGTCGTGTAGAGGACGAGCATCGTGGCGAACACGCCGGCGGTTCCGAGCGCCGCCTCGGCGGCTATGCCGTGCCACTGGGTGTCGAAGACGTGCGAGATCGCGCCGAGGACGACCCCTTCGCACAGGGCGTAGGCCGGCGCCGTGTAGCGGGACACCTGCGGCTTGACCACCGACCAGATCACCAGGCCAAGGGCCACGAGCAGCGGTGCGAAGATCCAGCCGGGGATGCGCACGTTGAGGGGATCGGGGTTCACCGAGAGCCAGCCGACCACCCCGCCCACGAGCAACAGCACGAAGAGCACGCCGGTTGCGGTGATCGCACCCTCGACCGTCATCCGGCCGGTCTTGTAAGGGCTGATGGGTCCGTCGGAGACGGGCTCGTGCCAGACGGTGGCGGTCTCCGGCGCGGCCCAACCGACTCGATCGTCGGTGGCGGCCTGTTTGAACGCCTTTTCGTTGAGAACGGGGTTGGACATGAATGGAATGCTAACGACGCGGCGCCGTGCTTTGTATGCGGCCTCGATACGCTGGCGGGCGATGGACTTCGAGCTTCCTGCCGCCGACGATCCCCGACGCTTGGCCATGCGGACTTGGCTTGCCGAACATCCCCGACCCTCTGGACGAGAGCTTGCCGAGGCCGGTTACGTCGCCCCCCACTGGCCACGGCCTTGGGGACTCGACGCCGACCCGATCCACCAACTCATCATCGACGACGAGCTGGCCGCCGCCGGCGTCAACCGGCCGGCGAATCCGATCGGCATCGGCTGGGCGGGGCCCACGATCTTGTACGCGGGGACGCAGGAGCAAAAGGACCGCTACCTCTTCCCCCTCTTGGCGGGCGAGGAGATCTGGTGCCAGCTCTTTAGCGAGCCGGGGTCGGGCAGTGACCTCGCGAGCCTGGGCACGCGCGCGGTGCGCGACGGCGACGAGTGGGTCATCAACGGGCAGAAGATCTGGACGAGCGGGGCCGTCAACAGCGCAGTCGGCATCTTGATCGCGCGCACTGATCCGAGTGTGCCGAAGCATCAAGGCATCTCCTACTTCATCTGCCCGATGCACCTGCCCGGCATCGAAATTCGCCCGATCACCGAGATGACGGGCGGTCAGACGTTCAACGAAGTGTTCCTCACCGACGTGCACATCCCCGCTGAAAATCTGCTCGGCGACGTCAACCGCGGATGGGCGCTCGCCAAGATCACCCTCGGCAACGAGCGCGTGTCGCTCTCGGGAGGTGGCGCCCTCTGGGGAAGCGGCCCCACCGCCGAAGACCTTCTCAATGTCGTGCGCCGCGGTGGTGGCTGCACCGATCCCGTTTTTCGCGACCGCCTGGCGCGCCTGCACATCGAAGGCGAGATCCTGCGCCTCATTCGCCTACGCACGCTCACGGCTCGCCTCAAAGGCGAGCAACCCGGGCCTGAATCCAGCGTGCGCAAGATCCTCGCCGACGAGCACGGTCAGCACATCATGCAGTTGGCCAAGGACATGCAAGGCGCCTCGGGCATGCTCACCGGGAAGGCCGAAGCCGGCGAGGGATTCTTCGGCGCCGACGTCGACGACATCTGGCATTACGGCTTCCTCTTCTCGCCCGCGTTGACCGTGGGCGGCGGAACCGGCGAGGTGCAGCGCAACATCGTCGGTGAACGCGCGCTGGGCCTCCCGCACGACATCGACGTCGAGCAAGGGCAGAGCTGGTCGGCGGCCCAACGGTGACATCGGCCGTCGAAGCCGCGACCTCGGTCGCGCCCCTCGTACGGTCGCGAGCTGAGGAAGCCGAAGCGGCGCGCCGGCTCCCCGATGATGTTGTTATGGCGCTCCGCGACGCCGGTTTGCTGCGGATGTGCGTTCCCGCGAAGTACGGCGGACCAGAGGTAGACCCGCTCACGATGATGACGGCCATCGAGCTCGTGGCGGCGGCCGATGGTGCGGCGGGTTGGTGCACGATGATCGCGTCGACGACGTCGTCGATGGCCTCGTACCTACCGGAGAGTTGGGCCGAGAAGATCTACGAAGATGCCACGGTCATCACCGGCGGCGCGTTCGCCCCGAGCGGCGTGGGTACCGCGGTCGACGGCGGGCATCGGGTCAACGGTCGGTGGGCGTGGGGGAGCGGCACGCAGCATTGCCAATGGATCACGGGCGGCACGCTCACTGATCGCGGCGAGTTTCATCTCATGTTCTTCCCTGCGGCCGACGTCGAGATCCTCGACACCTGGTACTCCCACGGGCTGCGCGGAACAGGGTCGAACGATTTCGAGGTGCATGACGCGTTGGTGCCCGATGGCCTTTCGGTACAACCACTCGTGGCGCACCGTCATGAGCAGTCGCCTCTCAGCCGCTTCCCCAACTTCTCGCTCTTGGCGTGCGGCGTCGCGACCACCCTCGTCGGCATCGCCGCGCACGCGATCGACGAGTTCGTGGCGCTCGCCTCCGAGAAGACGCCGATGCTCGCGCAAAAGAAGCTGTCCGGGTTTGCCATGGCGCAGATCGACGTGGCCAAGGCGGAAGCCGCGCTTGGCGCGGCCCGGGCCTTCCTCCACCACGAAGTCGGGGTGGCCTGGGACCTCGTGCAGGCGGGCGACCCTGTGCCGGTGGCCCAGCGCGCGCGCATACGTCTCGCGTGCGCACACGCGGGAGCCGAATCCGCGAGGGCTGTCGACCTCGCATATAACGCAGGCGGAGGCTCGACGGTCTACACATCGAGTTCGTTGGGCCGCTGCTTTCGCGACGTGCACAGCGCGACGCAACACATCATGGTGTCGCCCCGGATGTTGGAGACGTTCGGAAAGCTGCGCATGGGGATCGAAGTCGATACGGCGATGCTGTGAAGGGTGAGTTGGTCCGGCGGGAGCTCGACGGCGACGTTCTCGTGGCGACGATCGACCGTCCGCCGCGCAATGCCGTCGACAGTGAGCTTCACGATGCGCTCGCTGCGCTGTTCCGCGACTTGAGACGCGAGCCCGGTGCCCGCAGCGTGCTGCTCACCGGGGCGGGAACCTCGTTTTCAGCCGGAGGTGACTTCGCGTGGTTCCCCTCGCTCGACTCCGTCGAGAAGCTGGCCGACCTCCACCGCCACGGCAAGCAACTCATCTGGGACCTGCTCGACATCGATATACCGATCGTGTGCGCGATCAACGGCCCCGCCATCGGGCTCGGGGCGTCGATCGCGCTGCTCTGCGACGTGATCGTGATGGCCGACACCGCGACGATCGCCGACCCTCATGTACGCGTCGGCATTGTCGCCGGCGACGGCGGCGCGGCGATCTGGCCTCTGGTCGTCGGACCGGCACGGGCGAAGCAGTACTTGCTCACCGGTGACGCGATAGGCGCGGCCGAAGCCGAACGCATCGGCCTCGTGAACGAGGTCGCGCCGGCGGCGGAGTTGACCGAGCGGGCGATGGTATGGGCGCGGCGGCTGGCGGCGGGCGCGCCCCTTGCGTTGCGCTACACGAAACAGGCGGTGAACGCGCAGGTGAAGCGGGCGTTGCTCGAAAGCTTCGATCTGTCGACCGCGCTCGAGCTGGTGACGTTCGCTTCTGACGACCACCGCGAAGCGCTCGCCGCTTTACGAGAGAAGCGGTCCCCTCGATTCGAAGGACGATGACATGGAGTTGCTAGAGGCCCTCATGACGACGCGCGCGATGCGCCGCTACACCGACGGGCCCGTCACCGACGACGAGATCCTCACGTGTCTACGCGCCGCGCAACAGGCGCCGAGCGGCGGAAACGTGCAGCCGTGGCAGTACCTCGTTGTGCGCGATGGTGCGGCACGGGCCGAGGTAGGGCAGCTCTACCAATCGGCGTTCAATCGCTACGAGCGCGTGCTCGGGGATACGCCGCCGCGGTTTCGGTCACCGGAGGACGAAGCGTCGTGGACCCGCACGCGCGACGCCTCCCGACACCTGGCCGATCACTTGGGCGAGGCCCCGGCGCTCGTCCTGTTCTTGTTGCCGATCATCCCCTGGACTCCGAGCGACGAGCAGGGACCGATGGACATCGGCCCGCTCTATGCGTCCATTTATCCCGCCGTGCAGAACTTCATGCTGGCCGCGCGTGGGCTGGGCATCGGAACCGCGTTGACGACCGTCATCAGAGTGGTGCACGACGAGATCCGAGCCGCGCTCTCGATTCCGGACACGTTCGAGGTGGCCGCGCTGGTGCCCATGGGCCGGCCGGCCGGCCGTTTCGGTGTGGCCCGCCGCAAGCCGGTGGAGGTCCTCACGCATTGGGACACCTACGGCAACCGGCGCACCTGAGTTTGCGCGGAATCTAGGGTGACGGGCAATGGCGATCACGACCGTCTCTGACATCATCCGCACACACGGTGCGAACCTCCACGACAAGGACGCCTTGATCCTGGGCGACCGCCGGACCACGTGGGGCGAGTTGCTGGCCCGTGCGGGTCAGGTCGCGAATGCCCTCGCCGCCGAGGGAGTCGGCAACCAGGATCGCATCGCCTTCCTCGACAAGAACTGCGTCGAGCACTTCGAGGTGTTCTACGGCGCCGCCCTGTTGAATGCCGTCTGCGTCGACGTGAACTGGCGACTCGCCGCGCCCGAGGTCGCGTACATCGTCAACGATGCCCTCACCAAGGTGTTCGTCGTCGGGCACGATTTCGTGCCGGTGCTCGACGCCATTGCCGACCAGCTCACGACGGTGAAGAAGTTCGTCGTCATCGGTGGCCACGACAAGTACGAGTCGTACGAGAGTTGGGTGGCTCGCTATTCGGCCGTCGACCCCGGCGCCACCGCCACGGGTCAAGACGTCGCTTTTCAGCTGTACTCCTCGGGCACGACGGGTCGGCCGAAGGGGGTGATGCTCACCCACGATAATTTTTTCGCGTTATTGCCGCTCACGTCGGAGATGTGGAAGATGGGCCCGACCTCCGTGAACCTCGTGGCCATGCCGTTGTTCCATATCGGCGGCGGAGGCTGGGCCACCGCGGGCATGTACAACGGCGCGAAGAGCGTCATCGTGCGCGACCTCGACCCCGCCGCGCTGGTGCACCTGATCCCCGACCAAGGCATCACCCACGCGTTCCTCGTGCCAGCGGTGTTTCAGTTCATGCTGATGGTGCCCGGCGTGAAGGAAGCCGACTTCTCCAGGTTGCAAGTGCTCGTCTACGGCGCCTCGCCGATCTCGGAGCAGGTGCTCGCCGACTCGATCAAGACGTTCAAGTGCGCGTTCTGGCAGGCCTACGGCCTTACGGAAACCACCGGCGCGATTGTCAACCTTCCGCCTTCCGATCACGATCCCGACGGGCCGAACAAGCACCGCCTGCGTTCGGCCGGAGTGCCGGGTCCCGGCGTCGAGTTGAAGATCGTCGACGCGGCCACCACGGCGCCGCTGCCGACGGGCGAGGTCGGCGAGATCTGGGTGCGCTCGCCGCAGAACATGCTCGGCTACTGGAACCTGCCCGACGAGACGGCGCGGTCGTTCGCCGACGACGGCTGGTTCCGCACGGGCGACGCCGGCTTCCTCGACGCCGATGGCTACGTCTACATCCACGACCGGGTGAAGGACATGATCGTGTCCGGGGGCGAGAACATCTACCCGGCCGAAGTCGAAAACGTGCTGATGGCCCATCCGTCGATCGCCGATGCCGCCGTCATCGGCATTCCCGACGACAAGTGGGGCGAGACGCCCAAGGCCATGGTGGTGCGCAAGCCCGGTTCCGATATCAGCGAGGCCGACATCATCGGCTTCTGCCGGCAACAACTGGCGAAGTTCAAATGTCCGACATCCGTCGACTTCGTCGAGTCGTTGCCTCGCAACCCGAGCGGAAAGATCCTGAAGAAGGATCTCCGCGCGCCGTTCTGGGTGGGTCGTACACGCTTCGTATCGTAGCCGGTCGGAAGTGCCGGCGTAGCCGCTGAGCTGGGCGAATATGGCTCTTTGGTAGCGAGGGCATCTGACTGGCAGTGACCGCCACGAACCGGAGGTGACCGCTGCACACCGCTGAAAAGTGTCAACGGAGTGTCATCGAGACGCTGGGGGACCGCGGTGGTGTGTCTCTTCTAAGTTCGTGGGTGCGGCTATGTTTGAAACGCGGGTGCCTCGTGGTGGTTGGCTGGCTATCCGCCGGATGATGCGAGTGTGCAGCCGGGGCCGTGGGCGTAGACGTCAACGCCGCCGAGTACTTGGGTGTCGCTGAGATCGTTGATAGCACCGCAACCGGCTGTGCCCATAGATACCGTGGTCGCCTTGGCAGCCGTCGAGGGTGGGGGCCGGCTCAGAGATGTGCACGGTCTGGCCGTCCCCGAGACTTGATGAGCCGGCCTCCATCCGCAGGGTGCCGCTGACCGTGTATGTCTTCTTGCTGGGCCAGGTGTACTCGACGAGATTGTGAAGATCTTCGGTGTAGGAGACTTCGTAGGAGCCATCCACCGATCCGTCGGGGTGGACGACGACTTCGATGTGGTTGCTCGCGTACACGACCGGGAAGTGGGTCGAGCCAAAGTCCACGAACTCTCCCGAGTAGTGCCGGTCGGTGGCGGTCACCGACGTGGGCGACTCGCTGGTGTCGGGCGCCGCGCTCGTGTCGGGCGCAGTGGCGTCGCAGTTCGTGTCGAGGCCAGGCACTTGCGAGACGTAGTCGGCCAGGTCGGCGAACTTGTCTCTGATTTGGTTGGCGGAGGGTGTGTCGGGTACCAGGTAGGTCCCTAGCTTGTGGGCGGTGATCGGACCGAGCACGGTCGGATCGATTTGGTCGGCGGTGGCGTTGGCCGGTGATACGGCGCCGCGGACCTCGGTGTTGGGGTCGGTGGGCACGGCTAGACCGACGTGCAAGATGTCGCCGCGCAGCAGCACGTAGCGCTGCGGCCCCGAGTCGAGTTCTTGGTCGCTCGTTGTTGTGGAACGTGCCGTCAGCCATGCGCCAGAGGCGGGCGAGATGTACAGCGGCCCCACCGGCGCCGGTCGGGTGTCGCGGGGATTGCTTTTAGGGGTCGAGACCGCCCAGCGGGCCGAGCAGATCACCGGGCTGCCTACGGCGTTCCTCGCCGACTCGACCGGCAACGACGGCGGGGTGTCGTGGTTGACCGCTTTCGCCAACGTCGCTGAGCTGGAGCGAGCCGAGCAGAAGCTGAACACCGAGAAGGGTTTCATCGAGCTGATCGACGCGAAGGCCGCCGGCTCTACGCCGACCAACCCGCAGCCAGCACCCCACTGGTCTACCCGCATCGTGTGACCGACCACACCCGCGACGGCGGGGTTGGTCAGTCCCGCGGTCGCCTGGCGGGCTTTCGAACGCGTCGAGCTTCGCCGCCTCGCAACCATCAAGGGCAACCTCGTTTAAGCCATCGGCTTCAACGTCGCCGTCGTTCGGCTCGCCGCGGCCGGGCTTCTCGACCCGGTCATCGCGCCGAGATGGCCTTCTCTGGCGTTTGCATCGTCTCGCGCGGCGTACGCCGTAGCGGGTTTCCGCCCGCTCACCACCTCCGAGGTGGAGCCGACCAGTCATCGAGACGATAGGACTCCACGACGCGGAGAGTTCCGCGCCCGGCTTTCCTCAGGACGAGACCCCACCCCAAACCAACATGGAGCGCGCCAGCTGAACAAGATCCTTGACAAACCCCCGCTGCATAGGGTCACACATCTGCACCCCGGGGTGCGTGTACCTGGTTGCCGGCCGCCGTGCTGCTCCGGGTCGCGGTAGCCGTCCGGCCTCCATCCCGGAATCGCGTTCCGGTGTACGGCATTGCGCCTGCAGTGTGAGGCATGAGCGCGACTAGACAGAGGCGACTCCGATGTCGCGCCCGAGCGGCTCCGACCGTCGGGTCGCGAACACACCTGGCGCCCGTCCCCAACTCGCCGCGCGACGCAGAGGTACGTACATGCTCCGGGGTGACACGGCGCGCGAGGTCGCATAGAGGCTTGCAAGGCCGAGCGAGCATCGGGCACGCGAGCGCGCCACGGGCGCGGTTGGCATAGGACCGCGGACGCGTCTGCTCACGCGACTACGACGCGACTGGTCACGCGACTGCGGACGCGGACTCGTCACGCGACTCTGTGGACGCGACTGATCACGCGACTGCGGACGCGACTGATCACGCGACTGTGGACGCGACCAGGCCCACACCCCGGACGCAGCGGATTCACAGCAACAATCGAGCGTAACGCCACAGACCGTGGAGCGCGAGCAGCGTTGCCCGGCTCCTACTTTGACGTCCTCATCTCTGGCGCTTCCGGGAGGAATGGCCGACGGTCAGCACACCCGCGCTCGCGAGTACTGGTCGATTGGTGAGCTGAGGGTTCAGTTTCGAGTCCGCGCACCCTAACTTCCTATATGCAAACGTGGATTGGGTGTCGAGTTGCCTGTCACCAGCGTGCAATGGTCACGTGATCGTCCTGCTTGTCCGAGCCCCCTCGAGATACGCGTTTCGAGTCCAGGACTTGTGCGGCCTTGTCCGCCTTGTCGAATCCACGTCGATGCAACCGGAATCGGGAGGCCTTGCCTCGTCTTTAGCTAGGTAGTCACGGGGTTTGTGACGAGCTCGCAGTGCTCACAAGGCGGAGAGTTCGCCGCTCGTTAGCGCGCTAAACGTCGGTGCCCGGAGGGGGCGGCCTCTGCTGCGGTTGAGCCGTCGGAGGAGAGACTCTCGACGGAATGGGCCAGCCGAACGTCTTCGTCGTTCGCAACCTCGGACTGTTCCGAGCCACCTGAATTTGGAGCGGACGGGGCTCCGTCATTGGTCCAGGGCGGCACGGGCAGCGGCTAGCGCGCGCTCGTCGATGACGAGTTCGTCGATGATCGAGTACCAGAGCTGTTGTTCGGTGACGAAGGAGGGAAGTCGGCGCAGTGCGGTGGCGATTTCGTCCCAGGAGATTCCAAGTTGGTTGAGGTCGGTGCGCATGGCTACTCGGTCGGCGATAGAGCGCGGCCGTTCAGGTCGGTTGCCTTGGAGGGTGCTCATGATCAGCACGCCGACGGTGACGAGCTCTCCGTGCATGATGGTGCGGCCGGTGACTTCCTCGAAGGCGTAGGCGAAGAAGTGTTCGCTTCCTTCTTCGAAGCGGGCGTGGCCGAGCTCATGGCAACGCCACCCAATGTCGCGGTGAAGTTCCATCAGCGCGCGGATACCGTCGTCGGTTCCGGCAGCAAGCGATGGTGCGAGGGACTCGAGCTCGTCGAGATAGCGGAGCGACATGGTGGCGGCCTCCTCGTCCCAGGCAGGCTCGTAGTTGTTGTTGACGGCGAGGTGCCAGTCGAAGCGAGCGGTGTGGCAGGAGAGCACGTCGCCGATTCCCCCCCGGACAAGGGAGGGTGGGGCGGCGGACATGAGGTCGAAGTCGACGAGCACTTGTTCGGGTATCGCATCGCCTTCGTAACGCACGCCGCCAGCGATGCGGAGCGCGGTCATGCGAGTGAAGCAGGCGTTGACCGAAGGCAGGCTCGGCACTTGGACCAGCGGGAGCTGGCGTCGCCAGTGCACCCACTTGGCGGTGTCCATTGCGGAGCCGCCGCCGACGCCGACGATCAGATCGACGTCGGGCAGGTTGCTGGCCAGGTCATCGAGGTGTGCGGGCCGCAGGTCACCGGCTTGGATCACGGCGGCGGGAGGGTGGTCGAGGGTCGGCTGCATGACCGCCCACGGTTCGGGTTGAGTGACCACTACATAGCGGTCGACGTCGGCGACGAGCGCAGCGAGCAGGCCGCGGCCGTAGACCGTGGGGAAGCCATTCGCGTCGATCATGTGGGCGAATCGGGGAAGCGGTCGAGGGGCTGTCCGTGCTCCGTGAGGAAGTCCGCGAGTCCACCGAAGCGTACGATTCGGAACTCTTCGGCAGCGTTGAGTCCATATCGGGCTCCGGTGCGTTGGGCGGCGCCTCGGATGAGGGGCTCGACGACGGGGCGGAGGTCGCCATCGAGGGCGGTGTCCAGTGCGGGGATTTGCCAGCCTCCGGTGTGGGCTTGTAGGCGAAGCTGGTGGACGAGGTTTCGCAGCGCGGCGTCGTGACACAAAGCCGCGTCCACTTTGCGTTCCAAGGTGTCGGTGGTATCGACGACGTCGGTGACGTCGATAACGCGGCGTCCGAAATACCACCGTTCGAAGCAGCCGTGCGGCGCGAGGCCCTGGGCGGTTTGCTCGGGGTGATGTTTGTCAAACTGGCTAGTCCAGAACGCTTCGTCGGTTGCTGCTGCAACAAGGACATGGTCCTGATTGTCTTCGCCGTACATGGCGTACGGGTCAAACGTGACCAAGGCGTACGGCTTCCACCGTCGGATCTCCCTGATGATCTGCTCGCGCAGGGCGACTTCGCTCGCGTCGCCGAGTGAGTCGGTGGCCATGCCCAGATCGACGATGCGGTGGATGCGCAGCACGTGGGCGGCTTGTTGCAACTCGAGCGCGCTGCGTTCGATCGTCTCAGTTTCCGACAGCCCGACGGAGTCCCACCGGTCATCGGTCGCCCGCACCACGACGACCCGCCACCCAGCGTCGGCCCACCGGGCGATGGTTCCACCAACGAAGAGCGTGGGATCGTCGGCGTGAGCGACCACGATGAGCACTACTCGTTGGGCACCGGGCTCGATGTCGCGGACGTGAGCCATCGGGGCACGATAACCCTCTGCGTGCTATTCGGTAAATACTATTGACTTATTCGTTGGGATCCGCTTGTACTTGTTATGTCCCTGCGAATAGGGGTGGTGGATCCTGCGGGGGCAGGCCGCCCGGAGATTGGGAGGCACTATGGGAGCGACATCTGGGCGACGCCGTCGGCTCGTGGCGGCAAGCGTGATTCTTGCGGTGAGCGTGGTGGCCGCCGCTTGCGGCAGCAGTTCGAAAAGTTCGAGTGGCACGACTGTCGCCGGCTCCAACACGTCTGTCGCTGGCGTCGGCTCCACGGCGCCGCCCAGCGGTGAGATCAATGTTTTTCTCATCCCTAGTCCTTCGAGCACGGCGATCCAGTCGTTCATTCCCGAGTTCACGAAGCAGACCGGAATAAAGGTGAACTTCACCGAGACGCCCTACGGCGAAGCGCACCAGAAGGAGCTGCTGAGCTATCAACAAAAGAAGGGCGCGTACGACGTGGCCCAGTTCGACAACACGTTCCTAGCTGCCTTCGGCGCCGCCAAGGTGATGACCCCTCTCGACGACTATTTGGCGAAGAGCAGTGCTTATGACATTGCCGACTTTTCTCAGGGTCAACAGGACTACGGCAAGTACGGCGGGTCAACCCTCGGACTCACGTTGTCGACGGAGCCGATGATCCAGTGGTACCGCACAGATATCTACGATGCGCTCGGTCTCAAGCCGGCGACAACATGGGACGAGTTCAAATCGAACGCGGAGAAGGTCAAGGCGGCAGGTAAGGGTGATGGCGCGCTCATTGACTTCGGCCCGGCGGCCACGTGGTGGTGGATGACCCTGGTGTGGAGCTTCGGCGGCAAGCTCTACGACGACAATTTGCAGCCGACGGTCAATACCCCCGAGGCCGTCAAAGCCACCGAGTACATGAAGAGTCTGCTTCCTCTCGCCCCCGAGGGCGCGCTGAGTGTCGACGGCGATGGGGTGACCGGCAAGTTCATCTCCCAGGACATCGGCGCCATGATCCAGTACTCGGGGTACTACGGGTTTATGCAGGACCCCAAGACGAACAAGTACGTCGGCAAGATCGGCACGGCGAAGATGCCGATGGGCACCGCCGACATCACCCACCTCGCCGGCTGGAATATCGGCATCCCGGCCGACTCCAAGAACAAGGACGCAGCGTGGAAGTTTCTCGAGTTCGTTCTCGGCAAGGCCAATGCCATCAACTTCCTCAATGCGGGGGCCGCGGCTATCGGGCGTGAGTCGATTACGTCCAACGCGGATCTTGTGGCTAAGGAGCCCTATCTCAAACTGTTGAACATTCCTTCCACGAGCCGGATCGAGCGCTACCCGCAACTGAAGGTGTGGCCGGAAATGGACAAGGCCATCCAGGACACCATCACCAACATCTTCACTGGGAAGTCCGACGTGAAGTCGGGGCTCGACGGCCTTGAGAAGGCGCTCGGGCCGATCCTGGCCGGCGAAAAAGGCTGATGACCGCTCCGGCCGGGACCCTGCCTGAACCGGGCAGTGCTGCCATCCCGGCCGGGCGGCCCGAGCGTGCCACCCGCTCCAGGCGACCGGGATGGTCGGCTCGGCGGCGTCGACTTGGCGCCGCCGTCCTCACCCTCCCCGCTTGGGTCCTGCTCCTGACGTTGTTCGCGGTGCCCATCGCCGTGGGCGTCTACCTCTCCTTTCGCAACGAGGCGATCGGCTCGTTCGCCCGTGGACGCTTTGTGGGCTTTAGCAACTTCCGTCGCGATGTCTTTACCAGCACCTTCTACGATGCGGTCAAGACCACGGCCGTCATCGCGTTGATGGGCCTCGCCATCCAACTGCCGGCCGGAATCGGTCTCGCTCTCTTGCTGCACCGCAACCTGCGCGGCACCCGATTCTTCCGCTCGGCGCTGCTGATCCCGATGCTGCTCACACCGGTCGCGGTGGGAATCATGTGGCGGTTCATGCTTGATTCGGACCTCGGCGTCATGAACTGGCTTCTGCAGACCGTGGGTCTAGGCCACGTCGACTGGCTCGGCGACCAACACAGCGCTGTAGTAGCCATCGTCCTTGTCGACTCGTGGCAGGCCATTCCCTTCGTCATGCTCCTAACTCTCGCCGGTCTGGCCGGGCTCCCCGAGAGTCCGATGGAAGCGGCCCGCGTCGACGGCGGGTCGGCATGGCAGACGTTCTGGTTCGTCACCTTTCCGATGCTGCGTCCCGTGCTCTATGTGATCTTGATGATCCGTGTCATCGACGCGGCCAAACTGTTCGACATCATCTTCATTCTCACCCGCGGTGGCCCGGGCACCGCGACGCAAACGGTGGGGTTGCTCGACTACAACACCGGGTTCAACTTCTTGCAGATCTCCCGGGCGGCAGCCATCGGCGTGGTGCTCGCCGTATTCACGATTCCCGTCTACCTGCTGTGGACCCGCGCTGTACGAGCCAACAAGTGAGCGCCGCCCGCGGGAGCCGGGCAGGGCGCGTAGCCGCTTACGCCGTGCTCATCATCGCCGCCCTGACCGCGTTGTTCCCCTTGTTCTGGACCGTGTCAACGAGCGTGAAGGACCGCGTCGACTCTTACGCGAACCCGCCTAAATTCTTCAACTTCGCCGCCACCTGGAAGAACTATCGAGACCTGTTCGGCAGGCCCCAGTTCCTACGCGTCTACGTCAACACCGTCGTTATCACCTTGGCATCCACGGTGCTGTGTGTCGTGGTCGGCGGTGTAGCCGCATACGCCCTCGCCCGCCATCGTCGGTTCCACGGACGCCGTCCTCTCGAAGCCACTCTCGTGCTGGTCCGGGCCATGCCGGGCATCGTGCTCATCGTGCCCATCTATCAGCTCGTCACCCGGTTTGGTCTCTACGACTCGCGCCCGACGATGGTGGTGATCTACGCCACGGTCAACCTGCCGTTTTCGATTTGGCTCATGACATCGTTTCTGGAGCAGATCCCTATCGAGGTCGAGGAATGCGCGCGAACCGACGGCGCGGGCAGGTTCCATCTGTTTGTCTTCGTGATCGCCCCGCTCGCCTTGCCGGGAATAGCGGCCACGATGATCTTCGTTGCGCTATTGAATTGGAACGAGTTCCTTCTTCCGGTGATCCTTGCGGGCAACAACGCCGAGACGTTGCCCGTCTACATCAGCGGGTTCATCTCGAACCGGACGCTCGACTGGGGGCCCATGGCGGCTGCCAGCTCGTTGGCCATCGTGCCCATCGCATTGCTAACAGTGCTGATCCAGCGTCAGCTCGTGAGCGGTCTCAGCTCGGGAGCGGTCAAGGAATGATCGGATGAGCCTGCCCGGTCTCGACCGCCACGCCCTGGTCCGTCGGGCCAACGAGCAAGCCGTACTTCGCGCGATGTCGCTTCACGGTCCGATCACCCGTCACCGCCTGGCCGAACTGACCGGTTTATCCAAACCCACCGTGTTGGGCTTGGTGACTGCGCTCGAGGAGGCTGGTCTCATCCGAGCCGGGGCGGCGCAACGCAACGGCAGCCCAGGCCGCAGCCC
Source organism: Acidimicrobiales bacterium (assembly GCA_040002995.1). GTDB lineage: Bacteria > Actinomycetota > Acidimicrobiia > Acidimicrobiales > Ilumatobacteraceae > JBDUDK01. Next base: position 59,367 of record JBDUDK010000075.1, on the reverse strand, counting down.
TGTGATGTTCGAACCAGACCCTCAAGCCGGCCTCGTCGTCGGCATCGATTTGGGAGGCTCGAAGGTTCGCGCTGCCTTAGCTGATCTGAACGGCGACGTCCTCGCCGAAGAAACAATGGTCACCAGTCGTCACGGGCCGGGAGCCGCGGTTGTGGGCCAGCTGGCCACGATCGCCAAAGGACTCACCCTGCGGGCGGGCGTGCCGTGGCGCAAGGTTCGCGCGGTGGCTGTCGGCTCGCCGGGCGTCGTACAGCCCGGCGGCCGACTGGCCCTCGCCGAGAATGTTGCCGGCCTCGGTGAGGTGCGCCTCGGCCAAGAGCTCAAGCGGGCGCTGCGGACACCAGTCATCGTCGAAAACGACGTGAACCTGGCCGCCCTCGCCGAGCACGCAAGTGGTGTCGCTACTCATTGCCAGACGTTTGCCGCTCTGGCCGTTGGGACAGGGGTCGGTCTCGGTCTGGTCGTCAACGGCGAACTATTCCGCGGCCGCCACGGCGCAGCCGGGGAAATCGGCTTTCTCCCGTTGGGGGCCGATCCCGCCCTCGTCGAGTCGCGACGTCGCGGCGCGCTCGAGACGGCGGCCTCTGGCCCGGCGATCACGGCCGCGCTACGCCACGCACTCGACGGTCGCCCCTCAAGCCTGCTTGAGGTGGATAGCACGGTGGAGGACATCTTCGCGGCCGCCGCGACCGGCGATGAGATCGCCACGATGATCGTGGCCGACGAAGCCCGCCTTCTGGCGTGGGCCATCCTGTCGGTGGCGGCCATCATCGACCCCGAGCTGGTCGTGCTCTGTGGTGGCGTCGGCACGAACCCCCACCTGCTCGCACCCGTGCGCGCGGCCGTCGAGCGCATCGCGCCGTTCCCGATCGAAGTGACCGCCAGCGCCCTGGGCACCCGCGGCGGCGTCGTTGGCGCCATCACTTTGGCCCGCCGGCACGCCCGCGCCGCGCTCTTCGATGGGAGTGCAATATCATGACCAGACCCGACTCCTTGGGCGATCGATATGCCTGAGCTGGCCGCCGCCGGTGGCGTACCGGTACGAACCACGCCCTTTCCGGCTTGGCCGGTCCACGACGGCAATGAACGCGAGCTGCTGCTCGAGGTGCTCGACAGTGGCGAGTGGTGGGCGAGCCAAGGTACCAAGGTGCGAGCCTTCGAAACGGCGTGGGGCGACACCTTCGGGACGCCGCCCGGCGTTGCCGTCACCAACGGCACGCACGCCCTCGAGATGGCGTTGCTCGCTCTCGGCGTGGGCGAAGGCGACGAAGTCATCGTGCCCGACTGGTCATTCGTCGCCACCGCAACCGCGGTGCTCATGGTGAACGCGGTCCCCGTACTCGTCGACGTGGAACTAAGCACCGGATGCCTCGACGCGGACCTCGCCGCCGCGGCTATCGGGCCGCGCACCGCAGCGATCATCGCCGTCCACGTCGCCGGCCACCCCGCGAACATGGACCGGCTCGCCGAGTTGTGTGCCCGCCACCACCTGGCCCTCATCGAGGATTGCGCTCACGCGCACGGGTCCACCTGGCGGGATCGCCCCGTGGGCACGCTCGGCGACGCAGGCGCCTTTTCCTTTCAAGCGTCCAAGTTAATGACCGGCGGTGAAGGCGGAGTCGTCGTTTCGGCTCGCCCCGAGGTGGCTGTCGCCGTCCGGTCCTTCAGCGACTGTGGCCGTCGACCCGGCGAATGGTTCTATGCGCATTACACGCTCGGCGGCAACTACCGGATGACGGAGTGGCAGGGCGCTGTACTTCTCGCCCAGCTCCAGCGCTTCCCCGCCCAACAGGCTCGGCGGGCCATCAACGCCGACCACCTCAACGCGGCCCTGGCTGAAATCCCTGGAGTCCATCCCCAGACGCGCGACCCTCGTTGCACAAGTCAGGGCAACTACTGCTACGTGGTGCGCATCGATCCCGAGATGTTCGGCGTTTCGCGCGAACAAATACGGCTGGCGCTCGAAGCCGAGGGCATCCCGTTGACCATGTCCTACCCCCCCATCCACAGGGTCGACTGCTTCCGCGACCCAGACGGCTTCGCTCCCCGCTACAAAGATCGCGACGGCATGCCCGACTATGCCAACGTCGATTGTCCCGTCACCGACCGGCTGGCGTCGGACACTCTCTGGTTCAAGACCGCTGTCCTCATGGGAACCGCCGCCGACTGTGACACTGTGGTTGCAGCGCTAGCCAAAGTAAAGGCTCACGCCCACGAGTTACGCACATGACCGCCGAACCGGCGGTAGTGATCGGTCGACCGTTCCCCATCGTGGAGGCTGCTGCGCTCGAGGTCTTAGGCGACCTCGACGAGCCTGCTCTAGTGGTCGCCAACGATCCCCCGTGGTCCGCGATCGCCGATCGCCTCCCACGGCTGCCGGCGAAACTGATACTTGCTGGATCGATGGAGCTCGCGCATCTGCAAGCACTCGCGGCCGTGCCGGACAACGGGCGGGTCGTCGTGGGCGTAGGTGGGGGCACCGCCCTCGACACCGCTAAATACCTGGCGTGGTCCACCAGCCGACCACTGATCCAGATCCCGACGATCACCTCGGTGGACGCCGGGTTCACCGACGCCGTCGGCGTCCGAGTCGACGGGCGAGTGCGATACGTCGGGCACATGGAGCCCCGCATAGTGGTGCTCGACATAGGACTTATCCGGTCGGCGCCGCCGCACCTCAACCGCGCCGGGATCGGCGACATCCTGTCGTGCCACAGCGCGCTGTGGGACTGGCGCGCCGCCGCCGCCGTCGGGAAGGGACCCGCGTGGCGCGCCGACCTCGCCCATCTCGCCGCTAGCCTCCTGGCCGAACTCGATGCCGCCGCCGCGGACGTGCGCGCTGTCACGCCCGCCGCCGTCCGGTGGCTCGCCGACGCGTACGCCCGTGTCGGCGCTGCGGGCGCGGCCGCCGGTCACAGCCGCTTCGAGGAAGGCAGTGAGCACTTCGTGGCCTACGCCTACGAGCACGCCACCGGCGCACGGCATATCCACGGCGAACTCGTCGCCTTCGCCGTTGCCGCCGTCGCGCACGCCCAGGACAACGACCCAGGCTGGGTCCTCGACGTCGTCGGGCGGTGCGGGACCCGAGCCCACCCGCTCGACCTCGACATCGGAATCGACGTCTTCGGCCCCATCTTCGTCAGTCTGCGGGGCTACGCACGCGCCGAGGATCTCGACGTCGGCCTCGCCGATGTGCGTGATCTCACCGATGCCGATGCTGACGCCGCGTGGAGGTTTGCGGCCCAGCTTCCACGAGTGGCCATCAGCTGATGCTGCGCGCAGGCGTGATCGGGGCGGCTTTCGCCGGCAGGCTGCACGCCGAGTCGCTGATCGCCACCGGTCGCGTCGAGGTCGCGGGCGTTGTCTCCGCCGGCCCGGCTTCGAGTGCGGCGTTCGCCAGAGATTTTCACTGTGCGGCCTACCCCGACCTGGACACATTGCTCGCTGCCGAACGCCTCGACCTTGTCACCATCGCTGTTCCCAACCGATTCCACCTGCCCGCAACCCTGGCGGCGGCGGCCGCCGGCGTGCATGTGATTTGCGAGAAACCCTTAGCCATGAACCTGGCCGAGGCCGACACGATGCTCGACGCCTGCCGCGACGCTGGGGTACTTCTCCTCTATGGCGAGCAGCTGTGCTTCGCGCCTCGCTACCAGCGCGTACGCGAACTGATCCAGTCGGGAACGCTCGGCACCGTCGTTCAGATGCAGCACTGGGAGCGTCACGGCGGACCTCACGCCCGTTGGTTCCACGACCCGACACAATCTGGTGGCGGCGTCCTTTTGGATATGGGGTGTCATGGCATCGAGGTGGCCCGCTGGTTGCTCGACAAACCACCAGTCGCGACGGTGCACGCCCGCCTCGGGATCTTCAAACACAGCAGTGGCAACGTCGACGATCACGCGCTTGTGACCATGCAGTTCCAGACCGGAGCTCTCGCCGTGATCGACTCGTCGTGGGCCGCACCCGGCGGGATCGACGAACGGCTCGAAGTCCTCGGGACCGCCGGGTCCGTCTCCGCTGACCTTGCCCGCGGCCAATCGCTGCTGGTCTACAGCGACATCGGCGTCAACGACGCGGCCGAGAAGGCACCCGGCCGCGCGGGATGGAACTTCATCGCCCACGAAGAAGCGCGCACCTGGGGCTGGCACGGCGAGATGGCACACTTCGTCGACGCCATTACCGGCGCGATCGCCCCGGAGGAGACCGGTTCCGATGGGCGCCAAGTACTCGAAATCGTGATGGCGGCTTACCAGTCAGCCGCAACCGGTGCTGAGGTCGCTTTACCGTTCCACACCACGGCAGCCATGCCGATTGAGCCGTGGCTCACGCGCCGATGACCTCGCACATGCGCCTCGAGATCGCCGAACAACCCACCGCCATCGCCGCCACTCTCGACGCTATGGAGGGTGTGGTCCCAGACATCGCCCGCGTCGGTGCCGGGCGGCGTCACGTACTGCTCTTCGGGCGAGGTAGCTCCCGCGGCGCGGCCGTATACGGCCGCTACCTCATCGAGGTCACGGCCGGCCTACCGGTCGGTCTTGGTGAGCCGTCCATCGGGTTTCTGTTCCGCGCCGCTGTCGATCTCGGACAGACTCTCGCCATTTTTATTTCCCAGTCGGGCAAGTCCGAGGAGCTCGAGGAGTGCGCCTTGTGGGCGCGGTCGCACGGGGCCGCCACCATTGCCCTCACCAACACTGCCGACAGTTCGCTCGCCGCCGCGTGCGGGCTTGCCGTGGTCACGCCCACGGGGGTCGAGCGTGCCGTGCCTGCCACGAAGTCGTTCACCGCTGCCATGGTCGCGCTCGCGTTTATCGCGCTCGCCCTCGCGGAGCGCCGCCCAGCCTGGGCGGCGCACCTGCGCGATCTACCGGCAGCCGCAGAGCGCCAACTCTTCGCCAACATACGACCCGTCGTGGACGTCCTGGGAGCTCAAGACCTGATCCTCGCCGTCGGCCGCGCCCTCACCCTTTCGACCGCTCAAGAAACGGCGCTGAAAATCGTCGAGGCCGCGGCCATCCCCAGCTACGCCATCTCCGCAGCCGAGCTGCAGCACGGACCTGCGGCCGTCCTGCGGCCCGGCGTCGGCGTCCTGCTGATCGGGCCAGCCGCGGGTCCCACGTTGAACGGACTCACCGCGATCGCCCACACGGCTCGTGCCGCTTCCGCCGCGGTGACCGCCGTCGGCGGCCACGCAAGCCTCGCGGCGCTCGCCGACGGTTGGGTGACCGGACCCGACCTACCTGAACCTCTCGCTCCGATCGTTCTAACGGTGGCCGGCCAACTCATTGCCGCCGCACTCGCCGAGCAGCGAGGACAAAATCCCGACGTTGCCGCAGGGCTCGCCAAGGTCACCCACACCATCCAATGAACGCTCCCACCGGAAGAGGTGACCATGGCCGAAATTCTGTTTGAGCATGTCACCAAGATCTTCGACAACGGTGTTGTGGCCGTCGAGGACCTCGACTTAGCCCTCGGCGACGGCGAGTTTCTGGTGCTCGTCGGACCATCCGGCTGCGGCAAAACGACATCGCTGCGCATGGTGGCAGGCCTCGAAGACGTCACGTCCGGCACTCTGCGGATCGGCGATGACATCGTGAACGACATCCCCGCCAAGAAGCGCGACATCGCCATGGTTTTTCAGAACTACGCGCTCTACCCGCACATGAGCGTGCGTCAGAACATGGGATTCGGCCTACGCCTCCGACACGTGCCAAGGCCCCAACGCGACGAGCGAGTCGAGGAGGCAGCCCGAGTCCTCGACCTCACCGACCTCCTAGACCGCAAGCCCAAACAACTCTCCGGAGGTCAACGTCAGCGCGTCGCCATGGGCCGCGCCATCGTGCGAGAACCGCGCGCCTTTCTCATGGACGAGCCCCTCTCGAACCTCGACGCCAAGCTCCGGGTTCAAATGCGAGCCGAAATCGCGCGTATCCAACGACGGCTCGGCGTCACCACCCTCTACGTCACCCACGATCAAGTCGAGGCCATGACGATGGGGGACCGTGTAGCCGTCATGCGCCGCGGGGTTCTCCAACAAGTCGCCACCCCGGCCGATCTTTACGAACGACCCGTCAATCTCTTCGTGGCCGGCTTCATCGGATCACCATCAATGAACCTCCTCGAGGGGACCGTACGGCTCACGAACGGCGAGCCCCACGTGCTCGTCGGAACCACCGCTCTCGAACTAACTCCAGCGCTGCTCGGCCGTCGACCCGCGCTAAACGGCTATGACGGCCTCACCATCGCCATCGGCATCCGCCCCGAACACCTTCAAGACGCACAAATACGACCAGACATGTCACCCCGCCGACGCGTGAAGGTCATCGTCGAACTGGTCGAAGCCCTCGGCTCAGACGTCATGGTCCACGCGGCCATCGACGCCAAACCCGTGCGCACCGAGGATCTCCGCGAGATCGCCGCCGACCTCGACGCCACCGCCGAACGCGACCTCGCCCGAACGACCTCCTCATTCCTCATCGCGCGATGCGATCCCCGCACGAGAGTCAACGTCGGTGAAGCCTTCGAACTCGCGGTGGATGTCGAGCAGATGCAGGTTTTCGACCTGGCCACCGGGTCAGCCATCACCGGCAGCGCGCCAGGCACCGAAGGGCGCACAGCCAACGCCGCCCAATAAAGCACGGGGCACTGCCGACACGGCGTTGCGCTGGAGCTCCTCTTCTCGTCTGCGATGGCTTGGTCCGGTGAACCGGCGCCCCTTGTGCGGTCAAGTCGCGCGACTTGCGGGCGCCTGAGCCTAGGGAGTTCAGGAACGCAAGACCGAGGCCGACGGTACGCGCCTGAGCTTTCGTGGACGAACGGGGAACCCGCGGCCCGGCCAGCGCGCCGAGGACGAGTGCGCTGTTCGGCCGCCGATGGTCTACCGCGCGAGCGGGCGGGGTCAACCGCTGCTGAAAGGTTACGCGTGCGCCGGGCGTAGGGTTGCGGCATGACGACAGAAGAACGCCTCGACCGCGCCGAGGCAGCTATCAAGGCGCTAACCACGATCGCGATGGCGGCGCCTTATATGGAAGATCAGAAGCGGGACGCCGCGGCTACGGCTGTGCGGATCTGCGCGGAGTTCGACGCCCGGGAGGCCCTAGCCGTTTAGGGCGGTCGCGAGGCAGCGCTAGTGCCGGCGCCAGCGCGGGCCAATGTTTCGATGCCTGATCGACAGTCGGGCGCGCTGTGGTCGACGTTGACCGTGACGACGACGCCGCGATAGTGGCGAATTCGTCGACGGTGCGGGCACGACCCTCGGTTCCTCCCAAGGCAACGGACCCCGAGGATTCAACAATCGCTGGCGCGCCAGGTTGGAGCGATCATGCCTAGTGAGGCGCGCGCCGACGGCGGCGACCAGTTCTCGATCCCGCGCAGTCGGCCCGAACTTGTTGACGTGACCGTGCTGCGCGCTGAAGCGGCGGGAAGGTTGGTCCGCCTAATCCTCGGACGAGCTGAGATAAAGGGCGCTTCGGAAATGAGCGGGGTGTAGGGCATCCCTGACGCGAGACAGGGGCCCTGCGAACTTGACGGTGTCTAGAGAGGTCAGACATCTTCGACGGCTACCGAAGAGCAGCCACGAACTGGTCGTGATGCGCGGCCCACCAGCGACGCCGCCGGTCGAACCGCTCGCCGCCTTCGGTCCGGTCCCACAGCGCCTTGGCGTTCGGGTTGCCGGCATCGACGCTGCGCCGGATGGCCGCCTCGATGCGCGCGAAGGCAACATCCATCGTCGTGAGCAGCTCGGCCCGGCCGTCACGATCCAGTCCGTAGGCGTCAGCCACGAGCCGCAGCCGCGCTGGTAGGTCGGCTGGTTGGTAGCCGAGCCGCGCCCGGTCGACCTCGCCGTCCATCGGCACGCAGACCCGGGCCATCTGGGCGAGGTCGTAGACAGGCCGGCCGGGTGCAGCGAACTCAAAGTCGATGAACCCGACTGCGATGCCGTCGCGAAACGCGATATTGGATGGCTCGAGGTCGTTGTGGCACACGATCGTCCCACCGGCCGGGTCGGACAGCGCGTGACTCCAGGTGTGATCTCGGTGGTCGAAGGTGTGTGCTGCATCGTGCATCTGGCGCAGCAGTCGGGCGATGGAAGCGAGCGCGGTGTCCGTCTGGCTCCAAGCGGGATACGGCGTCAGCGGGACGTCACCCTCGATAAAAGCAAGGCGCTCTCGTCCGTCGTCGTCGATGCCGACCGGGAGTGGGGCGCCTACGAATCCGGCCCGGTCCAGCGCACGGAGGAAGGCGCGAATGGATGCTGTGTGCCGGGTCGGCGGGCGAAGCACATGCTGACCGACCCGCACGACCTTGCCAACGTTCGCGATGCCACCGACCAGGGGCTGCTCTTCCATGTACCAACTTTAAGGTCGTCGAGTTCGGGAGAGCGCCTGTGGAGTTCGAGAGTACGCGCATGTGCGAGCTGCTGGTCGGACTCCCCGACGTGAACGTGCTCGCCGTGGTCGACGTCGCCGGCGAGCCGTTGAGGTTCGCCGTCCTTGGCAACGCGGCACGAACGCGAACACCAACGGCCTCCTTCGCCAGTACTTGCCCAAGGGCACGGACCTGTCGGTTCTTACGGCCGAGGAGCTCGCCCGGATCGCCCGGAGCCTCAACAATCGGCCTCGCAAGACCCTCGGATTCATGAAACCATCCGAGCGGCTCGCCGAACTTCTTGGGCCGATCGGTTGAATCCGCCCACCTCAAAGTGGTCCCATTCTGCTGGCGGGCGACAGGCGACGGGGGCTTCGCGTGGTGACCGTCGGGTGGCGGAACCGACGAGCAACGCCGCCGCCCTCGTATTCCTACACTTCGCAGCGTGAGCGGTGCTCGTGACGTCTCCTCGATGTCGGTCGCCACGGGCGCGTTCTTCCGCGACGGCGATTGCTGGACGGTCGGGTTCGAGGGTGCCATCGTCCGGCTCGCAGACAGCAGGGGTTTAGAGCTGCTTAGCAGCCTGCTCGCAGCTCCTGGTCGCGACATCCACGCGCTCGATCTCACCTCGACCGGCGCAAGCATGCTCAGAGGCGAAGGCGACGCCGGGCCCATCCTCGACGGTGCCGCGAAGGCGGCGTACCGACGCCGACTGTTGGACCTTCGCGCCGAGGTGGACGAGGCTGAGGCGTTCGCCGACCTCGAACGAGCCGCCCGTGCTCAAGCGGAGGTCGATGCGCTCGTCGAGCAGCTGTCGGCGGCGGTGGGGCTCGGCGGCCGCGACCGACTCGCGGCATCGGGCAGCGAGCGGGCCCGAGTTCGGGCGACGCGTGCGATCCGGTCGGCACTCGGTCGCGTCGCCGCAGCGCTTCCCGCCCTGGGAGCTCACCTCGAGGGCACCATCCATACGGGCACGTACTGCGCCTATCGTCCGGACCCCCGGGTTCCCGTGCGGTGGCAGACCGAGGCACCGCCTCGGAACGTTGGGGATGTGGGTCTGGTGTTCCCACCGAGGTTGCGGGCGGAGGCTGACCTGCCGCCCCCCTTCGTGGGTCGCGCTCAGGAGTCGCAGCTGTTGCTCGACCGGTGGCGCGCGTCGAAGTTAGAAGGGGCCCAGCTGGTTCTGGTCAGTGGCGAACCGGGAATCGGCAAGACCCGCTTGGCCGCCGAGGTCTCGCTCGTGGCTAAGCGGGAGGGAGCCCAGGTCCTGTACGGCCGCTGCGATCGGGAGTTGGCGTTCGGCTACGACCCTTTCGCCCAGGCGCTCGGGCCGCTCGTCGATTGGTTGCCCCGCGACGTCGTGAGACCACACGTCGTGCCGCTGGCGAGGCTGGGGCCAAGCTTCGAGCAACGTCTGCAACGCTGGTGGCCGTTGGCGTCGGGGCGTGGTGATGTCGACCGCTACCAGGTGTTCGTCGCCGTGGAGGCGGTCCTAGCTGGCGCGACGGCCGCGGGTCCGGTGGTGCTCGTACTCGACGATCTCCACTGTGCTGATCGCCCGGGCCTGCAACTGCTTCGATACCTCGCCCGCGCCGAGGACGTGGGGGCGCTGACGATCATTGCCGTATACCGCGACACCGACACCCGACGCGGCGATCCGTTGGTGGGCGCGCTTGCCGGCCTCCGACGTGAGCCCGGCATCACCCGCTGCCGACTCGCGGGGCTGGGGCGCATCGAGGTCGAGGCGCTGCTCCTCGCGCACGGCGCCGACACCGCCGGCGCCGACGAGGTCCACGCGGCCACCGCGGGCAATCCGTTGTTCGTAAAGGAGATCTCCTACGGCGGGGGGACAGCGCTGCACCGGCTGCCTGCGGGAATTCGCGAGTCGGTGGAGGAACGAGTCGGTCGGCTCCCGGGTCTGGCCGGCCAGGTGCTCGCCGTCGCGTCCGTGGCCGGGGCGGAGTTCGACCTGGTCGTCCTGCAGCGGGCCGCCTCGGTCGACGAGGAGGAGTTGTTGCAGGCCGTCGAGAACGCGAACGCCGCCGGACTCATCACACCGCTCCCGGACGCGGTCGATCGCTACGGGTGGGTCCATGGGGTCATGCAGGCTGGCGTCTATGAAGGCATCGAAGCCGCCCGTCGCATCCGCCTCCATGCGCGCGTCGGCGGCGCGTTGCAGAAGTTGTTCCCGCACGACCACCGCGCCATCGCGCATCACCTGCTGCTCGCCGCGCCCGTCGTCGATACGGCCCAAACCGTCGACGAGTGTTACGCGACCGCCACGGAGGCGTTCGACCGCGGAGCGTTCGAGGAGACCTCGAGGTGGGGGCGAGCGGCGCTCGCGGTCCTCGACTCGAGCTCCTCGCTGGACGACCGACGGCGCGCCGAGATTCTCGTGACGGTCGGCGGAGCAGAGATCCGCAGCGGGCGACCTGAAGTCGGGAAGGTCGCGGTGCGCGAGGCGACCGACGTCGCCGCGGAGTGCGGCGCGACGGACCTCATCGTCCGCGCTGCGCTGGCGTTCGGGAGCCTGTCGGTGGCGACGACACCCGAGGAGGTGGACGAACCGGTACGTTTCATCCGGCAGGCTCTTGCGGCAATCGGCAGCGACGACGATCGCGCCCGCGTCGCCCTTCTCTGCGCGCTCGCGCGTTGGCGAGCCTTCGTCTCAACGAGGGACGAACGACGCGCGCTCGAGCGCGACGCGCTCGGTGTCGCCCGAGGGACCGGCGCACCGGCCTTGATTGCCGACGCGCTGGTGGCCGCCCTGTACACCCGATCCGGTCCCCTCGACGTCGCGGCGCAAGTGACTCTCAGCACCGAGCTCTACGACCTTGCCGTCGGTCTTCGCGATCCCGAAACCCAGGCTTTAGCCCTGCTGTACCGCGCGTTCGCACTGCTCCACCTCGGAGACCATGCCGCCGCTGGCGACGCCGAGGATCGCTTCGCCGCCCTCGCTCGAGAACTACACCGACCCTTCTTCGACATCTACCGCATCGCCATCGCCGGGCGGCGCGCCTGTGTCACCGGCGACTACTCCGAAGCCTTACGGCTCGCCGCGAGCATGGAGGACGCCGCCCGGCGCGCCGGCTGGGACGTCACCGTGCCAACCGACCTGCAACGCGACCTGTTGTGGGCGTGTTGGTTCGTCCAAGGCCGATTCCACGAGTTGGCCATGTTGCCACCCCCGCGCGGGGACGGCCGGTGGAGCAGCTTGCGTTCGGCCTGGGAGGCGGCGACTGCGGTGGGGGTCCATCGGTGGGACGACGCCCGGCAGGCGCTGTCCCGCTCAGACGAAGCTGGATTCGCCGCGCTCGCCGACGACGGGCTCTGGTCAACCGCGGTCCCCATGCTGGCGCTGGCGTGCTCGGTCCTGAGCGACGACGAGCGGGCTGAACGGCTCTACGAATCAGTAGTGCCCTTTGCTGCCCTCGACTGCACCGCCGAACTGGCAGCCTTCAACGGGGCTACCTCCCATCACCTCGGCATGCTCGCCGCCACCTTCGGGGCGACCGAGGTCGCCGTGGGCCATCTCGAGGAAACCCTCGAACACCACGAGCTCATCGGCGCAGTGTCGTGGGCCACCCAGACACGCTTCGAGCTGGCCGCAGCGCTCCGTCAAAGAGGGAGACGGGGCGACGTCGCACGCGCCCGGGCGCTAAGCGACGCGGCGCAGACCGCAGCAACCGTGCTGGGCATCGTTCCTCGTTCCCAACTCACAGAGTCGCAATAGGCGTACGCCCGTAACAGTTGGAGTTACGCCTCCCAGGGTGCAGGCCTCGCGCCAACCATGAGGAGTCAAACCATGTCCAACAAAGCCAACCGGGATCTCGTCCAACGGATCTACCAGGAACTCCACAACCACAAGAACCTCTCCGTCGCCGACGACGCGGTCGCCGCCCACGTCCGATACCGAGCGTCAGGTGCTCCCGAGGTGCACGGCTTGGCGGCGTTCAAGGAATCCGTCGCCGCTGACCTCATCGGGTTCCCGGATCAGCACATCACCCTGGAAGACATTGTCGCCGACGGCGACCTTGTGGCGAGTCGCTGGACCTACCGCGGCACGCACCGAGGTGACTACTTCGGGATCGCGCCGACCGAGAAGTCCGTAATCATCACCTTCATCTCAATAGACCGCGTCGTCGACGGCAAAGTCACCGACATCTCAACGGTGTGGGACAACCTCGAAATGATGCAGCAGCTAGGACTCGTGCCGGACACGGCAGGCACGTCATGAACCGGACCAGAGCCGCTCGGGCCCTCGGCGTCATCGCCGCCGTAGCAACCCTCATCATCGGCGGCGCGCTGCCCGCCGGCGCCAGTTCGACCTCTACGCCGTTCTCCGCCACCTACACATCCGGCCCGGACACCCTCACGTCGCTGCGCTGCGCGCCGCATAACGTTGCCGCGGTTTGCCACGGCGAGGCGTTCGGCGTCGCCACGTACTCCGGCGACTGGGACGGGACTTCTACCTACACCTACCGCTACGTCGTGGACCCGCGCGGGACGTACCACCTCGACATCATCGAGGAGTTCACGGGACTCGTCGCCGGGTGCGGGGCCGGCTCGTTCCTCGTGCGCACCCACGAGACGATCAACGCGTTAGGAAACGCCACCTCCACCTTCACGGTGATCGGCCACGGAGGAAGCGGTGAACTCGCCGGCATGACCGCACACGGACACGGCGTAGCCACCTACCTCACCGATAGCACCGGTTCCGGAAGCATCACAGGGGCGAGCCGTTGCTGAACCTGACCATGGAGAACAAACTCGCGGCCTCAGCTGTGCGTAACTCGAGCGGAAGGGGCGCCGATCGCCGGATCGGGCGTCCTGCGGGCGACGAGCCCGCGGTGTTCACTGGCGCGCACTGAATGTTCAGCAGTTGAGAGAACCGCGTCCTATCCGGCGATCGGCGCTCGCAGCGGTTGTCCCAGAACGCTCGGTTCGTACGCGTTGAACGGCATCCTCGATGCCTTTCTGGGACGCTTGATCGGCTTGGCCTTTGGCGGGGTTTCGGTGCTGCTGACGGGATTCGTCATAGGTCGATGTCGAGGCCGACGGGTTCGATGTTCGGCTGTGGCACCCGGAGTTCGACGCCGTGGTGAGTGAACCATCGATCCAGTACGCCCGCGAGCCACGCGTGAGTGCCGTCAACTTCGCCGTGGGCGGCGCGCTCGAAACCGGCCTTGGGGAAGAGGCCGGGTCCATCGTCGTGGGCACGTAGCGGTGAGTGCTCACCTTGTCCTCCATTCGGTTGATACGGACATGCGATTCGCTGCGAACTCGTCGTCGCCAGGGAGCCGTGACTCGTACCAGCGCAGCATGGTGGCGACGTCCTTCCAGCCGCCCCATCTCGCAGCGGTGCGCAGTGGTACGCCGGCGCGAAGCCACCGAGTGGCGGCGAGATGTCGGAACGCGTGGCGGCCGACACCGTGGAGTCGATGGGGTTCAGGGAACGCCAGCTCCCGAGCGTGCTTCCACGCACGCTCCTGCAAGTGCGAGACGTCAAGCGGCTTGCCGGTCATGCTCGTGAAGACGTACGCGTCTGCCGCGCGTCCGGTGAAGGTCATGAGGTGCGTGCGAAGAATGCTGGCCTCCGACGGCGGCAGGTACGTGCGTCGACCGCGAAGGTCGCCGTCCGGCCCCTTCGCCTTGGTGCCTCGGCGCTCCGTGCCTTCACCGGAGTCCGTCCACGATCGGCCGGGCTTCGCCAGCGTTCCCCGAACGGAGAGCCACATGCCACCGTTCGGATCGTCGATGCAGTCTCGACGGCGGAGCTCGCAGCACTCACCGATACGCAAGCCACCCCCTCCCATGACCAACGGCAGGGCGCCGTACTGTGGCTTCCCGGTCAAGCAAAGGGCCCATGCCATGGACCACATCTCGTGTTCGTCTGGGATGGCTTCGTCGTCGCCGAGCGTGGGGACGCTGGTGCCGCGGATGACGCCGACGCGTGATGTGACGTCGTTTGTGATGAGTCCCTCGTCGCGCCACCATCTAAGAACCGCGCGCATCTGCGTCCAACGTCGGCGTTCGGTCGACGCCGCACGACCATGCCCGAGTTCAGCGATCAGCCGGCGAACGTGAGAACGATCGAGATCGGGGATTGGAAGCGACCAGCGATCGAGGAAGGCCCTGCCACCGACGATGTCGGACGCGCAGAAGATCCGGCCGTCGTGTTCGAGTTTCTCCGGTATTGAGCGCTCCATGTCGTCCGGTTCGGTCTCGCGTCGAAACGCGACGAGGTCGAGATAGGCCAGCGTCGCCGGCGGAATAGCAGGTGCGCCCGTCTTCAGCGTCTTCGCCATCGCGCGCAGCGTTAGTGCTGCAGCCTTTCGCCCGTTGCCCGATGCTCCTCGCCATGTCGCTGCTCGATAGGCGACGAGTCCTGACCAGAGGGTCACTTGACTCGCGCTCGATGTGGCGGGCGACTGCTTCGTGCAGTCGACCGGGCGACCCTCGTCGTCGAGCCCCCAGGTACTGCCCGCAAGCCCGACGGCCTTGAGGCGTCTGATGAACTCGTCGGCGTCGGCCGCCCGATCGAAGCGTCGTCGATAGTCGCGTTGGCCGCCGGGTCGAAGGTGTGCTCGCCAGCGCACCTCGTAGCGATCGACCGACTGGCCGCGCCGGTCGGCGGTGGCGATCTTGCGCCTGCCGCCACCGAGCACCGTCACCCTCGACGCATCGAGCATCACGGTGCACTCCGAGTGTCCACACCCGAATACAGAGGCACGGAAGTCCAAAGTGCAGCGCCCACGAAAAGTGGCAACGGAGTGTCAACGAGACCTGCGCGGTCGCGAACCACAAGGTCAGAGGAGCTTTGGAGCTGTCCTGAAGAAGGATCTCCGCGCGCCGTTCTGGGTCGGGCGCGACCGGTTCGTGTCCTAGCAGGCCGATCGGTTCACGAGCCCGTTGAGCAGGTTGGATAGTCGGTAAGCGTTGATAGCACGTGTGTCCAGCACTGGCCGGTACTGACGGCTGTTCACCACCGGATACCGCCGAAGTGTGCCATTGGAGTGCCAAGGAGGGCAGCTTCGCTGTGCCTTTTGCCGTGAGTCGGGAGGGGTTCGCGCCCCCGTCGGGTCCTCGCCTCTCCGTACGAGCGGTGGAGAGTTCATAAGCGGCAAAGGACCACTGGGCTCTGCCGGCGGTCCCGTGACAGGGCGTGTCACAACCACTCGCCGATCGGGCCGGGTGAGGTGACCTTTGGCCCTAGCCCGTAGATGGGGCACGGGAGACGATCGTTCTGTGAACACAAAGTGGAAGTGTGTAGCAAGCGTGCTGGCCGTGCTGGCGGTGGCGGCGGGATGCGGCACGGATAGCGGCGACGCCGTCGACGGCTACCCCACTAGCCCTAACACGGTTACAGGATTTGAACGCGAGTGGAAGGTCGTGGCTGACCACCAGACGATCAAGGCCGGCGACGTGACCTTCACATTCCTCAACAAGGGGACGATTGGACACGAGTTGCTCGTGATCCGCACCGATCTGCCGGTAGGCAAGATCCCCATCGAGGCGAACGGCCGATTCAACGAGGAAGGTGCCAATGCCGTCAACGTCGGCGAGACGGGCGACTTGGCCGTGGGCAACACCATTTCGTTCAAGGTGAAAATGGCTCCGGGCAGGTATCAGCTGGTTTGCAACCTCGCCGACCACTACAAGAACGGGATGTACATCAAATTCACCGTTGACTGAGCCGTGTTGTAGACGTCAGGACGCGGCCATGCCCACGATGGGCCGGCTGAGCACCATCGCACTGGTGGAGCCGACGGCGGGGGCATTACCGAAGGCGAAGATGCCACCGTCGGACGCGACGATCCAGTAGCCCTTTCCGTCGGCGGTCGCGGCCATTCCCGCGAAAGGACGATTGCCAGCCGCGTCGACGGCAGAACCGAACGACGGAGCGTCGCCGAACGCGAAGATGCCGCCGTCGTACGCCGCGAGCCAGTAGCCGTTTCCGGTGGCCGTTGACGCCATGCCCACGATGGGCCGGTTGAGAACGATGTCACCGGTGGAGCCGTGGAAGGCGGCGTTTCCGAAGCCAAAGATGCCGCCGTCGGACGCGACGAGCCAGTAGCCGTGTCCGTCGGGGGTGGCCGCCATGCCGACGATTGGCCGGTTGAGAACCATCGCGCCGGTGGAGCCGTAGAAGGCCGCGTTTCCGAACGCGAAGATGCCGCCGTCGGACGCGACGAGCCAGTAGCCGTGTCCGTCGGGGGTGGCCGCCATGCCGACGATTGGCCGGTTGAGAACCATCGCGCCGGTGGAGCCGTAGAAGGCAGCGTTTCCGAACGCGAAGATGCCGCCGTCGGACGCGACGAGCCAGTAGCCGTTTCGATCAGGAGTCGATGCCATGCCCACGATCCGCCGGTTGAGAACCATCGCGCCGGTGGAGCCGAAGAAGCCGGCGTTTCCGAACGAGAAGATGCCGCCGTCGGAAGCGACGAGCCAGGTTCCGCCCGACGGAGACGGAGTCGGTGGCGGTGGCGGGGGCGGTGGCGGTGGCGGGGGCGGCGCAATGTTGGTGAGTGAGAAGGTGGCGGACGCGATGGTGCCGGGGGCGGTGGCCGTCACGACGTAGGACCCCGGAGTGCTATTGGCCGTGAAGGTATTGGCGGTCGCCACACCGTTTGCATCGGTGACGGCGGTGGCGGTGTTGGTGTTGGTGATGGCGAACGTGCCGCTGGCCCCGCTGGTGGGAGCGGTGAAGGTGACCGTGACGCCGCTCACCGAGTTGCCGTAGGCGTCGGTGAGTCGGGCCTGGGGTCTGGTGGCGAATGCGGTGTTGACCGACGCGTTCTGGTTGTTGCCCGCCACCGCGATCATGGAGACGGCGGTACCCGCAGTATTGGTGAGACTGAAACTTGCGGTCCCCGACACATCCGCAACGGACGCGTTGACGGAGTACCACCCGGCCGTGGTGTTGGCGGTGAAGATCGGCGCGATGGCCACTCCGGAACTGTTGGTCACGGCGGTGGCGACGTTGTTGAGTGTCGAGGAGAACGTTCCGCTGTTACCACCGGACGGAGCCGTGAACGTGACGGTGACGCCACTAACAGGGTTCGTGTTGATGTCAGTGACGGATACCTGCAAGCGCGTCGGATAGGCGGTGTTGATCGCCGCCGTCTGAGGGGTGCCCGCCACGATCGTGAGAGTTGTCGGTATACCGGGCGTATTGGTGAGTGAGAAGTTGACCGACGTGATCGCGCTGGCGATGGTGGCGGTGATCGTGTAGCTGCCCGCTAGCGCGTTGGCGGTGAGCGTGGGGGCGGTGGCCACGCCCGAGGCGTTGGTGACGGCGGTGGCGGTGTTGGTGTTGGTGATGGCGAACGTGCCGCTGGCCCCGCTGGTGGGAGCGGTGAAGGTGACCGTGACGCCGCTCACCGAGTTGCCGTAGGCGTCGGTGAGTCGGGCCTGGGGTCTGGTGGCGAATGCGGTGTTGACCGACGCGTTCTGGTTGTTGCCCGCCACCGCGATCATGGAGACGGCGGTACCCGCAGTATTGGTGAGACTGAAACTTGCGGTCCCCGACACATCCGCAACGGACGCGTTGACGGAGTACCACCCGGCCGTGGTGTTGGCGGTGAAGATCGGCGCGATGGCCACTCCGGAACTGTTGGTCACGGCGGTGGCGACGTTGTTGAGTGTCGAGGAGAACGTTCCGCTGTTACCACCGGACGGAGCCGTGAACGTGACGGTGACGCCACTAACAGGAGCGGCGTTGATGTCGGTCACTGATACTTGCAACCGAGTCGGATAGGTGGTGTTGACCGAACTTGTTTGGTTGCTCCCGGCCACGATGGTGATGGCGGTAGGCACGCCCGCGGCGGTGTTGGTGAGTGAGTAGGCGGCCGACGTGATGGCGCTCGGGGCGGTCGCGGTGACGGTGTAGGCACCGGTGGTGCCGTTGGCCGTGAAGATGGGTGCGGTGGCCACGCCTGAGGTGTTGGTGACGGCGGTGGCGGTGTTGGTGTTGGTGGTGGCGAACGTGCCGCTCGCCCCGCTCGCTGGCGCGGTGAAGGTGACGGTGGCCCCGCTCACGAGGTTGCCGTCGATGGCCACCGTGGCCGTCAAGGGCGCCGCGGCCGTGGCCACTTTTACGGTTTGTGGAGTTCCTTCCTTCACCGCCACCGTGTAGCCGGTGTTGGTGAGAAAGAAGCTGGCCGTGAGGCTGGTGCTCGACACCACCGCACTCGCGGTGAGGGTAAAGGTGCCCGAGTTGCCGTTCGCGGTGAACGTCGACGCGGTGGCTCGGCCCACGGCGTCACTGGTCTGGGTATCGACGTTCGTCCCCGTGCCGGCAAACGTGCCCGTAGCACCCGTGCTCGGAGCAGCGAACGTGACCGGGATTCCGACAGCGGGGCTTCCGGCGCTGTTGGTCAACAGCACCGACATCGTCGGGAAGGCCGTCCCCGCCACCGTCGCCAGGCGCGTCGTGGCCGTCGTCAACGGAGTCGGAGACATAGTGGGCACACCGGTGGGCGTGTTCGTCAATGCGAACGCGCCCGACGTGATGGCGCTCGGGGTGTTCGCCGTCACGGTGTAGCTGCCGGTCGTGCCGTTGGCCGTGAACGTCGGCGCCGTCGCCACACCGACGGTGTTCGTGATGGCGGTGGCGGTGTTGGTGTTGGTGGTGGCGAACGTGCCGCTCGCCCCGCTCGCTGGCGCGGTGAACGTGACAGTGGCCCCGCTCACGAGGTTGCCGTCGATCGCAACGGTGGCGGTCATGGCGGCGAAGGCCGTACCGGTCTTGACCGACTGAGGGGAGCCCGACGTCATGGCGACCGTGTAGCCCGTATTCGTGAGAAAGAAGCTGGACGTGAGGCTGGTCCCTGACACGAAGGCGCTAGCGGTGAGGGTGAACGCGCCAGAGCTTCCGTTGGCCGTAAAGGTCGACGCGGTGGCTCGTCCCGACGCGTCGGTGGTCTGGGTCTCGACGTTGGTTCCGGTGCTGGCGAAAGTGCCGGTGGCACCGGTGGCGGGAACGCTGAAGATCACGTTGACCCCAACCGCGGGCGCGCCGGCGCTGTTGGTCAACAAAACCGACATCGTCGGGAACGCGGTACCCGCCACCGTGACCAAACGCGTCGTGGCGGTCGTCAATGGAGTCGGCGACATGGTCGGCACACCGGTGGGCGTGTTCGTCAACGCGAACGCGCCGGACGTGATGGCGCTGGGCGTGGTGGCAGTGAGGGTGTACGCGCCGGTGACGCCGTTCGCGGTGAACGTGGGGGCGGTCGCCACTCCCAACGTATTCGTAATGGCCGTGGCGGTGTTGGTGTTGGTAGTGACGAACGTGCCGGACGCTCCGCTGGCCGGGGCGGTGAAGGTGACGGTGGCGCCGCTGACGAGGTTGCCGTCGATCGCCACCGTGGCGGTCAAGGCGGCGAAGGCCGTACCGGTCTTCACCGACTGAGGGGAGCCCGACGTCATGGCGACCGTGTAGCCCGTATTCGTGAGGAAGAAGCTCGCCGTGAGGCTGGTGCCCGACACCACCGCGCTGGCGGTGAGAGTGAAGGCGCCCGAGCTGCCGTTGGCGGTGAACGTCGACGCGGTGGCTCGTCCCGACGCGTCGCTGGTCTGGGTCTCGACGTTCGTCCCGGTGCCGGCAAAAGTCCCCGTCGCGCCGGTGGCGGGAGCGCTGAAGATCACGTTGACCCCCACCGCAGGCGCACCCGCGCTGTTAGTCAACAGCACCGACATCGTCGGATACGCCGTGCCCGCCGTCGTAGCCAACCGAGTGGTGGCCGTCGTCAGCGGACTCGGCAACATGGTGGGGACACCGGTGGGGGTGTTGGTTAGTGCGAATGCGGCAGACGTGATCGCACCAGATGCTGTGGCGGTGACGATGTAGCTGCCGGTGGTGCCGTTGGCGGTGAACGTTGGTGCGGTGGCCACGCCCAACGTGCTGGTGACGGCGGTGGCCGTGTTGGTGCCGGTGGTGGCGAACGTGCCGCTGGCTCCGCTCGCCGGCGCGGTGAACGTGACGGTGGCGCCGCTGACGAGGTTCCCGTCGACGGCCACCGTGGCCGTCAGGGCAGCAAACGCGATCCCGGTTTTGGCCGACTGCGGTGAGCCCGATGTTGTGGCCACGGTGAATCCGCTGTTAGTGAGGAAGAAGCTGGCCGTCAGGCTGGTACCCGAGACGATGGCGCTGGCGGTGAGCGTGAAGTTGCCCGACATGCCGTTGGCGGTGAACGTCGACGCGGTCGCTTTCCCGGTCGCGTCGCTGATCTGGGTCTCGACGTTGGTCCCCGTGCTCGCGAACGTGCCCGTGGCCCCGGTGGCCGGCACGCTGAATACGACGGTGACTCCCACGGCGGCAGTGCCCGCGCTGTTGGTCAATGTCACCGACATCGTCGGGAATGCCGTCCCTGCCGTCGTCGCCAAACGCGTCGTCGCGGTCGTCACTGGGCTCGCCACCATCGTGGGCGTAACGGCGTATGCGCGTTCCGCCGGCACACCGGTGCTCACGATGCAGGCAGCAACCGTCAGGCCGACGGCCGCTCTTGTTCGGCCTCGCATGACTCCAAGGTCGGCATCGAGGGTCCGGCCTTTAACAAAGCTTGACTAAAGAGCTAGTCGCCACAGGTTTACGCCCTGGTGGGAGGCCCTGTCGCCTTCGGACAAGTCTGCTAAAGAGCGTTATAGATGGTGTCGAAAAGGCGTTCCCACCGCGGGTCGTCGCGCGTTTTGCCCCAGTACAAACGGTTCATCACGTACCCCAAACTGAGGCCAACGTCGGGATCGACCAGCCCGAGCGACCCACCCGAGCCGTTGTGCCCGTAGGCGTTGGGGGAGGGCCCGAACTTCCATTCCGGAATGGTGTGTTCGAAGCCGAGGCCAAACGCGGTGGGAAGGTTCATCACCCGATCAATGCCTGAGACATGCGTCCGGCCCGCCTCCGCGACGAGGTCGTTGCTGATGATGCGTTCCCCGCCGCGCTGACCGCCGCACGCCAGAACCGAATACGCGCGATCGAGCGCTCGCGCCGTACCGAACCCATTGGCTCCGGGAATTTCTGACTCGCGAAAAGCCGCGGAGTTCGTGTACGAGACGTCGCTGCAGTCGGGTGGGTTGAAAAACGACTTGGGCCCGAGGTCGTCGGGCCCCCAGTGCTCGAAGAATGTGCCATCGGGACTCGGCGCCAAGAAAAGCTCAGCGATGCGGCCCTGCTGTCGTGGCGTTGCCCGCAGGTCGATGTCGACGCCGAGTCGATCGGCCAGTGTGGATCGGAAGAGCTCCGTCGGAAGCGATCCGGTGATCCGACGAAGTACTTCGCCGAGCAAGTACCCGAAAGTCACTCCGTGGTAGCCGTGAGCCGTTCCCGGTTCCCACCAAGGGTCGGTCTCGGCCAGCGCGGTGGTCATCACGTCCCAGTCGCGCAGCGAACCAAACGGCAACTGGCGTGTCACCGCCGGCAGTCCCGCCTCGTGGGTGAGGAGGTGGCGAACGAGAACCGATTGCTTCGCGCCCGATCCGAAGTCGGGCCAGTAACGGCTGACCGGCGCGTCGAGATCGAGACGACCTTCTTCGACGAGACGCAACGCCACGAGCGCGAGCAGGCCCTTGCTGCACGAGAAGACGCAGACAACGGTGTCGCGATCCCACGCGACGCGATCCTCGGGCTCGGCCCAGCCGCCCCAAAGATCAACGACGGGTCGACCGGCCACGCTCACCGAAAGGGCGGCGCCTGTCTCGAGCCCATCGGCGAAGTTCTCGCGAAACGCTTCGCCGACCCCGGCGAACGCCGGGTCGCACCATCCATCAACCAGTGCGTGCGGCGTCACGTGCGTTCCCACATACCTAACGAGGTGATCCTTGACAACGAGGTGCACCTTCCATACGATCGCCGCCGCAGCAAGGATGGGCTCGCGCCCGGGGGCCGCGCTGTCGTCGCGGATGTCTGAAGGGAGCCACGGTGGATTTCGACATCTTCTCAGAGCAGCAGATGGTCAAGCCATGGCCACCGGGGCACGAGAAGAAGGTGTTCACCGACACAATCGAGCAGGCCAAGCTGTGTGACGGACTCGGCTACAAGTGCTGGTGGACGGTGGAGCACCACGGCGCGCCGGAGTTCTCCTACAGCTCCGCGCCCGAACTCACCCTCACGGCCATCGCCCTGAACACCAAAGACATTCACGTCGGCCACTCCGGTGTGCTCAGCCCGTTCAACATCAACAACCCCTTCCGGGTGGCCGAGCGGGCAGCCGTTCTTGACATCTTGAGCGATGGCCGGCTCGAGATGGGCCTGGCCCGATCGGGGGGTACCGAATGGGAGACCTTCGGCGTCGACGGCGACATCACCTACGAGCAGATCCGAGAGATGTTCGAACTCCTCCCGATGATGTGGACGCAGGAGACCTTCAAGTTTGAAGGCAAGCACATTTCGTTCCCTGAGCGAACGGTCGTGCCCAAGCCCCTTCAGAAGCCGCACCCGCCCATGTGGCAGACGGTGTCGAGCCCCGACGCGTTCTTCATGGCAGGCAGTATCGGCGTGGGCGCGCTCGCCACCACACTGCTTTCTCCTCTCTCACTTCTGAAGGCGTTCCTCGACCGCTACGACGAGGGGCGCCAGGTGGTCAAGCCCATCAGCCAGGTCGACAACAACCAGAAGGCGGTGTTCACGTTCCTTCACTGCGCGGAGACCAAGGAGCAGGCGATCGCCAGCCGGGCCGCGGAAGCGGCCATGTGGTACGTGAACGCGGCCCCGCGCATCTTTGCCGTCCCTCGCACGATCTGGACCAACATGATCCGCGGGCAGGGCATCGACACGCGCTCCATCAGCGCCGAGCATGATCCAAGCAAGATCATGGTCGACATGGATCCCGACGACCCGATCCCCTTGCTCCGTCTCATGAACCGCCAAGCCCTCGGCATGGAGGTCGATCCTGAAGAGGCGTACGAGGTGATGGAGGGAGTCGAGTCGGTCATCGTCGGCGATGTCGACACGTGCATACGCAAGGCCCGCCGGTATGCCGACATCGGCGTCGATCGCTTGATGTCGCTTCAGCAGTTCGGCGCCCTCTCTCACGAGGACGTCATGCGCAGCCTCCGTCTGACGGGGGAGTACCTCATCCCCGCGTTGGCGTAGGGCGTTTCGGAAGGAGAAAGTGATGGCCGATCGAGTCGGGCCAGACGATATGCGGGCGATGTTCGAGTCCGTCAAGAATTGGGGCCGCTGGGGAGACGACGACCAGCGCGGCGCACTCAACCTCATCACTGAGAAGAATGTGTTGGCGGCCGCGGCGTTGGTGAAGACGGGCACTGTCGTGAGTTGCGCGTTGGAGTTGCCCGTCGTGCCGTCGATCGAGAATCCGACGCCAGCCCAGCACATGATGTTGATCGCGGGTGACAGCCTTGACGCCACTGGAGTCCCCGGGCTCGAGACGTCGCTCGACTATGTCGGAGTGGCCTTCCACGGCATGGCCGTCTCTCACATCGACGCGCTCTGCCATGTCTTCGTCGGTGGCGAGATGTACAACGGGCGCCCGGCCACCGACGTCAAGAGCATCGGTGCTCTCTACAACTCGATCGAAGCGGCGTTCGGCGGCATCGTCGGGCGTGGTGTGTTGCTCGACATCCCGAGACTTCGCGGGGTCGACTGGTTGGAGCCGGGGGACACGATCTCGGCCGATGAGCTCGACCAGGCCGCCGGCGCGCAGGCCGTCGGTATCAAACCTGGCGACATCTTGTTGGTCCGCACGGGGCGCGATGCCCGCAGGACCGCCGTCGGGCCCTGGGACCCGGTGATGGTGGGCCTGGCCGGTCTGCATCCATCGTGCATTCCGTGGATCCACAATCACGACATCGCCGTCATCGGTAGCGACGGTGTCTCCGATCCACTGCCTCCGAACCTCGAGTCGGGATGGCCGATCCCTGTGCATCAGTGCTGCCTTGTGGCGATGGGCGTGCATCTCCTCGACAACCTGCAGTTGTCCCGGCTCGCCGAGGCGTGCGACCGGGAGCGACGCTGGGAGTTCCTGTTCTCGGTGTTGCCCCTCCGGATCCAGGGAGGCACGGGTTCGCCGGTGAATCCCGTGGCGATCCTTTGAACAGGGCAGCATTCACCGAGACGCGCGTTCCAAAGACGTCGGAGTTGGTCGCCGATGAAATCCGGCGCCGCATCATCCGAGGTGAACTGAAGGAGGGCGACAACCTCCCCGTCGAGAGCGAACTGTGCGAGACCTTCCGCGTCTCGCGACCAACATTGCGAGAGGCGTTCCGGATCCTCGAGGCCGAGGACCTCATCTCCATCCGCCGTGGCGCGCGCAAGGGCCCGGTAGTGCGCACGCCGAGCGTCAAGGTCGCGGCACGCCACGTCGGGCTGGTTCTGCAGC
Source organism: Acidimicrobiales bacterium (assembly GCA_040002995.1). GTDB lineage: Bacteria > Actinomycetota > Acidimicrobiia > Acidimicrobiales > Ilumatobacteraceae > JBDUDK01. The sequence continues at coordinate 34,657 of JBDUDK010000075.1, read as the reverse complement.
ATCAGGGCGCAACGATCGTCGATGTCGACGAGGCGTTCGAGCTTCTGCTTCCGGCCGCGGCGAAACTTCTCGCGCGGCACCATTCGGCGAGCGACATCAAGGCCCTCCGCACGCACGTCGCCACGATGGAAACCACCGGCGATGACTTCTTCGCTTTCCTCGACCTGCTGACCGGGTTCAACTACCTCCTGCTCGAGCTGACCGGAAACAAAACGATCGCCCTGCTCGGACGTCTGTTGTCCGACATCGTCGAGCTCCACATCACCGTCATGGCCAGCGAGTGGCGCACCGAGAAGGCCTTCCGGCAGACGTTCATGGAGGCCGCGGTTCGCGGCTGCCAGCGCCTCATCGAGCTGATCAACGCCGGCGACGCCGATGGCGCGGAGGCGTTCTGGAGCCGCCAGCTCCAAAAGGCCGATCGCCGGGCCGCTCAGGTCGAGGGGGCGAGCGGCATCCTCGATCTCATTAGGTAAGCGGCCAACATATCTAACGAGGTGATTGTTGACAACGAAGTGAGCGCTTCATAGAGTACGAAACGGGCCAGCGCTTGGGGACGTGACGCCCGCCGTCGGATGACATACACACACCTAGGGGGACACTGATGCGGCGTGCGCACGTAAACCGGAGCAGAGGTACAGGGCTCTTCGTCATTGGGGCGCTGATCGCCGCGCTGGCGAGCTGCGGCAGTTCAAAAACCACCTCGAGCCCGCAGAGCACCGCGGCACCGAGTGCGGCGGCGACTACTGCGGCACCTAGTGCGGCGGCGACCACCGCGGCGCCGAGCGCGGCGACCACCGCGGCGCCGAGCGGTAAGGCCACCGGCGACCCGGTGAAGATCGTTTCCATCGTCGATGAGAGCACCGCGGCCAGCCTCACGTATCCGACACTGCGGTCGGGCATGAAGATGGCGGCCGACTACATCAACGACCACGGCGGACTCGGAGGCAGCAACCGCCCGGTGACCTTCGACTTCTGCCCCACGCAGTTCGACCCGAATATCGAGGCGCAGTGCGCCACCGATGCCGTGAACGACAACTCGGTCATCGCGACGGTTGCCAACGTGTCGAACTTCTCCGACGTCGTCAACGGCGTTCTGGAGAAGGCCGGACTCGCGAGCGTGGCCCCGCAGCCGTACAGCGCGTCCGACGGTCAGAGCAAGATCGCCTTCCCGGTGAATGCCGGATATCTGGTGTCGAGCGCGGGCATGGCCACAGAACTGGCCGACGTCGGCAACGCGAAGAAGATATCGGCGATCTACGTCAACGTGCCGGCGGCCCTTGCCGCCGTGGACACGGTTGTGGAGGCGCTCGCCAGCCGCGGCCTGACGATCAACAAGAAGGTGCCGATCGACATCGGTACCGCCGACGTCGCGCCCCAGACCGCCGATTTGCTCAGCGGCGGAACCGACGGCGCAGTGCTCCTCACCGATCCGCAGACTGCGGCGAAGGTGGTGGCCGAGGCGCGCAAGCAGGGCTCGAAGGTGGCGTTCGCCACCAACATCGACGCGTTCACTCCCGCGGTGCTCTCGAGTATGGGCGACGCCGCCGAGGGCCTTTTCGTGAGCGGTCTGTTCGCCTTTGACGACATCGACCAGCCCGGTATCAAGGCGTTCACCGACGCCCTGAAGAAGTACGGAAACGGCAAGGACAGCGACGACTTCTCGAAGCAGGCCTGGGTCGGGCTGCAGATGCTCGACGCCGCGGCCAAGGGACTTGCCACGATCGACAGGAAGTCGATTCTCGACAGCCTGACCAAGATGACGAAGTACAGCACCGGTGGCCTAACGCCCGACATCGACTACACGGTTCCCGGCACCCTCCTCAAGGGCACGGTTCCGCGCTTCACGAACGGGAGCGTGGCCTATGCCAAGGTCGAGGGCGGCGTGGTCAAGTCGATCTTGCCGTTCCAGTGGTACTACCCGTTCGAGAAGAAGTAAGGGAGCCACACACCGGCACTGGTAGGAGCGGCGCCACTTGGCGATCTTCCTCCAGTTCGTACTTTTAGGCCTCGGCCCGGCAGGGATCTACGCCCTCGCCGGGCAGGGCCTCGTCCTCATCTACCGCGGCTCCGGCGTCCTGAACTTCGCCTATGGCGCGCAGGCCCTCGTGGCCGCCGAGGTCTTCGTGTGGCTCTGGCAGGACAAGACCTGGCCGCTCACCGCGGCGGTCGTGACGAGCGTCGTCATGAGCGCGGCGGTGGGCGCGATCATCGCCCAGGCGGTCATGCGCCCGCTGCGCGACCGCCCCCCCGTCGTCAAGATCATCGCCACGCTCGGCATCCTGGCGTTGTTCCAACAGGTCATGATCGTGATCTTCGGAACCAACCTCCGCATCGTGCGCAACTTCTTGCCGGGGGGGACGTTCAAGATGACGGGGACGGTCGGTGTCGGCCACGACCGGCTCACGATCCTCGCGATCGGGATCGCCATCGCGGTCGCGCTCACGCTGTTGACGCGCCGTTCGACATTCGGCGCGCTCACGCTCGCGAGTGCCGAGAACCAACTCGGCGTACAGACCCTCGGTCACTCTCCAGAAGCCGTGTCGACGGCCAACTGGGTGATCGGCTCGGCGCTGGCCGGGTTGGCGGGCGTACTCATCGTGCCGATCACCGGCCTCGACGCGCAGACGCTCACGCTGCTGGTCGTGCCCGCGCTGGCCGGAGCCATGCTCGGCGGCTTCTCGTCGTTTCTGGGTGTGGCGGCGGGATCGCTGGTGATTGGAATCGGCCAGAGCCTTCTCAACAAGTACGTCCACATCGTCGGTGCGGCCTCGGCCTTTCCATTCGTCGTGATCATCCTCGTCGCCGCCGTCCGAGGAGGGGTGATCCCCACTCGCGACGAGCGCGCGGCGCGACTTCCGCGAGTCGGCCGGAACCGCCCCGGCGTTGGTGTTCTGGTTCTGGTGGCGGTGGCGGCGGTCGTCGCCGGCCGGCTGCCGAACGACGTCGCCGTCAACCTCACCACCACAGTGCTCTTCGCCACGGTGGCACTGTCGCTCGTCGTGCTGACCGGTCTCGCCGGCCAGATCTCCCTCGGTCAGTTCGCCATCGCCGGCATCGCCGGCTTCATCGCGGCTCGACTCAGTCACGACTGGGGATGGCCGTTCGTCGCCGTCGCCATCGTCGGTATCGCGGTGGGCACTGTTGGCGCCCTTGTTTTCGGACTGCCCGCGCTCCGCACGCGCGGCCCCACCCTCGCGGTGGCCACCCTCGGCCTCGCGCTGGTGGTGCAGTCGATGGTGTTCTCGAACCCGAAGGCGGTCGGTGGCTTCGCGGGCACCAGCGTCCACGCCCCTTCCGTCGCCGGTATCAACCTCGATCCCAGCAAGTATCCCCAGCGCTACGCGGCGTTCGCGGTGGTGATCTTCGGCATCGTGGGTATGGCCGTGGCCTGCGCGCGTGCCAGTCGTATCGGTCGGCGCCTGCTGGCCGTGCGCAGCAACGAACGCGCGGCGGCCGCCGTTGGCGTGAGCATCACCGGCGTGAAGCTCTACGCATTCGGGTTGGCCGGATCCATCGCCGCGGTCGGCGGCATCCTGATGGCCTTTCGGTTCCGCATCGTCGTCTACCAGCAGTACAGCATCGGCCAATCGCTGAACGTCGTCGCGTTCAGCGTGATCGGCGGGGTCGGCTACGTCGCCGGCGCGCTCGTCGGCGGCATGATGGTGCCGAGCGGCGTGTTCGGTTTCCTCATCGCGAAAGTCGACAACCTCGCCGAGATCCTCATCGCCATCTCGGGACCAGTGGTCATCCTCATCTTGATCGGCTACCCGCAGGGCATCGCCGCCACCTACCGACCGATCGCCACGGCCCTGCGCCGCCTCCCCGTCCCGATACCCAGGCTGCGGGCGCGCGAGGAGAAGTGGACGAGCCCGGCTCGACCGCCGTCGGAGTTGGTGGTGACCAACCTGAGTGTGAGGTTTGGCGCGGTGAAGGCGGTCGACGGTCTGACGCTCACGGTGCGACCGGGAACGATCCACGGCCTCATCGGACCGAACGGCGCCGGCAAGACCACGCTCATCGACGCGGTGAGCGGATTCCTGCCCGCGGCCACGGGCGAGGTCTGGTTGGGCGACCAGCGCCTCACCGGCATGGCCGCGCACCGGAGGAGTCGCGCGGGCGTCGGTCGCTCGTTCCAGTCCGTCGAGTTGTTCGACGACATGACCGTGCGCGAGAACATCCTCATCGCGTGTGAACCGATGCCGTGGCACGCGTGGCTACGTGACTTGGTCCCGCGGCCGGAGTCGCGCCTGCCCGGTCTGGTGGGAGCAATGGTGTCCGATCTCGGCCTCGACGGGGTCCTCGACCGGCTCCCCACCGAGATCTCTTACGGAGACCGCAAGCTGGTCGGGATCGCGAGGGCGCTCGCGGCTAACCCGGTGATCTGCCTGCTCGACGAACCCGCCGCCGGACTTTCCGACACCGACACGGCCGCCGTCGGTGAACGCCTCCGGGGCATCGCGCACGAACGGGGCGTCGGCATCCTCCTCGTCGAGCACGACGTCGGTCTGGTCGCCGCGGTCAGCGATGAAATCACGGTCATCAACTACGGGCGGCCGATCGTGACCGGTCCGCCTTCCGTGGTCCTGCACCACCCAGAGGTGGTCGCCTCGTATCTCGGCGACGAGTTGGAAGATGCGGTCGATGGCTCCGGCTGACGTCGTCCTCCAGTCGCGCGGCCTCACGGTCGGCTACGGCCAGGTGCCCGCGGTCGTCGACCTCGACCTCGAGGTGCGGTCGGGCGAAATCGTCGGCCTCCTCGGCGCCAACGGCGTCGGTAAGACCACGACGCTGCTCGGACTGGCCGGAGTCCTTGCGCCGATGAAGGGACACATCGAACTGTTCGGGGAGAAGACGAAGGCGCCCCTGCACCGCCGGGCGCGGCGGGGCTTGGCGCTCGTCCCTGAGCAGCGGTCGATTTTCCGCAGGATCACGGCGGAGGCCAACCTCAAGCTGGGATTAGGCCCGGTGGAGGAGGCACTCACCTACGCGCCCGAGCTCGCCAACCGTCTCAACGTTCGCGCCGGACTGCTGTCAGGTGGCGAGCAGCAGATCTTGGTGCTGGCGCGCGCCCTCGCCGCAAAGCCACGCGTTCTCCTCGTCGACGAACTCTCGCTCGGACTCGCACCCGTCGTGGTGAAGCGCATGATGGGCTTGCTCGAATCAGCGGCGGCCGACGGCACCGGGGTCATCGTGGTCGAGCAGGGCATCCACAACGTCCTTCGCATCGCGAACCGCGCGTATGTCTTACGGCGCGGTCAAGTGGTCATTCAGGGCGACGCCGACTACATGCGCGCGCATCTGCACGAGATCCGCGCCGCCTATCTCACGGACACGACGGAGAAACAACCAACCGCCGGCTAGGCGGTCAACAAAAAGGAGATCTCATGCCCGAGCAATGGAGTATTCGCTGCCTGTCGCACTTCACGCTCGCCGTGCGCAACCTCGAGCGCTCTATCGAGTTCTACACGAAGGTCGGATTTCAGATGATCCACGATCGGCGCAACGCGATCTGGCCCGACATGGTGGCCGAGAACTTCGGCATGCGGGTGGCCTCGGGGCGAGGCGTGCTCATGGCGATCGATGCCGGCGACCTACACACGCGGCTCGACCTCATCCAGTGGCTCGACCCAACACTGCCCGAACCCACCACCCCGGTCGAGGAACGGGTGCCAACGCTCATCGCGCTGCTCACCGAGAACGTGGTCGCCGCGTACCACGACCTCCAGTCGAAGGGCATCGAGTTCATCGTTCTTCGCGACGACGAGCAGCACCACACTCTCGGTATCAAAGCCGTCTCGCTCTGCCGTGACCCCGACGGCAACCTGCTCGAGTTCATCGAGTACATGCCGGGATTGCGCAACAGCCAACCCCAACAGCTGAAGCAACGGGCGTAGCCATGAAGGTCTTTCAGGATCGCGTTGCCGTCGTCACCGGCGCTGCGAGCGGGATGGGACTGGCCATGGCCGCTCGCTTCGCAGCCGAGGGCATGAAGGTGGTACTTGCCGACATCGAGGCCGAGCAGCTGACGGCCGCCGCCCAGCAGCTCGCGATGACGGGGGCTCAGGTGCTCGCGATGCCCACCGACGTGAGCCAGCTCTCCGAGATCGAGCGGCTCGCCGACGCCGCCTACGACCGCTTCGGAATCGTCAACGTCCTCTGCAACAACGCCGGCGTCTCGATGGAGGGACGGAGCTGGGCTCTGTCGGAAGCCGACTGGGAATGGGTGCTCGGCGTCGACCTCTGGTCGGTCGTACACGGGATCCGCACCTTCATTCCTCGGATGCTGGCCGGGGGCGAGGAGGGCCACGTGGTCAACACGTCGTCGACGGCAGCGCTGTTCCCCTGCCCGTACTCGGCGCCCTACGGGCTGGCCAAGCACGGAGTGCTCGCCCTCACTGAAGCGCTCTATCTCGAACTGCACGACCAAGAGGCCAAGGTGAGCGCGTCGGTGCTGATACCGGGTCCGATCAACACCAACATCAACCGGAGCGCCGAGCACCGCCCCGGTGGAGCGGTACCCGAGCCCGAGCCGACGACCGACCTCGAGCGGATGATCCAGGACGTGAAGCGATTGCTCACCGGCGGCATGGATCCGGCGGAGGTGGCCGACAAGGTCTTCTGTGCGATCCGGGACGACCGCTTCTACATATTCACCCACCCCGAGCTTCAGCACGGCCAGACCACCGATCGCGTCGACCGCATGCTGCGTGATCTGCCTCCTTCACTGCCGGCGGGTCTACCTACGAAGTCGGGAACTACCTGAGCGCGTACTCTCGTGGCTATGACCGAGATCGACGGCACCTGTGACGATCGTTTCGCCAAAGTCCGCGCCGCGTTCGTGGACAACTACTCTGAGAGAAGCGACGTCGGGGCGGCGGTAGCGGTGACGCACAACGGTCGTCCGGTGGTCGACCTTTGGGGCGGGGCCGCCGATGAGTCGGGCCGGCCTTGGCAACACGACACCCTCGTCAACGTGTGGTCGACCACCAAGGGCATGACCAGCCTGTGCGCGCACATCTTGGTCGACCGAGGCGAACTCGACCTCGATGCGCCCGTCGCGCGGTACTGGCCGGAGTTCGCGGCCGCGGGCAAGCAGGACGTGCTCGTGCGCTGGGTGCTCTCGCACCGTACGGGGCTCTCGGGCCTCACGACTCCCACGGTCGCCACCGACTACGAGGACTGGGACAAGATCTGTGGCCTGCTCGCTGCGCAGGCGCCGATCTGGGAGCCGGGCACCCAGTCGGGCTACCAGGCCATCACTTTTGGTTACCTCGTGGGTGAGATCGTGCGCCGCATCACTGGCGTCTCGCTTGGCGCGTTCTTCTCGAAGGAGGTCGCGGCTCCACTCGGGGCCGACATCTACATCGGGCTTCCGGTCATCGACCACGATCGCTGCGCGGATCTCACCGAGGTCGTCATGAGCGCGCAGATGGCGGCCGACATGGCCCAGATGTTCGCGAACGCCACGCCGGCCGCTCTGGCCGCGCTCACGAACCCGATGCTGTCGCCAAGGGACGCCAACCTCACCGGATGGCGCGCGGCCGAGATCCCCGCGGCGAACGGACAGGCCACGGCGCGAGGACTCGCCCGCGTCTACGCGGCGCTCGCCGCGGGCGGCGAGATCGATGGCGTCCGTCTCGTGTCAGCCGAAGCCGTCGAGCGCATGCGCGAAATCCAGGTGACGAACCCCGACCTCGTCCTGATGCTGCCCGTGTCGTGGGGCCTGGGCTACGTCGTCGGCGGCGAGCTCGGCGCGTACGGCCCGAATCCCCGTTCGTTCGGCCACGACGGCTGGGGCGGATCGTTCGCCATGGCCGACCCCGAGAATGGTCTGGCCGTGGCCTGGGTGATGAACCGCATGGGTGGCGTCTTGAACGGTGACCCGCGCAAGCTGGCGATCCTCGAGGCCGTGTACGCAAGTATCTGACCGTCTGTCGATCGCAAAGGGGGGGCCATGCGGCTGAGCATGGGTATCAACTACGTCGGAGACTTTAAGGAGACGGCCAAACAAGTGGTCGAGCTCGAGAAGGTCGGCCTCGACATCGTGTGGGTCGCGGAGGCCTACAGCTTCGACGCGATCAGTCAGATGGGTTACCTGGCCGGCGTGACCGACCGCATCGAGATCGGGTCGGGCATCGTGAACGTCTACTCACGCACGGCCGCCCTTGTCGCGATGACGTTCGCCGGTCTCGACTACGTGAGCGACGGGCGCGCGATCTGCGGCCTGGGGGCGTCGGGTCCTCAGGTGGTCGAGGGCTTCCACGGCGTGGCGTACCTCAAGCCGATGACCCGCATCAAGGAGTACATCGAGGTCTGCCGGAAGGTCTGGAAGCGAGAGGTCCTGGTTTATGACGGTGACGCGGTCAAGATCCCGCTCCCGCCCGAGGAGGGCACCGGGCTCGGCAAGCCGCTGAAGCTGATCAACCACCCAGTGCGCGCCGACATCCCGATCTGGTGGGCATCGCTCATGGGCAAGAGCGTCGAGACAACGGCCCAATACGCCGACGGCTGGCTTCCGATCATGTTCATCCCCGAGCGGTCCAGTCGCGTCTGGGGCGACCAGCTCAAGGCGGGCCTCGCCAAGCGGTCGAGCGACCTGAGGCCGCTCGAGATTGCCGCGGGCGGCACCGTCGCCATCGGCGACGACCTGGTGGGGGAGGAGGCGACCCGGATACGTGACAAGAGCCGGCCGGGTGTCGCGCTCTACGTGGGCGGCATGGGCGCACGAGGCAAAAACTTCTATAACGACCTCGCCCGCCGCTACGGCTACGAGGCCGAGGCAGAAGAAATCCAGAACCTCTACCTCGACGGCAAGAAGGAAGAGGCCGCGGCCAAAGTGCCCGCCGACTGGCTCGAAAAGACGAACCTCATCGGTCCCAAGAGCTACATCGCGGAGCGCGTGGCCGCGTTCAGGGAGGCCGGCGTCACCGTGCTGTCTGTCAACCCCGTCGGGGGCGACGCAGTGCGCACAATCGAGACGCTCCGCGACCTCGTAGACAGCGCCTGAACTGGTGGGACTCTGGTCCCGCTGTCTTGCCGGTCCCTTGACTCGAACCTGACCATTTGCGCTCTATCAAACGCGACTGGTCGAGGCGTACAGTCCCGAGCATGAGGGAGTTGGGGCCAGCCGTCGCGCAGTCGCGTTCCCTTGTTTGTGCCGTGGCGACACTGTGAACCGGCTCCCGCTCGACGATGTCGGCGCCCGTTACCAGTCGGTCGCGCTACGCGTCTTCGACATGATCGCCGTCATCGAACCCGACACGATCATCCGCTGGGTCAGCGAGAGCATCAGCACCCATCTCGGCTACGACCCGGCTGAGTTGGTGGGCACATCGGCGATCGACCTTGTGCATCCCGACGACGTGGACCGCACGCTCGACGAGTTGGCCAAGGAGCTCGGCGGCAACAACGTCGGTCGCGCCCTCGCACTCAGAATTCTTCATGCCGACGGCGAATGGCGTTATCTCGAGGTGCTCGCCAGCAACCAGCTCGACGACCCCGATGTCGAGGGGGTCATCCTGACGCTTCGCGACATCAGCTCGAAACGGCTCGCCGACCGGGCCTTCGCGGCAAGCGAGCATCTGTACCGCACGCTTGCGATGACCGCCACCGACATCACGACCATCACCGACCTCAGCAACAACCGCATCTACGTGAGTCCGTCGGTGACGCCGATGCTCGGTTACCAACCGGAGGAGTTCGGCAATCTGCCGGCGTCGGCGTTCGTTCACCCCGACGATCTCACGCTTTGGCACGACGCCGTCGCCGAGGCTGAGGCGGTGCCCGGTGGCGTGCGGCGTGTGGAGCTCCGTTGCCGCAACGCGGCGGGCACGTTCCGATGGCTCGAAGCGACGGCGGTGAACTTGCACCACGATCCGCTCGTCGGTGGGCTCGTGGTCCACGCGCGCGACGTGCACGAGCGTCGCCAGGCCCAAGAGGCACTGTTTCATCGCGCCCTCCACGACCCCCTCACCGGCCTCCCCAACCGGACGGCTCTGCTCGACCGTTTGAGCAGCTCGCTCACGGCACGCTCCGACACGGGCGGCATCGGTGTAGCCGTGCTGTTCTGTGATCTCGACGGTTTCAAGGAAATCAACGACCGTTTCGGCCACCACACCGGTGATGAGGCGTTGAACGTGGTCGCTCAGCGGATCAAAGCGGCCGTACGCCCCACCGACATCCTTGCTCGCTTCGGCGGCGACGAGTTCTGCGTCGTATGTGTCGACCTGGCCGACATCGATGCAGCGATCCAAGTTGCCGAACGCGTGCGGATCGCGATCGCCGAGCCGCTTGCTCTCTACGACGCGGTCACCGCGGTGGGGGTCTCCATCGGAATCGCGTGGTCAGGCGGGGAAGGGCTCAGCGCCCACGACCTCTTGCGGCGCGCCGACGACGCCATGTACCGCGCGAAGTCACGTGGCCGCGACCGCGTCGAAGTATTCACGTTGACGCCCCCGCCGCCGGGTCAAACGCAGCGACGTGGCCCGCTGGTAGTGGGCGACAACGAGCGCACCGCGTAGCTCGCTACCGGCGCGCGTGCGCGTCGAGCAACAGGGCGATGCAACCGGTGAGGCGCGTCGCCATTGGCACATGGAGGTATTCGTTCGGGCCGTGGGCATTCGCGCCGGGCCCGAGGGCTCCGGTAACGGCGAACTGTGCCTGCGGGAACCGGCTGCCCAACATCCCCATGAACGGGATAGAGCCGCCCTCGCCGAACCAGCGCGCGCCGTTGCCGTAGCACGCGAGCGATGCCGCTTCGGTGGCCGCGGTCAGCCACGGCGCGGTGGCCGGCGCGTTCCAGCCCGATGCGCTTTCGACATTGTCCACGCTCACGACGGCGCCTTCGGGAGGATCGGCCGTCAGCGTGCGGACGATCGCGTCGCGGGCCGCGCGGTCGTCGACTGTGGGTGGAATGCGCAGCGACATGTGCAGCGAGGTCGACGGGCGCAGGACATTGCCGGCCTTCGATGTGGGCGGCAGCCCATCGGCGCCGGTCACCGCCAGTGCCGGTTGCCAAGTGCGCGCGAGCAGCGCCTCGCTCGGTTCGCTCTTCATCGGCTGCGTGCCGCCCGCAAACCGGTACGAGTCGGCGATGATCGAAGGGAGTTCGCTCGCCGTGGCCCTCGCCTCGGCCACGCGCCCCTCGGGGATCTGTGCGTAGAGCTCGGGCAGCAGCAGCTCGCCGGTGCGGGAATCCTCGAGGCGGTCGAGGATTTGTCGAACGAGGCGAAATGACGACGGCACGACCCCGCCCGCCTCACCCGAGTGGGCGCCTTCGAGCAGGACCTGCACCGACAGCGTGGCGCTCACCAGGCCGCGCAGGCTCGTCGTGAGCCACATGCGGTCGTAGGTCAAACAGCCGGAATCGAGACACACCACCAGACTCGGCGTACCGATGCGGCTGGCGAGATGCTCGACGTAGGCAGGGAGGTCGGGACTGCCGCTTTCTTCGCTCGCCTCAATCAGCACAACGAGTCGTGCGTGCCGCCCGCCCGCGCGCTGGCACGCCTCGATGGCGGTGAGCGACGCGAACACCGCGTAGCCGTCGTCGGCTCCGCCCCTCCCGTAGAGGCGGTCGCCCTCGCGCACCGGAGTCCACGGCCCGAGGCCATCGCGCCAGCCCGTCATCTCGGGCTGCTTGTCGAGGTGCCCGTACAGCACGACCGTGTCGTCGGGGTCTCCGCCAGCAAACGGCGCGACTTCGATGACGATCATCGGCGTGCGGTCCTGGAGTTGCACCACTTCGTACGTCATGCCCTCGACGGGGCGGGCGCGACACCACTCGCTTATGAGCGTCACGGCGTCGTCGATGTGGCCGTGCTCGCGCCACGATGCGTCGAACATCGGCGACAGGCTCGGGATCGCGATGTAGCGCGTCAGCGCGGGGACGATGTCGTCTTGCCACGTGCGCTCTACGAGCTTGAGCACACCCGCGTTGTCGATGCTCACGATTAGGCCACGGTGACCGAGAGCCGGCCGATAAGTGCCTCGGCATCGGCCACGATGCGAACGACCAACTCGGCCGCGGGTATCAGCTCATTGATCGCGCCCACGCCCTGACCACACGGCATGAACTCGCGGTGGACGTCGACCTGTGTTGAGCCATCGCCACCGAGATGGTTGGCGCCCTGCTGGGCGGAAAGGAAGGCCTGCTCGGGGAAGGCCTTGAGCTCCTCGGGGTGCTCTTCGAAATGCTGCGTCCATTCGTTGCGCACGACGCGACACGTCTTGCCGGTGTAGGCCCTGGTGACGATCGTCGCGTCTTCGGCCGACTCGAGCAGCGTCTCTTTGTACCCGGGCACCGAGCGCGCCTCGGGGGTGGCAATGAAGCGGGTGCCGATCCACACACCGTCGGCGCCGAGCGCGAGTGACGCCGCGAGCCCTCGACCGTCGAACAATCCACCGGCGGCGACCACCGGAATCTTCCCGTCGACCGCGTCGACCACCTGCGGCACGAGGCTCATCGTGGCGATCTGACCCGTGTGGCCCCCGGCCTCCGTGCCTTGCGCGACGACGAAGTCACATCCGGCGGCGACCGCGGCGATCGCGTGGCGGACCTTGCCGCACATCGACCCCACCAAGATGTTGTTACGGTGCAGAAGTTCGATCGCCTCGCGAGGAACGCCGAGGCCGGCCACGAACACGCTGGCCCCGCCCTTGATCACGTCGTTGATCTGGTTCTCGACCTGGCCCGGCATCGCGGTGAGCAGGTCGACGCCGAAGGGCTTGGTGGTGAGCGCCCGCGTCTTGGCCATCTCTTCGATCATCTCGTCGGGTCGCATCGTCGATGCCCCGAGGGTGCCGAAACCGCCCGCCTCGCTCACGGCGGCGGCGAGACGGTGATAGGAGACACCGCCCATGCCGGCGAGCATCACGGGGTGTTCGACGTCGAGTAAGGCGGTGAGCCGGGTGCGCATGGGCGCAGAGTATGTCCGGTGACCCGGCCTCAGCGACCGGCGTACGCACCCGGGCGGGAGAGGAACTGGCGGTGCCATCGGCGCGGCGTGAGCAGACCGGCTCGGGGTTCGTCCTCGAACAGCCACCGGGCAAAGTTCCGTCGCGTCCACGGCGTGAGCCCGGCGAACCGTACGGCGCCGCGAGCGCCCCGCTCCCGGCTCAGTACCCGACTGAGGAGAAGCGACATGCGGTGGTCGGCAAAGAGCGCACGCGCCACGGCCCGCTCGTACGTCGCCGCGATGGCCTCTGGTCGGGCCGCGGCGGTGACGGCTTCACCGGCCAGCCGGCCGCTGAGCAACGCCTGCCCGATGCCCTCGCCGGTGAGCGGGTCGGTGGCGGCGGCCGCATCGCCGACGAACAACACCCGCCCACGCGCGAGTGGGGCGCGATCGACATGCGTCGGAATCGGCCACGCCTTGTGCGGACCCTCGGGCGTGGAGTTCGAGCCGAGGGCCGCCACGATGTGGTCACGGCGCAAGAGTTGTTCCCACTGGGCCCTCATGTGCCCGGTGGGGGTACCGGCGGATCGCAAAATGCCAAAGCCCACGTTGACCGTGCCCCCGCCGAGCGGGAACGACCAGGCGTAGCCGGGAAGCAGCTCTGGCTCGAACCACACCCAGAGGCGCTCGGCGGCGCTTCCCGTCACGCCGGTTATGTACTGGCGGAAGGCGTGCCATTCGCCGAGTTCGCCGGGTTCGGTGAGACCGATGGCCTTCTTGATGGGCGACCACATGCCGTCGGCGGCGATCACGTGGTTGGCCGCCAGGCCGACGTGCCCGTCGATGGCGAGTCCGACCACACGAGGATCGCTCACGTCGACGGCGGTGACCCCGTGACCGTCGAGCACCTTGGCGCCTTCGTGGCGCGCGAGGTCAACGAGTGCGGCGTCGAGCTCTGATCGGCGCGCAATGGCCGCGTGCCATGCGCGCGTTGACGGCAGCGCGAGCTCGACCGTGCGCCCTGATGGCGAACGCAACCACGCGGCATCGACCCATGTCCAAGACGGGATCACCTCGGGCCGCAGGCCGAGGGCCTCGAGCTCACGGAGGGCGAGCGTCGTGAGGCCGTCGCCGCAGCACTTGTCGCGCGGGAAGCGCGCTTTGTCGACCAACACGACCTCGCGCCCGGCGCGAGCCATCGAGATCGCGGCGGCGGCGCCGGCGGGACCCGCGCCCACGACGACGACATCGGCCCGCTCCATATCGTGAGGCTATGCCGCAATGGGGTCGAGAGCCGGCACGCGCAGGCGGGCACGCTGGCGCGACGCGGCTTTGCGTACCGCCACGGGCGAGAGCCCGAGTTCGCGCCCGACCGTGCCCGCCGGCGAGGGATCGCCTTGGCTGCGCTGCTGGCTGAGGAGCAGAAAGATGCGCATGTCGCGCGGGTGGTGGCGCGCCGTGCGGGCTAAAGCCGCGCACCGTTCGTCGCGCCGGGCGAGCGAGCCGAGGGTCTCGAGCGGATCGGGGTCGAGCGGGGCGTCGGAGCGCGCCGGCTCGGGCGGGTCGACCCAGTCGAGCGTGAACGCCAGCTGACCGGCGGCCTCCGCGAGCCGATGCCGCAGCTGCCGGCGCGCCCACACCCACGGAAGGGCGCTCCCCGCGTGCCAGCGGCCGGCCGCCCGGCAGAGATCGAGACAGAAGTCGAGTGCCACACCGTCGAGGTCGTCGTGGCCCAGATGACCGGCTCCCTGCCGGTGCGCCTCGCGGGCGGCCGCGCTCCGGACGGTCGGCCCGAATTCGGCATAGAACGTGAACACGGCGCGGTGGTCGCCGGCCGCCATCGCCGTCATGAGCTCGCGGACTCGGTCGTGTCGTGCTGCCACATCCGCCGTTCTACGCCGAGGGTGTGACAAAGAAGCCGGATGGGCGGCCCCGTCGCCCCATCGGCCATGATGGCGGCGGGTTCGGAGACTTAGGGGGCAACGATGAGTGGGATCTGCGAAGGCCGGATCGCGATCGTCACGGGTGCCGGCCGGGGCATCGGCCGCGAACATGCGCTCTCGCTCGCTCGCGAGGGTGCCAAAGTCGTGGTGAACGACCTCGGGGGCAACGTTGATGGCACCGGCGACGACTTGTCGCCCGCCCAGCAGGTGGTCGCCGAGATAACGGGTGCGGGTGGCGAAGCCGTGGCCAATGGCGACGACGTCAGCTCGTGGGAGGGCGCGCAGCGCCTGATCAACACGGCGATCGAGACGTTCGGCGACCTCCATGTCGTGGTGAACAACGCCGGCATCCTCCGCGATCGCATGCTCACGAACATGACCGAAGAGGAATGGGACGCTGTCGTCAAGGTGCACCTCAAGGGCACGTTCGCCCCGTCGCGGTGGGCAGCGGCGTACTGGCGCGAGCAGGTCAAGGCGGGCACCACCGTCGACGGGCGGATCATCAACACGACCTCGGTGTCCGGTATCTACGGCAACCCAGGGCAGACGAACTACGGCGCCGCGAAAGCGGGCATTGCCGCGTTCACGAACATCGCCGCGCTGGAACTGCACCGCTACGGAGTCACGGTGAACGCGGTCGCTCCGGTCGCGCTCACCCGAATGACCGAAGGTCTCCCCCCGAGGCCCGAGACCGACGAGGAGCGTGAGCAGCGGTCACCGCACTGGATCGCCCCGATCGTGACGTGGCTGGCGAGCGACCAGAGTCGCCACGTAACGGGTCGGGTGTTCGAGGCCTCCGGTCAATTCCTCGCCATCGCCGACGGTTGGCACCGCGGCCCGCGCGCCGAGCCGGTGGAAGATCCGGCGGCGATCGCCGCGGTCGTCGACAAGTTGCTCGCGGAGGCGCGTCAGAACGCGGGGATGAACGGCGAGCCGGGCTCCTGGCCGCAAACAGCGCTCAAAGACAAGTAGAGAGGATCGTCATGCCTATCGACCCGAATGCCGTTGGTGCAATGTCCGAGCCTGTCGAGACGTCGTGGACGTCGAAGGACGCGCTGCTGTACGCGGTGGGGATCGGCGCGGGCACCGACGACCTCGCGTTCACCACCGAGAACACCAAGGGCGTCGACCAGAAGGTGTTCCCGACCATGGCGGTGGTACTTGGCTGGGGTAGGGGACAGGGCGCGATGGCCAGGGTCGGCACGTTCAACCCCGCGCTCCTCGTGCACGGTCAGCAGGCGGTCACCTTGCACCGCCCGATACCCGTCGAGGGATCCGCGATCCTCACGTCGAAGATCGTCGGCATCTACGACAAGGGTAAGGCCGCGGTCGTCGCGAGTGAGATGACCGCGACACTCAAAGAGACCGGCGAGCCGCTCTACACCAACCGGTCGTCGGCGTTCATCCGTGGCGAGGGTGGCTGGGGCGGTGACCGCGGCCCGAGCGGTCCGGTGAACGTGCCGCCCGAACGCAAGGCCGATCAACAGGTCACCTACGCGACGTCGCCCGACCAAGCTCTCGTATACCGGCTCTCCGGCGACCGTAACCCGCTGCACTCCGATCCGTCGTTCGCGGCAATGGGCGGCTTCGACCGGCCCATCCTTCATGGACTGTGCACCTACGGGTTCACCGGCCGCGCGCTCTTGGGGGAGCTGTGCGGATCCGACCCCGCGCGTTTCAAGCACATGGAGGGACGGTTCTCGTCGCCCGTGTTCCCCGGCGACGAACTCACCGTCTCGATGTGGGTGGGCGACGGCGAGGCGGTCTTCACGACCGCGCGACAAGACGGCACGCTCGTGATCGATCAGGGTCTCTGCCGGTTCGCGACGTAGTGCCGAGTCAGCCAACGTTTGCCGTCTCCTCCGACGGCGCCTACGGATCCGCGGCTTCCGCGTGAAGGAGCCCGCACGGTCGTATCCGTTGCCCAAGAACGGCGCCCTCGCGGATGTCGCCATCGCCCTGCGGGACACCGACCAGTGGGGCTGGATCGTGGACCACCGGTGGCAGCTCGTGTAAATGACCGACGAGCTGCGCCGCACCTTCGGGGCGGGCGACCTGGCCGAGCACGAGGCCGCCCGCATCGAGGCATGTGCGACGGGTGGGCGGGCCCTGGCTTCCAAGGACCTCATCGAGCGCCTGGGCCACGAGGATGCGGCAGCCCTCGAGCTCGAGCCCCGCCACCTCTCCTACACCGGTCTTTGTGACTTGGACACTGCCACCGACAAGGCGCGCCGCGACGCGCCGGCGATCCCGGTGTGCGACGTCTAGCAACCTCATGTCCCCTAACGCCGGCGGCATGACGCGACACGAGTTCAGAACAACGTGAGGTCGTCGGGCTTCAGACGACGGAGCTCGTCGTAGTTGATCTCGATCCACTGCAGGCCGCGTGCCTCGGCGAGCCGCCGGGCCTGAGGGCGAACGATCTGCGCGACGAAGATGCCCTTCACCGGACGCAACGTGGCGTCGTTCTGGAGACGCTCGACATAACGGACGAGTTGTTCAACGCCCGCGATCTCTCCTCGCCGTTTCACCTCGATCGCCACGGCCGCCCCCTCGCCGTCGCGGCAGAGCAAATCGACGGGACCAATGTCGGTGGGGAACTCGCGTCTTACGAGGATCATCCCCGCACCCAGCACGTGCGGGCTGACGGCGAGCAGCTCCTGGAGGTGGGCCTCGACGCCGTCCTTGCTCAATCCCGGATCGAGGCCGAGCTGATGGTCGGTATCGCTCAGCACGTCCTCGAACGTGATCACGAGCCTTTCCCCCTTGGCGTTGATAACGGTCCAGAAGCCGGGCTCCTCGTGGATGGTGTTCGGCGCGTTCATCCAGTTCAGCGGTTTGTACGCGCCACCGTCGGCGTGGACGGCGACGCAGCCGTCGGCCTTCACCATGATGAGCCGCACCGCACTCGGCAGGTGCGCCGCCAGCCGGCCTTCGTAGTCCACGCGACAGCGGGCGATCACGAGGCGCACCCGAAGACCTTACGCGTGACACTTGAGGATCTTCATGGCTCAGCTCTGAGCCCGAAACGGCCGATGACAGAGCGTATGGCCAAAGACCGAAAGCGCCACGACGTCATCTCGATCGACGAGGACGAGATACGGGTGGGAAGCTCAGTGGTGCCGATCACCGGCCTCGGCAACGACCGGGTTTTGGCCATCTTCGTCGACACCGTCCGCAAGCAGCGCCATATTGAGGCGAATGCTCCCATCGAGCTACGCGACGAGGACCTCGATGTGCTGGCGTCGGCCCTCGACCTGTCGGATCGCAAGCTGCGGGCGCGATTGACGCGCATCGTCGGGTTGTCGTCGGCCGAGGCGGCGAACGTCCACCACGCCCTCCTGCGCCGCCGGGTTATCGCGGGCGCGGCCACCCTCAGCCTGGGCGCGGCAGGGGTCTTCGGGGTCGTCGGCACCGAAGCCCCGCACCCCGTGCCGTCACCGGCGACCGCACTCAGCCCCGCGTTCTACGCCGCTCCGTGGCTGCCCCCGACGACGGAGGCGGCCGTGGGCCCCACGACCAGCCCGACCCTGGCATGGCCCGCGCCGTCGACTTCGTCCGCCAGCCTGGCACCGCCCGATATCGGTGACGCGGTCACGGTGTGGCACGCGGTCGGCCCTTCCCCCGAGGCGGCCGTGCCCGTCTATCCGAGCGAACCGGCACCGGACATCGGAGGTGCGGCGAGTGTTGCGAAAGACATTCCCGCGTGAGCTGATGCTGTGATCGACTGAGCGGCGATGACTGACGCGCGGCGCTCAGGTGATCTGGTTGACGATCTGCACCGCCTCGGTGTGGCTGCAGGTGACATGGTGATGGTGCACGCTTCGTTGCGCGCGATCGGACCCGTCACCGGTGGCGCGGATGGGGTATTGGACGCGCTCGATGAGGCGGTGGGAGAAGACGGCACGCTGTTGATGATGCTCGGCGCGCGAGACGACTGGGATTGGGTCAACACCCGCGCCGAATCGGAACGCGCGGGCCTTCTCGCGGGGGCGCCGACCTTCGACGCGCACGCGACACCGTCGGATCCCGATGTTGGTGTGCTGGCCGAGGTGTTCCGTCGGCGACCCGGCACCATCGTGAATGACCATCCCGACGGCCGGTTCGGCGCGCGAGGTCGTGGCGCGTCCGGGCTGCTCGAAGCGTCTCCCTGGGACGACTACTACGGCCCCGGCTCGCCGCTTGACCGGCTGTGCCAAGCCGGCGGCAAGGTCGTGCGCCTCGGCGCCGACCTCGACACCGTCACGCTCCTTCACCTGGCGGAGTACTACGCCTTCGTCCCCAACAAGCGCACCGTGCGACGCCACCACGTCGTGGCCGTCGACAGCGGACGAGAGGTCGTGCATGTCGACGGCCTCGACGACAGCAAGGGCATCGTGGACTGGGTCGGGGAGGACTACTTCGCCGTGCTCTTGCGCGCCTACCTCGAGTCGGGCCGCGCTACCACCGGTCTGGTCGGGGGAGCGCGGAGCGAACTCATCGATGCCACCGAGCTCCTCGAGTTCGCCACGAAGTGGATGACTGAGCATCTGCAAGCATGAGCGGTGGGGGTGAGCGATGAACGACGACTGGGCACGACCCGTGGTGCACTGGGAGATCGAAGCGCACGATCCCGAGGCGCAGCGCGCGTTCTACCGCGAGCTGTTCAACTGGGACATCGGCGACGGCGCCATCATGACGATCGCCGCGGGCCTCGGCGGACCAGAACCCGGTCCGGCCGGGCACCTCCGGCGCAGCGAGCGCAGTGGCGTGACGCTCTACGTCCAGGTACGCGATCTACGCGCGTCGCTGCGCAAGGCAACCGACCTGGGCGGCACCGCCATCACCGAACCCTTCGACGTCCCCGGGGGCCCCACGCTCGCGGCGATCAGCGACCCTGAGGGCAACCCGCTGATGTTGGTCCAGCAGTAGCGGGCGGCTAGTCGAGCGTCGTGTAACGGCTCGTGCGCACACTCGACTCGTGGAGCAGCGCCACGAACTCCGCCACCTCCGGACTCGTCTGACCCCGCGCCGCGGCCGCGTCGAAGTCTGCTCCCGACGCCCACACCGTGACGACGAACCACTCGCCGCCGTCGCTGCGGGCCGTCGTCCGGCGCACGATGCCGGGCTGGTGGTACACGAACTCGGTCTGCAGCCTCCGGTCGACCGCCAAGAACGCCGCGTCGTCGGCGCCGGCGGTGAGCCGGAACGTGAGTGTCTCGATCACGGCCATCAGCGGGTTAGCCCCAATGCTGCTGCCGTGCTGGCGAGCGCTTCGAGGTGGTCGTCGACCGATGCGAACCCAGACCCCATGGTGTTGATCGACACGTGTGAGGCTCCCGCGTCGCGCCACCGTCCCACCCGTTCGACGAGTGCGTCGAGGCCGTCGCGGCCCCAACTCACCCGGCCCTCCATGCCGATGGACGCGGGGTCGCGGCCCGATTCCACCGCCGAACCGTCGACGACCGCCTTGGCGTCGTCGAGCTTCGGGCCCGGCTGCACCTGAGGGAACCAGCCGTCGCCCAGCCGGCCCACGCGGCGATAGGCGGGCGGCGACATCGCGCCGAACCACACGGGAATCGGTCGCTGTATCGGCAGTGGACACAGACCCGCTCCGGTGACCGTCTCGTAGGAACCCTTGTAGGTCACCGTGTCCTCGGTCCACAGCCGGCGCATGAGCTCGATCTGTTCGTCGACGCGCCGGCCGCGATCGGAGAAGTCCTTGCCAAGCGCCTCGTACTCGACCGCGTTCCAGCCCACACCAACACCAAGACGGAACCGTCCAGCGGTGAGCAGGTCGACCTCGGCGGCTTGCTTGGCCACGAGAGCGGTCTGGCGTTGCGGAAGGATGATCACACCGGTGACGAGCTCGAGCGTGGTGAGCGCGGCGAGATACCCGAACAACACGAACGGCTCGTGGAACATGGTGTGGAGGTCGTACGGTCCTTGCCAGCCGGTGTGCACCGACGGATCGGCGCCGAGCACGTGGTCGTAGATGAGGTGATGGCCGAAGCCAAGCTCCTCCACTCGCTGTGCGTAGGCCCGCACGCCGCCTGGGTCCGCACCGATCTCCGTTTGGGGGAAGACGACACCGATTTGCATCCACTGTGTCTAGCGCGACTGGTGGCGCGCGAACATCGGCCCAGATGGTCCCGGTCATAACAGTCGTCGTCATGGGTGTGGCGGGCGCGGGCAAGACGACCGTCGGTCAGGCGCTGGCCGACAGGTTCGGGTTGCCGTTCCTCGAAGGCGATGCGTTTCATTCGCCATCGTCGATCGCCAAGCTCAGCCGGAGCGAGCCCCTCACCGACGACGACCGCTGGCCGTGGCTCGACGCGATCAACCATGAGCTGCACGACCACCCCGAGGGCGCCGTGGTCGCGTGCTCGGCTCTTACTCCGGCGTATCGCGCCCGTCTGGATCGTGGCCTCGACGAAGTGCGGTACGTATTGCTCGACGCGCCCGCTGAAGTTTTGGCCGATCGGCTCGCTCATCGAGAGGGCCATTTCGTGGGGCCCGGTTTGCTACCGAGCCAGCTGCGGTTGCTCGATCCACCTCCCGACGCGATCCGCGTCGACGCCACGCTGCCCCTCGACGCCGTCGTCGACGACATCGCGACGCGATTGGCCTCTCGCTAGCGGCTCGCCCGCTCCCGCATCCGCTTGCCGATCAGCTCGCGTCGCGCCTGCAGCTCGCGGTACGTCAGTGACTCTGTTTCGGGCGCGATACCGAAGCCGGCCTTCACACCGTCGAGGTCGATCTCGATCGTGCGCACGTCGACACCAAGCTCGGCGCCGAGGCGCTCCCCGTGTCTCTGCGCGAAGTACAGCGAGATGTAGGCGATTTCGGCCAGCAGGTCGAGGTCGGGAGCAAGCGTTGCGATGGCGCCGTCGAGGAACACCATGTTCTTCACGTAGAGCATGAGCTCCTTCGGGAGGTGGGCGCCGTAGCCGAGAAGGGCCTTCACAAGCCGCTGCACCTCCTTGACGAGCTCCTCACCGGTGAGCGTGGTGGGGTCGACCGCGGGCTGGTCGAGCCGGAGATCGCGGATAACCGCGTCGAGGTCGGTGTCGGAGGGGAGGGCGCCCAGATCGCGCATCGCGACCATTTGTCCGTGCACGTCGTTGACTGACGCGGCCAGCATCATGCGCAAGAAGGCTTGGCGCTTCGCGTCCGTGAGCCGTCCGGTGATGCCGAAGTCGAGCAAAGCGGTGCGGCCATCGGCCATCACGAAGAGATTGCCGCCGTGGAGATCGCCGTGGAACACGCCGTGGATGAGCGCGCCCTCCATGAAGGCGATCATCCCCGTCCGGATCACTGCGGCGGTGTCGATGCCCGCCGCCTTGATGCCCGCCACGTCGTCGAACGCAAAGCCGCGGAGCCGCTCCATGACGAGCACTCGCCGGGTAACGAGCTCGGGATGGGGACGCGGGATCACGTAGCCGCGCTGGCCGAGGTCGGCGAGCACTTTGGCCACGTCGAGCATGTTGGCGCCCTCGAGGCGAAAGTCGAGTTCCTCGCTGATCGTTTCTGCGAACAGCTCGACGAGTGCAGGGGGGTTGGCCAACGCCGAGATGGGAATGCGTCCGACGAGGAACGGCGCGAGCCACGACATGGCGCGCAGGTCACGGCGCACCAGTGTCTGCACCGTGGGCCGCTGCACCTTCACGACCACGGGCTCACCGGTGCGAAGGCGCGCCGCGTGCACCTGCGCGATCGACGCCGCGGCGAGCGGCTGCCGATCGAACCAATCGAAGACATCCTCGAGCGTGCGGCCGAGGTCGGCCTCGACCACCTCACGCACGACCTCGAACGTCTCCGCCGGTACCCGATCGCGCAGCAACTTGAACTGGGAAACGAGCTCCTCCGGAAACACGCCTTGACCGCTCGAGATGATCTGGCCGAGCTTGATATAGGTGGGCCCGAGGTCTTCGGCCGCGGACCGCAGGCGGCGCGAGATGTCGGCGCGCGAGGCCTCAGGTGACCCGAACCGCTTCGTCTTCTTACGCACCGTCCATGGCAGGAGGGCTGCCGAGATGCGCAGCGCGACTCGAGCCACTCGCAGACCCGGCGGCCACTTCGCGGGCTTGGTGAGCACCGGCACTTCACGCCGCGCCGCCGCTCGCAGCTCGTCGCCGCCCGCCCGCCACGACGGTTGGTCGTTCGCGAGAACCCACGGCGGGTCGTCGCTGAACGCGCCCCACAGGAGGTCAGACGCGGGCACAGGCGCAATGCTCACTCGCCGATTGTCGCATCGCGGGCGCCGCGACGGCCCATCGCCGGGGCACGATCGAGCAGAACCCGGTACATTCCGCATTGCACCTGATCACGTGAGGGGGACGCGGTGGTCGATCGCTGGGTCGCAGACAGCACGTTGAGCGAGCGCTTTCCCATTTATACGCGGGCCAACGTCGGCGAGGTGTTTCCTGACCCCGTCACACCGCTCACGTTCGGCAGTGCGCTATGGCTGGCCGAGGTCGGCTGGCGCGACGCCTGGACGCGGATCGGCGCGTTCTCGCCCGACGAGTTCAAGCCCGACGAGTTCGAGGTACTGGGCGTGGTGGGTGGCTACTGCTATCTGAACGCGTCGCAGATCCGCCTGTTCGGGGAGCGAGCACCGGGGTTGTCGTGGCAGATGATGGACGCGCAGTTGCTCGGCGTGCAGCCGGGAATTCCCCCTTACGAAGAACAACCCGGCGACGTCCGTCCTGACCTGACAGCCAAGATCGGCGAAACGTTCGGCTGGGCGCTGTCGCTCGGCTCCATCGACGAGCTCACTGAGCTCACCGACGACCGCATACTCACCGAGGAGATCCGTGCCGCGCGGCCCGACCTATCGGTGCTCGACGATCACGAGCTCATCGATCGCTACGGCGATCTCATGCCGATCCACCGCACCCTGTTCGCCCATCACCTGTTCACCACGTTTCTCGTGACACTGCCGCTCGGGATCATCTCGGCGGTGTGCACCGCACTCGGGCAGCCCGAGGCGATCGTGACGCTCATCGCAGGCGTAGGCGACGTCGACTCGGCCGCGCCCTCGCTCGCCCTCTGGGACCTCGGACGCATGGTCGCCCACTCACCGACGCTCGGCGCGTCGTTCGGGCGCGGCATCGATGGTGTGCTCGAGTTCATACGGGAAGCGGGCGGCGCGGAGTCCGAGGCTTTCCTCGAGGCGTTCGCGCAGTTCACCTACAAGTTCGGCTCACGCGGCCCCAACGAATGGGAAGCACGCTCACCCACATGGGAAACACAGCCCGAGTTGGCGCTGGCCGCGATCGAGCGCATGCGCCTGTCGCCCGATTCCGCATCACCGACTACGCATCAGGCCCAGTTAGCGGCGGCACGCGAAAGTCTGGGCGCAGAGCTCACCGAGGCGCTCGCGGGTGATCCCGCGACGCAGGCGCAGTTCGCGGCGGCGTTGCGGTCCTCGCTCGCATGGTTGCCCGGTCGTGAACGCACGAAGACCAACAACATCCGGCTGATCCACGAGTGCCGCATGACGTTGCGCGAGTTGGGTGCCCGCATGGTCGAGCGAGGAGCATTCGACGAGATCGAGGATTTCGGCTTCGTGCTCTGGGAGGAGGTCGACGATCTCCTCGTCGACCCGCACAAGTTCTCCGGTGAGATCCGCCGCCGCAAGGCCCAGTACCACGAGCTCGAGGCGTTGGCGCCGCCGTTCGTGTTCGCGGGCGAGCCGCCCGCGCCGTCGACCTGGACCCGTCGCGACGCGATTCGACCGGACCGTCTGAAAAAGGGGGATGTGATGCAAGGCGTGCCGGGCTGCCCCGGAGTGGCGACCGGCAGAGCGCGTGTCGTGCTCGATTCCCATGACCCTGCCGCGCTCGAACCCGGCGACGTGCTCGTCGCGCCCATCACCGATCCCTCGTGGACGCCGCTGTTCGTGCCCGCGGCCGGCGTCGTGGTCGACGTCGGTGCGCCGCTGAGTCACGCCGTCATTGTGAGTCGCGAACTCGGCATCCCGTGCGTCGTCTCGGTAACCGGCGCCACCCAAGTCATCCCCGACGGCGCACTGGTGCGCGTCGACGGCAACGCGGGCACCGTGACCGTGCTCGAGCTATCGAGCTGACGGCCGTCGATGCTGAGCGGCTATCGCGTTGTCGAGCTTGCCGTATGGGTGGCCGGGCCCGGCGCGGGCGGGGTACTCGCCGATTGGGGCGCCGACGTCGTCAAGGTTGAGCCGCCGGGTGGCGATCCGATGCGCACGATCTTCGGCGCGGTGGGCGTCCGTGAAACTCGTGTCCCTCCGTTCGAGCTCGACAACCGCGGCAAGCGATCGGTCGTGCTCGATCTCCGGACCGAAGAGGGCCTCCGCCGAATGGATCAGCTCCTGGCGACGGCCGACGTGTTTCTCACCAACCTCCGCCCCGACGCCCTCGAGCGTCTCGGCCTCGATCACGAGTCGGTGCGCTCCCGCCACCCGCGCCTTGTGTACGCGGGCGTCACCGGATACGGGCTCGAGGGCCCCGACCGTGATCGGCCGGGCTACGACATTGGCGCGTTCTGGGCGCGGTCGTCGCTTGCCGCAACGATCATGCCGCCGGGCGACGATCCTCCCGCGCTGCGGTCGGGGATGGGCGACCACGTCACCGCCATCACGACAGTGGCCGGTATCTGCGCGGCACTCCTCGACCGCGAGCGCACGGGCGAGGGCCGCCTCGTGGCCACCTCGCTATTGCGGACCGGTATCTACTGCATGGGATGGGACATCGGCATCTACCTCCGGTTGGGAAAGATCTCGAGCACGCGGCCCCGCTCGAGAGCCATGGCGCCGCTCATCAACTGCTACCGCGCCGGCGACGGTACGTGGTTCTGGCTCATCGGCCTCGAACAAGATCGTCACTGGCCGGGACTCGTTGCCGCCACCGGACGTTCCGAGCTCGGCTCCGATTCGCGATTCACGTCAGCCATCCTGCGTCGCGAGAACGCCGAGACGCTTATCGCGATGCTCGACGAGATCTTCGCGACGGCCTCCCGTGACGAGTGGACCGACCGTTTCGACACGCACGACGTGTGGTGGGCGCCCGTTCAGACGATCCCGGAGGTGATCGCTGATCCGCAAGCGGAGGCGGCCGGCGCATGGGTCGACATGACCCCCGCGGACGGAGAACCCGGATACCGCGCGGTCGCGTCGCCCGTGTCGTTCAGTGGTGTGAGCCAACGGCCCGGCCGGGTGCCCGCCCTCGGTGAGCACACCGACGAGATCCTTGCCTCGCTCCCACCCTGACCAAACCTCGAAACGTCGCGGGTGGCCGGGAGGTTTCGAGGTTTCGTTACCTGGGAGGCACACAAGTCTCGAAACCGCTTCGAAGGTTCGTTGTCCTAAGGACACGCTTCGAGGTTCTTTTCCTGATCCCTAGAAGCGCGGCGGGCGTTTGGCCAAGAGGGCGGCGACGCCCTCGGCGAAATCTGCGCCGCCCATCATCTCGCTCATGAGCGACGTGGCCTCTTCTACGGAGGCGCCGACGTCAAACCGCAAAAGGTCGTCGTAGAGCTGGTGCTTGGTCGCGCGGAGCGCAGAGGGTGAGACCTCGGTGGCAAGCCGGTGCGCCAGGGCGCCAACGTGATCGCGAAGCTCAGACACAGTTGGCAGCACACCGTTGATGAGGCCGATCGCCGCGGCCTCCTCTCCGGTCACCACGCGGCCCGTCAGCAGGAGGTCGGCCGATCGGGTTACACCGATGAGCCGGGGGAGCACCCACGAGAGGCCGTACTCGGCGGGTAGGCCGAGCCGCGGGGCGGCCGTCGTGATCTTGGCGCCCGCGACCGCATAACGCAGGTCGGCGAAGCAGGCCAAGGCCAGGCCGACGCCGGCGCACGCGCCGTTGATCGCCATGATCACCGGAAAGCGCAGTCCGTAATGCCAGACGAGATCATGATCGAACTCGTCGCGCACGCCGTAGCCGGGATGGGCGACTTCATTTGGCAGTCCGGAGTCGTACACACCGGCCTCTGCGTGTTTGGTAAGCGCACCGGCATCTGCCCCGACGCAGAACGCGTCCCCATCACCGGTGACCACGACGACGCGCACCGCCGGGTCGCCCTCGGCGCGTGCCAGACACCATCGGTACTCGGCGTGCATCCGTCCGGTCCAAGCGTTGTGACGGTGCGGGCGGGCGAGGGTGACGGTAGCGACGCCATCGGCGTCGACCTCGTAACGCACCGTCTTCAGATCCTTCAGTTCCACAGAGCCTCCAGCACGGGGACCGCCAGCTCTGGCCGGCAGATCAAGAGGTCGGGTAGCCACGGGTCGGGGCGGTTGTAGACGAGCGGGGAACCGTCGAGCCGGCTGACGTGAAGCCCGGCAGCGGCCGCGACGGCCGTGGGTGCGGCCGAATCCCACTCGTACTGCCCGCCCGAATGGGCGTAGATGTCGGCCTCACCCGTGACCACGGCCATGGCTTTCGCGCCCGCCGAGCCCAACGGCGCGACGTCGGCACCCAGTGCATCGGCGATCACGAGCGTGGCATAGGGAGGACGGGTGCGGCTCGTGACGATCCTCGGTCGGTGTCCGTCGACGCGTGGTGGTACCACGGATGCGGGCCTCGTCACGAATGTCTGTCCGAGCGCGGGGAGTGCGACCGCAGCAGCGATCGGGGTACCCGCGACGACCAGCGCGACGTGGACAGCCCAGTCGAGGCGTCCACGTTCGCCGAACTCATTCGTGCCGTCGAGCGGGTCAACGATCCATACGCGTGCGGCGTCGAGCCGTAGGCGGTTG
Organism: Acidimicrobiales bacterium; assembly: GCA_040002995.1. Taxonomy (GTDB): domain Bacteria; phylum Actinomycetota; class Acidimicrobiia; order Acidimicrobiales; family Ilumatobacteraceae; genus JBDUDK01. Next base: position 7,097 of record JBDUDK010000075.1, on the reverse strand, counting down.
TCGAGGCCTTCCTCGCTGAGCACCGCGTCATCGGGTCGGGCCTTGTAGAGGTTTTCAACCAAGAACTCGTGAGCCCGCGCGTCGCCCGCGTCCATCACCTGCCAGGCACGGGCTCCCGCGCCGAAGAGCTCTGCGCGTAGCGCGACCAACAACTCGCCGGCTTCCGCTGCCAGACGCCCGGCCAACTCGTGGTCGTCGAGCGCGGCGAGCGATGACACCGGCGCAGGCTAGACGGCAGTGTGGCCGACCTTGTCGGTCGGGACCGCCGCCGTCCCGGTCAGGCTGCGGCACTCCCGTGAGGAGAGCCGGCCGCTATGTAGCACGAGAGGTGGTAGTGCTCCACCCTGTTCCATTTGGTCTTCACGTACACGTTGCAGATCACCTGTTGGGCTTTGACCTTGGCCGCAAACTTCACGGCTTGGCCACACGCCGCGCAGGTCGCCGCGCATCCAGGATCGATGCTTCGGATCACCGCCCGAGTACCAAGTTTCGCCTTTGTCATCGTCGCCATACGGCTCCGATCGGCAGGCGCCCCGTGGGGTTTAGTTAGTTCGCGACGTGAGGCGCGATCACGAGCGACGAGAGGAACCGCACGCTGTCGTCAGCACCCAACGCGCTCACGAGTGTGTAGACGCGGTCGGCGTCGAAGATCTCGGTGAAGAACAGCGTCGCGTCGGTCTGGGCGACCGTGTACGTGAGCGCCGGGCGACCACCAATCGTGGTTTCTTGCTCGGTCAGGAGCGTCGAGCCCTCCACGGTGAGTGCACTGTTCTTGAACGATTGCAGAAGATCGTGGACCTGACTCGCGTCGATCGCGTGGGGGTACGCCGTGACCTTGAGGGCGGTGCCCGCGGCGATGGCGTCATAGGTGGTCTCGGTAATCGTGGGGTCGCCGGCGGAGGGCGCGGCCTTCACGGTTGGCGCCATGGGCATGTCGACCGTGAACGAGCCGTCGGGCGCGGCGTAGGACGTCCATGCGATGGGGACGACTGCCACCGCCGTGGTGGGTGAAACGGTGGTGGCGACCGTTGGGACCGTCGTTGCCGTAGGCCGGTTCAAGACGTAGCTCGCCGTCGCCATCGACGCCGCGATGAACCCCAAGGTGAGGAGCGCGGCGGTCTTGTATCGCCACGCCCCGTGGTCGGGGCGCGGGAGGCGACGTTCGGGTGGTGCCTTTTCCGCCTTTACCGGTTTGGTCACCGTCTCAGCAGTTGTCTCGATGACCGGTAGCGGCGCGACATAGCCCTCGACGAGCGGCGCCGTTCGGGCGGGCGGGAGATAGTCGGGCGCCGCCAGGCGGGCGAACACGCTCATTTCGGTAGCCGGCCGTTGCTGAACAGGAGCGGGAGCCGCCGTGATGACCGGCGCGGCCGCGATCACTGGCGCGGCGGCGATGACTGGCGGGGGCGGTGGGATCGGGGCAACCGGCGCGGGCGCCGGCACGGGCATGGGTGCCATCACAGGCGCGGCCGTCAACACTGCGGCCGCGGCGGCCACAGGTGCAACCGGAGGACTCGGCGGTACCGGCGGAATCGGCAAAGGCGCGGGGGCGGGGGCCACCGTGACAGCCGTCGCGGCCTCGCGCTCACGAGAGCGCTTTTTCGGACGGAGCGCGTCGGCATCGATGTCGACAGCCGGCTGTTTGTCTGCCTTACGAACCTTTTCCGGTTTGGGCTCTTTGGGTTCTTTGGGTTCTTTGGCCGCCCGGCCGAGCAGACGCTTCTTTCCCGGAGTGAAGTCGACGGCCTTGGCCCCCGCGCCCGGTGGCTTCAGGCGGGTCTTGGCCGCGCGTGCCTCTTCGACGTCGAGCTTGCACCACCGGCACGTCGTGTCGGTCGGACCGATAAGGAACCGGCAGCTCGGGCACGGTACGTAGGCCATGGCACCCATGGACTTTCACATCGGTCACGCCAGCCCTGTCATCAAGGGCCAAGAGACCTAAAACTGCGAGGTCATCGGCCTCGGCCGAGCCGGACGGCCTCGCCGGCCAGCGTCCGCAGCGCCGTTTCGTCGGTTCCACGGTCGACCAAAGCCTGTATCTGAGCCTCGAGAGCCGCCGCCCGCTCCTCGTCCACCGGACCAGCAAGGGCCTCGCGGGCACCAAACGTGGCGGCCATGAGCACCACCACCGCGACGCCGGCCACCAGGCCACTCGTGATGGCCAGGCCGTCGTTGTTGGCGACCGAGCCGGCAACCATCCCCGCGATCGCGGTCACGCATACGACCATGACCACGAGCCTCAAGATCCGCAGCGTCATCGAGCCAGGCGCTTGTACTTGATGCGATGCGGTTGGTCGGCGGCAGCCCCGAGTTCCTTGTGCCGCAGGACCTCGTACTCGGTGAAGTTGCCCTCGAACCATCTCACCTGGCTGTCGCCCTCGAACGCGAGGACGTGCGTGGCGATCCGGTCGAGAAACCAGCGGTCGTGGCTGATCACGACCGCACACCCGGGGAACGACTCGAGCGCGTCTTCGAGGGCGCGGAGGGTGTCGACGTCGAGATCGTTGGTGGGCTCGTCGAGAAGGAGGACGTTGCCGCCCCGCTTGAGGACCTTGGCGAGGTGTACCCGATTGCGTTCACCACCCGACAGGTCACCGACGCGCTTTTGCTGATCGGAACCCTTGAAGTTGAACGACGCGACATAGGCACGCCCGTGGATCTCGCGCGTGCCGACCTTCATATGTTCGACACCGTCGGTGATCTCGTCGTACACCGAGTTGTCGTCGTTGAGCGTGTCTCGGCTCTGGTCGACGTAGGCCATGTCGACGGTCTCGCCAATCGTGATCGAGCCGGAGTCGGGTTTGTCCTGGCCGGTGAGCATCCGAAAGAGCGTCGTCTTGCCCGCGCCGTTTGGCCCGATGACCCCGACGATGCCCGCTCGCGGCAGCTGGAACGAGAGGTTTTCGATGAGCAGCCTGTCGCCGAAGCCCTTGTTCAGAGCGCTCACGTCGATGACCGTGTCGCCGAGACGCGGGCCGGCAGGGATCGTGATCTCGAGCCGATCCAGGCGGTCCTGATCGGCCTCGGCATCGGCCTGCAACTTGTCGTAGGCGGCGAGGCGGGCGCGGCCCTTGGCCTGTCGGGCCTTGGGCGCCATGCGTACCCACTCCAGTTCACGCGCGAGTGTGCGTTGCCGGGCCGACGACTGTTTCTCCTCGATAGCGAGCCGCGCCTGCTTTTGTTCAAGCCAGCTCGAGTAGTTGCCCTCGAACGGAATGCCTCGCCCTCGGTCGAGCTCGAGGATCCAGCGGGCCACGTTGTCGAGGAAGTACCGGTCGTGGGTGATCGCCACGACGGTGCCCGCATAGTCCTGCAGGAAACGCTCGAGCCACGCGACCGACTCGGCGTCGAGATGGTTGGTCGGCTCATCGAGCAGCAGAAGATCGGGGGCGGACAAGAGAATCCGACACAGCGCGACCCGCCGACGCTCCCCACCGGAAAGTGGGGCGACATCGGCGTCGCCCGCCGGGCAGCGCAGCGCGTCCATGGCGATCTCGACGTTGCGCTCGAGGTTCCATGCGTCGGCGGCGTTGATCCTGTCCTCGAGCTCGGCCTGGAGCGCACCGACCTTGTCAAAGTCGGCATCGGGATCGGCCCACATCGCCAGCACTTCGTTGTAACGATCGATGATCGCCTTCACCGGACCGACGCCGTCCATCACATTCCCCATCACGTCCTTGCCCGTGTCGAGGTGCGGTTCCTGCGCGAGATACCCGACGCTGAATCCACCGGTGAGCCTGGCCTCACCGGTGAAGCCGTCGTCGAGGCCGGCCATGATGCGCAACAGCGACGACTTGCCCGCGCCGTTCGCGCCGAGGACGCCGATCTTCGCGCCGGGGTAGAACGACAGCGAGATGTTCTCGAGCACCGTTCTATCCGGCGGGTAATAGCGAGCGAGCTTGTACGTGGTGTAGATGAACTGCGGTGCCATTTCGTCCGGGACGCTAACGGGTCTCGATGTACTTGCGAGGCGTGGTGCTACGGTCGGCGCGCGTCACGAGGGAGTCCTATGGGGGGTGCACGGTGGTGCTGTTCGCGTCAGAGTCGCAGAGCTTCTTCAGTCGGGCGGGATTGTCGGGGTTCGGCTTTCGGTGGCTCCACATCCTGCTAGGCGTCACTTGGATCGGGTTGCTCTACTTCTTCAACTTCGTGCAAGTCCCGGCCTATGCCGAGTTCGGCGACGATGCGAAAGCCCGCAACCTCGCCATCGACAAAGTCACGCGCCGGGCGCTGTGGTGGTTCCGCTGGGCCGCGCTCGGGACGTTCCTCACCGGCATCATCATCGCGGGGTATACGAAGGATTATTTCGACGCGGGACTCAAAGACGCGAGCAACAGCGGCATCGTCACGGGAATGCTTCTCGGCACGATCATGCTGTTGAACGTGTGGGGGGTCATCTGGCCTAATCAGAAGATCGTCCTCGCCAACGCGGCCAACGTATACGCCGGCCATCCGGCCGATCCAGCGGCCGCAGCCGCGGCGCGGAGAGGTGCGATGGCGTCGCGCCAGAACACGCTTTTCTCCATAGCGATGGTCTGGTTCATGGTGTTCAAGTCGCACGCGCCGTATCTCGGCGAGATGTCGAGCGGCAAGTTCGCCTTCTACTGGATCGTGGCGCTGGTGTTGATTGCCGTCCTCGAGCTCAACGCCCTCGGCCTGATGCCCTGGAAGACCGAGCCCAAGAAGGGTCTCAACGTTGCCTACGACTCCGTGCAGAACGTGCTCATCGCGGGCTTCGGCCTGTGGGTGATCTTCCTCATCATGTGGGAGATCGTCAAACCCTGAGCATGCTCAGGCTTGCACCACGAGCACCGACTTCATCCCGAGCGCCTCGTGACCAGACAGATCGCAATAGAGCTTGTAGGTACCCGCGGGCAGCGTGACGGTCTTCGTCTTGGTCTGACCCGGTCCGAGGTTCATCTTGGATCCGGGGAAACCCTCAACGATGAGCGAGTGCGTCAGCGTCCCTTTGTCGGTGTAGGAGATCTTCACCGAACCGGCCTTCACGGTGTACTCGGCCTTGTCGAACTTGTACTCCTTGCCGATGACGACGAGGTCGGCGTCGGACGGGGGAGCACTGCTCGACCCACTCCCACTGCCTCCACAGGCGGTGAGGAGCAGCAGCGGCGCCGCGCTCACCGCGGCCACGACGGAGCGCTTCAACGAGGTCATGGCAATACCATAGCCAGCGCTTGCGAAAATACCGAAACGCATGAAGCCTCGAAACGTGTCTCCAGGCCAACACCGCTGCGCAAGAGTTCGGGGAACGTCGGGCTCGGGCGAGGTTTCGACACGGGGGCAGGGCCGCCGAGACACCGAGCCGATACGATCCGCCGCCGTGGCCGACGAGCAACCAGATGTGTTCGGACCGAACGCGTGGCTCGTCGAGGAGATGTACGAGCAGTTCCGGTCGAGCCCATCGTCGGTAGGTGAGAGCTGGCGGGAGTTCTTCGAGGACTATCGGCCGGCCGTGGCAGCGGCAACGGCGCCGCAACCCGCGCCGGCCGCCGCGCCCACGCCGCCACCTACGCCCACACCGAGTCCGCCCGCACCGGTGGCGTTGGCTCCGGGTCCGGCTCCGTCTACCCCGTTGGCCGAGCCGGCTACTCCGTTGGCCGAGCCGGCTACTCCGTTGGCCGAGCCGGCTACTCCGTTGGCCGAGCCGGCCGCGAGCGTCGAGGCCGTCGGGGAGCCGATCCGCGGCGCCGGGGCCGCGATCGTCGCCAACATGGCCAAGAGTCTTACCGTCCCGACGGCCACGAGCTTCCGCAACGTGCCGGCGAAGCTGCTCGAGGTCAACCGCCGCGTGATCAACGGCTACCTCGGCCGCTCGGGCAAGGGCAAGGTCAGCTTCACCCACCTCATCGGCTACGCGGTCGTGCGCGCCATCGCCGACGGGGTGCCGGTGATGAACTCCGCGTTTGTCGAAGGCGCCGACGGATCGCCCCGCGTGATCCATCACGAGCATGTGAACATGGGTCTCGCGGTCGATGTCACGAAGGCCGACGGCAGCCACACGTTGGTCGTCCCCGTGCTCCGTGACGCCGACACCCTCTCGTTTGCGGAGTTCCTCGCCGCGTACGAGGACCTGATCCGCAAGGTCCGCACGAACAAGCTGACGATCGCCGATTTCCAGGGTGCCACTGTCTCGCTCACCAATCCGGGAACGATCGGCACCGTCCAATCGGTTCCCCGTCTGATGAGCGGTCAAGGCGTCATCGTCGGTGTCGGCGCGATCGACTATCCCGCCGAATTCGAAGGCACCGATGAGCAGGCGCTCGCCGAGTTCGGCGTCTCCAAGGTCGTGACGATCACCTCGACTTACGACCACCGCGTCATTCAAGGGGCCGAATCCGGACTGTTCTTGCAACGGGTCCACGAACTGCTCGTGGGCGAGCACGGTTTCTACTCGACGGTGTTCCAGAGCCTCGGGGTGCCCTACGAAGCGGTGCAGTGGCGCAAGGACGTCAACCCGATCGACCGGGAGGAGGCTCTCCTCCACAAGCAGATGCAGGTGGCGACGCTCATCCGCACGCACAGAGTGCGCGGCCACCTCATCGCCGATCTCGATCCCTTGCGCTGGAAAGAGCCGAAGATGCATTCCGAGCTCGATCCCGCGAAGTACGGGCTCACGATCTGGGATCTCGATCGCGAGTTCCTCACCGGCGGTCTCGCGGGCGTCGACAAACTGCCGCTCGGCGAGATTCTTCACATCCTGCGCGACGCGTACTGCCGGACGGTCGGCATCGAGTACATGCACATCCAGGACCCTGACGAACAACGGTGGATTCAGGCCAAGGTCGAGGGTGTGGACACTCGCCTCGCGTCCGAAGCGCTGCATCACATCCTCGGACGGTTGAACGCTGCCGAGGCGTTCGAGAAATTCCTCGCTACGAAATACGTGGGGGTGAAGCGCTTCGGTCTCGAGGGCGCAGAGTCGGCGATTCCGATTCTCGACGCGGTGCTGTCGGCCGCGGCCGACGACGATCTCGACGGCACGGTGTTCGGGATGGCGCACCGAGGCCGGCTCAATGTGCTGGCAAACATCGTCGGCAAGAGCTACGACCAGATCTTCAAGGAGTTCGAGGGTCACGTCG
>JBDUDK010000101.1:0-12638 GCA_040002995.1 Acidimicrobiales bacterium | reverse complement strand
TACCAGTTCACCCGTTCCCACCCGGACTTCTCGCCCATCTCCGCATCGAGTTCGACATGGCGGCTGTAGGCGGGCGATGTCTTGAGTGGGCGGCCGGCTGCACGCTCGTGGTTCGGATACACGATGTCGTAGTAGGTGGAGTACACCTCGTAGGTCCGGGCGAGGCTGTAGCTACGGCTCCGGTACTGCTCGCCGAAACGGCGGATGTCCATCTTCCAGAGATCCATCGGGGGCTCACCGCCGACGATCCATTCCGCGATCACCTTGCCGTTGCCTCCCGCGCCGGCGATGCCGTGTGCGTTGAAGCCGGCGGCTACGAAATAGCCCTTCACCTCGCTCTGACCGAGGAGGAATTCTCCATCGGGCGTAAAGGCCTCTGGTCCGTTGATGAGCTGCACAACATCGGCATCAGAGAGCACAGGCACGAGGGTGGTGGCGGCTTCAGATAGAGGAAGAAAGCGATCCCAATCCGGTGCCAGGAGGCGGTTGTTGAAGTCGGCCGGCACACCTTGGAGGCTCCACGGATCGGGGTTGCGCTCGTAGCCTCCAACCACCAGGCCCCCGACCTCCTCCCGGAAATAGACGAGGCGGTCGGGGTCGCGCATGGTCGGCAGTGATGAGGGAATCGCCTTGCGGGGGCGGGTGATCGCGTACTGGTGGGCCATCGGCACCGTGGGCACGTTGACCCCCACCATCCGGCCGATCTCCCACGCGAACATGCCGCCCGCGTTGACCACGACCTCACACTCGACGCGGCCCTGGTCGGTGTCGACGTGTGTCACGCGCCGGCGGCTATTTCGTTCCTCGACCCCGATGCCGTCGACGCGTGTGTTCGTCGCGATGGTGACACCGCGTTGGCGCGCTCCCGTCGCAAGCGCGGTGCACAAGTCGCTCGGATTCAAGTGTCCGTCGGTGGGGAGATGAACGGCCCCGATCACGTCGGTCGGATCGAACAAGCCGTGAAAGAGCTCGAGCGCCCTCGCCGTCGAGATGAGCTCGAGCGGCAGTCCGAAAGTTTGCGCCCAGCCGGCCTGGCGGCGCAGTTCCTCCATCCGGGGCGCGGTCGACGCCAGCCGCAGGGAACCGACCTCGTGCCAGCCGGGATCGTGACCGGTGTCGTCTTTGAGGCGGCGGTAGAGGTCAATGCCGTACATCATCATTTTCGTCAGGGTCACCGAGCTGCGCAGTTGCCCGACCAGGCCGGCGGAGTGAAACGTCGATCCCGACGTCAGCTGATCGCGCTCGACGAGCAGCACGTCGCTCAGACCAAGGAGGGCGAGGTGGTAGGCGATGCTCGCGCCGCAAACGCCTCCACCGATGATGACCACCTGGGCCCGCGACCTCATCCGGCGACCGAGCCGGACGCGTCGACTAGCCACGCCTCGAACGGCGCGTTTTCGATCAGCTGGCGACAGTTGCCGAGACGCTCGTCGGAGTAGGCGACGAAGTCGGTGTCGACGGTCGAGATCGCCTGTTGCACGACTGCCCACATGCCCTCACGGAACTCCGACATGATCTTCATGAGGCGCAGGCGGGCCAACCGGGTGTCGCTCAGCTGCCCGAAGTACGACCGGAGCAGGCGTTCGTCGTCATCGGGTCCGAACGCGGAGTTGATGCTCAGGTTGCCGAGGTCGAAGAAGACGTCGTTCATTCCCGCGTACTCGAAGTCGAGTATCCACACGTGGTCGTCGTCGAAGAGGACGTTCGCAGGGAGCAAATCGTTGTGGCACGGAACGGGTGCGAGGGGCGCGACGTTGAACGCATCCTCGATCGCGGCCGAACGCTCGTGCAACCAGTGGTAGATGGGCGGAGGTGCCACACCGTTGGCGGCGGCGTCACGCGCGTGCCGCTCGACGACACGATGAATCGGAAACGAACCCGCGATCCGTCCACTCGTGTGAAACGTCCGCAGTGTGGCCACGATCTGCTCGAGTCGCGGTGGGCGTACGAAGTCGGCGTTGTCGGTCGCGTGGCGGCCGCCGACGAACTCCGTGATCAATGTCGTATGGCCGGGTAGCGGGCCTAGCACCGGGGGCCCGATCCCGAGGGCCGCGGCCCGGACCGCCGCTTCTTGCTCGTGAGACCGGTCGATGCCGAGCACCTCGGTCCGTTCGCCAGGCACCCTCGCCACGTAGACCTTTCCTGCGGCCTCGATCCGGTAGTTCCGGTTCGTGATGCCGCCGCTCAACGGGGTGATCGTGAGGGGGGTGGATGACCACCCCGGTACCTGCCGGAGCGCGCGCTCGAGGTCGTCCATCACTCAGGCGTGGTGTACGCGGCGGTGATGCCGCCATCGACCAGTAACGACGCGCCGGTCATGAACGACGAGTCGTCGCTGGCCAGGAACAGCGCGGCATTCGCGATCTCGATCGACTGCCCGAACCGGCCCATGGGGATGTGCACCAGCCGGCGGCTGCGCTTCGCATCGTCTGACAGGAATTTCTCCAAGAGGGGCGTCAGCACAGGCCCCGGACAGAGGGCGTTGGCCCGGATGCCCTGGCGGGCGTAGATCACGGCGATCTCGCGCGTCATCGCCAGTACCGCGCCCTTGGACGACGTGTACGCGATCTGGGGCGTCGCCGCACCGAGGTGGGCGACGAACGACGCCACGTTCACGATCGAACCGCCGCCCGACGCCAGCATCGCGGGGATGCCGTGCTTGCAGCAGCGGGCGACGCCCTTCACGTTGATCTCGAGCACCACGTCCCATGTCGCATCGGACGTGTTCGTCGGTCCGTCGTCCTCGCCGGGTGACACGCCCGCGTTGTTGTAAAGAACGTGCAAGCCCCCGAACGTCGAGACGGTGTCGGCTACGGCCGCCGCCACCGAGGCGTCGGACGTGACGTCACACTGCACGTAGAGGGCTTCACCGCCCGCCGAACGGATGGCGGCGACCGCCTCAGAGCCATCGGCGACGTCGGCGACGACAACCTTGGCCCCCTCGCGGGCGAACAGCTCAGCGGCGACGCGTCCAAGACCGCCGGCCGCACCCGTTATGACGGCCACCTTGCCGGCGAGTCGCCCTGCCATCGTTCCCCCCTCGTCGGGGCGAGATTCTGCCCGGTCGGGGCGGCCGCCCTGACCAGCGAGCACAGACCAGACCGGCTGGCGAAGCGTCGCGGTTAGCGTGCCCGCCCGTGACGATTCACGACTTGCTGATCGGCGGCGTGCACCGCCAGAGCACCGACGGAGTGACATTCACCGTCTACGAACCGGGCACGGGCCAACCGTTGGCCGAGGTCGCGCAGGCCACGGTCGCCGACGTGTCCGACGCGGTGGGGGCCGCCCACCGAGCATTCGAAGACGGTGCCTGGCCTCGCGTACCGGCGAGCGGGCGCGGCCGCGTGCTGGCGAAGGTAGCGGCGCTCATACGTGAGCGAAGCGCCGAGCTTGCCGAGCTGGAATCGCGCAACGGCGGCAAACCGATAGGCGGCGCCGAGTGGGAAGTGGGCAACTGCGCCGACCTTTTCGAGTACTACGGCGGGGGAGCCGACAAGGTCATGGGCGAGGTCGCGCCGGTCGACAAGCCCGGGCTGTGCGTCGTGTTGCGTGTCCCGGTCGGGCCATGCGGTCTCATCGTGCCGTGGAACTTTCCGCTGGTCCTCCTCGCGCGCAAGTTGGCCCCGGCGCTCGCCGCAGGAAATCCCGTCGTCATCAAACCCGCTAGCTACACCCCGCTCACCGCGCTCGCACTCGGTGACATTCTCCTCGAGGCCGGCGTGCCCGCGGAGTGCATATCGGTCGTGCCCGGTCCCGGCGCGATCGTCGGTGACGCGCTGTGTGCCGACCCCCGCATCAGCAAGATCTCGTTCACGGGCGAGCCTCGTACGGGCGCGGAGATCGTGCGCAAGGCGGCGGCCAACATCACGCGCGTGTCGCTTGAACTCGGCGGGAAGAGCGCGTGCATCGTGTTCGCCGACGCCGACCTCGAGGCCTGTGTGGCGTCGATGCCCGGGGGCGTCTTCGACAACGCGGGCCAGGATTGCTGTGCTCGAAGCCGGGTCCTCGTCGAGCGGTCGATCTACGACGACTTCGTCTCGCGATTTGCGGCCACTACCGACGCGCTGAAGGTAGGGCTGCCCGCCGACCGCACCGTTGACATGGGCCCCCTGATCAGCACCAAGCAACGCCAAGTCGCTCTCGACTACATCGCGCTCGGCCAGGAGGCAGGGGCAGAGCTCGTCGCGGGCGGTCAGATCCTGACGACCGGTCCTCTGGCCGACGGATATTTCTTGCGGCCCGCCGTGCTCGCTGGTGTGCACAACTCGATGCGCGTCGCGCAGGAGGAAGTGTTCGGTCCCGTGGCGTCGGTGATCGCGTTCGACGACGAGGCCGAGGCCATCCGCATCGCGAACGACTCGATCTTCGGGCTGTCGGGTTCGCTCTGGACGCGTGATCTCGGCCGGGCCCTACGGGTGAGCGGCGCCCTGAGGACGGGAATCTTGTCGGTGAACTCCAACTCGAGCGCGCACACCCAGAGCACGTTTGGCGGGTTCAAACAGAGTGGTCTGGGCCGAGAGCTCGGCATGGGGGCCTTCGAGCACTACACCGAGACCCGCTCGATCCACTATTCGTCGGTCTGATCACTCGCCTCTGCGGCGAGGTTTAGGGGGCCCCCGAGGCACCCGGTATAGGCTCGCCGAACGATGTCGGCGTTCCTGCGCAACTACCTCACGGTGGTCATCTTCGTGGTCGCGGCGGTCGGCCTGCTCTCGCTTTTCTTGGGAATCGGGAGCGTTCTGCGACCCAATCGGCCGTCCTCGCAGAAGTACATCCCCTACGAATCGGGCGTCGATCCGGTGGGGGAGGGCTGGTCGCAAAGTCAGATCCGGTACTACGTGTTTGCCCTGCTCTTCGTCATGTTCGACGTCGAGGCCGTCTTCATCTTCCCGTGGGCCACCCGCCTCGAAACGTACGGCGGTTTCGGCCTCCTCGAGATGTTCGTGTTCATCGCCATCTTGCTCCTCGGCCTCGTCTACGCCTGGCGCAAAGGGGTTCTGCGGTGGGTTTGATCGAGCGGGGTCGGCTGCCCAAGCCGCTGACCACCCTCTTCAACCTGGGTCGCTCGTATTCGATGTGGGTCTACCAATGGGGACTCGCCTGTTGTGCGATCGAGATGGGCGCGGCGTTCGGTTCCCCGCGCTACGACGTGATGCGCCTCGGCGTCATCCCGTTGCCCGCCAGCCCGCGCCAGGCCGACCTCGTGGTGATCTCCGGCACCGTCACCGACAAGATGGCCCCGTCGATCCGTCGGTTGTGGGAACAGATGCCGGAGCCGAAGTACGTGATCTCGATGGGTTCGTGCGCGAACTGTGGTGGGCCGTACTGGGACAGCTATTCGGTGACCAAGGGGGTCGACCAGATCATTCCGGTCGACGTCTACGTGCCGGGTTGCCCGCCCCGACCCGAGGCGCTGCTCGAGGGCATCGTGTTGTTGCAGGAGCGGATCAAGACCGAGGACATGGCCCGCAAGTGGCGGGGCGAGGACGGCTTCGGGCCGGCTCCGAGGGGTGAGCCGATTGTCGTCGACTGACGCGCCGGCGGCGCCGGCCGTCGACGAGCTTCGCCAGGGGGTGCTGGCGCGGATGCAAGCCTCACTCGGCGATGCGCTCGCCGGCTCGCACCTGATACCGGGCGACGATCTTTGGATGCGCGTTCGCGCCGACGCGTGGGTAGCCGCAGGCGAGTTCGTTCGTGACCAGCTCGGTTGTGACTACTTCTGCTTCCTCTCCGCGATCGACTGGATGCCCTCTCCGTACGGCAAGGGCGAAGACGATCCGACCGAACCACCCCCTGAGCGCTCCACCGAGACCGTCCCCGGCTACGCCGGCGGCGACACGCGAATGCAGGTCTTTGCGCGCGTCTACTCCACGAAGCAGCGCTTTGGGCTCACGTTGAAGGCCGACGTCGCCGACGACGCGCCGCACATCGCATCGTGGACGCCCGTGTACGCCGGCGCCAACTGGCACGAGCGCGAAGCGTGGGAGATGTTCGGCATCACCTTCGACGGACACCCCAACCTCACGCACATCTATCTCCCCGGCGACTTCGAGGGTCATCCGCTGCGCAAGGACTTTCCGCTCCTCGCCCGCATGGTGAAGCCGTGGCCCGGCATCGTCGACGTCGAGCCGATGCCCGGTGGCGAAGAAACAGGCGAGGCGGAATGACCACAGTCTCCGACCGCCGCCAGCTCGCGTACATCGCCGCTCAGGCGTCCGACGCGCGCATCAACGTCGAGCTCGAAACCGAGGGCATGACCCTCAACATCGGGCCCCAGCATCCCGCCACGCACGGCACGCTCCGCATCATCACGAGGCTCGACGGCGAGATGGTGGTGTGGGCCGAACCGTCGTGCGGCTACATGCACCGTGGGTACGAGAAGCTCACCGAAGTACGAAGCTTCCCCCAGGTCACCACGCTGATCAACCGCATCGACTGGCTCGGAAGCTTCGCGAACGAGGTCCCGTTCATCCTTGCGGCGGAGAAGCTGATGGGCGTGGAGGCCCCCGCTCGGGCGCAATACATCCGCACGGTGTTGTTCGAGTTGTCGCGCATCGCGAACGTGTCGCTCTTCCTCGGCGACATGGGGGTGCAGCTCGGCGCGATCACGCCGGTCTTTTACGCGTTCCGCGATCGCGAGCACGTCCTCAACCAGATCGAGGCGGTCACGGGCGGACGCTTCCATCCAAACTTCGATCGCATCGGCGGGCTGAAGGACGACCTCCCCAAGGGCTGGATCGACGAGACCAAAGCCACGATGGACAAGATGCGGTCGTTCTGCGACGAGATGGAGGACCTGCTCGTCGGCAACGAGATCTTCATCAAGCGCACGCGTGGCGTCGGGGTAATCCCTCGCGACGTTGCGCTCTCGTTCGGGCTCTCGGGCGCGAACCTGCGGGCGAGCGGAGTCGACTGGGACTTGCGTCGCGACCAGAAGTTACCGATGGCCTGGGACAAGGCCGAGTGGAAGGTCTGGACCCACCCCGACGGCGACTGCTTTGCGCGCTATTGGGTGCGTCTTCAGGAGGTCAGGGAGAGCACGCGCATCATCGATCAGTTGCTTGACTCGCTCCCTGCCGGTCCCATCATGGCCAAGGTGCCCCGCATCATCAAGGTGCCGGAGGGCGAGGCGTGGGTTAGCACCGAGAACCCGCTCGGCGAGATGGGCTATTACGTCATCAGCAAGGGCGATACCGGCCCGTTCCGCGTGAAGATCCGGTCGGCGTCGTTCAACAACATCTCGGTGGCGTCGTGGGTGCTCAAGGGCACGTTCGTCCCCGACGTGATCACCATCCTCGCCAGCTTGTATTTCATCCTCGGTGACATCGACCGATGAACCTGCTCGGAATTGTGATCCCGTACTGGGGCCAATCCATCCTTCGTTCGCTCGGCGTGATGGTCGCGGTGCTCATTCCCGCCGGCACGGCCGTCTACGTCTACCTGTTCAAGATGGTGAGCTTCATGCAGAGCCGGCTCGGGCCCATGGAGGCCGGGCCCTACGGCTCATTGCAGCTCTTCGCCGAGGTCGGCAAGTTTCTCCAGAAGGAAGATCTCGTTCCTCGCGGTGCCGATCGCCGCATCTTCAAGCTGGCGCCGATCGTGGTCGTGGTCACGGTGTTCTTGGTGTACATCGCGGTGCCGTTCGGGCCTGACGCGATCTTCGGTACGTACTCGACCGGCATTTTCCTCGCGCTCGCCGTGTCGTCGGTGTCGGTGCTCGGCATTTTGATGGCCGGCTGGTCGAGCGCCAACAAGTACTCGTTGATCGGAGGGTTGCGGGCCGCCGGTCAGCTCATCGCGTACGAGCTTCCCTTGGTGCTCGCCGTCATCGGCGTGGTGATCCAAGCGGGCACGCTCAACCTGCAGGCAATCGTGGGAGCGCAACATGATGGGGAGATCTTCGGGTGGAGTGGCATCGGCCAGCCGTTCGTCTTCACGCAAATGATCGGATTCCTCGTGTTCTTGATCTCGGTGCAGGCCGAACTCACTCAGACGCCGTTCGACATGCCCGTAGCTGAATCGGAGCTCGTCGCCGGCTATATGACCGAGTATTCCGGCTTCCGGTTCTTGATGTTCTTCATCGGCGAGTTCGCGTCGGCCGGTGCGTTCGCGGCCCTGGCGGCCACGATGTTCCTCGGCGGCTGGGCGATCCCGTGGGTGAGCCTCAACAACAATGCCATGAACATCATCGGACCCATCGTGTTGTTCACGAAGATGATGCTCATCATGTTCGTGATCTTCTGGGTGCGTTTCACGTACCCGCGGTTCCGCGAGGATCAGCTGCAAAGGTTCGCGTGGAAGGTGCTGATTCCGATCGCGCTCGGCAACATCATGCTCACCGCCGTCCTGAAGGTGGCGCTGTAACCATGCCCAAGCTTCCCGGTGTGTTGAAAGGGCTCGGTGTCACGCTCGGCACCATCATTCAAACGACCAAACCCAAGCGGTTCGGCGGCGGGGCGGCAACGGTGCAGTACCCGCACGAGAAAGAAGCGCCTCCCACCCGTGCGCGCGGTGTCATCGCGCTGCGCGAGGAGAACTGCACGGTCTGCATGCTGTGCGCGCGCCAATGCCCCGACTGGTGCATCTACATCGAGGGCCACAAGGAGAAGGCCCCGCCCCGGCGGGCAGGCGGCAAGCCCCGCACGGTGTCGAATCTCGACCGCTTCGACATCGACTATGCCCTCTGCATGTACTGCGGCATCTGTGTCGAGGTTTGCCCGTTCGACGCCCTGTTCTGGAGCCCGGAGTACGAGTACTCAGAGCCCAAGATCGCCGACCTGCTGCACGACAAGACCAAACTCGGTCTCTGGATGGAGACCGTGCCGGAAGCGCCCGATCTCGAAGCGGGCGCCGACAAGAAGAAGAAGTAGACGATGGTCGCCCAGCACATCGGCTTCGGCGTGATCGCCGCCATGATGGCGGTGGCGGCCATCCGGGTCGTCACCACCCGCTACGTCGTGCACGCGGCGCTGTGGCTCGTGGTCGTGCTGGCCGGTGTCGCCGCCCAGTTCATCCTGCTCTCGGCCGAGTTCGTGGCGGCCACCCAGGTGCTCGTCTATATCGGCGCGGTCGTCGTGCTCTTCCTCTTCGGAACGATGCTCACCCGCGCCAAGATCGGCGGCGAGGACCAGTTGACCTCGCGCCAATGGGGCATAGGTATCGCCACCGCGCTGCTGCTCGCGGGCACGATGAGCGCAGTGCTCATCGACGCCTTCCACGCGCAGAAGCTGCCGACCGCGTCGGGCGGCACGCCCACCGAACTCGTGAGCGACTCGATTTTCTCCACCTACCTCATCCCGTTCTGGGTGCTCTCGATAGTCCTGTTGGCTGCACTTGTCGGGGCCATCGTGCTGGCCCGCCGCGACTGAGAGGCCTGATCATGCTCATCAACGAGTTCCTCCTCCTCGGTGCGTTCCTGTTCTGCACCGGTGTCTACGGAGTGCTCGCCCGCCGCAACGCCGTGCTTGTTCTGATGTCGATCGAACTCATTTTGAATGCCGTCAACATCAACCTTGTCGCGTTCTCCCTCCGCAACGACAACGTTTCCGGGCAGGTCTTCGCGCTGTTCGTGATCGCGGTCGCGGCGGCCGAGGTAGGCGTCGGGCTGGCGATGGTGCTGCTCGTGTACCGCAATCGTCGCTCGGTCGCCCTCGATGAGCTCTCAGAGATGAAGGGCTGACCCGCGCGATGTGGTTCCTCGAGCACGCGTGGCTGATCCCTGCCATACCGTTCATCGCGTTCTTCATCATCCTCCTCGGCGGCAAGCGGATGCCGGGCAAGGGCGCCGAGATCGGCGTGGCCTCGATGGTCGGCTCACTGGTGTTCGCGATCGGTACCGCGTACCAGTGGATCAACCGAGTGCCCGAAGGCGAGGCCTTCGTCGGGCCGGTCATCAAGACCTGGACCTGGTGGCAGGCGGGCGGCACCAAGTTCGCGATCGGGTCGCACGTCGACGGACTGTCGGTCACCTTGCTGTTCGTCGTGGCGCTCATCTCCACCCTCGTGCAGATCTATTCGCTCGAGTACATGCGCGGCGATCGGCGCTACACGCATTTCTACGCACTGCTCACACTCTTCTCGGCGGGCATGTTGAACATGGTCGTCGCCGAGAACATGATCCAAATCCTGCTCGGCTGGGAGATCATGGGTCTGTGCTCGTTCGCGTTGATCGGGCACTGGTGGGAAGACCCCGGTAACTCCCGGTCGGCGCTCAAGGCCTTCCTCACGTTGCGCACCGCCGACGTCGGCCTGCTGGTCGGCATCGCCATCGTCTACTGGGGGTCGGGCTCGTTCAGCGTCGAGAAGATCAATGAGTGGGCGATGTCGGGCACCGCGTCGCACTCGGTCGCGCTCTGGGGCGCGGTGGCGCTCTTCATCGCCTGCATCGGCAAGTCCGGCCAATTCCCGCTGCACACGTGGCTACCCGATGCCATGGCTGGGCCTACACCGGTGTCGTCGCTCTTGCATTCGTCGACGATGGTCGTCGCCGGCGTCTACCTCGTGGCCCGGCTCTATCCCGTCTTCTTTCAGGGCTTCCATATCGCGAACGGCGGTGTGAATTTCATCTGCCTGATCGGTGGCATCACCATCGTGATCGCCGCCGCACTCGCGTTCGTGCAAACCGACATCAAGAGGGTGCTCGCGTACTCAACTGTCAGCCAGCTCGGCTACATGATGATGGGACTCGGCGTCGGTGCGTGGACTCCAGCCGTCTTCCATATCTTCACGCACGCGTTCTTCAAGGCGTGCCTCTTCCTTGCCGCCGGATCCGTGAGTCACTCCGGCTCCCACCACAGCTTCGACATGAAGAAGGACATGGGCGGTCTGGCCCGCAAGATGCCCATCACGTGCGCGACGTTCATCGTGAGCACGCTGGCCCTGGCTGGCATATTCCCGCTGGCGGGGTTCTGGTCGAAGGACGCCATCCTCGCCAACGCCGGGCACAACGGCTACACGGTGTTCATGGTCGTGGGCCTCGTTGGCGCGTTCATGACGGCTGGGTATATGACCCGTTGCGTCTACCTCACGTTCTTCGGCGAGCCGCGCGGCGCCGCGGCCGGCCATCACGTGGCGATCGACGAGACGCACGATGCGCCCGACGCCCACGCGGCGCTGCATGACACGCATGCGGCGGCGGGGCACGACGAGCCGCACGAATCGAACCTGCTCATCACGGTGCCCCTGGTGATCTTGGCCACTGGCGCCGCGCTGGCGGGGCTTCTCAACGCAGAGGGATTTCACTGGGAGAAGTTCACCGAATGGGTCCAGCCGCGTGTCGACGAAGCCGCGGCTGCGTTCCCGCACATCGTGAACGCCCCGTTCGAGTGGGGTCCGGCGATGGGGTCGTTCGCGATCGCGGCGATCGGCATCGCCGTGAGCTTTGTGCTTTGTCGCGCCTTCTACGAGCGCCGTGAGCTCCAAGGTTTGACCGCGCGCAACCGGTTCCTGGGGATGGGTTACCGCTTCCTCGTGAACAAGTACTACCTCGACTTCATCTACGAAAGAGGCGTCGTCGCCGCCGTCTCCGGGCCGATTGCCCGCGCCGTTTACTGGACCAACCAGAAGCTCATCGATGGCCTCGTAAACGGCGTCGCACGCGGTAGTCGCGTCGGCGGCGAGTGGGTGTATCGCAATATCGACCAGCGCGTTGTCGACGGTGCCGTCAACGGCGTCGGCTTGAGCGCGGAAGGCTCCGGTGGCCTCCTCCGCCGGGTGCAGACAGGCAAAGTTCAGCAGTACGGCGCGTTGCTCTTCGGTGCCGCCGCCGTCGGCGCCCTCATCCTCGTCATCGTCGTCTAGGAGCCATTGAGCATGCACCTCACCGACAACAACTGGCTCGTGACGGCGGCGGTGTTCCTGCCGCTACTCGGCGCCTTCGTCGTCATGGCGATGCCGAAGGGCAACGACTATGCGATCAAGGTGGCGGCCCTGGCGACGTCGGTGGCCACCCTTGGCGTCGGCGTGGCGATCTTGTCGACGTTCGACTACAGCCAGAGCTCGTCGGGCCTGCTGGCCGGCAAGCTCCAGTTCTACGTGAACACCGAGTGGATCCCGGTGATCAAGTCGCGCTACATCGTCGGCATCGACGGCCTCGGCTTGCCGCTCTTGATCCTGTCGATGGTGATCGTCGTACTCGTGATTATCTATAGCTGGGATCACATTCCAGAGCCGGGCAACCCGAAAGCGTTCTTCGCCCTGATCCTCATCCTCGAGGTAGGGATGAACGGGACGTTCGTGGCCCAGGACCTCATTTTGTTCTTTGTGTTCTTCGAGGTCGTGCTGCTGCCCATGTACTTCATGATCGGCGTGTGGGGCGGCGACAACCGCCGGTACGCCGCCATCAAGTTCTTCCTCTACACGTTGTTCGGCTCGGCGTTGATGCTGTTGGCCTTCCTGGCGCTGTTCTTCAAGACGGGCAGCCAGAGCTTTGCGATCGAGTACCTCGCCGCCCACTCGAGCGGCATTCTCCACTCGACGCAGCTCCTGATCTTCGGCGGCTTGTTCATGGGCTTTGCCATCAAGGTGCCCATGTTCCCGTTCCATACGTGGCTCCCCGACGCCCACACGGAGGCGCCCACGCAGGGCTCGGTGATCCTCGCGGCCGTCATGCTGAAACTCGGCACGTTCGGCTTCGTACG
>JBDUDK010000016.1:0-12736 GCA_040002995.1 Acidimicrobiales bacterium | reverse complement strand
CGCGACTACGACGCGACTGGTGACGCGACTGCGGACGCGACTGGTGACGCGACTGGTGACGCGACTGCGGACGCGACTGGTCACGCGACCGTGGACGCGACTAGTCACGCGACTACGGACGCGACTGCTGACTAGGCAACCGCGACTGACTTTGGACGCGGCTAGTCACGCGACCGCACAGGAGCACGGTTTCCTTGAGGCCAGCAGCCCCGCGGTACCACCGCCCCCCTGGCGACTTGGCCGAATGGCCTTAGGCTCGTGTCATGAAACACATCCTCTTGCGGGGGTTGTCGCTCTACGTACTGTTCGCGATCATCGGGCGCTTCGTCGAAGGAATGGGCGCCGTCGAATGCGGCTGCAAACCTGAGTGTTGGTGCAAACGGCCACTGCTCAGCACCTTCCGGTGGGTGTTCCCGTTCCGTCATCAATGCTGGACCGCTGACGAGAAAACCGTTGCTGATGCACACTGAGCCCCATAGCTGCAGAACGACGGCAGGTCGAACCCGATGACCACCACGGCTGCAATCAAATGACCTGGTGAGCACCACCGCGACGCCGGATCGGCTGGCTCGCCGGGCCCGGCTTCTCGCTATCGCCACCCTCTCTTGGAACGTCATCGAGGCGGCGGTGGCCATCGCCGCCGGATCGGCTGCAGGCTCAATCGCGCTTGTCGGGTTCGGGTTGGACTCCACCGTTGAGGTGCTGTCGGCGCTCGTGATCCTTTGGCAATTCAACAGTCTCGCGAAAGACCGCGAGCGTCGCGCCCTGAGGTTTATCGCCCTCAGCTTTTTCGCCCTCGCCGCTTACGTTGTGGTCCAAGCGGTGTGGGATCTCGTTGGCCGCACCGAACCAGTGGGTTCACCGGTGGGCATCGGGCTGGCCATCGCCTCGCTCATCGCTATGCCGATCCTGGCAGGCGCCAAGCGTCGCACCGGTCGGGCGATGGCCAGCACCACTGTCATCGCCGACAGCAACCAGACCAAGCTGTGTGCCTACCTGTCCGCCGTACTGCTCGGCGGCCTCCTCGTCAACGCCACGGTTGGATGGTGGTGGGCCGACCCGCTCGCCGCCGTCGGCATCGCCCTTCTCGCCGCGAAGGAAGGACACGAAGCTTGGCGGGGCGAAACGTGCTGCGAATAAGGAGCGACGGCCCGGCCGATCTCGGGCGACGTGGACGGCCCGACGGGAGCGACGAGTTCGAGATCGCGTCCGGTCAAGGTCACAGACTCACACCTACAGTGGCCCAAAGCCGCGAGGGGAAATCGAAGGGTCTAACTTCACGCGATGAGTAGTTCCGGGACGACGATCCGGCACCCGATCTTTGCGCGGGTCTATCAACGCGTCGGCGCAGCGGCGGAGAAGGCGGGTGCGGCGGAGCATCGCGATCGGCTTCTTGGCGGACTTGCGGGCAGGGTCGTCGAGGTTGGTGCGGGCAACGGTTTGAACTTCGCGCACTATCCCCACACCGTGAGCGAGGTGGTTGCGGTCGAACCCGAGCCCTACCTTCGAGCCCGGGCCGCGGAAGCGGCACTGCTAGCGCGGGTACCGGTGACGGTCGTGGACGGCGCCGCCGACGCCGTGCCGCTTCCCGACCAGTCGGTCGACGCGGCTGTGGCGTCGCTCGTACTGTGCTCGGTTCCCGACCAGCGATCGGCGCTCGGCGAGTTGTGGCGGGTCATCCGACCCGGAGGCGAGCTCCGCTTCTACGAACATGTCGGCTCCGATGACGTCCGCTTGGCTCGAGTGCAGCAGCGTGCCGACCGCGTCTGGGGCTTCTTTGCGGGTGGTTGTCACCTCACTCGACAAACTGAGGCGGCCATTGTGGCCGCCGGATTCGAGATCGAGACCTGCGAACGGTTCGGGTTCCAACCGTGTTGGCTCGCGAAATTGACTGCGCCGCACATCCTGGGTCGTGCCCGCCGTGCGGTCTAAGGGCCAACGCTGCGAGCTAGCAGCAAGTGCCCCGGCCTTTGTTGCCGCCGCGCTTGCGAGCGTCGGTCGGAACCGTCTATCTCAACGGGTCGTGGTGTCTGGGCTCTGGCGGTAGTCCGCGCCGTTGGTGTAGGTGACGGTGGATGCGCCATTCGCGAGTTGGACAAGTATGTCGTCGAGGGTGGTGGGACCAACGGCGCCGATGAGCTTCGAGACGACGAGGCCGTTCTGGTTGATGATGAATGTCTCGGGTACGCCGATGACCCCGTAGTCGACAGAGGTCGCACCATTGGGATCATCGACGAGTGGCCAGGTGCCGCCGAGCTCGTTGCGGAAGTCTTTGCCGGCCCCAACGCTGTCGCCGTAGAGAATGCCGACGAGTTCAACCCCTTTGGGGTGCCATCGCTGGTAGAAGGAGGCGAGGCGGGCGTTCTCCGCACGGCACGGGACGCACCAGCTGGCCCAGAAGTTGATGATGGTGACGCTGCCGCGAAGGTTCAAGGACTTGATGCGGCCGGGCGCGTCGATGCGGACGAGATCGAACGTGGGAGCGGGTTTGCCGAGGAGCGGGCTGTTGGCCGGGTTGGCCTTTCCCGCGATGCGACCTCCGACGATGATGGACGTGATGAGAAAGACGATGACGCCGACGGTGAGGGCGACCCAGCGGACGGGGTGGCGCCGCCGAGGGCTGTACCCCTCGACCGCAGGCTCGGTCGGGCTGCCGTCGGGCGTCATGGTTCAAGTCGATGGCTGACGTCGCTCGGTGCGCGCTGGGTCTGAGCTGCCCGCAGCTGGGCTACTTCGGCCTGTAACTCCGCGAGTTCGTCAGTGCCGGCAGCCGTCGCTTTGGTGTCGATGGCGGACTTGTCGCTGCGGCGGCTGGCAGTTATTCCGCCCAGCGTGGCGAACATCGACAGCGGACATGCCAGCGCGATGAGAGCGGGCAGGAAATGGACGCCGCTGCGGCCGGCGATGGCGAAGAGGACGATGGCCGCGAGTCCGAGGCCTATGAGGACCTTGCGGTTGAAGCACACTTGTCTCTCCTCTCAGACGAATTTCTAAATCGTACACAATGTACGAGGAGGAGGGTTGCAGCGTCAGATTGGCGGCCAGCCCATGCGTGCGAGGCTGCGTTGCAGCGGGAGTAGCAAGGTTCGCCATGCGCCGGTGATGAACAGGACGCCGATAGCCACGAGAAGTAGAGCGCTGACTCGTTCGACGCCGAGAGCGTGGCGGCGGAGCCAGATGACACTGCGCTGGGCGCGGTTGAGGCCGAGGGCCAAAGCGATGAACGGGAGGCCCAGCCCGATTGAGTACAAGGCGAGAAGCACCATGCCCCACCCGACGGTCCCCGTAGTGGCCGCGGTGGCGAGAATCGTGGCGAGTACCGGCCCAATACACGGGCTCCACCCGGCCGCGAAGGCCGCGCCGAGCAGGCCCGCCGAGCCGGGTCCGTGCCCGACGCGGTGGAGGTCCACGAGGCGGCGTTCGCGGGCGAGAAACGGGATCCGCACGACCCCCAACATGGCGAAGCCCATCACGATGATGAGGACACCTGATACGCGCACCATAAGGGGAAGTTGGCGCACCAGAGTGCTGCCCAGCGCTCCCGCGAGTGCGCCGAGAGCGGTGAACACCAGCGTGAATCCGGACACGAATCCGAGGGCGGCCCGCACCGTCGTGCGGCGCGCCGTCGCCGGGTCTCGCCCGACGGGGATGCCGGCCATATAGCTGATGTAGGTCGGCAGCAGCGGCAGGCAGCACGGGGAGCTGAACGACAGCATCCCGGCGGCGATCGCGATGAACGGTAGAAGGAAGCCCGCCATACATTTTACAGTATGTACGAGACGGGACTACGCGGGGCAGCGGCCAGCCATGGCGATCACACGACTTATGTGTTCGCCCCAGCCGGTCAGCGCGCCGGTAGCCGCGAACGCGAGGAGAACTGCGGGCGCGTGTAGAAGCGCGCGATCGGTGATTGATGGCCGTACGGGTGCCGTTGTGAGGGCGCCGACTCGTGCGGCGACCATTGATGCCGGAGACAGCGTTGTTAGCGCTCCGGCGGGTTGCGCCGCACAGAATAAAAGCGCGGCCCGCAGATGGCGGCGGCGGTCGATGTCATCGCCGGCCGCTTCTTCGTCGGCGGCGCGCTCGACGGCCAGTCTGAGCTCGCCTGTCGTGGCCCGTGCGAGGGGACCGAGCGCGGTCTCCAACGCGACGGCCGTGGTGAGGTGTCGTTGATGGCCGCGTTGCAGGTGGGCGAGTTCGTGGCGAACCACGAGGTCGAGCTGGTCGGGGTTGAGACGATCGACCAGTTCTTGGCTCACGACGACCTGGGGGCCGCGCGCCGAGACGCTGTAGGCGAGGGCATCGCGGGAGGGCACGACGACCAGATCAATGCCTTGCCGAGTCTGGTGACGGCCAACGCACGGTTCGACGGCCGCGTTGCGGCGGGTACGGCGGGCCCGACCGGCACCGACCAGGAGAGCACCCGGGAGCCAGACGGACGCGGCGGCGGCAAGCCAGCCGGTAAGAGGTCCACCCGGTTGGAGGGGGGCGAGGGTGCGCTCGCACGCCGCGGCGAGAGCGGGGACGCCGGCGGCCTTGAGAATGGTGGGCCCGGCGGTCGTGACGAGTCCCGCTTCCACGGTCGTGACGCCAAACCAGCCCGCGCACAGGCACCACCGACTCCACGTGGCTGGCGTGGCAGCGCGTCCGACGTCGCGGAGCAGAGCAGGTATCGCGAGAAATGAAGCGCCGATGATGACGAGCAGCACGCTCACCGATCAGCCTCTCTTGGTCTTGCGCGCCAGCGCACGACGTAGTTGCGCTCGGTCGGAGGCGCTGAGCTCCGCGACGAAGCGAGTGAGCGCACCCCGGCGGTCGGCGCTGGCGAGCATCTCGCCCATGCGGGCGGCTGCGTAGTCCTCACGTGTCGCCACAGGTCGGTACGCGTGAGCCTTGCCGTCGCGTCGGCGTTCAAGGCGGCCCTTCTTCCACAGGCGGATGAGGACGGTGAGCACGGTGCTGTAGGCCAGGTCATCACCACCGGGCAGGAGCTCATGGACCTCACCAGGCGTGCGCCAACCGCCTCGATCCCACAACGTGTCCATCACCGACCCTTCGAGTTCCCCCATCGGCCGACGGGCCATCAGACTCCCTCCAATCCAGCAGATGCGGTCCAAGCTTGGCACCGACGACGGTTTGTTGGCGGGCCCGTTGCCACGATGTACACACTGTCGTAGATCGTCGCTATCGTAGCGACCGATGCCTAGCTCCCGGATGCGTATCGCCGTCGCTGTCGCGCTCGTAGTGATCGTCGGGGTCGGCGTGGTGGTCTTGTCGCGGGATAGGAACTCGTCAAGCGGGTCGTCGAGTGCGACCCTCGATGTCGGTGCCGTGGCACCGACGGTGCGGCTGGCGGCGACGTCGGGGCAGACCGTCGACGTATCGGCGTTTCGCGGGAAGCGAGACGTGTTGCTGTATTTCTACGAGCACGCCGGTTGAGCGCCGTGCGAGGAGCAGCTGGTCGAGCTGCAGAAAGCCAAGCCAGGGTTCGAGGCACGTGGGGTGGAGGTGTACGCGGTCTCGGTCCAGGATCTGGCGACCTCGACAGACCTCGTTAAGCGGCTCGGCGTAGATGTGCCGATCCTCGCCGACGCTGACACCTCGGTGGCCCGCGCGTTCGGCATCTACGACCTGCCCGGCAGCATGGGTCCGTTCTCAACGCATTCGTTCTGGCTCATCGACCGGACCGGGAAGATTCGGTTCCGGGAAGTGTCGCTGCAGATGCACGTCCCGTTCGATCAGGTCGAGAAGGCCGTCGCCACATTGTCCAGCTCCTCTCAGTAGCGACCGCGCTGACGCCGACTACAACCCCCCACGGGGTCGGATACGCAACGTTCAGGGCACGTAAGACACCGATCGCGAGACCCGTCGCACCGCCCGCAGCGATCGATGCGCGAGCTGACGGCAAGAGCGAAGCGTCGAGGGCGGCGACGGTCACCAGTAGCAGAACACTGAGCGAGGTGATCGGCACTTCGATCGCGCCGAGACCAGTCGTTCCGATCGTGAACCGGGCTGCCTCGATCGTCGCGTAGGTAGCGTAGGCGGCGACCACGGCGGTGACCCGACCTTGGGCCAGCGCTATAGAGGCGAGGGCACCCGCGGCGACGAAGACCACGACCTCGGCCGCGGTGTCAGCGGGGTGGCCGACGTGGAGAAGATCGAGTCGCGCATTGAGCGCTGGCACGGCGAGCACTGCGGCCGTTGCGGTGGCCGCTGCGGGCAGTCGCACGATCCCTCGACCCCCTCCGGCACGGACCACGCCGGCGATGAGACCGGCGACGACGAGCGCGCCGAGGTTGGGGGCACGGACTATGAGGGCGATGATGGCTCCGTCGGCGGCCGCCCACCACCGCTGTTCTCGGGTGGCGCCAATGAGGACCAGAGCCGCCACCGATGTTGTGATGGTCAGCGCGCCGCGTCCAAACACCCCCGAGACCCCAAACACGAGCGGTCCCGCTGCTGCGACAGCGACGAACAGCAAAGGGAGCGTCACCGTCGACGGCACGCGGTACCGAGCGAGGTGACGGGTGAGGGGCGCGAGCGCGGCAACGACAGCGAGCAGCGTCGTGATGATGCCGAGTGCGTCGAATGCTTCTCGCCCGTCGAGGGAAGGGACACGCGTCGTTCGGCTCGCGACATAGACGGCGATCACGACCACGGCCGTCGCCTGAGCGGCGACGATCCACGTGCCGCGCCTGCGCTGGTCGATGGCCAGCAGCATGCCCAGAGCCACCTGCCACAGCCCGACCACCGCGAACGCGATGCCAGCAGTCACACTCTCTCCGAAGTGTTCTCCGATCAGGGCGAGGTGGACCACACCGGCAGCCGCCGAGGCGACAGCGGCGACCGCGACCTCCCTACCCAGGTGGCTTCGCCAACGCACGAGCGCCGCCCCGCCCACGAGGAGGATCGGCAAGATGGGGCCAAGGCGAAGCACCATGGCGACGCCAGCGTGGTCGGCTGGCGAGAGGTGAGCGATGAGCATCGGTCGTTACGACCGTCGCGCGGAAATGTCGCCGACGCGTTGTCCGGGGCGGGGCAAGTTGCCGGGCCATCGACGCCGCCCGGTTAGTCGAGCCGCGACCCGGCGGGGCGTTCGCAGGGCTGGGCAGCCTTCACCTCGGGTGTGGTAGTTGCCGGTCCCGTCGACGAGCCCGACGGCATCGAACAGGTCGAGCTGGAAGAGTCGGCAGTTCATGGTCGGCCTCGTTGACCATCGCCATTCGCCGGTGAACGAGTGCGCATAGTGGCGCATGTCGTTTCGCAGTGTGTCGTCGGTCTTCTCCGAAATCAGAACGGGATGGAACTCGTAGTCGGCCGGCAGACCGTGGTTCGGGTCGCGGTTCGACGTGCCCTCCTCGGTGACACCCATGCCGTTGAGAATCCCGCCGGTGCCCTTGAAGGCTTGTAGGACGCCGACCGGGCACTGGGCCGGCCACCAGCCGTAGCTCTCCTCACCGTCCATCTCGATCCACCAGTGCCCATAGGACCGCCATGTGAGGGGAAGGTTGCGTTTGACGGTGACGAACTCGATCGTGCGCGGCGCGCTGCTGGATTCGGTCACGGTCATCGCTTTCCCTTCTTCTCCTTCTTGTGGTCCTTGCCTCTCGACTTCTTGTCCTTGGCCCTCTTCGCCAGGAGTCGGCGGCGCTGGCGTCGCACGCCGCGGAGACGCTTGCGCTCGGCCCTCCGTTCGGTGCGGGTGTGAGGCGGCTCGGGCAACTCGGGATCGGTCATCGATGTCCTCGACTACTGACGCCGCGTCTTGTGTGGACTCAGCTTGGCGCCTTTCACCGATCAGGCGTTCGCCAGCAGCGGGTCAAGGACTGCTTCGATCTCGGCGGCGGTGCTCGGCCCCTCGAATCGCCCCCGGATGATCCCAGCCTTGTCGATGACGATGACCCACGGTTCAGTGTCGAACCCCCATCGCAGATACTCGGGGGCCGGCTTATCGGCGTCGCGCTGCGGGTAGACCTCGACGTCGACGAAGTTGGCTCGCGTCGCGCCCACCTTGTCGTAAACATCCAAGACCTCGTCGACGACCGGCCCGCACATCCGGCTCGTGCACAACAGCGGCGTCGCGAAAACCACGACCGTCGGGAGGCCGTTGCGCAGCGCCACGTCCAGGCTGATGTAATGCATTGGCGTTGGTGGGTCCCGGGTGTCGATCTTGGCCGCCTCGGCCGGCGTCGTCGCCACCGGCGTCGCCTCCGACAGGGCCTTGGAGCCGATCGCCGCGACCGGGTGCGCCTTGACCTCCATCGCTGCCGTGCCGGCGACGAGACGCCCCTTGTCGCGCATCGTCACGAGAAACGTCCAGATGCCCGGTCCGGGGATATCGACCTCGACGGCGAAATAGCCGGGCACGGGCGGGGCACCGTAAACGTCGGTCCTCGACTTGCCCCACATCACCCAACGGGCCGGGAAGGGGCCGATGGCCGGTGACGTCTCGTCCTTGGCCGCCCACACCTGCGGTGAGCCACCCACCACGCCCGCGCCGAAGTCCTTCCCCGGCGGCACGAGGCCGAACACCAAACGGTTCCGCCCCAACGTGAGAGCGCCCTGCGCCTGTACGAGTGAATAGCCGACGGCACCCTTGCTGATCTGTTCGATGCTTCCCGCTGTCGCGCCGCTCGTCGACGGACTCGTGCCCCCACCACACGCCGCTATCACCACTGCCGCGAGAAGCACCACGCCGGCAAGACGTGAGCGCGGATGGAGGACGGGATCAGACACGCTCAGCTCCTCACGACTACAGCACCGTCGCACCTACCTACTACACGCTGTCATACTAGTTCGCGTCCCTTATCCTGGTCGCCGCATGACTACGCAGAGATCGCAGGAAGGGCGATTGTCGGAGCCAACTGACGAGCAGGTTTCGATCGCGGTCGAGACCCTGAAGCTGCTCGCAGATCCCACCCCGCTTCGGATCGTGTGGGCGCTCCTGCACTGAGAGCACTCGGTGAACAACCTCGCGGAGCATGTCGGCGCCCAGTCGTCTGCAGTGTCCCAGAGTTTGGCGAAGCTGCGCCTCGCCCGGCTGGTCAAGACGCGGCGCGATGGGACAAAGGTCTTCTACCAAGCGCCGAACACCCACGTCCGTCGGCTCGTCGAAGAGGCCCTGTTCCACGCCGACCACCTCGTGCACGACCTCCCCGATCACCACGAGCGGCGTCCCGTGCGGGGACGCGTCAAGGACGGAGGCAAGCATGAGCGAGCACGTCAGCGGCGAACCCCCAATCCACGACCCCTCGCTACGCGGAGAGTCGTATCGCGAGCCCGGGTATCACAACGACTTGCAGCCCGACGATCTCGGCGACGGCGCCCATGAGCACGACCACGGCCACGAGGAAGTCGGTCATGGCCACGAGCACGCTCGAGGGCTCCGTGCTCTCTTCGGCTCCGTCTTCGCGCCTCACAGTCACGACGCGGCTGACTTGTTGGACACGGCGCTCGAGGCAAGCGCCGAAGGAACCCTCGCTCTGAAGGTCTCGCTGGGAGCTCTAGCTCTCACGGCAGCATTGCAGCTGGTCGTGGTTCTCGTAAGTGGGTCGGTCGCGCTCCTGGCCGACACGATCCACAACTTCACCGATGCGTTGACCGCGCTGCCGCTCGGTCTCGCCTTCTGGCTGGGACGGCGACCCGCGACGAAGCGCTACACCTACGGCTACGGGCGCTCAGAGGACCTTGCCGGCATCTTCATCGTTCTCATGATCGCCTTGTCGTCGGCCGTCGCCGCGTGGGAGGCGGTCCAACGACTCCGTCACCCCCACGACGTCCGCAACGTCGCCTGGGTGATAGTCGCCGGGCTTATCGGCGCCGTCGGCAACGAACTCGTCGCCAGTTACCGCATCCGCGTCGGGCGCAAGATCGGCTCGGCGGCCCTCGTTGCCGACGGCAGTCACGCCCGCACCGATGGGTTGACATCGCTGGCCGTGGTAATCGGTGCCGTCGGCGTCGCTCTTGGCTTCCAGCTCGCGGACCCGATCGTCGGGCTTCTCATCACCTTCGCGATCCTGCTCGTGCTCAAGAACGCCGCCCGAGACATCTATCGGCGTCTGATGGACAGCGTCGATCCCGGACTCGTCGACGAAGTCGAACGGGTGGTCGCCTCCGTTCACGGTGTCGAGGAGGTCGAACGAGTGCGGATCCGGTGGATCGGTCACGAACTGCGGGCCGAGGCCGAGATCATCTCTGACGCGGATCTCAGTCTCGCCGCCGCGCACGCCATCGCCGAAGAAGCACACCACCGTCTCCTCCACCAGATCCCACGTCTGGCCGAGGCCAACATCCATTCGAGTCCGTGCGGCCACAACGGGCACGACCACCACGCGCTGACCGACCACCACTTCCCAAACCGCCACCGCGGGCCGCTGGAATAGCTCTGCGCTGGTTGTTGGCGGGCGCCCGGCGCGGCGGTCATCACGCGTCCGCCCTCCGATGTGTTTCGGTCATGCGTACGGCAACGATGACGCCCGACATGATGCTGAGGGCCGCAACGGCCCAGACAGCGGCGCGTAGGTTGAACAGGTCGGCGACTACGCCGCCTAGCAGCGCACCAACCACGTAGCCGGCGTCGCGCCACAGCCGGTAGACGCCAACCGCGGTCGCTCGCCAGGTGGGGTGGGCGACGTCGCCGACCGCGGCGATCAGCGTGGGGTAGACGAGCGCGGTACCGATGCCGATGAGCACCGCACCAAGCGCCCAGGGTGCCAAGCCGGTGGTCGCGGCCATGACGGCGAGGGCGGCGCCTTGGAGGACCATGCCGGCGACGATCAGCGACTTTCGACCCACCCGATCGGACCAGGCGCCCGTGAACAGTTGGCCGACACACCACACGCCTGGGTACAACGCGGCGAGCACCCCGATGGCTTGGATCGACAGTCCGTGGGCTGCGAACAGCAAGGGCAGGATGCCCCATGCGAGCCCGTCGACGGCGTTGTTGACCAGCCCGGCCTGGCTCACCGCGCTCAGCGACCGATCCCTCCATGTCGTTCGGGCGAACACCGATCGGAACCTGTCGGCCCCGCCAACCGAGGTCGTCGTCGCGGCCTCGTGGCGGGCGTGGCCGTGGGTCTCTCGTACGAACAACGTCGACACGCCGAGGCCGAGCCCAGCGAACGCGATGCCGAGGTAGAACGGCTCGGGACGTAACCCGTGGCGAGCGGCGATCTCTCCCGTAACCAGCGCCGTCAGCGCGACCGCTCCGTAGCCGGCCGCCTCGTTCAACCCGAGCGCCAAGCCGCGGCGCGCTGGTCCGACGAGGTCGATCTTCATGATCACCGTCGTCGACCACGTCATGCCCTGGTTCATTCCGAGCAGGACGTTGGCAGCGATCACCCATCCCCACGACGGAGCCCAGATCAACAGCAGCGGCACAGGGACTCCGATGAGCCACCCTGCGACGAGGAGCGGCTTGCGGCCGATTCGGTCGGTGAGGGCGCCGGTCGCGAGGTTGGCGAGCGCCTTGGTGGCGCCGAACGCGACGATGAATGTCGTGGTGGCCGTGAACGCGGTGAGTCCGAATGTGCGCTCGGCGAGTAGCGGCAACACGGTTCGCTCCTGGCCGATCATGCCCCCGACGAGGGCGTTGACCGCGACGAGCAGGACGAACTGGGCGAGGTTCGCGCGTAGCCCTAACCGCAGCGGCTGTGATGCCGGTGGGGCGGTGACGGTCATCCGCTGGTCTCGAGCGGCCCGTGGACTCGGGCCCAGTCGTCTGGCCCGCCGGTGAGCACTGTCAGATCGCGGTGGCCGCCGCGGACGAGGAGGCTCGCGGCGGTCATGGCCCGTTCGCCGTGCCCGCACATGACCGCGACCGATCCGCGAGGGAGATCGGCATCGATGATCGAGCCGAGTTCGACGTTACGGGCGCCGGGTATGTGGCCGGTGTCGTATTCGCTGCGCTGGCGGACGTCGATCACCCGCCCCGACAACTGCTCGACTGGTGCCAGCGGGATAGCGCCGAGCTCGGATCCCGCGGCGCGCCACGCGTCGACGCCGCCGTCGAGTTCGCCCAGGAGCTGTTCGTAGCCGACGTTGCGGGCTTGGCGGATCAGGTCGCCGCGGTCCTGACCGGCGTCGAGCACGAACACCACCGGCGCGCCGTCGGGCACTATCCATCCCAGCCAGCTCCCGAACTGCGGCCGCAGCGCGATCGACACCGACCCAGGCACATGCCCGCGGGCATAGGCCTCCACTGGTCGCGCGTCGATGACCCATGTGCCGGCGGCCTGCAGCAGCCGCAGAGCGTCGGGTCGGAGCCTAGGGAGCACGGGTTGGCCGGGCCCGTAGAGGTGCGGGCCGGCGCGGTTCACCTCCCGGAGCCGCAGGAAGTAGGGCGG
Organism: Acidimicrobiales bacterium; assembly: GCA_040002995.1. Taxonomy (GTDB): domain Bacteria; phylum Actinomycetota; class Acidimicrobiia; order Acidimicrobiales; family Ilumatobacteraceae; genus JBDUDK01. The sequence continues at coordinate 392 of JBDUDK010000016.1, read as the reverse complement.
GTACGAACCCAACCCGGCGAGGAGCTGCTTGACGAAGCTGTCCTCATCGGCGGCGGCGAGGAGCGGGTTGGCCCGTTTCTCGCGACCGATCGTCGTCGTGCGCGCATCGCCCGCCGGGGCAGAGCAGAACGATCCGGCCCCGTGCGTCGGGTACACGGGCAGCTCGTCCGGCAAGCCGAGGATCCGATCGTGTAGCGAACGCCACAACGCCCTCGCCAACTCCTCCGTTCGCTCGGGGCCGATCAGGTCGGTTCTGGCGACCGAGTCGACAAGCAGCGACCCACCGGAGAACAAGGCCGTCGGACGGGCGTCGTCGAGGAGGAGATAGGCGAGATGTTCGGGGGTGTGCCCGGGAGTAGCGAGCGCCCGCAACGTGAGCCCGCCGAGATCGA
>JBDUDK010000053.1:0-39036 GCA_040002995.1 Acidimicrobiales bacterium | reverse complement strand
GGCGACACCGTCGTCTACTCGAAGTACGGCGGCACCGAGATCACGATCGACGGCGAGGACCTTCTCATCCTCACCAGCCGCGACGTGCTCGCCATCGTCGCGAAGTAGGTCCCATGGTCAAGATGCTGAAGTTCGATGAGGACGCGCGTCGCGCCCTCGAAGCCGGTGTGAACAAACTCGCCGACGCGGTGAAGGTCACACTCGGGCCCAAGGGCCGCAACGTCGTACTGGAGAAGAAGTACGGCGCGCCCACGATCACCAACGATGGCGTGTCGATCGCCCGCGAAGTCGAGCTCGACGACGCGTACGAGAACATGGGCGCCCAGCTGGTGAAGGAAGTGGCCACCAAGACCAACGACGTAGCCGGCGACGGCACCACGACGGCCACCGTGCTGGCGCAGGCACTGATCAAGCAGGGCCTGCGCAACGTGGCCGCGGGCGCCAATCCGATGAGCCTCAAGAAGGGCATCGAGAAGGCGGTCGCCGCGGCCGTCGAGTCGATCAAGAGCCAGTCGAAGGAAGTCGACGACAAGAGCGAAATCGCTCAGGTCGCCTCGATTTCCGCGGCTGATCCGGCGATCGGCGACGTCATCGCCGAGGCCATCGATCGGGTGGGCAAGGACGGCGTGGTCACCGTTGAGGAATCGAACACCTTCGGGATGGAACTCGAGTTCACCGAGGGCATGCAGTTCGACAAGGGCTACATCTCGCCCCACTTCGTCACCGACGCCGAGCGTCAAGAGGCTGTGCTCGAGGAGCCCTACCTCTTGTTCCTGAACTCGAAGGTCTCCTCGGTGCAACAGCTCCTGCCGTTGCTCGAGAAGGTCATTCAGACGGGCAAGAACCTCGTCATCGTGGCTGAGGACGTCGACGGCGAAGCTCTTGCCACCCTCGTCGTCAACAAGATCAGAGGCACGTTCCGCAGCGTGGCCGTGAAGGCGCCCGGCTTTGGTGACCGCCGTAAGGCGATGCTCCAAGACATGGCGCTGCTCACCGGCGCGCAAGTGATCACCGAAGAGATCGGGCTGAAGCTCGAGAACGCCACGCTCGATCTGCTCGGCCGGGCCGACAAGGTGATCGTCACCAAGGACAACACCACGATCGTCGGTGGGAAGGGTGATCCGGCCGAAGTGAAGGGCCGCGTCGCGCAGATCAAGACCGAGATCGACAACACTGACTCCGATTGGGACAAAGAGAAGCTCCAGGAGCGGCTGGCGAAGCTGTCCGGTGGTGTCGCCGTCGTCAAGGTGGGCGCGGCCACGGAAGTGGAGCTCAAGGAGAAGAAGCACCGCATCGAAGATGCCCTCTCGGCCACGCGTGCGGCCATCGAGGAAGGTGTCGTTGCCGGCGGCGGTACCGCGCTGCTTCGTGCCCGCTCGGCCGTTGCCGATCTCGTCTCGGGCCTTTCAGGCGACGAGGCCACGGGCGCGAAGGCCGTGTGGGAGGCGCTCGAAGCTCCTGCTCGTCTCATTGCCGAAAACGCGGGACACGAGGGCGGGCTGATCGTGCAGCGCATCGAGCGCGAGACGGGTTCACTCGGCTTCAACGCGGCCACCGGTGAGATCGTCGACCTCGTGAAGGCGGGCATCATCGATCCCGCGAAGGTCACGAGGGCGGCCCTTCAAAACGCAGCGTCGATCGCCGCGTTGCTGCTCACCACCGAGGCGCTCGTCGCCGACAAGCCCGAGAAGAAGTCCGCGATGCCGGCCATGCCGGGTGGCGGCATGGGTGGAATGGGCGGTATGGGTGGCATGGGCGGTATGGGCGGTATGGGCGGGATGATGTAACCGCCGGTTCCAGTTCTTTCGCGAGCCCGGGGACGCAGCCACCAAAAGTGAGCAGCGCGTCCCTGGGCTCGTGTGAGTTTTCGGGCGATGATGGAGTAATGCCGGATTCGCCCCCCAGCACGAAACTGCCGTTCTGGATCCACCAGGCCCTCGAGTACCTCTGCGGGCTTCTCGTCGTCTCCCAGGCCATTCACGCATCGAGCGTGACGTTGCCCGTCGTTGCCGGCGCGACGTTGATCCTGCTCGGCGCGACGGCCGACGGGCCGCTCGCCGCGTTTCGTCTCGTGGCGCGGGGCCTGCACCGGGTGCTCGACGTCGTGGCGATCGCGCTCCTCGCCGGCGCGCTGGCGCTCTTCGGGCGTGACGGTGACGGGGCGGAGATCAGCCTCGTGGTGGTGGCGATCGTGGTGCTACTCGCGCTCGTGTTCCGCACGAACTACGCGCCCAAGCCGGTGAAGGTGAAGACCAGGAGGGCCGCCGCAGGGGTCAGCACCGACGACGGCGGGTTGTCGGAGGAGGTTGGCCGTAAGGCGGGTCGGGCCGTGGCGGCGGGCGTCAAATACGTGAAGGCGGCGAAGGCCAAACGCGATCAGAGGCGCTGAGTGGGGTCCTCGTAGGCTGCGGGCATGGAAACGCCCGCGCTCGACCCGGCCAAGATGCTCGCGTTCTGGGACGAGTGGGAACGCGGTGAGGCGACACCCGGTCGGGTGATCGCGAACTTGAAGACGGCCGGGCTGCCCGCACTGCTGCGGTCATTGATCGAGGCGCCGAGCGCGTGAGTCGTCGGGGCGGCGGTCAGCGCATCCCGCGCCCAACCGCATGGACGGAGGGCGGACCGCCTCCCTGGGTGGCGGGTGATCCCGCCGCCCTCACTCTTGACCATCTCCGCGAGCGGTTCGCCGCCCGCGGGCCCGGTCGGCCCACCCCGCTCGTACTCGAGGGCAGCACCGACTCTGCGGTGCTCGTCGCGCTCTTCGTCGATGGGAGCGAAGTGCAGGTCCTTCTCACGGTGCGGGGCCAGCATTTGAGAAGCCACAAGGGTGAGGTGAGCTTTCCCGGCGGGCGTCTCGACCCGGGCGAGACGGCGCTCGATGCCGCTCTCCGCGAGGCGACCGAGGAGGTCGGCCTCGATCCGCGCCACGTCGAGATCATCGGCACGCTCGACGATGTCGCCACCGTCGGAAGCCGCTCGCTGATCCATGCGTTCGTTGGCGTTTTGCCGGAACGGCCCGGCGAACTCCGCCCGAACCCCCACGAGGTGGACCGGGTGCTCCTCGTCCCGCTGTCTGAGCTGATGACCGAAGGAGTGTTTCGCGAAGAGCGCTGGGGGGTGGCGCCACTCGAGCGCTCCATCTACTTTTTCGAACTCGCGGACGAGACCGTGTGGGGAGCCACCGCCCGCATGCTCGTGAACCTTCTCTGCCTCGCCCACGGAGTCGATGATGCCCGTGATCGATGATCGACCCTTCGAAGTGGGCGCCTACACACTGCGTTCGTGGGGTGCCGACGACATCGCGTGGGTGTTCGACGCCTGTCAGGATCCCGAGATTCAGAAGTGGACGAAAATCCCGGTGCCGTACACCGCACGCGACGCGGTGGCGCTTTACGAGCTGTCGCACAACGCTCGCGTCGCGGGTACAGGAGCGCCTATGGCGATCGCGGTCACCGAGACCGGTGAGCTGCTCGGCGCCACGGGCCTCGCCGACGTCGACTGGCTCAAGCGTCGGGCCGAGGTCGGATACTGGCTGGCGCGCGACGCGAGAGGGCGAGGAGTGATGACGACCGTGCTGCCGGGGGTGGCTCGGTGGGCCCACGAGGTGCTCAAGTTGTCCGAGGTGATCGCGCGCGTTGCAAGCGGCAACATCGCCTCGGAACGGGTGCTCGAGCGCTGCGCGTTCGAGCGAATCGGCGCGGCACCCTGCAGCCAGCGCGGTGTCGAGCTCGACGGCAGCCTGTGGCGCCTGAGCCGTCCATGAGCGCGTCACCGGACCTCGACCCCGACCGCTTCGCCATCCATCGCGCATCGCCCCGGGGCTTTCGGCAGGCCTTCGTTCGCGAGGGCACGGGCGGGATACCTCTTCTCCTCGTGCACGGCTGGCCCGAGACCAAGCGCATCTATTGGAAGGTCATCGCGCCGCTCGCCAGTGCCGGTTTCGAGGTGATCGTTCCCGACCTCAGAGGCTTCGGCGACTCCGACGTCGGCCCTGATGGGTTCCACGACGTCTGGTCGCACAGCCACGACCTCTACGCCCTCGTGCACGACCACCTCGGCCACGAGCGCGTCGTGCTCGCCGGCGGCGACCTGGGGGGTCCCGTGGTCCAGGACCTCGCGTTGCGTCACCCTGACTGGGTCGACCGGATGGTGGTGTTCAACTCGCCGCTGCCGTTCGACAAGGAAGCCATGGCGGGCCTGCGCACCCGTCCGGCGGCGGAGGCGAGCGACTACTTCTTCCGCCAGGGCACCGGCGCCGACGCCCTGGCCCAGGAGCTGGCCACGCCCGACGAGCGGCGCCGCTATATCGCCACCTTCTATACGTCGCGGTTCTGGGCCCATCCCGGCGCGTTCGTCTCCCCGGAACGGCGCCCAGCCGCGAACGACCCAGCTGCGAACAACACGGTCGATTTCCACACCGAGCCGTTCGCCGATGGCGCCAAGCTCCGGGCCAGTTTCGGGGCCTACGAGAGCGCATTTTCGGCCACGGCCCGTGCGGGCGACACGCTGCTTTCACGCAATGAGCGCACGCCCACGCTGATTTTGTTCGGCCCCAGCGACCACGTGCTCTATCCCGACTTTGACCGAATGGCGGCCCTCGTCTTTGCCCAGCATGTGGGCCCTTTTCTGCTGCGTGACTGTGGTCATTTCGTGCCGTGGGAGGCGCCGCACGCCTTCACCAGCGCCGTCGCGGCGTTCGCCGGTCGCCGGGGTTGACTTCGCCCCCCTTAAGGCGCACGATCCCGAAAAGCTCGTCACGCGAAGGAGGTGGGAACGATGACACCATCGACCCCTCACGGCGAGGAGAGTCCACCCGGCTATTGACGCCCGGTGGAGCGCCGGAAGTGCCGACGATTGACACCGTCTGGCTGCCGGTTCCGCTGGGTCTGCCGGTCCGCACCTGAAGCGCCCCCATCACGAGCGGGTTGAGCCGCCGAACGGACGCCCGAGCGCACCGCGCAAGGCCTAACTGCCCACCGGAGTCATCCAAAAAAGCTAACGACACGGCCCCGGCCCGCCTCGACGCCGGGGCCGTGACGCGTTTAGGCGTTTGTCTGCTCGAGACGCCGGCGGGCCCTGCGACTCGAGCTCACGATGCGAAACGCGATGAACGCGAGGCCGGCGCACATGAGGGCGAACGTGGCGTACTGCAGAGCACCGCCGCGGTCGCCGGCTTGGGTGGGCTTCTGACCTGAGTTGGGACGGGGCAGGGCACTGGGCCGCTCGCTCGCGGCGACACTCGCGCTGATAGTCGTGTTGGTGGTGGGAGGGTCGGGGGCGGCCGCGGCCGCCGGCGCGGCCGGTACGCACGCCACGACCGTCAGCACGATCAGCAGGAGTCGGCGCACACCCCCATCATGGTCGGACCATGGTGTTCCACCAAGGCGGGTAGGGTTCGCGCGTGGCTGCGCTCAGCTTCGAAGGTGAGACCCACGCCGAGATCGTCGCCAAAGTAAAGCGTTGGCTGGCCTCACTCGACGGTGAGTCCCGGCCGTTGTCGCCGGCGGAGGTGGTCGCCGCGAGCGCGGCGCTCACGAAGGACGCCCTACGCGTGATCGCGGCCTCGGCTCCCGAACCGGTGGCCCAAAGTGACATCGTCAAGGGCCTGACCGCCATGGGCTACCAGGCCACCGACGCCACCGCGAAGGCGATGCTCGATGGGCTCGACGCGTTGTCGTCGGTGGCGGGCGACGGTGTTTTGAAAAAGGTGCGCGAAGCGGGAGCCAAAGCGGCGTACGAGATGAACGCCGCGGTGGCCAAACAGGTCCTGAAGGGCCTGCGACCCAAGAAGTAGCTCCAGCGGCCAGCCGACCGGCTAGGAAGGGCTGGTGGACGCCGCGTTCGACACCGTCATTGTGGTCGACTTTGGCGCGCAATACGCCCAGCTGATCGCCCGGCGGGTACGCGAGGCGCACGTGTTCTCCGAGATCGTGCCGCATACGATGTCGGCGGCGGAGATCGCGGCGAAGCGACCCAAGGCGCTGATCCTTTCGGGGGGTCCAAAGAGCGTGCACGTCGAGGGCGCACCCGTCCTCGACCCCGAGGTGTACGGCCTCGGCGTACCAATCCTCGGTATCTGCTATGGGGCCCAACTGATTGCGCAACAGCTCGGCGGTGAGGTGGCCCGCAGCGGCCGCGGTGAGTACGGGCGTACGACGATGACGCGCGTCGACGACGTCGCATCGACCCTGCTGCCACCGACGATCGATCTTACGGTGTGGATGAGCCATTTCGACGCGGTCAGCGCCGCACCGCCAGGGTTTGTCGCGACGGCGTTCACGGCCGACTCGCCAATGGCTGTCATCGAAAGCGCTTCGCGCCGCGTTTGGGCGATCCAATGCCATCCGGAGGTTGCCCACACAGAGCAAGGGCAAGCGATCATCGAGCGCTTCGTCGTCGGTCTGGCCGGCTGCCGGCCGACGTGGACCGACGCGTCGATCATCGATACGGGTATTGATTCGGTGCGCGCTCAGGTCGGGAGCGAGAGGGTGATCTGCGGACTCTCTGGCGGTGTCGATTCGTCAGTCGCCGCCGCACTCGTGCATCGCGCCGTGGGGCCACAGCTCACGTGCGTGTTCGTCGACACCGGACTAATGCGCAAGGGAGAAGCCGAGCAGGTCGTCGAGACGTTTCGCCGGCATCAGGGCATCGAGCTCATCCACGTCGACGCGAGCGACGAGTTCTTCGAGCGCCTGGCGGGCATCATCGATCCCGAGGACAAACGCAAGGTCATCGGGGAGCTTTTCATCCGCGTGTTCGAACGAGCGGCGGGTGGGATCACCGACGCGCGCTTTCTGGTGCAGGGAACGCTGTATCCCGACGTGATCGAGTCGGGCACCAAGGACGCCGCCAGGATCAAGAGCCACCACAACGTCGGCGGTCTGCCCGACGACATGACGTTCGAGTTAGTGGAGCCGCTGCGCAACCTCTTCAAGGACGAGGTGCGCAAGGTCGGAGCCGAGCTGGGTCTCCCCGACGAGATCGTGTGGCGGCAACCGTTTCCGGGTCCTGGGCTCGCGGTTCGGATCGTCGGCGAGGTCACGCCCGAGAAGGTCGCGATCCTCCAGCACGCCGACGCGATCGTGCGCGAGGAGATACGCCTCGCCGGCCTCGAACGTTCGATCTGGCAGGCGTTCGCGGTGCTGCTCGACATCAGATCGGTGGGAGTGATGGGCGACGAGCGCACGTACGCCCATCCGATCATCATCCGCGCCGTCACGAGTGACGACGCCATGACGGCCGACTGGGCTCGGCTGCCGTACGAGCTCCTCGAGCGATTGTCGAGCCGGATCATCAACGAGGTTGCGGGCGTGAACCGGGTCGCCTATGACATCACCAGCAAGCCGCCTGGCACCATCGAATGGGAGTGATGGTCACTCCGGCCGGGGAACTGGATCCGTGAGAGGCGAGCGTTCTGGCGTCGTCACGCAACCGTCACCTAGCCTCGTCGGTCTTGTTGCGTTTGCGGTGTCTGGCCTCGGTGGTGGTGGTTGCGCTCGCGGCCGCCGTTTTGTTACCGGGCGCTGCGTCGGCCGACCCGATCGCCGACAAAAGACGCAAGGCCGCTCAGCTCGCCGACGAGGTTGATCGACTCAACAATCGCGCCGAGCAACTGACTGAGCAGTACAACCAGGCTGTCTCCGATCTGGCCAACCTCGATCAGCAAGTCCGCGATGCCGAGGTGAAGCTGGCGCAACGCAAACAGCAAATCAGTGCCGCTCGTCTCGAGATGGGGGATTGGGCCCTGCGCACGTTTGCGCACGGCGGTTCCAGCGATCCGCTCCTCTCCGTACTCGATGGAAGTACAGGCGCGGGTGGTGCCGCGCTCCGGCAGGGCTATGTGGACCTCGCTGTCGGGCGCGACCAGCAGAGCGCGGATGAGCTGCGCCGCAAGCGCGAAGACGCGGCGGCGGTGCAAGCCGATCTCGAGGCGAAGCGCAAGACGCAATCCGACCTCAATCGTCAGATCTCGGGGACCCGCCAACAAGTCGAACAGGCGACGTCCGCGGTCGAGGCGCTCCTCGCGAAGACCACGAGCGATCTGCGCAGGCTGGTCGCCGCCGAGCAGGCCCGGCGCGCGGCCGCAGCGGAGGCGGCGACGAGAGCTCGTCTCAAGAAGGGCACTGCGACCGGGATTCGGCGCGTGGTCAACGTGCCGCCACCGCCGTCGCCGGGTGCGGCGGGAGCCGTCGAACAGGCGATGAGCCAGGTCGGTGTTCCCTACCGGTGGGCGGGCGCATCGCCCGATACGGGCTTCGACTGTTCTGGACTCATCATGTGGGCTTGGGCCCGTGCCGGGCGCCCCGGCCTCCCGCACAACGCGCTCGCCCAATGGCTCTCACTCCCCCACGTAAACATCGAGGACCTTCAGCCCGGCGACATCGTCTTCTTTGGCAACGACTTCCACCACGACGGGATGTACATCGGCGGGGGCCAGATGGTGCACGCCCCGCACACTGGCGACTTCGTCAAAGTGTCTTCGATTTACCGCAGCGATCTGGTCGGTGCCGCTCGTCCCTAGTCCTTTAGCGGATCTCCCCGTGGATGCCCCGGTGGATGTCACGGTGGAGCTCGCTCCAGAACTGAACCGCCAGCCGTTCGAAACGCATGCCCATTTCGATCGTGTGCAGTTCCCACGGATCGGCGAGCGCGGAGACGCGAGCGTGTAATTCCTCGTACTCCTTCAACATCTCTTCGTGGGCGGCGAGTTGGTCCTGCGCCAGCCGTAGGCGATCGGATGCACCGGCGTGGGAGGCGAAGAACAACTTGAGGAGCCCGAGGTCGCGAATCTCGGTGCGGTTCTCAGTGGGCTGTTCGAGCCAGCTCGTCAACGCGGTGCGACCGGCGTCGGTGATCGCGTAGTAGCGGCGCTTACGGCCGGCGGTCTCTATCTCCTCGGCGAGGAGGCCGACGGCGACGAGGCGCGCCGGTTCGGCGTAGAGCTGGCTGTGCGGGAACGGCCAGAAGTATCCGATCGACACAGCGACGAACTGCTTGAGCTCGTAGGAGGTGACGCGGTCGCGTCCCGCGATCAGTCCGAGTACGAGATAGGAGGTGGGCGTGAGCACGATCGGCCGGGCCCCACCGGGAAGGGCAGCACGGGCCTCATCGAGCATGGGGGCCAACGGTATCGGGCTGGGCTGGTGGCCCCGGTCGGCAGGCGGTTACCGTCGCCGGGATGCGGGGGATCGAGCTCGAGCCGGTGAGCCGGTGGTTGGTCGACAACGTTGCCGGCGCCGAGGCTCCGTTCGATTTCGAGCTGATCGCCGGTGGTCGTTCGAACCTCACGTACAAGGTCACCGGTGCCGACGGGGGTGTCTTCGTACTGCGCCGGCCGCCGATCGGTGAAGTGCTTGCCACCGCGCACGACATGGCGCGTGAGCACCGCATCATCGCCGCCCTGGGACCGACAGCCGTTCCCGTTGCTCCCGCGCTGGGGCTGTGCAAAGACGCGGATGTGAACGGGGCGCCGTTCTACGTCATGGGCTACGTCTCCGGTCTTGTGCTCGACTCACCGGAGAAGGCCGCCGCGCTCGCTCCGGCTATCCGTCGCACCGCGAGCGAGCGTCTCGTCGACGTGCTGGCCACGCTCCACGAGGTCGATGTCGATGAGGTGGGGCTTGGTGATCTCGCCCGTCGCGACGGGTATCTCGAACGCCAGCTCAAACGTTGGTCGGCCCAGTGGGCGGCCTCGAAGACGCGCGAGCTTCCGGCGATCGAAGAGGTGGAGCGGCGCTTGCGGATCGACCCGCCGCCGCAACAGGGCGTGGCGATCGTGCACGGCGACTATCGGTTCGGAAACATGCTGATCGGCGACGCGGGTGAGCTGCGGGCCGTGCTCGACTGGGAACTGTGCACGCTCGGTGATCCGCTGGCCGACGTCGGTTGGATGCTCGTGTATTGGAGCGATCCCGGTGAGGCGCGCCAGGCCAACGACCCGACGACGGCAGGAGGCTTCCTCGGTCGCGACGAGGTGCTCGAGCGTTACGGCCGGTCGACCAATCGCGATCTGAGCCGCCTCAGTTACTACGCGGCGTTTGGCTATTGGCGGTCGGCCATCATCGGTGAGGGTGTCTACGCCCGCTACCTCAACGGCCAGATGGGCGACGACGAAGTCGACCTCTCGCGCTTCGAGGAGGGCACACCGCGCCTCGCTGCGCTCGCCCTCGAGGCGACCAACACCATGGACCAATGACCGTCCTCGACGGGTTCACCCGGTCGTCGTTCACACACGAGGGGACCACGCGCGATGTGTACCGCGCCGGCGCCGGTCCCGCCGTCATCGTCATTCACGAGATGCCAGGACTCACGCCCAAGGTCGCCGAGTTCGGGGCACGCGTCGCCGGCGCCGGGTTCACCGCCGTGCTGCCATCACTGTTTGGTGAGCCGGGCCGCCCGCCCACGACGGGATATCTCGTGCGCCAATTGGTGCGCGGCTGTGTGGCGCGTGAGTTCACGTCGTGGGCGCGGCAACGTACGTCACCCATCACCGTGTGGTGCCGGGCGCTCGCGAAGTCGTTGCACGCCGAGCTGGGCGGCAAAGGGGTGGGCGCCATCGGCATGTGCTTCACGGGCGGCTTCGCGCTGGCGATGATGATCGACGGCCACGCCGTCGCTCCCGTCCTCAGTCAGCCGTCGGTTCCGTTCGCGATCGGGCGGCGGCGCGCCGCGAGCATCGATCTCTCACCGACCGACCGCGAGCGCGTGCGCGCACGAGCGCTGACCGGCTGCGACGTCCTCGGTCTGCGCTACAAGGGCGACAAGGCCGTTCCTCCGACTCGTTTCCAAGCGCTCCACGAACTCCTCGGCGATCGGTTTATCGCCGTCGAGTTCGAAGGCAACGGCCACTCGGTCCTCACGGAACATGTTCAGGAGGAAGGGGTGGCGCGGGTGCTCGCATTTCTCGAAGAGCGCCTGCGGTGACCGACGCGCGTTCGTGGGTGACGGCGGCGGTCGGACACGGCTCCGTGGTTGTGCGCTCCCGACGACTGCCTGGGGCCACATCGTCGGTTGTGCGCGCGCTCGACGTGATCGGCCGCGCCGGCACTCGCCACCGTCTCGTCCTGCGGAGCTACGAAGACCGCGAACCCCATTCCGTCGAACCGCGTGCGGTCGAGCGGGAGGTCGCCGCGCTCGCCGCGGCGGCCCGCACGGGTCTCCGCGTGCCCGAAGTAGTCGCGAGTGACGTGGAGGCGGGGCGGGTGCTCATGACTCGCCTACCCGGACGGCCGACGATGAGCGGTAGCCCGGATTGGTTGCCCCTGCTGGCCCAAACCCTGCTCGCCGCCGATTCCGTCGACGCGCCGAGCGGAATGGACGAGTACGAGAGTTGGTATTTGATCGACGACGGCGTTCCGGCATGGAGCCGCCGAGACGCGAGCTGGAGGCGCGCCCTCGAACATCTCGCGACGTCCCGTTTCCCCCAGGCACCCAGCCGATTCATCCACCGCGACTTCCACCCGGCCAACGTGCTGTGGTCGCGCGGTCGGGTTTCCGGTGTCGTCGACTGGGTCAACGGGTGCCATGGCCCCATCGAGGCCGACATCGCGATCACCCGTGTGAATCTGGCTCTCGTGGCGGGAGCGAGCGCCGCTGATGCGTTCCTCAACGCGTGTGGGCCGGACGTCGTGGCCGGCTACGACCCAGTGTGGGACCTGACGGTCGCGTGCAGCATGACCGACCCCGGCTCGTTGCTGGCTCTTGGCGCGTTCGGTTCTCGGCTCACGGTGGATTCGGTCTGCCGAGCGCTCGATGACGTCGTCGCGCGCGCCGTGAGCAACCTGCGTTGATCAGCCGCCGTCGTGGGCGAGCGCGACCTTCTGTGCGGCGCGGTAGTCGGCTTTACCATTGGGCGCGCGTGGTACGGCCGTGACAAAGATGACGCGCTTCGGTGCCTTGTAGCCGGCGAGGGTGGCTTTGCACTCCGTGAGCACGTCGGCTTCGCGAACGGTGGCGCCGTTGACGAGCGAGACCACGGCCGTGACGCGTTCGCCGAACCGCTCGTCGGGCACACCTACGACGAGACAGTCGTAGACGCCGTCGACCCGCTTCACCGCCTCCTCCACTTCCTCGGGGAAGATCTTCTCGCCGCCAGAGTTGATGCACTGGCTGCCCCGGCCGAGGAGTGTGAGCGAGCCGTCGGCTTCGATCGTGGCCCAGTCACCTGTGAACGAGTACCGGACGCCATCGATGACTCTGAACGTGCCCGCCGACTTCTTAGGGTCTTTGAAGTAGCCGAGTGGCAGATTGCCTCCCGCGGCCACCATGCCTGCCTCGCCCGAGCCGGGTTGCACCGACCGTCCGTCCTCCGTGAACACCTTCGTCTCGGGTGCAATGTCGAACTGCGCAGTCGGCGGCGGCGAGCCGTTCATCGTCACGGCCACGCCAACCGAACCTTCGGTCGAACCGATCGCATCGATGAGCATGAGGTGCTTCACTCGCTCGAGCAACTCGCTCTTGACCTCGGCGGTCCACATGACCCCTGACGACACCACGAGCTTGAGCGACGACGCGTCGTATGGAGCGCTCCTTGCCGCTGCTTCATCGAATGCATGGATCATCGGCTTGCAGAACGCGTCACCGACGATCACGACTACCGAGACGTTCTCAACCTCTGTGGTCTTCCACACCGCGTGCGCGTCGAGTGAGCGTCCGGGCAGCGTCACCACCGTGCCACCGGCCAGGCCCGGAATCATGGCCCCGAGCCACATTCCCGTGCCGTGCATCAGCGGGCAGGCGGGCATCGAGACGGGGAGCTCGCCGTCTCGGGCGAGGTCGCGCACCAGGTCGGGGACCCTGGTCGCGTCGGGCGGCGACGCCACGCCGATGAGCGAGAAGCCGCGCATGACAAAGCCCTCGGTGCGGCCCCCCATCGCGTACATCACGCCCTTGGGCATGCCGGTGGTGCCACCCGTGTAGAGCATGTAGATGTCGCTCTCGTCCCTCGTGATCCGCGGCATCGGATCGTGCGCGGCGAGCACCTCCTCGAACCGCGCCGCCGAGCCTCCATTCGGCGCGTAGTGGTGGGTGCCGAGGTCGTCGACTTCGACGAGGAGTTTGAGCTTCGGGAGGCGGCTGCGGACGCGCTCGACTCGGTCCTCGAGGGAGGCGTGAAACACGAGAGCTTCCGCGTCCGCGTTGTCGAGGAGGTACCAGAGCTCGTCGTCGAGGTAGCGGTAGTTGACGTTGACGGGGACGGCGCGCATCTTGAAGCCCGCGTACTGCGTCTCGAGGTACTCGTTGCCGTTGTAGAGGTACATCCCAATCTTCGAGTCGGGACCCAGGCCGGCCGCCGCGAAGGCCGACGCCAGCCGCGCCGCCCGGTCGTCGTACTCCGCCCAGGTGCGGCGGGTCGCGCCGTGCACCAGGGCGGTGTGCTCGGGGATGGTGTCCGCGATGGCCTCCCAGAGCGTGGCGAAATGCATCTCCATGGCCCGCCAGTCTCGCGCCCAGAAGCCAACTGTTCGCGTTTCGAGTGCATATACGACCCCGAAACGCGAACAGTTCACGGTTTGGGGGGTGGAAGGATGGCACTCGTATGGCTGAGGCGCCCGTTCCGTTCGCCGCCCGGACCGCGCACCTGCGGTCGTCGGCGATCCGTGACTTGCTCGAATTAACCCAGCGGCCGGGCGTCATCTCCCTCGCCGGCGGCCTCCCGTCGCCCGAATCGTTCCCCACCGACCGGATTGCCGCGGTCACGGCCCGTCTCCTTCGCGAACGGCCGAACGACCTTCTGCAGTACTCGACCACCGAGGGCCACCCCGACCTGCGGGCATGGATTGCGGAACGGGCGAGCGCCGAACGCGGCCGGCCCGTCGCCGCCGACGAGGTCCTCATCACCCACGGCTCGCAGCAGGCCCTCGACCTCATCGCCAAGGTCCTCGTCGATCCGGGTGGGCTCGTGGCGATCGACGAGCCGGGCTACGTCGGTGCCATTCAAGCCCTGTCGCTGTTCGAGCCCGAGTTCCTACCCATACCAATCGATCACGAAGGGATCCGCGTCGATCTCCTCGAGGAGCGGCTCGCCGCCGGCGCGCGTCCCTGCCTCCTCTACACCGTCGTCAACTTCCAAAATCCAACCGGCGCGACGCTCACACCCGCCCGCCGGGCGCGTCTGGCCCAACTCGCCGAGCAGTACGGATTCATCGTCGTCGAGGACGACCCGTACTCGGCCCTGCGCTTCGCCGGTGAGGCGGTGCCGTCAGTTGCCCAATGGACCGACCATGTCGTGGCCCTCGGTACGTTCTCCAAACTCGTCGTCCCCGGTCTGCGCGTGGGCTGGATGGTGGCACCACCGTGGTTGCGACCGATGCTCGTGCGGGCCAAGCAGGGTGCGGACCTCCACACGAGCAGTTGGGGTCAGGCGCTGCTCGCGGAGATCGTCACCGAGAAGAGCTGGCTCGCCGATCACACCGAGGCGCTCGTGCGCATCTACGGCAACCGCATGCGTGCGCTCGCCGATGGTCTCGCGGCGGAGCTCGACGGTCGGCTCGTGTTCAACCGCCCGGAGGGCGGCATGTTCTTGTGGGCCTCCATCACTACCGGTCACGACGCCAATGACTTGTTCCGCGCCGCGGTACGACACGACGTCGCGTTCGTGCCCGGTGAGGCCTTCTTCAGCGCGGAGCCCGACCGGTCGACGCTGCGCCTCTCATATTCGGTGGCCACCCCTGAGCTCCTCGCAGAGGGCGCGCGCCGCCTGGCCCGCGCGTTCGACGACCTCGAGGTCTAATCAAAGCGAATGGTGTCTCCCTGACCACGAACCCTCGAAACGCCTAACCTGACCCGCCCAATGCCGCCCGCCGCGATCACCGCCAGTCGCCTCGAACGCCGCTTCGGCGACGTCCTGGCCGTCGACGGAGTCGATCTCGAGGTCGCCAAGGGTGAGATCTACGGCTTCCTCGGTCCGAACGGCGCGGGCAAGTCGACCACGGTGAAAATGCTCACGACGCTCATCGCCCCGACCACCGGCACCGGCACCGTGGCCGGGTTCGACATCACGACCCAGGCCGACGCGGTTCGCCTCCACATCGGCGTGGCTCTGCAGGAGGCCGCGCTCGACGCCAAGCAGACCGGACTCGAATTCCTCGATCTACAAGGTCGCCTGTACGGGCTGAGCCGGGCCGAACGAAAGGCCCGTATCGACGAGCTTGTCGCGCTCGTCGACATCGGTTTCGCCATCGGACACCGCATCGCGACCTACTCCGGCGGGATGAAGCGGCGGCTCGACCTGGCTGCCGCGCTCGTTCACAACCCTGAGGTTCTGTTCCTCGACGAACCGACCACGGGACTCGATCCCCTTAGTCGGGCGAGCGTGTGGGCCGAGGTCCGGCGCTTGAACACAGAACTGGGCATGACGATCTTCCTCACGACGCAGTACCTCGAGGAGGCCGACGAGCTCGCCGACCGCGTCGGCATCATCGACCGGGCGCGCATTGTCGCCGAGGGCACACCGGAAGAACTGAAGCGCTCGATCGGATCCGACGTGATCATCGCGATAGTCGACGGCGACGTCGACGTCGTGCGGGCTGCGTTGGACGGAGTTCCCGGTGTCGAGCGCGTCGATGCCCGCGGCACCGAGGTCGTCATCGCGGTCACCGACGGAGCGGCCACGATCAGCCCTGTCGCCGTGGCGCTCAACGGGTGCGGCGTGGTCGTTCGTGGCCTCACGTTGCGCACTCCGACACTCGACGACGTCTTCCTCACGATCACCGGCTCGCACCTCAGGGAGGGCGAATGACCCTCACAGGATCCTCTACCGTCACGGCCCACGACGCGGGGTTCGTGAGCGACCTGCGCGCGGTCGCACTGCGGGCCGTGCGCCTCACCAGCCGGGAGCCCGAAGCGATCATCCCGGCCCTCGTCATCCCCCTGTTCTTCTTCGTCGTGAACACCGGCGCGCTCCAATCGTTCGCCGAAAAGGGTGTGCCCGGACTCGACTTCAAGGCGTTCCAGCTTCCGGTCGCCATCGGGTTCACGGTCACCGGGATCTCGCGTGCGAGCTCGCTCGTCACCGACATCCAGTCCGGCTACTTCGACCGCCTCCTTCTCACCCCCGTGCGCCGGCTGACGCTGCTCCTCGGGCTCATGGTGGCCGACCTCACGCTCGTCATGATCCTGACCCTGCCCGTGATCGGCCTCGGGTTCGCGCTCGGTGTGCGCTTCGAGACGGGCGTCGCGGGAGTCCTCGCCTTCATCGCCATTGCCGGTCTCTGGGGCCTCGCGTTCACCGGCTTCCCGTACGCGATCGCGCTGAAGACGGGGAACCCCGCCGCCGTGAACTCCAGCTTCCTGCTGTTCTTCCCGTTCTCGTTTCTTACGACCTCGTTCCTGCCGCGCGACGTCCTCACCGGATGGCTCGCCACCGTGGCGCGCTACAACCCGGTCACCTACCTGCTCGACGGCCTCCGCTCGATCGTGAGCTCCGGCTGGGACGGCGCCCGCATCGGAAAGGCCCTCCTCGCGATCGTCGGCGTCGGGGGGGTGAGCTTCACGCTGGCGCTGACCGCCTTGCGGGGCCGGGTGCGCCGAGGCTGACCGGTTCCCGGCCTACGGAATGATTGCAACAGCCAGGATTGATGTAACACCCCGCCCTTAGGATTCCCACCATGTCGGAGCCGCTGCCCCTCGACGGCTTGAACCCCGATCAGCTCGACGCGGTCGTCCATCAGGGCGGGCCGCTGCTGGTGATCGCGGGCGCCGGTTCGGGGAAGACCCGCGTGCTCACGCACCGCATCGCCCACCTCATCGGCGAACACGACATCAGCCCGATGCGGATCCTGGCCATCACGTTCACGAACAAGGCCGCCGAGGAGATGCGCGACCGCGTCGCTCACCTCGTCGGCCCGGTAGCGCGAAAGATGTGGGTCAGCACATTCCATTCCGCCTGCGTGCGCATCCTTCGGCGCGACGCCTCCCGTCTCGGCTTCCCGTCGAGCTTCACGATCTACGACCAGGCCGACGCGCAGCGGCTCACCAGCTACGTCATCCGCGATCTCAAACTCGACTCCAAGCGCTTCCCGCCCAGGACCGTCCACGCCGTGATCAGCGCGGCCAAGAACGACCTCGTGCTGGTCGACGCGTTCGGCGAACGGGCCGCCACCATCTTCGACCGCAAGATCGCCGACATCTATCGCGAGTACCAGTCGCGGCTGCTGAAGGCGGGTGCGATGGATTTCGACGATCTGCTCGTCAACACCGTCCGCCTCTTTCACCAGTTTCCCGATGTGCTCGCCCAGTATCAGGAGCGGTTCGAGCACGTCCTCGTCGACGAGTACCAAGACACCAACCGGGCGCAGAACGAGATGGTGCTCCTCCTCGGCGCGGGTCATGGCAACGTGTTCGTCGTCGGCGACAGCGATCAGAGCATCTACCGCTTCCGCGGCGCCGACATCTCCAACATCTTGGAGTTCGAGACGGCGTTTCCCGACGCCACCGTGATCACCCTCGATCAGAACTACCGGTCGACGCAGACGATCCTCGATGCCGCCAACTCGGTCATCGAGAACAACCTCGCCCGCAAGCCGAAGAATCTGTGGACCGACGCGGGCGAAGGCCACAAGATCGTCCGTTACCACGCCGACGATGAGGGCGACGAAGCGCAGTGGGTGGCGCACACGATGGCGCAGCTCCACGATCACGAGGGCTTCCGCTGGGGCGACATGGCGGTCTTCTACCGAACCAATGCGCAGAGCCGGGTGGTCGAGGAGCACCTCATGCGTTCCGGTCTTCCCTACAAGGTGGTCGGCGGCATCCGTTTCTACGACCGTCGCGAGGTGAAAGACGCGCTTGCCTACCTGAAGGTCGTCGCGAATCCCGCCGACGAGGTGAGCATGAAGCGGGTGCTCAACACGCCCAAACGAGGGGTGGGCGACACCACAGTGGGCCGCCTCGACGTGTGGGCCAACGCCCACGGCGTCACGTTCGCCGAGGCGTTGGTGCGCCGCGACGATGCCGGCGTGAGCGGGGGCGCACTGAAAGGCATCGCCGCGTTCCTCGCCGTGCTCGACGATGCCAAAGCCGTCGTCGACGAAGGTCCCGCGCCCACTCTTCAGTTCCTGCTCGAGCGGTCGGGCTATCTCGCCGAACTACAGGCCGAGCACACCGTCGAGGCCGATGGCCGGCTCGAGAACCTCGCCGAGCTGATCGGTGCGGCGCAGTCGTTCGTCACGGTCGATGAGTTCCTCGAGCAGATCGCGCTCGTATCCGACAGCGATCAGGTCGACGGTGACGACACACGGGTCGTGCTCATGACGTTGCACACGGCCAAGGGTCTCGAGTACCCGATCGTGTTCCTAATCGGCCTCGAGGATGGCGTGTTCCCGCACCTGCGTTCGCTCACCGAGCCCGATGAGCTCGAGGAGGAGAGGCGGCTGGCCTACGTGGGCATCACCCGCGCCCGCCAACGCTTGTTCCTCAGCCATGCGTGGAGCCGCATGCTGTTCGGCTCGACGCAGTACAACCCGCCGAGCCGATTTCTCGACGAGATCCCGAGCGAGCTCGTCGAGCAGATCGGCGAGCGTGGTCGCCGGTCGGGCCGGGCGTCGTTTCGCGGCGATGGCGGCGGACGCCGCGAAGGCTTCAGCTCGTTCGGCTCCTATGACCCCGACAAGGAGCGCATTGTCGATCAGGCGATCGCGAAGGGGCGCGCCGCCACCGCGGCGAGCACGGGCGCCGAGACGATCGGGCTGCGCGTGGGCGACGACGTCCGTCATGCGAAGTTCGGCGAGGGCGTGATCCTGCTGCTCGAAGGCAACGGCGACAAGGCCGAAGCCGTGGTGCGTTTCGCCGACATCGGCGAGAAGCGGCTGTTGCTCGCCTGGTCGCCGCTCCAGAAGGTTTGAGTATGTCGTCCCGAATTACGTCGTCACGGTGGTGACGCCCTGGCCGGGCTTCCCGCTGGGCGTGAGATCCACGTACAGCACCTTGTTGTCGTCGATGCGGGTGGGGTAGGTGGGCAACGAGCCCCCGTCCGGCGGGTAGTGCGTTCCCGTGCACGGATCCACCAGATCCAACGCCGTGCGGTCGACGGCGAGCACGCAGGTGGAGGGCGACCCGGGGGGCACGATCGTGAAGGCTTTCCAGCCCCTAGCCGAGTCGGTGCCAGAGTGGTACAGGCCCATCGGGCGCTTCTCGGCCGTACCGACGAGCCCGCCGAAGAGGAGGGGGCCTCGCCGCGCGATCTCGTTCGCGAGTACATCGATGTCGCCGACGCGGAACTCGTCATCACCGAGGCGCACCTGAACACCGCTGCCGGGCTCGCTTGCCTTGCGGGCGATCGAGATGGTGGCCGCGGCGGCAATGCCAAGGAACAGCAAGCCAACCAGGATGGGGCGCACGGTGCGGGGGCGACCGCGCGACGGCTTAGGCACAGCTGACATGGCCCGCTTAGTATCGCCCACTCGTGAAGCGTCCCTACCGCGTGATCGTGGCCAAGCCCGGTCTCGACGGACATGATCGGGGCGCGAAGACCATCTCGCGGGCCCTTCGTGATGCCGGTTTCGAGGTCGTCTATACGGGATTGCATCAGTCGCCCGAGCAGATCGCCGAGGCGGCGGTCCAAGAGGACGCCGATGCGGTCGGGCTCTCGCTGCTCTCCGGCGCGCACCTCACGCTCTTTCCTCGCGTGATGTCGGAACTCCGTGACCGTGGTCTCGCCGATGTCGTCGTCTTCGGTGGCGGGGTCATTCCTGCCGCCGACATCGTCGTGCTCAAAGAACAAGGCGTGGCGGCGATCTTCACGCCCGGCTCGCCCCTACGCGACATCACCCGTTGGCTCGCGGACACCCTCGACGCCAAGGAAGAGGAGTAGCTCGTGGACCTATTCGAGTACCAGGGCAAGCAGTACTTCGCCCGCTTCGGAATACCGGTGTCGGCCGGAGGCGCGGCGGACACGGTCGAAGAAGCTGTCGCCGCGGCCGACGCCGCCAGCTACCCGGTGGTGGTCAAGGCGCAGGTGCAGGTGGGCGGCCGGGGCAAGGCGGGCGGTATCAAGCTCGCGAACAACGCCGATGAGGTCCGTCTGCACGCCGGGAACATCCTCGGCATGGACATCAAGGGTCACGTGGTGCGCCGGTTGTGGGTCGAGCACGCGTCTGAAATCGCCGAGGAGTACTACGCGAGCTTCACGCTCGATCGTTCCGCGAAGAAGCATTTGCTGATGCTGTCCGCGCAGGGCGGCGTCGAGATCGAGACGGTCGCCGACAGCAACCCTGATGCGATCGTGATGGTCCACATCGATCCCGTCGACAGCATTTCGCGTGCGACGGCGCGCCAAGCGGCCGTCGACGCCAAGCTGAACCCCGCGGCGATCGACGGAACCGCCGACATTCTCGTGCAGCTGTACCAATGCTTCACCGAAGGCGATTGCGACCTCGCGGAGATCAACCCGCTCATCTTGAAGCCCGATGGCGTCGTACATGCGCTCGACGCCAAGGTGAGTCTCGATGACAACGCCGCGTTCCGGCATCCGGAGTGGGAGGAGTTCCGCGCCACCGAAGAGCTTGATGCACGCGAGCGCTTGGCGCGCGAAAAGCACCTCCAGTACATCGGACTCGACGGCTCCGTCGGAATCATCGCGAACGGTGCGGGCCTGGCCATGAGCACGCTCGACGTCGTGAACCAGGTCGGTGGGCGCGCCGCCAATTTCCTCGACATCGGAGGCGGCGCCAACGCCGACGTCATGGCGGCGGCGCTCGAGGTCATCAACTTCGATGAGAACGTGAAGGCCATCTTTATCAACATCTTCGGCGGCATCACGCGCGGAGACGAGGTAGCCAAAGGCATCGTCGAGGCGCTCAGTCGAGTCGATCTGAGAGCGCCCATCGTCATCCGCCTCGACGGCACCAACGCTGACGAGGGGCGCGCCATTCTGGCCAACGCCGGCATCCCGGAGTCGAAGCTGACGAGCCAACCCACCATGCTCGACGCGGCTCGCGCCGCCGTTGCGATGGCGAACGCCTGATGGCCATCTTCGTCGACTCCAACACCAAGGTCATCGTCCAGGGGCTCACCGGCGGACAGGGCAAGTACCACGGCCTCCGTAACCGGGCCTACGGCACCAAAGTCGTCGGGGGCGTGACACCGGGCAAGGGCGGGCAGGATGTCGAGGGCATCCCCGTCTACGACTCGGTGGCCGAAGCCGTAAGCGCAACGGGGGCCGACGCGTCGTTCATCTCCGTTCCACCGAAGGCGGCCCCCGCGGCCATTCTCGAGGCGGCCGCCGCGGGCATTGCGTTCGTCGTGTGCATCACCGAAGGTGTTCCTGCGCAGGACGAGGCGAAGGTGTTCAACACCCTCCTACGCGACTATCCCGGCACCCGGCTGCTCGGTCCGAACTGTCCCGGCATCATCAGTCCCGCGCAATGCAACATCGGTATCACCGCGGGAGAGATCGCGCTGGCGCCCCAGCCCGGTCACCCGGCGGTGGGCATCGTGAGCCGCTCGGGCACCCTCACGTACCAGGCCCTGTACGAGCTCAAACAGAAGGGGATCGGGGTCTCGACCTGTGTCGGTATCGGCGGTGACCCGGTACCGGGGACGAGCTTCGTCGATTGCCTGGCCGAGTTCGAGAAGGACCCGGACACCCGGGCCGTGATCATGATCGGCGAAATCGGCGGGACGGCTGAGGAGGAGGCGGCGGCGTTCATCCAGTCGAATGTCTCCAAGCCGATGTCCGCGTATATCGCCGGCGTGACGGCGCCGCCCGGCCGGAAGATGGGCCACGCGGGCGCCATCGTCAGTGGGGGTAAGGGCACGGCTCAGGGCAAGATGGACGCCCTGCGCGCCGCGGGGGTGCGGGTCGGGCTCAACCCCACCGAGGCGGGCGAACTCATGGCCGAGATTGTGCAGGGCCTGCGCTAGCCGGGGAGAACAGCGCTTAGCTGGCAGGGGGCGGCGGCGGTGGCGTCACCGGTCCGCTGGGCTTGCCCAGGTTGACCATCTCGGTGCCCTTGCCGAGCACGGCCATGATCGAGCCGGCGGCCATGAGGAGCGAGCCGATGAGCATGATCCAGCCACCGAACTTGAGGTTCACGCCGCTGCCCTTATCCACGATGAGGTAGGCGAGCATGATCACGGCAGCGGTGAGGCCCCACGTGAGGCGGATCTGGCGCCAGTTCAATGTGAGCACCTGATCGGGCAGCTTCGCCGCGCCGGTGAGGTCGAGCACCACGACGATGATGCCGAGCAGACCAAGGACGGCGGGAATGGTGCCGAGCGGGAACACGCCAGAGGCCCACGCGCTGATACCAAAGTCTCCTGCCCCAATGAAATCGAAGAACGAGAACAGAAAAGTGAGCAGCGACCCAACTCCGAAGATGGCGTCGGCGACGGTGATTTGACGTTTCACGATTCCCCTCTCACTTCTGGACGTCGGTCACTGTAGTGGGTGCCCCCGCCGCAACTGGGGAACCTCGCGGCTAGGTTCCGGCCATGCCGCGCGCGTTGTTGTCCGTTTATGACAAAACAGGTGTCGTCGAGTTCGCCCGATCACTTGAGTCCCTTGGATGGGACATCGTGTCGAGCGGCGGTACCGCGATGGCGTTATCGGGCGCAGGCATTGCAGTCACCGACGTCGCCGACCTCACGGGGTTCCCCGCGATCCTTGGTCATCGAGTGGTGACGCTGCATCCGAAGGTGCACGGCGCGATCCTCGCCGACATCGACCAGGCCGAACATCGAGCCGATCTCGAACGCTTCGAAATCGATCCGATCGCGCTCGTCGTCGTCAACCTGTATCCGTTCGCCGATTCGCCCGGTATCGAGATGATCGACGTCGGCGGGCCCACGTTGCTTCGCGCGGCGGCGAAGAACCACGCGCACGTCGGTGTCGTCGTCGATCCCGCCGACTACGAGGTTGTTCTCGGCGAGCTCGGTGCCGAGGGCTTCTTGTCCGAAGCCACCCGCCGTGCGCTCGCTCGTAAAGCGTTTGCGCACACCGCGGGCTACGACGCTGCCATCGTCTCATGGCTCGACGGCGACGACCCGCTGCCGCCGTCTTTGCACTACTCGCTCGATCGCGCGCAGACCCTGCGCTATGGAGAGAACCCGCATCAACGGGGCGCGCGCTATCGCTTCGCCCGGGCCACGAGTTGGTGGGACGCCGCCGTGCAACACGGTGGCAAGGAGATGTCGTACCTCAACCTCTACGATACCGAGGCCGCCTGGCGTCTCGTCCATCGACTGGGCTCGGCGCCCGCCGCCGTGATCGTGAAGCACGCGAACCCGTGTGGCGCCGCCGTCGCCGATGACATCACGACCGCGTACACCTCGGCGCATGACTGTGATCCGGTGTCGGCCTTCGGTGGCATCGTGGCCCTCAACCGACCCGTGCCGCGCGCACTGGCCGAGGCGCTCGCGCCGGTGTTCACCGAGGTGGTGGTGGCGCCCTCCTACGACGACGACGCGCTCGAGGTTCTTCGGGAGAAGAAGAACCTGCGCGTGCTCTCCGCGCCACGTCCGACGAGTCCCCGACTCGACATGCGCTCGATCGACGGTGGCTTACTCGTGCAGGAATCCGATCCCGTGTCGCTGGAGCGCGCCGAGTGGAAGGTCGTCACGGAGACGGCGCCGACGCCGTCGCAATGGACCGACCTCGACCTGGCGTGGGCGGTGTGCGCGGCGGTTTCTTCCAATGCGATCGTGCTCGCTTCGGGCGGAAAGGCGGTCGGTATCGGCGCGGGCCAGCCGAACCGGGTCGACTCCGCCCGCATCGCGTCGGACAAGGCCGCGGGCCGCGCCAAGGGCGGCGCGGCGGCGAGCGACGCCTTTTTTCCGTTCCGCGATGGCCTCGACGCGGTGGTGGGTGCGGGAGTGAGCGCCGTGATCCAACCCGGGGGCTCTGTACGAGACGCGGAGGTGATCGCGGCGGCCGACGAGCACGGCATCGCGATGGTCTTCACCGGGCAGCGCCACTTTCGCCATTGAGCTGAACGCCGCTACCGGTAGCGTTGGTGGATGGCTCGCATCGGGGAACTCCTCGCCGCCGGCCGCACGTTTTCCTTCGAGTTCTTCGCCCCGAGGACCGACGCGGCGCAGCTTTCGCTCGGGCGCACGATCGCCGAGCTCGAGCCTCTGTGTCCATCCTTCGTCTCTGTCACCTACGGCGCCGGGGGCTCGTCACGGGCCCGCACCCGCGAGGTGGTCACGTGGGTGCGACAGGAGACCACGATCCCTCCGATGGCTCACCTCACGTGCGTGGGTCACACTCAGAGTCAGATCGATGAGATCCTCGACCTTTACGACGCGGCCGACATTGAAAACATCCTCGCGCTCGGCGGCGATCCGCCCACCGACCCGGCCGACGCCACACCGAGCGACTACACGTACGCATCCGATCTGCTCGAGCAGGTACGCGAGCGGTCGCGCTTCTCGGTCGGTGTAGCCGCGCACCCCGAAGGCCACCCGCGCTCACCCGACCTCGTGAGCGACCGTGAGCAGCTGGCCCGCAAGTTGCGTGTCGCCGATTTCGCGATCACGCAGTTCTTCTTCGAAGCCGATCATTATCTGCGGCTCGTCGACGAGCTCGATGCCCTCGACGTACACAAACCGGTGATCCCCGGCATCATGCCCGTCACCAACGTGGGCCAGGTGGCCCGCATGTCTCAGCTGTCGGGTACGGCCTTTCCCGAATGGTTGGCCGATCGGCTCCACGATGCCGCCGATCCGGAGGAAGTTCGCCGCATCGGCGTCAGCGTGGCCACCGAGCTGTGCCTGCAGCTCCTCGAAGAGGGGGTGCCCGGCCTGCACTTCTACACCCTCAATCGTTCGACGGCCACGAGGGAGATCTGGGCCAACCTCGGCCTGTCCGCCATCCGCTGATCGCCTAATTCTCCAAGATTGTCTGCCGTACGGCGCGTCGATACGCTCGCCGCCATGTCACCTGAACCTGTCCGTGTTGCCGTCACGGGGGCCGCCGGCCAGATCGGCTACAGCCTCCTGTATCGGATCGCCGCCGGCGAAATGCTCGGACCCGATCAGCCCGTCATCTTGCAGCTGCTCGAGATCACGCCGGCGTTGAAGGCGCTCGACGGCATCGCCATGGAACTCGAAGACTGCGCGTTCAACCTGCTCGCGGGCATCGTCAAGACCGACAACGCCGACGCCGCGTTCGAAGATGTCGACTATGCGCTCCTGGTCGGCGCGATGCCGCGCAAGGCGGGGATGGAGCGGTCCGATCTGCTCTCGGCGAACGGGGGCATCTTCAAGCCCCAGGGCGAGGCGCTCGGGGTGTCGGCCAAACCAAATGTCAAAGTCCTCGTCGTGGGGAATCCGGCCAACACCAACGCGTTGATTGCGATGCACAACGCGAAGGGCATCGACCCGAAGCAATTCACGGCGATGACCCGTCTCGATCACAACCGCGCCATCGCGCAGCTCGGCCTGAAGGTGGGCCGGCCGGTGAGCGCCATCAGCAAGATGACGATATGGGGGAACCATTCCACCACTCAGTATCCCGATCTGTTCCACGCCGAGGTCGACGGGCGCAACGCCGCCGAGGTAGTTGGCGACCAGACCTGGATCGAGAACGATTTCATCCCCACGGTGGCCAAGCGCGGCGCGGCGGTGATCGAGGCCCGTGGCTTGTCGTCGGCCGCCTCGGCCGCGAACGCGGCCATAGGACACATGCGCTCCTGGGCATCGGGGACCCCCGCCGGCGATTGGGTCTCGATGGCCGTGGTGTCCGACGGTTCCTACGGCGTGGCGGAGGGCCTCATCTCGTCGTTTCCGTGCACGTGCGCGAACGGCCAGTACCAGATCGTGCCCGGTCTCGAGATCGACATCTTCTCCCGCTCGCGTATCGACGCGTCAGTAGCCGAGTTGGCCGAGGAGCGCGACGCCGTCCGCCAGTTGGGATTGATCTAACTATTTCAAGAACTTGCTCGTGACGTTGTCGGCGAGGATCTTGCCGCCCGTCTGGCAGGTCGGGCAGTACGCGACGGTGTAGGCCGAGTAGCGCACGGAGCGCACGATGTCGCCGCACACCGGGCACGGCTCACCCGCCCGACCGTGCACGTTGCCCGGACGGTCAGCCGACGAGCTCATATCCTTCCGGGTGCGCTCGTAGGCCAGACCCTCGTCGACGCACACCTCAATCGCGTCGACAACACGTTCGGCACCGTCGAAACCGAGCTTCGCGGTCGACGCGAACGGCGAGAGCTTGGCGCGATGGCAGATCTCGTTCGCGAGCCGTCGCCCGAGTCCGGCGATGCAGCCTTGGTCGCGCAGGAACCCGTGCAGCCGCATCGGGTGAGCGGCGAAGCGCTCGGCCAGTTCGGCGGGCGTGACCTCGAGCGCTTCGGGCCCTAACCGCGCCAGCGCCACATCGGGATCGGTCCAGACACCGGCGCGGCGTTCGTGCCCCGCTTCCGTCAGCATGAGTGCGCGGGCGTCGTCAAAACGCCAGCGGGCCAGCACATTCTTGGGGGGCCGGGGAGCCTGCTTGGCATCGGGCTTGAGCCGGCCCCCCTGCATGAGGTGCACGGCGAATGTGAGCGTGCCGAAGTCGAGCAGCAGATACTTGCCTCGCCGGTTCACGCCTACGAGCGGCTGCCCGTGCGCGAGCGTTGGATCGGGCGCGAACGTCTTCATGGCGGTAATCGACAATGGCGTGAAGCGCTCGAGCGTGACGCCGCCGTAGTCGCGCGTGAGCCGCTCCGCGTGAGCCTGCACCTCGGGCAGCTCAGGCATCAGACGAACTCAGTACGACTGCGAACGTCGCCGAACACGGTGTCGAGCGCGGCGAACACGGCTTGGCTGGCCATCAACAGATCCATATCGCCGGTGACGCGCAACTGGCCGGACACGAACGCCGTCTGCGCGTTGAGAACCCCTGTGGCCAGACCGACCGCCGTGGCGAAGTCCTGCTCGAAGCAGACGTCGGACTTCTCGCCTGGACCGGTGGCGATGCGGATCGTTCCGTCGGCCAGCGTCAGGTTGTACGTGACGTCACCATCGGGAGCACCCGTGACGGTTTCGGTGACGCGCAGCCGGTGATGGCGCGAGAGCTCCTGGAGCTGAGGGTTCGCAGAGGCGGTGGCATGGAGGTCGTCGATCCACTCGACGGAGAGGTATTTGGCCACTCTCGTAGTCTGCCCCAGCGTGGAGTCCGATCCTCTGGACGCGTCCGACGAGGGGCGCCACACGCCGGGCGACGATCGTTGGTGGGCGGAGTCGTTTACGTTCGACTTCTGGACCGACGGTGGGAGCCTTGGCGGGTACGCGTCGATCACCATTTTGCCGAACCTTCGCAGGGCCTGGTACTGGGCGGCGCTCGTTGGTGCGGGCCGGCCGCTCATCACGGTGGTCGATCTCGACGTCTTGCTGCCGCGGGCTCGTCTCGAGATTCGATCCGATGCCCTGTGGGCCGACCACGTCTGCGAGACCCCATTCGACCATTGGACGGTGAGCAACGAAGCCATAGCCGTGGCACTCGATGATCCATCGGACGCGATCGGGCTCGCCCGCGGGACGCCGACGCCGCTGGGCTTCGACCTCGAGTGGGAAGCGGCCGCCGCACCCGTGTCCGACGGGCGCGCCCGTTTCTACCGCCAGGACGCATCGGTGCACGGCGAGGTGCTCGTGGGCCCTGAGCGGCTCGAGATCGACGCGATCGGCACGCGCTCGCATGGCTGGGCGGTCGGGCGATGGTGGGAACGCGCGACGGGCGCGGAGGTTGCGGGACTCCGCGCGCCGTTCGTGCTCGAGGTCAACGGCGACCGCTTCGTGGTGGAACGCGTCCTCGGTCCCGGCGGCTGGTCTGAATGGGTCAGGCCGCTGACCGACCCGTAGAGTCGCCCGTCGTGCTGTTCGCCCTCAGTCTCAGCCCCACCACGCTGCTCCACGACTACGGACTCTGGGGACTCGGCCTGATCGTCTTCGCGGAGTCGGGGCTGCTCGTGGGCTTCTTCCTGCCCGGCGATTCGCTGTTGTTCAGCGCCGGTTTGCTCTCTTCTCAGGGAAAGTTGCCGGCACTCGGCTGGTTGCTGATCGTGGCGTGCGTCTGCGCGGTGGCGGGCGACCAGGTGGGCTACTTGTTCGGACGCAAGGTCGGCCCTTCGCTGTTCAGGCGCCCCGACTCACGCTTTTTCAAACAGGAGTACGTCACCAGGGCGCGAGAGTTCTTCGAACGCAACGGACCGAAGACGATCGTCCTCGCCCGCTTCGTGCCCATCGTGCGCACATTCGCGCCCATCGTCGCGGGCGTCAGCGAGATGAACTACCGGCTGTTCGCTACCTACAACGTCCTCGGCGGGGTGCTCTGGGGGGCCGGCGTCAGCGTGCTCGGCTACATCCTCGGCGACACCGTGCCGAACATCGACAAGTACCTGCTTCCGATTATCGCCGTCATCATCGCGGTGTCGCTGGTGCCGGTGTTTCTCGAATGGCGGAAGTCCCGCCGCCGTACCTGAGCGTTCTGACGCGCTTTTCGCACCTCTGGGTGTCGGTTTCGCGCGCGAGAACCGGGATGCGGCGTCAGCGGGCCTCATCGAGAGCGGGCGCCCGCCGCTTCGAGAACGCCACCGCGCCGATGAGGATCAGCAGGCAGACGCCGGCGATGGTGAAGCGCCCGCCGTCGTTGTCGCGCATCTTGATGATGGCCGGCAGGATCAGCAGTGAGACGAGGTTCATCACCTTGATGAGCGGGTTGAGCGCGGGACCCGCGGTGTCCTTGAACGGATCGCCGACCGTATCGCCGATCACGGCGGCCTTGTGCGCGTCGGAGCCCTTGCCGCCTTCGTGGCCGTCCTCGATGTACTTCTTGGCGTTGTCCCAGGCGCCACCCGCGTTCGACAAGTAGTTCGCCATCAGCTGTCCGGTGAGGATGCTCGCCGCGAGGAATGCGCCGAGCGCCGCGTAGTTGATGCCGAAGCCGATGATTACGGGCGTGAGCACCGCGAGGAGCGCTGGCGTCGCCAGCTCGCGCAGTGATGCGGCGGTGCAGATGTCGATGACGGGGCCGTAGTCGGGTTGCTTCTCGCCTGACATGATCTTTCCGTCGGCGAACTGCTTGCGGACCTCCTGCACGACGACCCCGGCGGTGCGGCCCACGGCTCGGATGGCGAGCGACGAGAACAAGAACGCCACCGAGCCCCCGATGAGCAGCCCGATGAACGTCTTGACGTCGGCCACGTTGATCTGCGTGGCCAGATCTCTGAAGAGCGCCGATCCTTCGAGGAGTTTGCCCGCCCCATCCTTGAGATTGAGCTCACTACCGATGGTCTCGATGAACGACGCGAACAGGGCGACGGCGGCGATGACCGCCGAGCCGATCGCGAACCCTTTGGTCACCGCTTTCGTCGTGTTGCCCACCGCATCGAGGCTCACCATGATGCGCTGTGCTTCCCCCTCGAACTCACCCGACATCTCCGCGATTCCCGCGGCGTTGTCGGACACCGGGCCAAACGTGTCCTCGCTGACGATGACGCCCGTGGTGGCCAACATGCCCATGCCGCAGAGTGCCACGAGATAGAGCGAGAACTGCAGATTGCCGTTGCCCATGGCGAGGGCCGCACCGAGCGCGATGGCGATCATGATGATGGCGTACACCGACGACTCGAGTCCGGATGCGGTGCCCGACAAGACGACCGTGGCTGGGCCGGTGCGGGCCGATTCGGCGATCTCGCGAACGGGCCCGTACTCGGTGCCCGTGAAGTACTCCGTGAGGCGGCTGACCGCCTGCGCCAGCACCAAACCCACGACGACCGCGCCGAAGCATTTCCACGCCTCGTTGGCGTGATCGTTACCGATGTAACCGAATGCCACGGCAGCCGTGCCGGCGACGGTGAGCACACCGGCCACGAGGAAGCCTCGGTTGATGGGCTTCAGCGCGTTGGTCTCGCCTTCCTTCGCCCTTACCGCGAAGACGCCGAAGATCGACGCCACGACGCCGATGGCGCGGGCCGCGACTGGGAAAACCAAGCCGAGCGCGGGATTTGCCCCGATCGAGCGGAACGCGGCGACGCCGAGGATGATCGAGGCCACGAGCGTGACCTCGTAGCTCTCGAACAGGTCGGCGGCCATGCCCGCGCAATCGCCCACGTTGTCGCCCACGTTGTCGGCGATCGTCGCCGGGTTGCGCGGGTCGTCCTCGGGAATGCCCGCCTCGACCTTGCCCACGAGATCGGCGCCGACGTCGGCGGCCTTCGTGAAGATGCCGCCGCCGACGCGCAGGAACAAGGCTAGGAGCGATCCGCCGAAGCCGAAGCCCACCAAGATGGCCGAGCTCGTGTTCTGGAAGATCATGATGATGATGGTGGCGCCGAGTAGGCCCAGGCCGACAGTGAACATGCCGGCGATGCCCCCCGTCCGGAACGCCACCTTCAACGCCGCGGGCATCGAGCCGCGCTTAGCCGCCGCGGCGGTACGGACGTTGCCACGGGTGGCGAGGGTCATACCGATGAAGCCGGTGAGGCCGGACATGAATGCGCCCGCGACGAAGGCCAGGGTCCTGAATGCTCCCGAGGCCCCAAAGCTGAGGGCGGTGGTGCCGTCGGCCTTGACCACCTTCACCGAGAACAGGAACACCACCACGGCGACGGGTACGAGAATGATCACGATCGTCTTGAACTGCCGCCGGAGGTAGGCCTGGGCACCCTCCTGGATCGCCTTGGCGATCTCGCGCATCTTCGGTGTGCCTTCGTCTTGTGCCAGCACCCCCTTCATCAAATAGAAGCCGACGGCTATGGCCAAGAGCGCGGCCGCCGCCGCGCCGAACAGCACGAGCCATTCTCCGCCGTGCAGTGTGAAGGCCTGGTAGCCACCCTCGGTGGCAAGGATCGATGTCACTGAACGCCCCTGGTTCGCTCCGGCGCGGATCGGCGCCTCAGACAGTGGAAAGTGAGCGGGGGGATACTAGGGAACGCTTCTACGCCCACGAAACTCTTGCGGCTCATTGAGTTGTAGGACGGACGTAGGCGGGGAGTACCGTCGCAGCGCCGACGCGGCCTGGCGTGCCGGCGCCGGAGGCGAGCTGGAGGCTGGCTACAGATGGCGCAGACCATGCAGCGGGGTCCGGTCACCGGTACCGCGATGAACCGGCGGAAGCGCAAGGCCCCTTTCTTCGTCGAGTTCTACCGCTCGGCCATCGGCAAGAAGTACGCCATGGCGGTCAGCGGAGTCATCCTGATGGGCTTCGTCCTGGCCCACATGATCGGGAACCTGAAGATGTACCTCGGCCCGGCCGAGCTCGACCGCTACGGCGAATTCCTGCGGGAGCTGCTCGTTCCCCTCCTGCCCCGCACGGTCACCCTCTGGTTGATCCGCTCCGTGCTGATTGCGGCGTTCGCGGTGCACATCCACGCGGCGTACGCGCTCACGATGATGAATCGCCGGGCGCGGCCGGTTCGCTATCAGAGCCCGCGCGACTACATCGCCGCGAACTTTGCGTCGCGGACGATGCGCTGGACCGGCGTCATCGTCTTGGCTTTTCTCGCTTTTCATCTCGCCGACTTCACGTGGGGGGTGAAGGGCATTCGGGGCGGTGGCGACAGCTGGCACCGCGGCGCTCCGTACGAGAACCTCGTGGCCAGCTTCAACCGCCCGGTGGTGGCGATCCTCTACATCGTGGCCAACCTCGCCTTGGGCATTCACTTGTGGCACGGCGGATGGAGTCTCTTTCAGAGCCTCGGCCTGAACAATCCGCGCTTCAACCAGTGGCGCCGATGGTTCGCATGGAGCTTCGCGGGAATCATCGTCGTGGCCAACGTGTCGTTCCCTATCGCCGTCCTCGCCGACATCGTGAAGGTCTGATCATGCTGGCCTCCTCCACTCGTCTCGACGCCAAGACGCCCTCGGGTCCCATCGAGGAGCAGTGGGACAGCTACAAGTTCAACGCCAAGTTGGTGAACCCGGCCAACAAGCGGCGCTACGAGATCATCGTGGTTGGTTCGGGTTTGGCCGGCGCGGCGGCCGCCGCCACCTTCGCGGAACTCGGCTACGCGGTGAAGGTCTTCACGTTCCACGATTCGCCGAGGCGCGCGCACTCGATCGCTGCACAAGGCGGCATCAACGCCTCCAAGAACTACCGCGGTGACGGCGATTCGGTCTACCGCCTCTTCTATGACACGGTGAAGGGCGGCGACTTCCGATCACGCGAATCCAACGTCTACCGGCTGGCGCAGCTCTCCGGGTCGATCATCGATCAGTGCGTGGCCCAAGGAGTGCCGTTCGCCCGCGAGTACGGCGGGCTGCTCGACAACCGGTCGTTCGGTGGGGCGCAGGTGAGCCGCACGTTCTACGCGCGGGGCCAGACCGGACAGCAGCTTCTACTCGGTGCGTACCAGGCGCTCGCCCGTCAGATCGGGCTGGGCACCGTGCGGCTCTACCAGCGCACGGAGATGCTCGACGTGGTGGTCGTCGACGGGCGCTGTGCCGGCATCGTGGTTCGTGACCTGATCACCGGCGACATCACGTCGCATTCCGCGCACGCGGTCGTGCTGGCCACGGGTGGCTACTCGAACGCCTTTTTCTTGTCGACGAACGCCAAGGCGTGCAACACCACGGCCATCTGGCGGGCCCACCGCCGCGGCGCGTTCTTCGCGAATCCCTGTTACACGCAGATCCATCCCACGTGCATCCCCCAGAGCGACGAGTTCCAGTCGAAGCTGACCCTGATGTCGGAGTCGCTGCGCAACGACGCCCGTATATGGGTACCGAAGAACCCCGACGATCCGCGCCCCTCCAACCAGATTCCTGAGGACGAGCGCGACTACTTGCTCGAGCGTCGCTATCCAAGCTTCGGCAACCTGGCGCCGCGCGACATCGCTTCGCGGGCCGCCAAGCTCGAGGTCGACCGCGGCAAGGGCGTCGGCCCCCTGAAAAATGGCGTCTATCTCGATCTCTCCGACGCCATCGCCCGCCTGGGTGAGGACACCATCCGCGAGCGTTACGGGAACCTGATCGAGATGTACGAGCGCATCACCGACGAGAACCCCTACACGGTGCCGATGCGCATCTACCCGGCACCCCACTACACGATGGGCGGCCTCTGGGTCGACTACGAGCTGATGACCAGCATCACCGGGTTGTACTGCGCCGGCGAGGCCAATTTCTCCGATCACGGCGCCAACCGGCTCGGTGCGTCGGCGCTCATGCAGGGCCTCGCCGACGGCTACTTCGTGCTTCCCGCCACGATCGGCAACTACCTCGCGCCGCTATTGGGGACGAAGCCGGCGCCCACCGATCATCCGGAGTTCAAACGGGCCGAGCAGGAGACCCGCGACCGGTTCAACGGGTTCCTCGCGATCAAGGGGACCCGCTCGGTCGACTTCTTTCACCGCGAGCTCGGCCGCATCATGTGGAACTACTGCGGTATGGAGCGCTCGGCCGAAGGGCTCGAGAAGGCGCTCTCAGAGATACCGGCACTCCGCGAGGAGTTCCGGAGCGATCTGCGCGTGCTCGGTGCCGGCGACACACTCAACCAGAGCCTCGAGAAGGCCGGCCGGGTCGACGACTTCTTCGAGCTCGGCATGCTCATGTGCCGCGACGCCCTCGAGCGCAACGAGAGCTGCGGCGGTCATTTCCGCACCGAGTACCAGACGGCCGACGGCGAGGCGCAGCGCGACGACGACCACTTCGCCCACGTCGCGGCGTGGGAGTGGACCGGTGATCCGCTGCGCGCGCAGCGCAATGTCGAGCCCCTCGATTTCGAGTACGCCCACCTTGCGACCCGGAGCTACAAATAGCTATGTCGAACACCATCAATCTCACGCTGAGGGTGTGGCGCCAGGCCGGACCCGACATGCCGGGGGCGTTCGAGACGATCGACGCGGCGGGAATCAATACCGACATGTCGTTTCTCGAGATGCTCGACATCGTGAACGAGCGCTTGAACAGCGGCGGCGCGCCACCGATCACGTTCGACCACGACTGTCGCGAGGGCATCTGCGGCACGTGCTCGCTCATGGTCGACGGACAGGCCCACGGGCCGCAGAAGGGCACGGCGGTCTGCCAGCTCCACATGCGCAAGTTCCACGACGGTCAAACCATCGTCGTCGAGCCGTGGCGCGCCGCGGCGTTCCCGGTGATCAAGGACCTCATGGTCGACCGCTCGGCAT
Source organism: Acidimicrobiales bacterium (assembly GCA_040002995.1). Lineage (GTDB taxonomy): Bacteria > Actinomycetota > Acidimicrobiia > Acidimicrobiales > Ilumatobacteraceae > JBDUDK01. The sequence continues at coordinate 4,981 of JBDUDK010000053.1, read as the reverse complement.
TCGACCGCATCATCGAGGCCGGCGGCTTCATCAGTGCGCACACTGGCGGTGCTCCCGACGCCAACCTCATTCTCGTTCCCAAGCCGGTGGCCGAATCGGCGATGGATGCCGCGCAATGCATCGGTTGTGGCGCCTGCGTGGCGGCCTGTCCCAACGGGGCCGCGAACTTGTTCACCGCAGCCAAGGTCGCCCACCTCAACCTCCTGCCGCAAGGCCAGCCCGAGCGGCTCTCGCGAGTGGAGGCGATGGTGGACACGATGGAGGAGTACTTCGGGTCGTGCACGAACCATGGTGAGTGTGAGGAAGCCTGCCCGAAAGAGATTTCTATCGACTTCATCGCGCTCATGAATCGCGACTACCTGAAGTCGAAAGTGAAGAACAACCGGTTGCTGGCGCGCGCCGACTGACCGCCTATTTCGTTTGGCCCAGAAATACCGCCATGTGAGGGTGGAATTACTGGTCGGAACGCTTTGGGTGCGTGATCTCGGCTTCGTAGCGGTTCGACGCCACGATGTCACCGGCGACCAGATCGAGGTCGAGGACGAGCGGACCCGCGTCGGCAGGAGCCACGATCGACAGAGTCCCGACGCGCACGCACCCGTCGGCGGGCACCGGACCGGCGAAACGCCAACCGTGGGAACCGTCCGCCCACGACAGCCGAGCCGTCACGACGGCCTCGGGCAACTCGTGGCGGAGGTCGGACACGACGTGGACGTCGAGTGCGATCGGGGCCCCGGGAAGCAGCGTCGCCGGCAGGCGGTCGGCCACCACGATCACGGGACGGCACGCGTCGACGAGCGCGTGGTAGCCCGCCTTGGCCGCCCGGTCGTAGTCAAGAACCGAAAAGCTCACCGCCGGGTAGCCATCGGTGAAGCAGTACTGGGCGAACCCTCCAGTGGGCTGGTACTTCAGGCGCCGGAGGGTCTCGATGTGGTGCTTCACGAGTTGGGCTTGATACCGCTGCGTGGCCAACCGCCATTCGTCGAACGTGGCGAACACGGCGGGCGGAACAAGGCGATCGAACAAGGTCTTCTGCATGGCGTGCGTGCGGCGCAAGCCATCCCAGTCGAGGTCGGGCCAGCGCTCGGGCGCCAGGAACTTGGTCGTGTCCGGCACCGCCTGGGCGCCGAACTCGCTGACGAACCGGCCGAGGCGGGGCATGGCGGCGAGGAAGCCCGGCAGGTCGCGCTCGTCGCCGTGGTACCAACCGAAATAGAGGTGCGTGTCGGTGCCGTCAAGTTGGGGGAGGTGGGGGAGCACACCGGAGTGGGCGACGGTGGGTCGCGTGCCGTCGGCCTTTTCGATCGTGCGTTTCACAGAGCGATCGAGGATGGAGCGATTCCAGGTGGGCAGCTGTTGTTCGAGCGCGAGGCGCGCGGCGGTCTTGCCGAAGTCGAGCGGGGTGCCCGGCTCGAGGTCGACCCTCAGCGGCTCGTTGTGGCCGCACCAGATGGCAATCGACGGGTGGTGGGCGAGCAGATCGACCATCTCCCGCGCCTGGCGCACGGCTTGCTTACGGATGCCGCGGGCGTAACCCCATTGCAGGGGGAAGTCCTGCCAGAGTAGGAGGCCGGCCTCGTCGGCGGCGGCATACAACTCCGGGCGCGTGACGTGCGCGTGAATGCGGAGAAAATCGAGCCCGGCTTCTTTCGCGAGGGCGACGTCGCGCGTCAGCTCCTCGCTCGTGGCTTCGGCGAGGGCCATGCGCGTTGGCCCCAGGTTGGAGCCCTTCAAGAACAGGCGCTCGCCGTTCACCGTGAGAATCCAGTCGCGCATCGCGACGCGTCGAAGGCCCGTGCGGGCGTGGCGGACGTGGCTCACCTCACCGTCGAGCTCGACTTGGACGGTGACCTCGTAAAGGGGCTGCGCGCCCAACGACCACGGCCACCACAGGCGCGGTTCGTCGACTGTGACGGTCCACTCGACCTCGTTGGGCCCCGCGGCGAGCGGATGCTCGAGGCGATGCTCGCTCGCGTCCTCGACCCACGTGCGGGCCACCACGGTGCACGCCGTGGCCACGTCGAGCTCGGCGCGCACGGCGATCAGCGCGCGGTTCTCCTCGGCTTCCCGGCAGAGCACGCGCAAACGATTGATGCGCACAGGTCCGGTCTGTTCGACACGCACGCCGCGCCAGATGCCCCCGGGATTCCAATCGGGGTCGAGACAGTTGCCGTGTTGGAAGACGCCGGTGATGGTGCGTTTGGCGCGCAGATCGGCTGGCGGCGGGCACGCGGCCTCGACGGCCAACACGTGCTCCGTTCGTGCCGACATGAGATCGGTCACTTCGAAGTGATGCGGAACGAAATACCCTTCGGTGTCACCGACGTACGCGCCATCGAGCCACACATCGCCTTGGTAGAACAGACCGTCGAAGACGAGCCACTGGCGTGTGGCCGGTGCCGGGGCGAGGGCGGAGAACGCCCGTCGATACAACAACGGCCCGTCGGTGTCGAAGAACGGACCCGTCGAGCGCCAGTGACCGGGCACCTCGATGTCGTGCCAATCTCGGTCGTCGAATTCCGGAGCCGAGTATGTGCGCCGCAGGTCGTCGTCGGCGATCGCCGCGCGCCACGTCCCCGCGAGCTCCATTGAGCGAGGGTAGCGGCCGCTCGCGGGGAGACTTCAGTGCGGTAAGCCGGTAGGGTCCAGCCATGTCGTCGCGACCCTCAACCCTCGGCCTTCTGCGGGCGTCAGGCTGGCAATCCGTACCCGTGAAGGAGGAAATTCGCCGGAACGCGGTCACCAAAATTCTCGCCGGTGAACCGATGTTCTCGGGTGTGCTGGGCTTCGAAGATACCGTGATGCCTCAGCTCGAAAACGCCCTCCTGGCTGGGCACGACATCATTTTTCTCGGCGAACGCGGGCAGGCCAAGACGCGCATCATCCGCTCCCTCACGGGGTTGCTCGACGAGTGGATGCCGGTGATCGCGGGCTCAGAGATCAACGACGATCCATACGAGCCGGTGTCGAAATACGCCCGCGATCTCGTTGCCGAGCACGGCGATGACACCCGCATCGGTTGGGTTCACCGCGATGACCGTTTCGGCGAGAAGTTGGCCACCCCGGACACGTCGATCGCCGACCTGATCGGTGAGATCGACCCCATCAAGGTCGCCGAAGGCCGTTATCTCTCCGACGAGCTCACGTTGCACTACGGCCTCGTGCCCCGTACGAACCGCGGCATCTTCGCGATCAACGAACTGCCCGATCTCGCCGAGCGGATCCAGGTCGGTCTGTTGAACGTGCTCGAGGAGCGCGATGTGCAGGTGCGCGGCTACAAGATCCGCCTTCCGCTCGATGTGATGCTGGTTGCTTCGGCGAACCCCGAGGACTACACGAACCGCGGTCGCATCATCACGCCTTTGAAAGATCGATTCGGTTCGCAGATCCGCACGCACTATCCCCTCGAGGTGGCCACAGAGGTCGCGATCATGTTCCAGGAGGCCAACCTCCTCGACGCGGCCGGAGTGCACATCTCGGTGCCCGACTACATGGCCGACATCGTCGCCGGCTTCTCCCACCAGGCTCGCGCCAGCTCGCACATCAACCAACGCTCCGGAGTTTCGGTTCGCCTCAGCGTGTCGAACTACGAAGTGCTCGCGGCCAACGCGGTGCGCCGGGCGCTCCGGCTCGGTGAGAAGGAGGTCGTGCCCCGCATCTGCGATCTCGAGGCGCTCGCGGCGTCGACATCGGGCAAGGTCGAGATCGAGTCGATGGAGGACGGGCGTGACGGCCAGATCGTCGAGAACCTGCTGAAGGCGTCGGTGCTCGCCGTGTTCCGAGAGAGGGTCGGGCCCGAGCTCACCCGCGACATCATCACCGCGTTCGAGCAGGGCTCGGTGGCCAACACCGGTGACGATGTCCCGGCGGCCGAGGAGGCCGCGCTCGTCGACAGTGTGCCTGGCCTTCGCGCCGCGGTCGCGCGTGTGACCAGTGACGAGGGCCCTGCCGCCCTCGCCGCCGCGGTCGAGTTCGTGCTTGAAGGCCTGCATCTCTCCAAGCGCCTCAACAAGGACGCCTCGGGCACCCGCGTCACCTACCGCGGCCGCCAATAACCGGGTTCACCCTCTGAGGGAGAATTCCACAGGAAGGTCAGCCGACGAGCGGCGGACGCATCCAGAGTTCGCCCGTGTCATTTCGCGACGCAAGCGGCGGTTGTCCGCTGAGCTCGACCACCGGCACCGGCTCGTTGAAGCCACGGAGCGCCAGCGCTCCGACGGCAGTGGCGACGATTCCCGCGGGAAGATCGGCGACCTGGTCGGCTGGCAGCAGCACCTCATGCGGACCGGCGGCATCACAAAGTCGCGACGCGAGGTTCACGGCCGAGCCGATGTAGTCGTCGCCTTCGAAGAGCAACGCGTACCCGCCCGCGACCCCGGCGCGCAGTGCCAGCGGGGAGCAGGCCTCGGCCGTGCGGCACTCGAGGTCGAGCGCGGTGGCGATCGCATCCGACCGGTCGAGGCACACGATCATGGCCCCGTCGCCGAGCCACTTGGCCACCCGCACACCTCGTTCCGACGCGACCTCGCGTGTGGCGGCCCGGAAGCGCGACAAGAGGCGCCCAGCTTCATCGTCACCATGTTCGGCGGTGTAGTTCGTGAAGCCCGTCAGATCGACGAACACGAACGTGCGAGGGACACGCATCGCCCTAGAGGGTACGGGTTGGCGCACGACAGCGCACAGATGATCCCGATAGCCTCGGCCCCATGCCTGCCCGATTCCGGTATTCGAGATGGGATGGGAGCCAAAAGGGCTTCGACCTCGATGCCGAGCAGGTCATGGCCGAGATCACCGATGATCTGCTTTATCACGGCGACCTCAACGCTGCCCTCCGCCGGATGATGCAGTCGGGTTTCCGGGATCGCAACGGCGAGCGGTTGCAGGGTCTCCGAGAGATGTTGGAGAACCTTCGGCGGAAACGGAAGGACACGCTCGAGCGCTACGACCTCGGCGGGGTCTACGACGACATCGCCGAGGAGCT
>JBDUDK010000079.1:0-3823 GCA_040002995.1 Acidimicrobiales bacterium | reverse complement strand
CGCGGCTCACTACATCCTCACAAGGAGATGCTCTACTCATGAAACGACGAGCTATCACCGGCGCGGCCATCGGGCTGTCCGCCGTCACCATCGCGGCGTTCACTGCACCTTCGTTCGTGCACGCCGCCGATCACCTTGATGCACCGGCCGTCAACGGCGCGCTCCAGTCACCCGCTGGCCGCCACGACGCCGACATCAACGACGTATACGTGTTCCAGTCACCCCAGCGCTCGAACCGGACCGTGCTCGCGATGACCACGCATCCGTTCCTCGGCGCAATCACCACCGACCCGACGTACGGCACCGACATCCGCTACGACATCCACCTCGACGCGGCCGGTCCCCAACTCGCCGGCCACGGGGGGGACGGTGACGACGACGACGATGAGGGCGACGACAACAACCGAGCTCGCGGGAACCAAACCCTAGAGGTTACGTTCAAGGCGGCGTCCAAGGATGGGTCGCAGGCCTTCAAGGTCACCTTGATCAGCGGTCGTCATCACAACGTGGTGGGCCGCGGGCGCACGAACCGGAACAATCGGATCGACAATGGCTGGGCCTTCGCCGGCAAAGTCTCCGATCCGTTCTTCTTCGACCTTGGCGCTTTCAACAACACCGTGCAAGCCCGGCTCGATCAGCACATCCTTCCTCTCACCGCCGGTGCTCCGGTGGACTGTGCGGCCCAGGGTGCGGTTGACACGTTTGCCGCGGCGAACACCAACGCAATCGTGCTGGAGATTCCCACGAAGTTGCTCGGCGGCCCGGTGAATGTCTGGGCAGCGACAGTCGGCGCCAATGGCTCGACTATTGATCGCATGTCGCGGCCGGCCATCAACACCGTGTTCAACGGCAAGAAGGCTCTTCTCAACGAGGGCGTCGACAACGACAAGAACATCTTCAACGCGATCAGCAACCCCAGTCAGGATCCGACCACCGCTACGTCACCGGGTGCCGGTCCGACCTTCCGTGACAACGTCGTGACGGTTCTTACCGCCTTCGACGGCGTCGCTCAAGCGGTGGCCGGTATCGCACCGCGGGCGGCGAGCGCGGTGAACGGGTTGGCCGATGTGCTGCTGCCCGATGTTCTGCCCTACGACCCCGCGGTCGCGGCGACGAATGGCATCTTCAACGGGCGCTCGCTCACTGACGACGTCATCGACAACGAGCTTCCGGTCGTCACGAACGGACTCGTAACCACCGATTGCGTGGGCCCCCATACCGACTACCGCTCGACGTTCCCCTACCTCGGCGTGAGTCACTGAGCAGTTTGTGTACGCAGTACCGAGTCTCTCTCGGGGTGGCTTCGGCCACCCCGAGAGGGACTCGAATCGAAGACCGCGGCAACGGATGAGGTCATGATGAAAGGTCATCTTGCGGCTTTGGCGGCCACCACCGCCGTGATAGTTGGGGCGAGCTACATCGGCTGGTCGCCGACGGATCACAAGGAAGGGGGCATACCGACGTCGCGCTCGCATGGTCAGGCCGCGGCCGTCGATCGCCAGGAGCTCGACCGGTTGATCGGCTCCTACGAACAGCGCGTGGGTGCGTCTCCCAACGAATCCGATTTCGCCTTTCTCGGTCAGCTCTACATGCAGCGAGGGCGTCAAACCGGCGATGTTCAGACGTATCTGCAAGCTGAGAAGGCCGTCAATCAAGCCCTCGCGCTGGCCCCCGCTGATGCCGGCGTTCGCCTACAGCTCGCCGGCGTCCGCTACACGACGCACGACTTTTCGGGTGCGCTCGACCTCGCGCAACGCATCCTCGGCCAGACCCCCGACTCGGTGAGCGCGCGGATCATCGTCGGTGACGCGCAGATGGAGACCGGACAGTACGAGCTGGCATCGGACGCGTATACGAAGGTGGCGTCGACGTCGCCCAACGCGCCGGCGATCGAGGTGCGGCAAGCGCGTTTGGCGTTCATCGAGGGGAAGACGGAGGAGGCCCGTCGCCTCGCTGCCCTCGCCCAAGACGACGCCATCGCCTCCGCCCTGGGCGGCCCTGATCTCGCGTTCTACGAGGCTTTCCGAGGCCAGGTCGAATTCGACACCGGTCAATACGATCGGGCGGCCGCTCTGTACAACGCGGCCCTCGAAGAAGCGCCCGACTATTACGTTGCGCTCGCCGGTCTGGCTAAAACCCGCGCGGCCCAGGGTCACAGGGACGACGCGATCACTCTCTACGAGCGCGCAGTGAAGATCATCCCGCAGCCCGAGTTTGTTGCCGCGCTCGGCGATCTTTACGCGCTCAAAGGTGACAAGGTCAAGGCCGATCTCGAGTACGGCACCGTCGGCGTCATCGCCAAACTCGCCGAAATCAACCGTCAGGTCTACAACCGGCAGCTCGCTCTCTTCGACGCCGACCACGCCCGATCGCCCGAAGAGGCGCTTCGCCTGAGTGAGACGGAGCTGCAAGTGCGCAAGGACGTCTACGGATACGACGCGTACGCGTGGGCGCTTTACCGAAACGATCGCTTCGCCGACGCTCGCGTGGCCGAAGACCGTGCGTTGGCCACCGGAACTGTCGATGCCAAGCTCCTCTATCACTCTGGTCTGATCGCAAAGTCACTGGGCGACACCACTCGGGCCAAGGCCGATCTTGGCCGCGCCCTCGCCATTAACCCGGGGTTCGACCCACTCCAGGCCCGTAACGCCCGCACCGCCCTCGACGTTCTCGAGAGCGGGGCGCAGCCGTGATCCGCCGTCTCGTCGTCGGTACCACGGTGGCCCTCGGGGTCGTGATCGTGCCCGGTCTCGCTGCTTCCGCCCATCCGCTCGGAAACTTCACGATCAACCACTTCAGCGGCCTGGCGATCGATGCCTCGTCGCTGAAGATCGACGTCGTAACCGACATGGCCGAGATCCCGACCTACCAAGTGCGTGGCGACATCGACACCAACCACGACGGCACCGTCGAGGCCAAGGAAGCCGATAGGTGGCGCGCCAGCACGTGCGCAGAACAGGCGAGCCGGATATCGCTCAAGATCGATAATCGAGACGTCGTCATCGCGGCCACCGCGGCCGGTGCGCTGACCTTCCCGCCCGGCCAAGCGGGACTTGACACGCTGCGGCTCGAATGTCAGTTGCGAGCTGAGCTCGGACCCGAAACTGCGGCCGTTCACACCGTCGCATTCACTGATCACAACTTTGAGGGACGCATCGGCTGGCGCGAGGTCGTCGCGACCGCGGGCACGGGCGCCACGCTCGTGGCCAGCGACGTGCCATCGTCCAGCGTCAGCAATCAACTCACGAGTTACCCGACCAACCTCCTGCGCTCCCCGCTGAACCAGCAGCATGCATCGCTGCGGGTGAACCTCGATCCGAGCGCGAGTCGACCGGCCATCGCCTCGCCCAAAGCGCCGGCCTCTCGGACTGACGGTCCTACATCGATCCTGCCTCGGGGTGTTGATCGCGCGACGCGGGCATTTACCTCTCTCGTCGCTCACCAACACCTCACATTCGGCTTTGGCTTGCTGGCTGTCGCGGTCGCCGCGCTCCTCGGTTCTTTCCACGCCCTCGCGCCAGGTCATGGCAAGACCGTGATGGCCGCGTACCTCGTCGGCCAACGCGGTTCCGTGCGGCAAGCCGCGCTCATCGGGCTCACCGTGACAGCGACCCACACCGCGGGAGTGCTCGCCCTTGGCATCGTGCTGACGACGTCGACCGTCATTGCCCCGGAACGGCTTTACCCGTGGCTCGGTCTCGCGTCGGGACTCCTCGTCGCGAGCATCGGCATCAGCATGCTGGTACGCGCCCGCCGTAATCGGAGTCTCCTCGCGCGTGCCGTCGCCCACCACGATCACGAGCATCACGAGCATCACGAGCAT
>JBDUDK010000080.1:0-13069 GCA_040002995.1 Acidimicrobiales bacterium | reverse complement strand
GTCTCCTCCAAGGGCGTATCTGGATCGACACGGTGGGAGTAGAAGATGTCGACGTAGTCCAAACCCAGGCGGCCGAGCGACTGGTCGAGCGAAGCCAGCAGGTATTTGCGCGAGCCGAAGTCGCCATACGGCCCCGGCCACATGTCATAACCCGCCTTCGTCGAGATCACTAACTCGTCTCGATGTAGGGACAGATCAGCCGCGAGGATGCGGCCGAAGTTCGCCTCGGCCGATCCGTACGGTGGGCCGTAGTTATTCGCCAAATCGAAGTGTGTCACGCCAAGATCGAAGGCGCGCCTGCAGACATCGCGCTGGGTGTCCCATGACCGGTCGTCACCGAAGTTGTGCCAAAGACCAAGCGAAATCGCCGGCAACATCACACCGCTGCGACCGCAACGACGGTAGCTCATTGCGTCATAGCGGGACGGGTCCGCGATATAGGTCACAGCCGTGACGCTATCTTCACTCTCTCGCGTCGTCTGCGCTACGGCTTGCCGGCATCCGAGCGCCTCACGGGCGAGCCGAATCGGAGCACGTTGCCATCGGGATCGACGTAGGCACGTGGACTTCGGCTCCAGTGGCTTCACAGTCCACTTGCCTTCGCGCGCCCGGACCGCAACGCGCGCGGTTCACAACCAAACAAGTCTCCCGGCTGCTCGACGATGCTGACGATGTGCGCCCGATGATGGTCGCGCTGACGCGACAGCGCCCACGGTAAGGTCGCGCGCCGCGCGGTGAGGTCCGACTTCGCGGCATCGTGTTGATCGGATGAGGGGGTTGTGATGGACGAGGCGAAGTGGGAACGGTGGGGCGCCCTTGCGGGAGTCGTGTTCGTCGTGTTGGTGGTGATCGGCGCGCTCATCGGTGGGACCCCACCCAAGCCCAGCGACAGCGCGGCCAAGATCGTGAAGTACTTCCAGGACAACCAGGGCAACCTCAAAGTCGGGGCCTACCTGAGCGGGCTCGCGCTAATACCGTTCCTGTGGTTCCTCGGCACTCTGTTCGGGCGCCTCCGCCGCGCCGAAGGCGGCGCCGGTCGGGTGAGTGGGATCGCGCTGACGGGCGGCGTGGCCACCGTGGCGATCGCCATGGTGGCCAACGGACTCGGCGCCTACTCGGCGTTGCACCCGGAGGCGGCGGCGGGTTCGTTCCAGATCTCAAGCATCTTGCTCGGCTACGCCGCTTTCGCCATCGCGGTGCTCGTCGCAGCCGTCTCGGTGGTGGTGCTGCGCACAAAGCTGCTTCCGTCGTGGCTCGCGTGGGCGGGTGCCGCGCTCGCCGTTGCGTGGCTGATCGGAGCCGCGTCGGTCTCCACCGAATCGACCGCGATCAGCACGATCGGTTTCATCGTGTTTCTCCTCTGGGCCGTATGGCTCGTCGTGCTGAGCGTGCTGCTGTACCGCACACCGGAGATCACGACGTCCTAGCAGGAGGCAAGCGGCGCCATATCTGCGCGAGCCCGTGGGGCGTTTCGTGAGGCTTGCCATCTTGGCCCGTCCGTTTCGGTACGGGCTGCGGCAGTTCGGCCTGCTCGAGCGTGATACCGGGAGTTGCACCATGAGCCAACTTTTGTAGCGAGCACTCCCTGGTGGCGCAGCCACAGCCCGCCACGGTCGCTGCCACGCTGGCCCTTCTGCGCGAGCAGCTCGTACCGTCTCCTTGTGCGGATCGAGAATTCAATCACCGCCTAACGCTGGATCCGGTCGGAAGCAGTCGTGATGCCGTCATCCGCGCCCGGGGTCGCCCCGTTTCCTGCGTCCTGAGCGGCTGCGTCACCGGTCGAGTGGGTGCACGCCCATGCCAGCGAACTTGGGATCGATCCCGACGAGATCGTCATCGCCGACCAGAGCAAGGGCGCGGCGGGGGGAGAGTCAGTGGCCGTGGAGCGCGTCGAACCACTCGAGCGCCACACGCGCCGAGTTTGACCATGCATGCGCGCCGAGTTCGGTGGCGTGCTGCTCGTCACGGATGGCGAGCCCGCCAAGGAGTATCGGTGTGGTCGAGCGCGCTCGGATCGCGGTGATCGCGTCGGCGATGACTGCGTCGTCGAGTGGCGCCGACGACACGATCCCGACACCTACGACGCGGTCGTGTTTGGCGACTGTCTCGGCAAACGAACTCGCCGGGGTGTCAGCGCCGAGGTCGGCGACGCTGAACCGCCGTCCCCGCAACGGGTCCGCCACAAGTGCGGTGGCAAGACCGTGATGGTCACCGGCTGGCGCGCCCAATAGGACTACCCCGCGGGTACGGCCGCGGCGGATGAAGCCGGGTCCCAGACGGCCAACGAGCCGATACATGAGCGCAGTTGCCCGGTGCTCCTGAGCGACGGTGACCCTCCCGGCGGCCCATTCGTCACCAATGCGCCTCATCGTCGCGCTGAGCAGGTCGATGTAGAGGTCCTCGAGCGAGAACGCAGCCGTCAACGCGTCCTGGGTGACGCGCCATGCGCCCGCTTCATCGCCCTCGACGAGGCACGCGCTCAGTTGGCCTTCGTATCTTCGCCGGCGGACCTGTGCGCTGCTCTTGCTTCGACCTGGAGTTGCGGCCTTCTGGATCGCGTTCATACTGGACCGAGGCACACGCCACCCAGTACCCACTCGTTTCGCTGCGATACGGCCGGTGCGCACATAGCGGTATGCCGTCATGTAGTGGACGCCGAGCGAGTCGGCGACCTCTTGGAGTGTTAGGTCGTCGTCGCGCTGAGTGTGCGGCCGTTTGTTCATCTCGGCAGTCGTTAGCCCGTCGCGACCAAAGCGCGCGACGGGGCGATTCTGCGGATTGCGCGTGGGCGCCACATCGGTGCGGTGTACAGCAACTGCGCCGCACTGATGTAGCGCTCGTCGAAGCCAGCTTCGCAGTAGGCGAAGTAGAACTGCCACAGCCGGCCGAATCGGTCATCGAGACCCAGGAGAGGTAGCTCGTGTCGAACTGCCTCGAGGTTGGCTCGCCAACGCCGCAACGTCTCGGCATAGTGCAGTCCAATGTCATCGTGGCCGATGAGCGCGAACTCCCCGCTGCGCCGCGCGGCGGCGGTGAGTGCCTCGATCGACGGAAGGCATCCGCCGGGGAAGATGACCGCTTTGATGAAGTCGGTATGACGTTTGATTCGATCGAAGCTCTCATCGGGCACAGTGATGGCCTGCACGGCGAGCATTCCGTCGTCGGTGAGCCGCGAACGAATGGTCTCGAAGAAGGTGTCGTAGTCGCGCCAGTCGACAGCCTCGATCATTTCGATCGCAATCGCTTTGTCGTAGGTGCCGCGTACGTCGCGATAGTCCTGATCCACGACGGTGATGAGATGCTCGAGCCCCGCTTCGCGCACACGATTCCGGGCGTATTCGTACTGACGTTGCGAAATAGTCGTCGCCGTAACCCGGCATCCGTAGTGCTGGGCAGCGTGGACGGCGAACCCTCCCCATCCGGTACCGATGTCGAGTACACGGTCACCTTCGGACAGCTCGAGCATTTGAGCCAGCCGGTCGAGCTTGGCGCGCGACGCGTCACCGAGTGGTGAGTCGGGCCTGTCGAACACGGCACAGGAGTACATCATCGAGTCATCGAGGATCCTCCGGAAAAACTCGTTTCCTATGTCATAGTGAGTGCGCACGTTGCGCCGATCGCGTTGTTTGTCGGGACGGCGCAGCCGTGCGACCGGGTCGATGAGTGGCCCCGCGAGTCTGTGCAGTTGATCGCGCGTGGGCTGCGTGCGGCGAAGGTTTCGATTGGCCAGACGCAGCAGACCGGTGAGGTCGTCGGTGTCCCACAACCCATCGGCGTAGCTCTCGCCGAGCCCGATGCTGCCCTCGCGCAACACTCGCCCGTACGTCCGGGGATCGTGCACATCGATGTGCACGTGCACCTCGGGGTTGGGCACCTGAGTGGTCGTCATGCCATAGCGACGGGTTTCTCCTGCGTCGGAGACTTCGATCAAGCCGCCAACGACACGTTTGAGAATCCGTCGCATCGCCACGCGATTGATCCGATCAATGGTGGTGTCGGCCGGTGCGTGGCTCAATGGTGCCCCCCTTGCTGGCGTCGAGACGGATGACGGTACAAGGGAACTCGTTTGCGCAAGAGACGAAGTGCATGGCGATAGATCGACGCTGAGACTCGCAGCGGCATCAGCGGGTATCTCATAAGAATCGTTGCGGCGCTTCGCCGATCGAGTTCGAGTCGCCGCAGCGAGAGCTCCGCCTCGAAATCGACGGTGCCCCGAGAGCCGGCCTCGATGCGGAGCGACAACTCGTCGTCCGGCACGGTCCACGAGATGCGGTATTCCATGTCGATGGGCAGAAACGGCGAGACGTGCAGGGCCTTGGCGTGCCGGGCGGTCGCGGCCGGAGTTGCATCGAGCACGTAGTGATGGCGTTCACCCCACGGCGTGTTGGTGACCTCCAAGACGATGGCGTCGAGGCTGCCGCCGCCCGGCTCCCAGCAGTAATAGACCACGAGCGGGTTGAACAGCCAACCGAACGTTCGAAGGTGGGCGAGCAGATGAATCGGGCCCGTAGGACGCCGGCCTAGACGATTCTCGACGAGCTCGCGAATCGCAGGGCCCAGCGGCGTGGTTTCGCCATCGAGGAAGTCGCGACGACGAAACCGCACTGGCGCAATGTGTCGAGCGGACCAGAACGGAAGGCGATCGAGCGAACTCGGCAGGGCGTCGACGTCGAGGTACGCGAGAAACAAACGGTGCCTGAACTGATTTTCGATCGGTGTCGAGCGTCGGTGCCGCACGGCGCCGCGATAGATCGCGGGCATGGCGGACGCCGCGGCAATCGCCGAGGTCGTGCGAGCCGAGTCGTCACGAGATCCGAGCGCCGTCGTCATGGCGTGCGACCAATCGCCTCGGCCACTTCGATTCCGCTTTGTACTCCGTCTTCGTGAAAGCCGTATCCCCAGTAGGCCCCGGCAAAGTAGATGCCGCGCCGGCCTTGGATCTCGTGCCGGCGGCGTTGCGCGGCGATTGCGGCTGCGTTGAATACGGGGTGGTCGTAGTCGAATTCGGCGTGTACCGCTCGTGCATCGATCGCATCGGAGCGGTTTAGTGTGACCAGCAGTGGTCGGGTTGACTCGATCGACTGGAGCGAGTTCATCCAATACGTGACCGTGGCGCGTCGCGAGTTAGCGTCGATCGCGTAGTTCCAGCTTGCTCGAGCGCGCAAGTTGACTGGCAGCAGTCGGTCGTCGGTGTGCAGGGTAGCGATGTTGCGTTGATATCCGATCGCGCCGAGGATCGATCGCTCGGCGACGCTCGCGTCGGCGAGCATTCCGAGGGCCTGGTCGCTGTGCGCCGCGATGACGATCCGGTCGAATGACTCGGGCCCTTGATCGGTAAGTAGTTCGACAACCCGTTCGCCGGCGGCGTTCGATCGAGTGACGATCTTATGGACGGGGCTCGAGAACCGTATGCGGTCGGAGAAGGAAGCGGTGAGCGCTTGGACATACCGCCTGGCCCCGCCGGTGACCGTGCGCCACGCGGGTCGAGCACCGATGCCGAGGAGGCCGTGGTTGTGCATGAAACGGGCATAGGCGCGCACCGGAAAGCGAGTGAACGTTTCGGGATCGGCCGACCAGATGGACGCCCCGAACGGGACGAGGAACAGTGACACGAATGCGGCTGAGTACCGACCGCGTTTGACGAACTCCTCGAGCGACTCCTCTTCGGCAGCGACGTGACCGGGTGACGCGGGCTGCGCCAGCCGATCGGCGCCCCGCCACGCTTGCTCGCCGGCAACCAGAGCTCGCGCGGCGCGGTTGAACCGGGCGATCTCGGCCATCAGCCGCAGAAACGACGGTCGGTAGATGTTGCGTCGTTGGGCAAACAACGTATTGAGATTCGAACCGCGGTACTCGAGCCCGGTGCGAATGTCGGCGACACTGAAGCTCATCTCGGTCGGCTGCGTCGCGACGCCAAGCTCGCGTAGCAGTGAAGAGAACCCAGGGTAGTTACGCTCGTTGTACACGATGAATCCGGTGTCGACGGCGTGGCGAACACCGTCGACGGTGATATCGACGGTGTTCGCGTGGCCGCCGATTCTCGAGTCCGCTTCGAACAGAGTCACCTGGTGATCAGGATGCAGGCGATGCGCAGCGACCAGGCCCGAGATGCCGGTACCCACGATTGCGATCTTCATCGTGCCGCGTCCGTCTGTGAGCGGGTTCCCGCGCGTTGTTCACACCACTCCCACAGACGCTCGGCCGTGACGTCTGATGTCCGCGTCCAGGGCAGCGGGCTCGTCCGGCGAGACCGGCGATCGAGCCAAAACGAGCCGTTCGGGAGAAGCGCAGCCGGTGCGCCCGCGAGCCACACCATCGTGTCGGCACCTTCGTCGGCGCTGCGCAACAACGGACCCATGAGCCGATGAAAACCGGGCAGTGCAGTTCGGATCCCGTCAGTTGCGGCCCACCCAGGGTGCATCGCGAGAAAAGTGATACCGGCGCCGAGGGGATGATGAGACCAGCGTTCGTTCAACACAATCTGTGCTCGCTTTGCGTTCGCGTACGCGCGAACGCCGTTGAAAGGTGTCGGCGGCGTGTCGAGCTCGTCGATGTCGAGACGCCGCGTGTACATCCCGCCCGAGGACACCGAGACGACGCGTGCCCCAGTGGTCGACCGCAGAAGGGGCAGCAGCTGAGTAGTAAGGAGGAACGGCGCGACGACGTGCACCTGAGCGGTGAGCTCGAGGCCGTCGGGGGTGCGACTCAGTTCGTGCGTCAGCGCGCCGGCGTTGTGAATCAGCACGTCTAGGCGAGTGGAACTGTTCAAGACCTCGGTCGCACACCGGCGCACGTCATGGAGATTGGCAAGATCAGCGATCGCCGAATTAATGCGGGCATTCGGCACGGCGACGAGAAGGCCCTCACGTGCGGCGCTTATTCGGGCCGGGTCGCGGCCGACAATCCAGACTTCGCTGCCGAGCGCGGCGAGCATCCGAGCCGCGCTGAATCCGAGACCGCCCGTGGCCCCGGTGACGAGAGAAACGTGCCCACGCAGATCGATCGGTGGTGCCGCATCCCAAGAGAACAGCGCGCGGCGTGCCGCAAAGCCGAGTCGGCTAAAGCTGCCGACGACGGTGACTTCGAGCACGGCGTCGGCCAGCCCGCGCGCCCTGTCGGCGATGGTCATGTCGACGTCGCACTCGTCAACACGCGAGTCAACCCGTCCGCTGCCCGGTCCCCGATGCGACGGAAGCTGCGGCGGAGAATCGGTTCGAACAGCCACGAAGCTCGCTTGGGTTCGAGCAGCGCGTCGTAAATGACCCGTGCGCCCGACCCCTCGGCAGCGAACGTGATCGTATCGGTCGAGCGGATGAAAGCGTTCTCCGCACGCAGCACAACGCGCCGGTCGGGATCGAACTCAACAATCTCGTACTCAAGCGGAGTCGTGCGCCCGGCAAATCGCGCATGAAGCCGGAAGCGCGACCCGAGCCTCGCCGGCTCGGGCGTAAGCATCGTCGCCGAGACCACCCCCGGATCCCACTCGGCCGCACTATCGAAGCGACTCAAGTAGGCGAACGCCTCGCCGGCGTTCGTGGTGGCGACTATCTCTGTGCGGTAACTAGCCATTGGGTTCCCTCGTGTGTTGAGCAAGGATGGCTAGTTTAGTGCTAAATGATCGGGAGCGCGCAAGTAGCCACCCTGATGCGCCGATCGTCCGTCGCGCCCAAGCAAGCTCGCTGACGCCGTGTCGCGATCGAACCACCGACGCCGACTCACCGTTGCAGTGGTGGGCATAACAGGCCGGCCCCGACCTGACCGCCTGAACGAAACAGCAAACGCTCCTCGATGGCCGACCCGTATGACCGTCCGCCGACCGTCGCCAACAGCGCGGGTCGTGATGTCGCGCTGCTGGGCCAACGGGCGGCCGGAATCAGCGGGTAGCAGTTACGGCCGCGTAGCGGCTCAGCGCGTCGGTTCGCTCCCGCGCGTGATCCACGATCGGTGCTGGATATCGCGATGGCGGGCGCTCGGCGCGCCATGGCGCATGGATGTGGCGGTCCGCGACGTCGGCGACCTCGGGGACGAACGTACGCACGTAGATGCCGTCTGGATCGAACCGCTCGCCTTGCGTCACCGGGTTGAAAATACGGAAGAAGGGCGCGGCATCGGTGCCGGTGCCGGCCACCCATTGCCATCCGTGGCTGTTCGAGGCCACGTCACCGTCCACCAGGTGGGCGAGGAAGTGGCGCGCGCCCCACTGCCACGGGAGATGAAGGTCCTTGACGAGGAAGCTGGCGGTGATCATGCGTGCTCGGTTGTGCATCCACCCCGCGGCGAGCAACTGGCGCATGCCGGCATCGACGATGGGGTATCCGGTTTGACCGGCGCACCACCGTTCGAACCGACCGCGGGCTCGAGCATCGGTGTCGCACACCAGTGTGTCCATCTTGGTCCGCAGGTTCTTCCACGCCGTGTCCGGCTGGTGGAAGAGCACATCGGCGAAGAACTCGCGCCACGCGATTTCGCTCTGGAACACGCCACTGTCTGGCACTTGCTGGACGGCGTGCGCGAGCACCGTGCGCGGGTGCAGCAGCCCGAATCTGAGCGCGGCCGACAGCCGACTGGTGCCGTCGTGACCGAGCTCGTCTCGAGCCGTCGGATAGGCAGCCAGATCATCGACGCAGAAGCGAACAAGACGATCGAACGCCGCGGCTTCGCCGGGGAATGGGAGCGAGAGCGAAACCGGTGGGACGCTCGGCACGAAATCGTTGTTGAGGTCGGCGAGGTCGCCTCGCCCGCGCCAGTTGACCGCCTGTGTCGAGCGCGGCGCCTGCCAGCCGCCTCGCCACGTACGAAAGAACGGCGTGAACACGCCGTAGGGCTTACCGGCTCCGTTGCTGGTGGTGCCCGGCGTGACGGTGTAGTTCGAGCCGACACGCACTAGGCGGCGACGGACAGCGGCGAGACGCTCGTCCACGGCCCGGTCACGGCGGCGACCCGCTGGTGCGTGATCGGCCGTGATGTAGACATCGTTGGCGTCTGCCGCGACGGCCACCGCTGGTACGACCTCTCGGGGGTCGCCGTGACAGACCACCAGTGTGGCGTCCAACGAGGCATCAAGCGACCGCAGCGCAGCGACGAGAAAGGCGCGGCGGGGCGCGCCGGCGGTGGCCCACAGCTGCGGGTCGATGACATAGAGAGGCACAACGGCGCCGCTGGTCGCCGCTGCCGTCAACGCGGGGTGATCATCCAGCCGTAGATCGCGACGAAACCACATCACCGACGTCGACATCGTCCCATCCTGCCGAGTCGACAACTGATCGACCCAACCCGTTGCGAGCGCCGCCTGAACCGGCTCTGAGCGGACTCCTGAGTCGGTGACCCGTCGCCGAGCGAGACTACCGAGAGGGAACCGCGGGACTCGCTTGGGTGCGGGCGGCGGCCGCGAGGTTGGCGATCATCGAGCCGAACACGATGTTGTGGAACGGGCGCACCGCCCACCAGTACAGCTGTCCAGCAAGTCCGTGGGGGATGAACAAGGCCCGTTGATGCAGCGCGACGTGGCCGTCGTCGTCGGTGATCGAGAACTCGAGCCACGCGTCGCCGGGGAGCTTCATCTCGGCGCGCAACCGCAAGAAGGTAGGCCGATCGAGGGCCTCGACGCGCCAGAAGTCGACAACGTCGCCGACGATGAGGTGGTTTGGGTCGCGGCGGCCTCGGCGAAGCCCGACACCACCGACGAGACGATCAAGCAGGCCGCGAACCGCCCACGCCAGACGGAACGAGTACCAGCCTCGCTCGCCGCCAATCCCCTCCAGCGCCTGCCACATGGCGCCGGCTGTGGCGTCCACCGGCGCGGTTCGTTCGTCTCGGTACAGGGTGCCGCCGCTCCAGTCGGGGTCGGTCGGCATCGGATCGCTCGGCGCCCCCGGCCACGAAGCCCCCGACCACCGTGTCGACACGTCAGCTTGATGGGTACGTCCGAGCGCGAGCCGCACGGCCTCGTCGAATCCGCACAACTCGAGCGGGATCAGCGCGTCGATGTCGTGTTCCCGTGCGACGACACTGTTGCGCAGCGACTCTATGAGCGGTTGGGCGATGGCCTTCGGCACAGGAGTGATCACGTTGACCCATTGGCTCGACAGCCACGGCGAGAGCACGGGCACGGCGATGATCACCCGACGTCTGAGCCCAGCCACTTTGGCGTAACGCTGCATTATCTCCCGGTAGGTCAAAACGTCAGGCCCGCCGATGTCAAAGCGTCGATTGATGCCCGCCGTTAGATCGAGTGAAGCGACAAGGTAGGAGAGAACATCGCGCACGGCGATCGCCTGCACCCGTGAGCGCACCCACTTCGGAGTGACCATCACCGGGAGCCGCTCGGTCAAGTAGCGAAGCATCTCGAACGACGCCGACCCGCTCCCGATGATCACCCCAGCTTGAAGCACGACCGCCGGAACCGGCCCGTCGAGGAAGATCTGGCCCACCTCGGCCCGCGACGCCAAGTGCTGCGACACCACCCGGCCCGGTGGTACTAGCCCGCCGAGGTAGACGATGCGCCCGGCGCCGGCCGCGGTGGCCGCATCGGCGGTGTTGCGGGCGGCCCTACGATCCGATTCCTCGAAGCTCGAGCCGCTGCCGATCGAGTGCACCAAGTAGTAGACGACTTCGATGTCAGCCATGGCCGCATCAAGGCTTGAGCGGTCGAGCACATCGCCGGCCACGATCTCGACCGCGTCGGCCCACACCACGCCACAGAGCTTCTCGGGCCGCCGCGTCAGGCAGCGGACCTCATGGCCGCCTTCGACCAGGCGAGGCACCAGACGTCCACCGATGTACCCGGTCGCCCCCATCACCAGGATCTTCATCGGCTACGCCCACTGCGGCGGCGCCAACAACGATTTAGCGATCGCCGCAGCGCGGCGGCCGTCACCACAGTGCCCGCACACAAGAAGACGACAGTAACAAACGCGGTCAAAACACTCGGTCCGGATGACCGAGCCGCGCGCATCATCGAGGTTTGGGCCCAACCGGGCCGAAGAATCCCGATACGCCAACGGCGAAAGTGCAAACCGAACGAGAGGTGAACTGTCGCCGAAGAGGCGACGTCGCCAATCGACGGACGCCGGATCGGGCGGACTATTGCGGGTGCTCGCTCGCTCGCTCGCTCGGAGCGCGATGCCGACTCTTAACTTCGGTCGATCGGGACTCGTCGCCGACGGGAGGGGCGGCGGTTGTGTTGGGCGCTCATCTTCACCGCCTGTTACAGCCGACACACCTGTTCGTGTGGCCGACGCTCCAGCAGACCACCGAGGAGGTCATCGCCGCCTCGAGCAGGTCGAGCAGTTCCTCACGTTTGATGGCGGCCGGCGCACCGGGCGCGAACATCGCCGTCGAGCGTTGCAAGGCGACGCCGCGCCTGCTCCACGGAGTTGACATAGCGGCGTCAGCGAAGGGGTCGGTGAGATGATAGAACCTCGACCAGCGCTGGTGCGCGGCGTTGCTCCTACCCATCCACCACGGGTAGCGCTCGACACGTGTTTTAAGCGAGGTTTCTATGGCTACTCACATGGCGGTGGCCGGCCGGAGGAGCGCAGTTCTGATCGCGTTCACGATGGCGGCGGCGGTCTTGCTCATGGTTGGAAATACCGCGAACGCGGCCATTGTGCCGACCGTTCCGCTGGGGACCTCGGCCAACTACGCCGTCCTGGCAGGCTCAACGGTCACCAACACGGGTCCCAGCACCCTCAACGGCAGTCTCGGGCTCTCGCCGGGGACATCGGTCACAGGTTTCCCACCCGGGCTGGTGGTTCCTCCGGGAACACAGGACATTGCCAATGCGGCCGCGGCGCAGGCCCAATCGGACCTGACCGCCGCGTATGTGGATGCCGCCGGCCGGTCGGTCACCGCCACCACGACCGCCGATCTTGGCAACCTCACGCTGCAGGGGGGCGTATACGCCGGGCCCAGCAAGGGCGCACTGATGCTCACGGGACCACTGATTCTCGACGGGGCGGGCGACGCAAACTCGGTCTTCGTCTTCCAGACCGACTCGACGCTTATCACCGCGTCGGGCAGCACGGTGACGGTGATCAACGGCGCCCTGTGCAGCAACGTGTTCTGGCAGGTCGGTAGCTCCGCCACGCTGGGTAGCGGGTCGGTCTTTGCCGGAAACATCCTGGCCCTGACCTCGATCACCGTCGGCAGCGGCGTGACCGTCCACGGCCGTGCCCTCGCCCGCAATGGGGCGGTGACGTTGGACACCGACACCTTCACCAACACGACGACCTGCGGGACGGCCGCTCCCGTCACGACTACCACAACAGCCCCTGCCGCGACTGCCACGACGGTTTCCGGCGTCGTTGGGCCGCCTAAGACCGGCGGACCGCCCTTGCGGAGTGGAGATTTCCCTTGGCTGCCGGTGCTGTTCGCCAGCTTGTTGGGCGGGACCGGGACGCTAGGCGTGGTCCTGTACCGCCGAGTGCACTCTCGCGGGGCAGCGCTAAAGTAAGGCGTCTATGGCGTCACGGCGGCCGCTGGCGTCGGCGGGGAGCGGTCGAGGTGGGCGGCGGCGTCCGGTCTACCTAGAAGCACGTCCTGCCGCTGCCGGGCGCGGGAGCCGTCTCACGATCTTGCTGATCCTGACGGCGTTCTTGGCGGACTGTGGGGTCGCTGACCGAGCGAAGACCTCCCTCGCGCTCACTCCAGCAGCGTCGACGGCCCCACGAGCCGACCGGCCCCCGCTCGGCGCGGCCGTGGACGTTCCCGCGCCGCCCACCACCGTCGCGCCCCTGGCCGTTCCGGCGGAGCTCACCACCGGAGGCCTCGGCGTGGCCGTGGACGTTCCCGCGCCGCCCACCACCGTCGCGACACTGGCCGTTCCGGCGGCGCTCACCGCCGGAGATCTCAGCTTGCGGGCCGGGCCGGTGGCCGTGCCATTGGAGCTGGACATTCCGTCGCTCGGCGTCGATGCCCCCGTGGTGGGAGTGGGGATGACGTCGGCGAAGGTGATGGACGCGCCGATGGGCCCTGCCAACGACCCGGTCTGGCAGGAGGCATTCTGGTATCGAGGCAGCGCGATCCCTGGGGCGCTCAGCACGGCCGTATTCGCCGGCCACGTCTCCGC
>JBDUDK010000133.1:0-3897 GCA_040002995.1 Acidimicrobiales bacterium | reverse complement strand
GTGCACGACTTCGCCTACGCCGACATCGGCTTCGACGGCTACCGCCCGCCCTCGATCCTGCAGGCCGACGGGGCCAAGGAATGCAGCGTCGAGCTCTACTCCATGACGAAGAGTTTCTCGATGGCGGGATGGCGTATCGCTTTTCTTGTCGGAAATGCCGAGGTCGTCGCGGCGCTCGTGAAGTTGAAGAGTTATCTCGACTACGGCACGTTTCAACCGATCCAGATCGCGGCGACGGTCACGATGAACGAGGCCACCGATTTTCCCGCCGAGGTGTGCGCGATCTACCAGAGCCGCCGCGACGCGCTGTGCGATGGGCTCGCACGAATCGGGTGGGAGGTCGCCAAGCCGCGCGGCACCATGTTTGTGTGGGCCCCTATCCCTGAGCCCTACGCCGAGATGGGTTCGTTGGAATTCTCCTCCCACATTGTCGAGGAATGTGAGGTCGCCACCTCACCCGGCATCGGCTTCGGGCCGGGGGGCGACGGCTTTGTCCGCTTTGCCCTCATCGAAAACGAGCAGCGCGTCGCCCAGGCCGTCCGCAACCTCAAGCGGGGCCTCACGAAGCTGTAGTCGAGACGCAGGGTTCCCCGAATGGAAACGCGGCGTTCATCGCCAGTTCGTAAGGTGCGTTCGAAATGACAATTGTCCTGCTGCGTGTGTGGCTGCCCGATCGCCCGGGGGCGTTGGGTGAGGTGGCGTCTGCCATTGGACTGGCCGGCGGTGACGTGGTGGGCATCGAGATCCTCGAGCGCGGCGGCGGGAGGGCGATCGACGAGCTCGTCGTGTCACTTCCCGAGGGAGTCGACGTCAATGCGCTCGTGGCGCGCGTCAGCGCGGTGGCGGGAGCCGATATCGAAGATGTCCGCCCGGTCGACGATGACGAACATGACCTCGGCATGGCCGCGGTCGAGCTCGCCGCCGATCTCGCCGAAGCATCCGACCGTGCTGTGGTGCTCGCCCGGTTAACGCACGCGGTGCACACGACACTTGCCGCCGATTGGGCCGCGATCGCGGCGAGCGGCGGCTCGCTGCGCGAAGTCGTCGGCGACGCGCCTTCGGCCCCATGGTTGTCGGCCTACCTCGAGGGTGTGCGCCACGTGGCCGGAGCGGGGGCCGGCCATGGCGCCGACGACGTGGCGTGGGCGGAGCTGCCCGGTGCAGGGCTCGACGTGGTCGTCGGGCGTTCGGGCCGTCCGCTGCGTGACCGCGAACGCCGATTCCTCAGAGCCCTCGCGCGTGTGAGCGCCGTGCGATGGAGTGATCTCGGGGCGCGACGCCGGACGGCGTAGCTAGCGCGCCCACGCGCGGCATCGCTCCACTGCTCGAAGCCACTGCGCGTGGAGGGCGTCGGCAATGGGAGCCAGACCTTCGATCGGGTGGCACTCCATGTCGAGTTGCCAGTTGGCGGCGAGATCGTCGAGGGAGCCCCACACACCTTCGGCGAGTCCCGCGAGCGACGCGGCACCGAGCGCGGTGGTCTCTTGTATCCGGGGGCGAGCCACGGGAACTTGGAGCTGGTCAGCTTGGAACTGCAGCAACACATCCATCACCGACGCACCACCATCGACGCGCAGCGCGGCGACCGGACGGCCGGAGGCCTCGGTCATCGACTCGATCGCATCCCGAGTCTGGTAGGCCATAGCCTCCACGACCGCACGGGCGAGATGGGCGCGGTTCGAGCCTCTCGTGATGCCGACGATCGTGCCGCGTGCGTACGGGTCCCACCACGGACTTCCGAGTCCGGTGAACGCGGGGACCATGTACACCCCACCGCTGTCGGTGACCGACTCCGCGAGTGGCGCGATCTCTGCCGATTCGCTGATGAGACCGAGCTCGTCGCGCAGCCATTGGATCGCCGCGCCGGTGACGAAGATGGCGCCTTCGAGTGCGTAGGCCCGACTTCCGTCGGCGAGCGTCCACGCGACAGTGGTGAGCATCCCCTCGGCGGGTGGTGGGCAGGACGCGCCCACATTCATCAGCACGAACGAGCCAGTGCCGTACGTGTTCTTCGTCATGCCTGGTGTGAAACAGGCCTGACCGAATAACGCGGCCTGCTGGTCGCCGGCGATGCCGCTGACGGGGATACCGGCCGGGATGCCGCACCGGTCGGACGTGAGTCCGATTCGTCCGCTTGATGCCCGGACCTCTGGTAGCGCGGTGATCGGCACGCCCAGAAGGGCGCAGAGTTCCTCGCTCCATGCCAGCGACTCGATGTCGAAGAGCATCGTGCGACTGGCGTTGGTGGTGTCAGTTGCGAAGACCTCGCCCCCGGTCAGGTTCCACACCAACCATGAGTCGACGGTGCCGACCGCCAAGTCGGCATCGTCTCCGTTCACGCCGCCGTGCCGGAGGAGCCATTCGATCTTGGTGCCGGAGAAGTACGGATCAAGTACGAGGCCCGTGCGCCGGCGCACCAGGGGCAGATGGCCTTCGTCGGTCAGCTGCGCACAGCGCCCGGCGGTGCGTCGGTCTTGCCACACGATGGCCCGGTGGTGCGGCCGGCCCGACTTTCGGTCCCACGCCACGACCGTCTCGCGCTGGTTGGTGATCCCGAGCGCGGCGACGACCTGGCCCGCGGCCCGGAGGTCGGCGACGAGCTCGGTGAGCGTGGCTCGGACGGCCTCCCAGATTTCGTTCGCGTCGTGTTCGACCCAACCCGGTTGGGGATAGTGCTGGGTGAACTCCCGATACCGCCACCCGACGGGTTGTCCATGCTCGTCGACCGCGAAGCTCCTGACGCCGGTGGTGCCGGCGTCGATGGCGATCACGACACCCATGGAGCCGTCACCGTAGCCACCGTGCGTTCTACGGTAGTCCCATGCGCGTGGCGATGCTCACCGGCGGGGGCGACTGCCCGGGCCTGAACGCGGTCATCCGGGCGATCGTGCGCAAGGGCGAGATGCATCACGGCGATGAGCTCATCGGCTTTCTCGACGCGTGGGAAGGAATGCTCGACCATCGGACGATGGCCCTCAACGTGCGCACGCTGCGCGGGATGCTTCCGAAGGGTGGCACGCTGCTCGGCACGACGCGGCGAGGACCGTACGAGAGCACCAACGGTGTCGCACGAGTCAAAGGCGCTTTCGAGCACTTCGGCCTCGACGCGCTGATCGTGATCGGGGGCAACGGCTCACTCACGTGCGCCAAACGTCTTTGGGAGGAAGAGGGCCTTCCGATCGTGGGCGTGCCCAAGACCATCGACAACGACATCATGGGTACCGACGTGACGTTCGGTTTCCACACCGCCGTTCAAGTCGCAACTGATGCCATCGACCGTCTCCACACCACGGCCGAATCGCACGATCGCGTGATGGTGGTCGAGGTGATGGGACGCGACGCCGGATGGATCGCGACATATGCCGGCATCGCCGGTGGCGCGACCGTGATTCTGATTCCGGAGATGCCCTTCGACCTCGACGATGTGTGCTCGGTGCTCATGCGCCGCCACGAGCGCGGTCGGTACGCGTCGATCGTGGTCGTGGCCGAAGGTGCCCGCCCGAAGAAAGGCACCCTGGCGGTGCCCGACGGCGCGCTCGATGCGTCCGGCCGCGTCCGTCCCGGTGGCATCGCCAGCCTGATTGCGCCCGAGATCGAAGAGCGGACTGGTTTCGAGACAAGGGTGACGATCCTCGGCCACGTGCAGCGGGGTGGAACACCGAACGCGTATGACCGCGTCCTGTCTACGCGTTACGGGCTCGCGGCGATCGATGCGGTGCACGACCACGCGTGGGGATGCATGGTGGCCCTGAACCATTACCAGATCGTGCGCGTGCCCCTGCACGAGATCGCCGGCCAGACCCGCTTGGTCGACCCGATGATGTACGAGGTGGCCGAGCTGTTCTTCGGGTAGCTCGTGTGTCAGCCGGTGGCGGGGGGAGTCGTTGCCGGGGCCGT
>JBDUDK010000009.1:0-13288 GCA_040002995.1 Acidimicrobiales bacterium | reverse complement strand
TGCTCAGCCTGCACCCGCACAACGACCGCGGCTGCGCGGTGGCCGCCGCCGAGCTCGGCGTGCTGGCCGGCGCGGACCGGGTCGAGGGCACGCTCTTCGGCAACGGCGAGCGCACGGGCAACGTCGACGTCATCGCGCTGGCGATGAACCTGTTCGCACACGGCATCGACCCGGAGCTCGACATCAGCGACATCGACGCGCTGCGGCGCGTGGCCGAGTACTGCAACCGCCTGCCCGTGCACCCGCGCCACCCCTATGTAGGTGACCTCGTCTACACCTCCTTTTCGGGCAGCCACCAGGACGCCATCAAGAAGGGCCTGGCCGCACTGGGCACCGACTACGACGAGTGGGGCGTGCCCTACCTACCGATCGACCCGGCCCATGTCGGGCGCAGCTACGAGGCCGTCATCCGCGTCAACAGCCAATCGGGCAAGGGCGGCGTCGCCTACATCATGGAAACCGAGCACCAGATGGTGTTGCCAAGGCGCCTGCAGATCGAGTTCTCCAAGGCGGTGCAGACCGTTACCGAGGACACCGGCACCGAGATCTCACCGGTGGAGATGTGGGACGTCTTCGAGCGCGAATACCTGCCCGTCGAGGCGCCCATCGAGCTACTCACGCACGAGACGCGCACGAGCGGCGATCAGGCCGATGTCACCGCCCAGCTCCTCGTCCGCGGTGAGCACCACACCGTCACCGGTTCCGGCAACGGACCGATCGACGCGTTCGTGCACGCTTTGCGAGAGGGGCTCGGCGTCCAGCTCGATGTCGTCGACTACAGCGAACACACGATGAGCAGGGGCTCGGACGCCAGCGCGGTGGCGTACGTCGAGACTATCGACCCGGGCGGCGTCACCCGTTGGGGTGTCGGCATGCATCCGAGCATCCTCACGGCGTCACTGCGCGCCGTAGTGAGCGCGGTCAACGGACGATCGGCAGCCAGCTAGGACGGTTCGTCTCGTAGGCATCGATCTCGCCGGCGTGCTGCAGGGTGAGACTGATGTCGTCGAGGCCGTTCAGAAACCGGTGTTGGGTGGCGTCGTCGATCGGGAACGATGCCTCGAGGCCAATCCTCGGCGCGCTCACCGACCGCCGCTCGATATCGATCGTGATCTCGAGCTCCGGGTCGGCCTCGATCGCGCTCATGAGCCGCTCGACCTCGTCGGGCTCGAGCCGGATCGGCACGAGCCCGTTTTTCGTGGAGTTGTTGCGGAAGATTTCACCGAACCGCGGCGAGATCACCGCGTCGAACCCGTAGTCCATGAGCGCCCACACCGCGTGCTCGCGCGACGAACCCGTGCCGAAGTTGGGCCCGGCCACCAGAATTGACGCGCCTGCGTACACCTCGTCGTTGAGGACGAAGCGGCGGTCATCACGCCACTCCGAGAACAGGCCCTTGCCAAAGCCCGTGCGCTCGACCCGCTTGAGCCAGTCGCTCGGAATGATCTGGTCGGTGTCGACATCGGAGCGGCGCAAGGGCACGCCCCGACCCGTGAGCACCCGGACGGCCTTCATGCGAGATCCTCGGGTGTGGCGAAATGACCGGCGACGGCGGTGGCCGCGGCCATCGCGGGTGAGACGAGGTGAGTGCGCCCGCCCCGACCTTGGCGGCCTTCGAAGTTGCGGTTCGACGTGCTCGCCGCCCGCTCGCCCGCGGCGAGCTTGTCGGGGTTCATGGCCAGGCACATCGAGCAGCCGGGTTCGCGCCATTCAAACCCCGCCGCGGTGAAGACGCGGTCGAGCCCTTCCGCCTCGGCTTGCGCTTTCACCTGGTGCGAACCGGGGACCGCCAATGCCCGCTTCACCGACACCCGGCGGCCGGCGAGCACCGCCGCCGCGGCGCGGAAGTCTTCGATACGACTGTTGGTGCACGAGCCGATGAACACCGTGTCGACCGCGATACCGCGCATCGGCGTGCCGGCCGTGAGACCCATGTACACGAGGGCGCGAGCAGCGGCCTCGCGTTGGCCTTCATCGGCGAACGAGTCGGGGTCAGGGACTGTGCCATCGATCGAGGTGACTTGTCCGGGGTTGGTACCCCAACTGACGTGCGGGCGCAGGGTCCCGGCGTCGATGGTGACCTCATTGTCGAACGACGACCCCGCGTCGGTGCCCAGCGCGCGCCAGTCGTCGAGCGCCTTCTCCCACGCCGCGCCTCTCGGCGCGAACTGCCGGCCCTCGAGGTAGGCGAACGTCGTGTCGTCCGGGCCGATGAGGCCGGCCTTCGCGCCCGCCTCGATCGACATGTTGCACACCGTCATCCGGCCTTCCATCGACAGGCTCGAGATGGCCGACCCGCGGTACTCGATGACCTGACCGATGCCACCGCCCGTACCAATGCGCCCGATGATCGAGAGGATGACGTCCTTTGCGGTGACGGTGGAGGGCAGTTCGCCTTCGACGTTGATCGCCATCCAGCGCGGGCGCGTTTGGGGAAGCGTCTGTGTGGCGAGCACGTGCTCGACCTCGCTCGTTCCGATGCCGAACGCGAGCGCGCCGAACGCGCCGTGCGTCGAGGTGTGCGAATCACCACAGACAACCGTCATGCCGGGAAGGGTGAGGCCCTGCTCGGGCCCAATCACGTGCACGATGCCCTGACCGGCTGATCCCATCGGGTGCAGCGTGATGTCGAAATCGGCACAGTTCTGGCGGAGGACTTCGACTTGACGCCGGCTCACCGGATCGGCGATCGGAAGATGAATGTCGACGGTGGGCACGTTGTGGTCTTCGGTGGCCACCGTGAGATCGGGCCGG
The DNA here is from genome assembly GCA_040002995.1 of Acidimicrobiales bacterium. Classification (GTDB taxonomy): domain Bacteria; phylum Actinomycetota; class Acidimicrobiia; order Acidimicrobiales; family Ilumatobacteraceae; genus JBDUDK01. Next base: position 10,534 of record JBDUDK010000009.1, on the reverse strand, counting down.
CGCACGCGGCGCCCATTGAGGCGCAGCCCGTCGAACGCTTGTGGGCTCGTCACCTCGTGGACGAGGTGGAGGTCGACGTACAGCAGGTCGCCGTCGGGGTCCGAGTGGACCACGTGTCGGTCCCATACCTTTTGCGGGAGGGTCGCCATATGTGCTGTCTCTCCAAATGAAATGTCTCGCACTGTGAGATACATTGTTCGACTTGTGAGACACACGGTAAGCGGTGTGGGCGTGATCGACAAGTCCGTGGCAGTGCTCTCTGCCCTCGAGGCAGGTCCGCTGGCGCTCGCCGACCTCGTCGCGGCCACCGGTCTGGCGCGGCCGACCGCGCACCGGTTGGCGGTGGCCCTCGAATCGCACGGCTTGGTCGGGCGCGACACGAGCGGACGGTTCTGCCTCGGGGTCCGTCTCGTCACGCTCGGCAACCGGGCCGAGGCCGGGTTTCCGCTCGCCGCCCTGGCCCGCCCCGCGCTCGAGCGGCTGCGCGATGCCACCGCGGAGAGCGTCCAATTGTTCGTGCGCGAGGGCGAACGCCGGATCTGCATCGCCTCGCTCGAATCGCCGAGCGAGCTGCGCACGATCGTGGCTGTCGGCGCCGCTCTGCCCCTCCACAAGGGCTCCGCCGGGCGTATCTTGGCTGGTCAGAGCGCTGTCCGCGAATGGGTCGAGAGCGTCGGCGAGCGTGAGGCAGGGGTCGCGTCGGTAAGCGCGCCCGTGGTGGACGGCGCCGGGCGGCTGGTGGCAGCGGTGAGCGTCAGCGGGCCGATCGAACGCCTAAGCCGCCAGCCTGGCCGCCGTTTCGGGGCCATCGTGGCCCGAACTGCCACCGCTATTAGCCGTCTGCTTGCCTAATCTTTTCGAAACCAAGACATTTTCCCCCAAAACACCACGGAGCGTGGTAGAACTAAGGGGCTGTCCCCAATCCGGACGGGTTGGTGACAGAGAGAACTTGGGTTCCCTGGGGAGAGGGCGCATGGCGCGGGCGAGACAACGTGGGACACGGCTGCAGGCCGCCGACTTTCTAACTCCGGCACGGCCACCCGTCGCGATGATTGCGGTGCTGATGTTCTCAGCGGCGCTCGTCGTGACGTTCATCGCGCCGAACATGGACCACCACCACGAAACGTCGTCCCAATTCGCGATCTGGCTGCTTGGCAACATGGCGGGCGCCGCAACGATCACGTTGTTCGTCGCTTTCGTTTCCTCTCGAATTCCGGCCGAGCTCTTGGCCCGTCGCGCAACGGGCATGCTCACGCTCGGCCTCTTGTTCACCGTCGGGGGATTCGCGGCCGGGCTCCAACGGGCCCACATCGATGCGTGGATCGAGGGACATCAGAGCTACCCCATGGCCTGGCCGAGCGTGTTCGGGTACACGACGATGGTCGTGTTCCTTGGCCTGGTGGGAAACGGTCTCGTCGGCTTGCGGGCGCGCCTCGACCAGCGCAACGCGTCGCTCCTTGAGCGTGTCGCCGAGCTCCAGCGGGCCCGCCGGCTGCTCGTGGTATCCGATGAGCAGTTCCGCCGCGACATCGCCGAGGAGCTTCACGGTCGCGTGCAGACGCGCCTCGTCGCCGCCGAGCTGATGCTCGATCAAGTGCGCTCGTTGCTCGACGAAGGATCGCCGGAGGCTCGTATCGTCCTGGCCCACGCTCTCAACGTCATAGGGGAGGTACGCGACCGCGACGTGCGGGCCCTGTCGCACCGCTTACATCCGTCAACCATCAGAGTCGTGCTGCTCCCCGCGCTACGCGCGCTGCTCGCCGGGTTCGAAGAGACCTTCGCCATCCGCACATCGCTCACCGTCGACGCGCAGGTCGCCCGGCTCGACGATCCGAGCGATCGCCGGCTGCACGAGAGCGTCGCCCTCGTCGTCTACCGCGCCGTGGAAGAAGCCCTCGCGAACAGCCAGCGCCACGGGCGGGCCACGGAAGTCGACGTTGCCCTCCAAGTGCGAGACGACGGCTGTTTGCACGTCACGATCAGCGACAACGGCATCGGGCTTCCCAAGTCGGGTCGGCTGGCACCGGGCCTCGGTCTCACGAGCATGGAGGGCCGCGTCGAGCAACGGGGCGGCACGTGCACGATCGCCGACCGCGACAGCAGCGGCGTCGTCGTCACCGTCGTGGTGCCGCTGAGAAGTGTCGATCTCGGCCATCCGGCAGCGGCGGCGCTCAATGGACACCGCCGGCGCTCAGGCGATCAAGAGTCGCTGCGAGTGCCCGCGCTTTCACCGGCGGGTCGCGCCACGCCTCGACGTTACGGACGGGGACCGCGCGCCGCCACGGTGCTGTCCAAGTAGAGCAGCGCCACCTGCACCCGCTGATGGGTGGAGGGATCGCTCGCGGCGATGCCGAGCTGTTGGTAGATACGTGTGAGGTGGTTCTCGACCGACTTTTCCGTGAGCACCAGTCGTTGGGCGATCGCCTTGTTAGAAAAGCCCTGGGCCATGAGCTCGACGATTTCGCGCTGACGGGGACTAAGCCCGCGAATGGGGGAGTCGGGGCGGATGGAACTGGCGCGAGTGAGGGCGGCGTCGAACACCACAAGACCGTCGGCGGCACCCGTGATGGCGCGGGTGAGCGCGTCGACATCGCTGACTGTGCGCTTGGAGAGATACGACCAGCCCCCGGACACGTCGGTGGGCAGGGAGGCGACCAGGTGAGGGTCGGTGTTGTTCGACAGCAGCACGATGCCGATCGCGGGCATGAGCCGGCGGAGACGGATGCCGACCTCGACACCAGAGACGCTCGACCCCAGCTCGATATCGAGCAGTGCAACGTCGGCGGAGAGGGCCGGCGCGCCGGTAAGGGCCGACCCCGGGTCGCCGAACGCGCCGACCACGATGAACCCGGCGCGCTCCAACGACGCGCGCAGCAGGTCGCGATACAGCGGCTCGTCTTCCACAATGACGAGTCGGATCGGACTGGTCCGCAAAGTCTCAACCATGTGTCTCCATCGGCCGCGCCCGTTGTGGAGGTGAGGGGAACCGACGAGGTGACCCGGACCGCCCTGCGTGACTACGCGATCATGGCCTGATGCGACGGCGCCGGGCGATGATCCTGGTGGCGATCGTCGTGGCCGTGGTGGGCGGGCCGGCGACGGAGGCCTCGGCCCACACCTACTTCAAGTCCAGCGATCCGCCTCAGGGTGCGGTGCTGGCCACGGCACCCAAACAGGCCCGGCTGACGTTCTCGGAGAAGATCAGCAAGGAGCTCACCAAAGTCACGCTCGTCAACGAGACCGGCGCCACGCTCCCCGTCACGTTCATTCTCGATCCCGCCGACAACCACACTCTTGTAGTCGCGCTGCCGTCGCTCGACGATGGCGCCTACCGATTGCGTTACGCCACGCGCGACACGGTCGACCTGCACGAGACGTCGGGCTCGATCGTCTTCGCCATCGGCAACGCGGCGGGCCTCTTACCGGTTGAAGACTCCGAACCCGGTCCTGCTGTCATCGTGGTGGCTCTTCAGTTCCTGGCGCTCGCCGTGCTCGCGGCCGTCATCGGTCCGCTCACGGTCGCGTTGTTCGCGCTGTCAACCACCTCTGCGTCCATCCGGTCCCGCCTCGTCCAGTGGGCCGGGCGCGCCGCCGTGGTGGCCGTCGGGGTGCAGGTCCTCTTGCTCGTCGTCGAGGCCACCCTCATCGACGCTCCGTTCGGGCGCACGATTCGCTCGCTGCTCACCGCGAGCGACTACGGACGCCGGCTCATCGCGTTCGCGCTCGTCGCGATCGGACTCGCGGTGCTCCTGCCGCCGCTCGTCGGCGCGTTGCGGTCGGGACGCGCGGTACCCATCCGGACGCCGGAGGTCCTTGCCGCCATCGTCCTCGCGCCCGGCCTGGCGGTCGTCGAGGCTTTTGCGGGACACAACAGCGGCCGGTCGTTCATCGGGGGAGTGATCCTGCGCGCCGTGCACCTCCTCGGCGCTTCGGTGTGGATCGGGGGACTGGCGACGATCGTCGTGCTGTCGCGCGGGGCAACCGACACCCGAGCCGTCGTTCGTCGATTCGCTCCGATCGCGGTCGGCGCGACGGGGGCACTGATCGTCACCGGTCTCGTGCTGTCTGGTCGCGAAGTCACATCGTTGACCGCGCTGTTCGCCACCCAGTTCGGTTGGACACTGGTGGTCAAGCTGGCGCTGCTCGCCGTCGCGTTGTACCTCGGGCTGCGCAACGCGCACCGGGCCGAGCTCATGGTGGCGCTCGGCGTGCTAGTCGGTGGGGCGGCCCTGGCGTCGACCGCGCCCGCCCTCGGCGCGCGCTACCTCCCGGCGTCCCAAGCCGTGGTGGTGCCGCCGACGGTGCAGGGCGAGGAAGACATCATCGCCGAACTGTCGGTTCAGCCGGGCCGCCCCGGCACGAATCTCGTGAGCGTGAGCGTGGCGTCGAGCCGGCGGCCCAAGCCCGGCAACGTCACCAGGGTGACGGCCCGGCTGACACTGCCCGACGGTTCGGTCACCACGCTCGACGGTGCGCCCGCCGGGTACGGCACTCCTCTCGATCTCGGCACCGTCACCATCCCGTCGCCCGGCGCCGTCACGGCGACGCTGACGTTCGAGCGCCCGACCGCCCCCTTGGGCGAACTGCACTACGACGCCACGATCGCCCCGCTGGAACCGGGCCGGCACAAGCCGATCGTGAGCTCTCGCCGCATCGAGCCCATCGTCAACGCACTGGCGGTGATCGGTGGCCTCGCGCTGATGGGCGCGGGTTTCTGGTTCCGTCGCCGGCGCACCGGCAGACCGTCAGGCCAGCTCGATGGCCTTGATTTGGACCTTGAGCTTCCCGTTGGGGGCTGAGTACTCGATGACGGCGCCGAGCGGACGCCCGTTGAGCGCGGCGCCGAGGGGTGAACCGGGCGAGATGACATCGAGATCGGTGCGCTCCTCGATGTGGCCGAACAGGTAGCGCTCGGCCATGTCGTCGGGGTCGCCGTCGTAGAGCAGCGTCACGATCATGCCCGGCCCGACCACGCCGGCCTCCGACCCTTCGACCACCGTGGCGTTCATCAGGATCGACTCGAGCTGGCGGATCCGGCCCTCCATCATCCCCTGCTGATCCTTGGCCGCTTGGTAGTCGCCGTTCTCGGATAGATCGCCGAGCTCTCGCGCCCGCTCAATGGCGCGCGCGATCTCGATTCGCCCGGATGTTGTCAGCTCGGTGAACTCCGCCTGCAGGCGCTCCAAAGCAGCGCGAGACAGGTAGTGCTGGTCGGCCATCCCCACACGTTACCGCCAAGGGGTTGGCGGCCTTCGGGACGAGTGTGCGAAACTGTCGAATGATGTCGGGCCATTTCTTCCGGGTCATCACCATTCCGTAGCGCACGCCGTTGTCGGTGTGCGCCCTTCAGCCGTCCCTTCGGGGGCGGCTTTCTCGTTGAAAGGCGCAGGTTCTCACGCTCCTATGGGACACAAGCTGGCGGTGATCGGCGGCGACGGCATCGGCCCGGAAGTAACGGCCGAGGCCCTCAAAGTCGTGCGGTCCAGCGGGGTTGCCGTCGACACCGTCGACTATGACCTCGGCGGGGCGCGCTACCTGCGCGACGGCACCATCCTGCCCGATTCCGTGCTCGATGAGCTCCGCATCTTTGACGCCATCCTCCTCGGCGCGGTCGGCACCCCGGCCGTGCCGCCCGGCATCATCGAGCGGGGGCTGCTGCTCAGGCTCCGCTTCGAGCTCGACCTCTACATAAACCAACGACCCTTTACTGGCACGGGGCCCGGACGCACCGAGACGCACGACTTCGTGGTGATCCGCGAGAACACCGAAGGCCCCTACGTCGGTGAAGGGGGAGTGCTGCGCAAGGGAACGCCTCACGAAGTCGCGACGCAGGGTTCCGTGAACACCCGCCGGGGAGCCGAGCGCTGTATCCGTTACGCGTTCCAGTTGGCCGACAGCCGTCGCCGCCACGTGACGTTGGTACACAAGACCAACGTGCTCACGTTCTCCGGCGACCTGTGGCAACGGGCGTTCGACGCCGTCGCGGCGGAGTATCCCCAGACGGCCACCGCGTACAACCATGTCGACGCGGCGTGCATGTACATGGTGCAGGATCCGACGCGCTACGACGTCATCGTCACCGACAACTTGTTCGGTGACATCCTCACCGACCTCGGCGGCGCCGTTTCGGGTGGCATCGGTCTGGCGAGTTCCGCGAACCTCAACCCGGCGCGCACCGGCCCCTCGATGTTCGAGCCTGTGCACGGCTCGGCTCCCGACATCGTCGGGACGGGGAAGGCCAACCCGACCGCGGCCATCTTGTCGGCCGCGCTGATGCTCGACTTCCTCGGCGAGGCCGGCGCCGCCGCTCGCATTCGCACCGCTTGTGCCGATCAACCCACAGGGACCACCACGGAAATCGGTGACCGCATTGCAGAAAGGGTCAGTTGATATGCCCATTCAGCCCACACCGAAGATCTGGATGAACGGGCGTCTCGTCGATTGGGACGATGCCCGAATCCACGTACTCACCCACACCCTCCATTACGGCACCGGCGTGTTCGAAGGCATTCGCGCGTACGAGACCGAGCGCGGGCCGGCGGTCTTCCGGCTCACCGACCACATCGAGCGCCTTTTCGAGTCGGCCAAGATCCTGATGATGGAGCTGCCGTACTCCGTGGGCGAGATCGTGTCCGCCGTGAAAGAGACCGTGCGCTCCACGGGGCTCGCCTCGTGCTACATCCGGCCGATCGCGTACTACGGCTACGGCGAGATGGGCCTGAACACCTTGCCGTGCTCCGTCGACGTGTCGATCGCGTGCTGGCCGTGGGGTGCCTACCTCGGCGACGACGCCGCCAGCAAAGGCGTGCGGATGAAGATCAGCTCGTGGACCCGTCACGACCACAACACGATGCCGCCACTATCGAAGACCACCGGCAACTACGCGAACTCCTCACTCGCCAAGGTGGAGGCGCTGAAGGCGGGTTACGACGAGGCGATCATGCTCAACCGTCAGGGCCTCGTCAGTGAATGCACAGGGGAAAATATTTTCACAGCGCGCAGGGGGCGTCTCATCACCCCGCCGCTTGCCGCCGGCGCGCTCGGTGGCATCACCCAGGACTCCGTGACCACGATCGCCGCGGATCTCGGGTTCGAGTCGGTGGTCGACGACTTGTCGCGCAGCGACCTCTACCTCGCGGAGGAGATGTTCGTGTGTGGCACAGCGGCCGAGGTGAGCGCGGTGAACTCGGTCGACGACCGGTTGATCCCGTGCCCCGGACCCATGACGACGGCGATCGCCGCGGAGTACGCGAAGGCCGTCCGCGGTCAGGTCGACAAGTACAAGGACTGGGTCGAACATGCCTGACGCGTCGAAGATCGAGATCTTCGACACCACGCTTCGCGACGGGAGCCAGCTCGAAGGCATCTCGCTCACGGTCGAGGACAAGCTCCGCATCGCCGAGCAACTTGACTGGCTCGGCGTCGATTGGATAGAGGGCGGCTGGCCCGGCGCGAATCCGAAGGACGAGGAGTTTTTCCGGCGCGCCGTAACCGAGCTGAAGCTGACGACGGCCACGCTCGTGGCGTTCGGCTCGACGCGTCGCGCCGCCGGCCGCGTTGATGACGACCCGACGCTGCGCAACCTCGTGGCCGCGGGGACGCCGGCGGTGTGCATCGTGGGCAAGACCTGGGACTACCACGTGATCGAGGCCTTGCAGACGAGCCTCGACGAAGGTGTCGCCATGGTCAGTGACTCCGTGGAATATCTGCGTGGGCACGGGCGCAATGTGATGTTCGACGCCGAGCATTTCTTCGACGGCTACAAGCGCAATCCCGAGTTCGCGCTGCGCGTCCTCGAGGCGGCCGCCACGAAAGGCGCGTCGACCCTCGTGTTATGCGACACCAACGGCGGATCACTTCCGTTCGAGATCGAGGCCATCGTCGCCGACGTGGTCGCCCACTTCCGCGACGACGTCACCATCGCGATGCATACGCACGACGACACGGGCTGCGCGGTGGCCAACGCGCTCGCCGGAGTGCGAGGAGGTGCGCGGCAGGTGCAGGGCACGATCAACGGCATCGGCGAGCGCACGGGCAACTGCAACCTCACGACGGTCATCCCGACCCTTCAGCTGAAGATGGGATTCACGGTGTTGTCCGAGGGCCGGCTGCAACGCCTGACGCAGGTGGCGAACCACTTGTCGGAACTCGAGAATCTGACCCTCAACCCGCAGGCTCCGTACGTGGGCACGAGTGCGTTCGCGCACAAGGCAGGTTTGCACGTGAGCGCGATTGCCAAGGCGCCCGATGCCTACGAGCATGTCGATCCCGTACTGGTCGGCAACGGCACGCGGTTCGTCGTGTCGGAGATGGCGGGCCGGGCCACGATCAAGATCAAGGCGGCCGAACTGGGCATCGATCTCGACGGCAAGGCCCAGGGCGAGGTCATCAACGAGCTGAAGCGCCTCGAGCATGCCGGCTACCACTTCGAGGCGGCCGACGCGTCGCTCGAACTGCTGCTGCGGGGCATCGCCGGTTGGAAGCAGGACTTCTTTCGCGTTGAGTCGATGCGCGTGATCACCGACGAGCTGCCGAACGGTGATTTCACCACGGAGGCCACCGTCAAGGTCCACGTCGGCGACACGCGGTATGTGGAAGTGGCCGAGGGCAACGGTCCGGTGAACGCGATCGACACGGCGCTTCGCCTCGCGCTGCAGCCCGCCTACCCGCAGCTCGCCCGCGTCCACCTCACCGACTACAAGGTGCGCGTACTCGATACCGGTGCGGGTACCGGTGCGGTGGTGCGTGTACTCATCGACTCGACGAACGGTGATCGCGCGTGGAGCACGATCGGTGTCAGCCAGAACATCATCGAGGCGTCGTGGCAGGCCCTGTCCGATTCGATCGTGTACGGGTTGCTGCACACGTCCGCGGACCGAGCAGACTGAGGTCATGGCCGCACCCGAGTACGTGCCGCTAAAGCCAGTCGAGCAGGCTCATCGGTTGTACAACTCGCCCGACCACGTGCCCGATCCATGGCGGCCCGACCGGCCCGGCGAGCTCGAGGGCGGCCAGCCTCACGGCGCCCGCCTCGGAAATCAGGGCCCCGATCAAGGCTATTCATACCTCTTGGCCGAGCGCTTCCGCGATCGACTGCGGCTCATGGCAGGTGAGCACGCCGACGACGTCGTGCAGGGCTGCGTGAGCGCCGCGTTGCGGCGGGCGTCGCTCTTCGGGCGCGCGCCCATGGTGTACGACCTCACTATCGCGTTCACGATCTGGGGCTTCCTCGACGATGCCGCGCCAGCCGACCTCGTGGCCCTGCGCAAGAAGGCGTTCGAAGGGTTGGGCCACGTCGCGCACCACTACGAGGAGCTCTGCGCCGTCGTCGATGGCATCCCCGAGGCCACGCTCCGCATGTCGCCCGACCAAGTGACGGCGGCATATCCGAACCGGTGGCGGGAGCTGTTAGGACTCGCGTCATGACTCCCATGACTCTCACCCCGGAGCAGCACGAGTTTCGCCGGGTTCTCCGTCAGTTCTGCGAGGACAAGATCGCACCGCTCGCGTCGGGCATTGACGAGCGGGCCGAGTATTCGTGGGAGGCGTTCGAGCTCCTCAAGATGATGGAGCTACCCGCGCTCCAGCTGCCCGCCGAGTACGGCGGCTCGGGAGCGGAGCTGGTTACGCAGGCCATCGCCGTCGAGGAGTTGGCGAGAGTCTGCGCGTCGACGAGCCTCACGTTTCTCATCTCCAAGCTCGGGATGCTGCCGGTGCTGAACTTCGGCTCCGAGGACCTCAAGCGTAAGTACGTCCCCAAGATCGCGAGCGGCGAGATGCAGGCGAGCTATTGCCTGAGCGAAGCCGACGCGGGTTCCGATGTCGCGGCCATGAGGACGCGGGCCGTCCGCGACGGCGACAGCTACCTAATCAGCGGTACGAAGAGCTGGATCACCAACGCCGGCATTAGCGATCTATATCTCATCTTCGCCAAGACCGATCCCCCCGCCGGACACCGCGGTATTTCGGCGTTCGTGGTCGAGCGCGACTGGGGTGTGCAGGTCACCAAGCTCGAGCACAAGATGGGCGTGAAGGGATCGCCCACCGGACAGCTGCTGCTCGACGAGGTACGAGTGCCCGCGGCCAACCTGGTCGGCGACGAGAACCGGGGCTTCTACATCGCCATGCACACGCTCGATCGTTCGCGGCCGACGATCGGCGCGCAGGCGGTCGGCATCGCGCAAGGTGCGCTCGATTACGCGGCGGGCTACATGCGCGAGCGCAAGGTCAAAGGCCAACCGATCTCGGAGTTCCAAGGCCTCCAGTTCATGGTCGCCGACGCGGCAATGCGTATCGAGGCGGCCCGTGGGCTGGTCTATCGCGCGTGTGAGCTCGTCGATCTCGGTGACCCGTACGGCGACCTCGGCAAGATCGGTGCCATGGCCAAGGCGTTCGCATCCGACGTCGCCATGGCCGTGACGACCGACGCGGTTCAGTTGCTCGGCGGCTACGGCTATACGTCCGAGTTCCCGGTCGAGCGCATGATGCGCGACGCCAAGATCACCCAGATCTACGAAGGCACCAACCAGATCCA
>JBDUDK010000134.1:0-39979 GCA_040002995.1 Acidimicrobiales bacterium | reverse complement strand
GCCACCGCACCGGCGCCGACGGCTGCCGCCACGGCCGTCGCCCGTGGCGTGCGGTGGGCGATCGTCCCCATTCAGCCAACGGTAGCGAGCGTCGATGTGCCACTCTGGTCGCGTGTTGCAGGTCACTGGGCTCAGCGTCGAGGTCGGCGGCCGCCTCGTCGTTGAGGCGGCCAGCTTTACCGTGCGCGCCAAGGAGAAGGTCGGCCTCGTCGGCCGCAACGGCGCCGGCAAGACCAGCCTTTTTCGGGCCATCGGCGGCGAGGCTGCGCCCATCGCCGGCAAGGTGTCGCGCAAGGGCGCGTTCGGCTATCTCCCGCAAGACCCGCGTATTGCCGGAGTGCTCGACGGTCGTACCGCCGTTAGCCACGTACTGGCCGGAAGGGGCCTCGATGCGGCGATGACCCGTATCGAGAAGTTACGTCTGGCGGTCGAGGAGCACGCGAGTGATGAGGCCATCTCGCGTTTCACGCGAGCAGAAGAGAAGTTCCGTCACGACGGTGGCTACGCGGCCGAGTCAGAAGTCCGGTCGCTGGCGGTGGGTCTCGGTTTGGCCGCCGATCGTCTCGACCTTCCCCTCAACGTGTTGTCGGGCGGTGAGCGCCGCCGCGTCGAACTGGCCAGGATTCTGTTCGCGGGCAGCGACGTCCTCCTGCTCGACGAGCCCACGAACCACCTCGACATCGATGCCAAGGCCTGGCTAATGAAGTTTCTGCGCAACTACCGCGGCGCGCTCTTGGTCATCAGCCACGATCTCGAGTTGCTCGACGAAGCCATCACTCGCGTCATTCACCTCGACCGACCCACGGAGGACGCGCCGGGTCATCTCGTCGAATACAAAGGCACCTACAGCCAATATGTCGCGGCGCGCGCGAAGGACGAGGCCCGCTCGGCCAAGCTTGCCGTGGCGCAGGGCAAGGAGATCGACCGGCTCGAGAAGCGGGCCAAGACGATGGTGGCGAAGGCGACGCTCGCAAGTCGGGCCCACAGCATCGAGAAGCGGGCCGACCGGCTGAGGGCCGTCGCCGTGCATGCCCCGGCCGCCACGAAGACGTTGCACCTGTCGTTCCCCGCGCCACCGCATTGCGGACGCGTCGTCCTCGAGGTCGAAGGGCTTGCGAAGGGCTACGGCGGACCTCCCGTCTTCGAGGACGTGAGCTTCGTGGTCGAGCGAGCGGAGCGGCTGCTCGTGCTCGGCCTAAACGGCGCCGGCAAGACGAGCCTGCTGCGCATTCTCGCCGGTGAGACCGATGCAAACGTGGGTCACATCAAGCTCGGTCTCGACGTCTCTATCGGCTATTACGCCCAGGAGCACGAGGGAATTACCGCTGGTCGATCGCTGCTCGACCACATTCGCGAGAGCGCCACCGAGGGTCTCACGGAGACGCAGCTTCGGGGCATGCTCGGCATGTTCGGGTTGTCCGGCGAGAAGGTCATGCAGGACGCGGGCACATTGTCGGGCGGCGAGAAAACGAAGTTGGCGCTGGCGCAGCTCGTAAGCGGTCGCCACAACCTGCTCCTGCTCGACGAGCCGACCAACAACCTCGATCCGCCGTCACGTGAAGCCACCGCACTCGCGCTATCGAGTTGGCCGGGCGCCATGATCATCGTGAGCCACGACAGCGATTTCGTGGCGCGTCTCAGGCCACAGCGTGCGCTGCTGATGCCCGACGGAGACCTCGACTACTGGAGCGACGACCTGCTCGAACTGGTTGCCCTGGCCTGACTACCGACCAGTGAAGTTGGCGTGGCGCTTCCCGAGAAATGCGCCGATTCCCTCTTGCGCGTCGTGCGTCTGCGTACCCGCCGACATCACTTCAATGGCGTACGCGTACGCCTTGTCCTGGTCGAGGTCGAGCTGGGCGTACAACGTTTGCTTACCCATCGCCTTCGACAGCGAGCTACCCCGCGTTGCACGCGTAAGCAAGTCGTGCACCGCGTCGTCGAGCGCGCCGGCCGGCACCGCTTTGTTGATGAACCCCCACTCGGCGGCCGTTCGGGCATCGATCACATCGCCGGTGAAGGCGAGCTCGAACGCGCGCTTGCGCCCGACATTGCGCCCGATGGCCACCATCGGCGTGTGGCAAAAGAGTCCGCCCTTGCCGCCGGGAGCGGCGAACCCGGCGGTGTCGGCGGCGATCGCCAAGTCGCACGTGGCGACCAGCTGGCACCCCGCCGCGGTGGCGAGGCCATGCACGCGGGCGATTACCGGTTGGGGAATCGATTGGATCGTGTCCATCATCTCCGTACAGGCCGCGAACAGATGACGCATCGCGACCAGATCGGCCCCCGCCATGTCGGCGAAGTCGTGGCCGGCCGAAAATACGGGTCCGTTGGCGGCGAGGATCACACCGGTGGCGTCGCTCGCTCCGGCCTCGGCGATGGCGGCGGTGAGCTCACCCATGACGTCGAGCGAGAGGGCGTTGCGCTTCTCCGGTCGATTCAACGTGACGGTGGTGAACGGACCCTCGGACTTCACGAGAACGAACTGGTAGGCCATGGCGTAATCGTACGCCCCGCCGTGCTGGCAGACTCCCCGGCGTGGTGTACGACACCTACCGAAAACTCCGAGTCGATCTCGACAAAAGCGTCGCCTGGGTCACGATCGACAACCCCCCGATCAACCTCTTCGACCTCGACCTTTACGTCGAAATGCAGCGGATCGCCGGTGACCTCGCCGGCGACGATGGCGTGCACGTCGTGGTGCTCCGGAGCGCGAACCCCGAGTTTTTCATCGCTCATTTCGACGTCTCGCTGATCCTCGGGATCCCCACCGATCTGCCCCCACCCACCGAGGCCAATGCCTTTCACGTGATGTGCGAAACGTTCCGCACGATGCCCAAGGCCACGATCGCGATGGTGGAGGGTCGGGCGGGCGGCGGCGGGAGTGAACTCGCGCTGAGCTGCGATATGCGATTCGCCACATTGGGGCGGGCCGTGTTCAGCCAGCCGGAGGTCGCGCTCGGCATCATCCCCGGAGGCACGGGGACGCAGCGCCTCTCTCGGCTCGCGGGCCGCTCACGTGCGCTCGAGATCGTTCTCGGATGTGGTGAGTTCGACGCGGCCGCCGCCGAGCGCTACGGGTGGGTCAACCGCGCCCTTCCCGACGGCGAGCTCGAGCTGTTCGTGCGGGACCTCGCCGAGCGGATCGCTGCGTTCCCACCGCACGCGGTCGCGGCGGCGAAGGCTTCGGTGCTCAGGGCCGAGAAGGAGGTTGACGCCGATCTCTTGGCCGAGGCAACCGCGTTCAACGCGACGCTGGGCGAGGCCGACACACAGGCCATCATGCGTCGCTTCTTGGACATTGGTGGGCAGACCAGAGAAGGTGAGCTCCGACTCGGCGCGCTCGCCAAGGAGTTGGGCGCCCGCTAGATCGCGCGGTGTTTAGTGGCGGACAGTGAGCGGCACGGGATGCGACAGCGCCTCGTAGAAGTCGTTGCCCTTGTCGTCGACCACGATGAACGCAGGAAAATCGATCACTTCAATTTTCCATACCGCTTCCATGCCCAAGTCGGGATACTCGAGCACCGCCACGTCGGTGATGCACTCCTTCGCGAGACGCGCCGCCGGACCACCGATCGATCCCAAATAGAAGCCGCCGTGACGCTGGCATGCCTCGGTGACCTGGCGCGACCGGTTGCCCTTGGCGAGCATCACGTACGAGCCGCCGGCCGACTGGAACTGGTCGACGTAGGAGTCCATCCGACCAGCAGTGGTGGGACCGAACGAACCCGATGCGTAGCCCTCGGGCGTCTTCGCTGGCCCCGCGTAGTACACCGCGAAGTCCTTCATGTACGCGGGTAGGCCTTCTCCTCGGTCGAGGCGCTCCTTGATCTTGGCGTGGGCGATGTCGCGTGCCACCACCATCGGCCCGGTGAGCATGACGCGGGTCTTCACGGGATACTTCGAGAGTTCGGCGCGAATCTCGCTCATCGGTTTGTTTAAATCGATGTGGACGACGTGTTCGTCGGCGAGATCGTCGCCGGTGGTTTCCGGCAAGTACCCCGCGGGATCGTGTTCGAGCTGCTCTAGAAAGATGCCGTCGGCGTTGATCATGCCGAGGGCTTGGCGGTCGGCCGAGCACGACACGGCGATGGCGACGGGACACGATGCGCCGTGGCGCGGTAGGCGCACGACTCTTACGTCGTGGCAGAAATACTTCCCGCCGAACTGCGCGCCGATGCCGAACGACTGCGTGAGCTGGAGAATCTGCTGTTCGAGTTCGGTATCACGAAAGCCCCGGCCGAGGGCGTTACCCGATGTCGGCAAGGTGTCGAGGTAGCGCGCCGAGGCGTACTTGGCGGTCTTCAGCGCGTACTCGGCCGACGTCCCGCCGATGACGACGGCCAGGTGATACGGCGGACACGCGCTCGTGCCGAGGGTGCGCAACTTCTCGTCGAGAAACCTCATGAGGCTCTGCGGGTTCAGCAGGGCCTTGGTCTCTTGGTAGAGGTAGCTCTTGTTCGCCGAGCCGCCGCCCTTGGCCATGAACAGGAACTTGTAGACGTCGCCCTCGGTTGCGTAGATCTCGATCTGCGCGGGCAGGTTGTTGGCGGTGTTCTTCTCGTCCCACATCGTGAGGGGTGCGAGCTGCGAATAGCGGAGGTTGTCGGTGAGATAGGTCTCGAAGATGCCCCGGCTGATCGCCTCCTCGTCGTTGGCGCCGGTGAGAACCCGCTCACCCTTCTTGGCCATGACGATCGCCGTGCCGGTGTCCTGGCACATCGGCAGGATGCCGCCGGCGGCGATATTCGCGTTCTTGAGCAGGTCGAGGGCGACGAAGCGGTCGTTGGAGGAGGCTTCGGGATCGTTCAGGATCGCCCGGAGCTGAGCGAGGTGACCGGGCCGCAAATAGTGGGCGATGTCGAACATGGCCTGCCGGGTGAGCAGGGTGAGCGCCTCGGGCTCGACGCGTAGGAACCGTTCGCCGGCGGCGACGAACGTGGACACATGCTCGGCACTGAGGCGCCGGTACGGGGTGGCGTCATTGTGGTCGACCGGGAGCAGCTCTTGGAAGGCAAACTCGGGCATCACGGCGAACGGTACCCGCGGCGCGGCGCGTAGCGTCGTCTGGCATGGACGAAGGCTTCCGCATTGAGCACGACACGATGGGCGAGGTGCGGGTGCCCGCGGCGGCGCTGTGGGGCGCCCAGACCCAACGAGCCGTCGACAACTTTCCGATCTCCGGCCAGCGCTTCGGCAGGGATCTGATCTGGGCGCTCGCATCGATCAAGGGCGCGAGCGCCACCGTGAACGCGCGTCTGCGGGTGTTGCCGCGCGACATCGCCGAGGCCATCCACGATTCGGCGTCCGAGGTGGCGAGGGGTCGATACGACGACCAGTTCCCGATCGACGTCTTTCAGACCGGCTCGGGCACGTCGACGAACATGAACATGAACGAGGTCTTGGCAACGCTCGCGAGTCAGCGTTTGGGGCGGCCCGTGCATCCCAATGACCACGTCAACTGCTCGCAGAGTTCGAACGACGTCTTCCCGTCGGCCGTGCACCTCGCGGCCGTCCGAGCGATTGTTCGTGATCTCATCCCGAGCCTGCAGCACCTTACGAACGCGCTGCGACGCCAGCAACGCAAGAACTCGCGCGTCGTGAAAGTGGGGCGGACCCACCTGATGGACGCGGTGCCGGTAACACTCGGTCAGGAACTCGGCGGCTACGCACGCGCGGCGGAAGCCGGTGTCGAGCGGCTCGAAGCCTGCCTGCCCCGACTCGGGGAACTTCCGCTCGGTGGCACCGCCGTCGGTACCGGGCTTCTCGCACCGAAGCGCTTCGCCCCGGCCGTCATCGAGAAGCTCGCATCCGACATTGGCCTGCCCTTGACAGAGGCGCGCGACCATTTTGAGGCGCAGGGTGCGCGCGATGCGCTGGTCGAGACGAGCGGAGCGACGCGCACGGTCGCCGTGAGCCTCTACAAGATCGCGAACGACCTTCGCTGGATGAACTCCGGACCCGGGGCTGGGCTCGCCGAGATCCGTCTCCCTGATCTGCAGCCCGGCTCCTCGATCATGCCGGGCAAGGTCAACCCGGTGATCTGTGAGGTCGTTCAGCAGATCGCCTCGCAGGTGGTGGGCAATGACGCGGCCATTGCGTTCGCGGGCGCGCAGGGAACATTCGAGCTGAACGTCATGGTTCCCGTGATGGCCGTGAACCTCCTGGCGTCGATCCGTCTGCTGTCGTCGGTGAGCGTGGTGTTCGCCGACCGTTGTATTGCGGGGCTCGAGCCCAACGTGGAGAGCATGCGCCGTCAGGCCGAGTCGTCGTCCGCCATCGTCACCGCGTTGAATCCCTTGATCGGCTACGAAGCCGCGGCAAAAGTCGCGAAGAAGGCGGTGAGCGAGGGGCGCACGATCCGCGATGTCGTCGTGGCCGACCGGTTGCTCTCGGCCGCCGAGGCCGATCGCGTTCTCGACGTTCTTGCGATGACCAAAGGCGGGCGCCGCTGACGCGCTCAGCCGAGCGCGGGGCTACCTGCGAATGGTGAGGGATCACCGACCACTGGAATCTGGGGAGCTTTCCAACTCATCACGTCGGCGAGGCGATTGCACAAGTCGCGCCACTCACGGCTGTGCCATCCCTGCACCGAGCCGCCGACGGTGAGGTCGGTGCGCACGTGGACCATGGCAGGCAGCCGCTCGAGCCCGAGCACGCGCACGACGGTGCGGTCGGGATCGGTGAACGTGAGGAACTCGACAGCGAGCGGCCCGAGGAAGGCCCTCGCGGCCGCGGCGTCGCCCGTGACCAACCACGCCACGCGGACGTCGGCGTCGCCAAAGATCCGCATCACGCGCGCCATCGTGTGGAGGAGCCACGCGCTCTCATTCGTGTACGGGTCGATCGCGAAGAGGGCGACGTGAAAGTTCGTGACCCATTCCCGCAGTGTGCGGGGCTCGGCGTCGAGCGGGTGCAGCGACAGGTCGGCCGGCGCGTCGGAGACAACCACGACGGCGCAACCTAGCAAGCGCGCCCCGACCGCCTCGGCTTCCCCCAGGTATCGTCGGAGGTGATGCACCCCATCGAGCATCTGCGTTACGTCGCTCGGGCCTCGGGTGCCGACCCACGCGTCCTCGTCCAGGAGACCGCCACAGCGTTCTCGTCATTCGAGTTCGATCCCGCCGGCCTCGTGACGGCCTGCCGGCGCATCATCGAACGCCATCCGGCGGTCGGCCCGTTGTGGTGGCTGGCGGCGCGTGTGCTCACCGCGGGAGATCCCACCGAGGAGGCGTGGCGCTGCGTCGACGAACTCGACAGCGACCCAACCGCGAGCGAGTTGGCGCATGGGCTGCCCGACGACGCCACCGTGTGCGTTGTCGGTTGGCCCTCGACCATCGGCGACGGACTCGCGCGACGCGGCGATGTCGAAGTGCTCGTGGTCGACGTGCTCGACGAGGGAAGCGGCCTGGTTCGCCGTTTGCACCGTGCGGAGGTCGAAGCCACCGAGGTGCCCGTCGCCGGCCTTGGCGCCGCCGCGGCCGCGGCCGATCTGGTGCTGCTCGAAGCGACCGCGATTGGTCCCGCGGGGTTCGTCGGCGTCCAGGGTTCGCGTGCCGCCGCGTCGGTGGCGTACTGCGCGGAGCAACCTGTCTGGCTCGTCGGTGGTGTCGGCCGGTTGTTGCCGAGTTTGTTGTTCAATGCGCTGGCCGGCCGCGTACTCGCCGACGACGACCCCTGGCAGCTCGACGATGAGGTAGTCCCGCTCGGACTGCTCACCCACATGGTCGGGCCGTGGGGTGTGCTCACGCCCGCCGACGCCCTTGACCACACCGACTGCCCGATGGCGGCTGAGCTCCTCAAGACCGTCGCGTTCTGACCGGGCGTCTACGGTCGGTGCCCATGGCGAGTCGACGCGACGAAATCCGCATGAGTCCCGAAGAGGTCGAGGCGTTCCTGCAAGAGACGCACACTATGAGTGTGGCCACGATCGGTCCGACGGGTCATCCGCACCTCGTGGCGATGTGGTACGGCTTTCTCGATGGCGCTCCGGCGTTCTGGACGTTTGCCAAGAGCCAGAAGATCATCAACCTTCGGCGCGACCCGCGGATCACCTGTCTGGTCGAGGAGGGCGACAAGTACAGCGAGTTACGCGGCGTTGAGTTGGTTGGAACGGGCACGATCATGGACGACCTCAACAAGATCCTCGAGGTCGGGCTGTCGACAGGGGAGCGGCACACCGGGCCGGCGGCCCGCAGCGCCGACGCTCGCCCCTTCCTCGAAAAGCAGGCGGCCAAACGCCTTGTGGTGCGCGTCGAGGTCGAGCGCGTGGTGAGTTGGGATCATCGCAAGCTCGCCGGTCAGTACTGATTCGCTGTCACGGCGATTCGTCGAACCCCGCGACCTCATTCACGATCGTCATCGCTTCATCGCGCCGACCGGCAGGAACGAAGATGGTCGACCGACTCTGCAGACGCTCGCCGGTCCATAGCGCCGAGCGCTCGTCAACGGCGGTGGCCACGATGCCGGCCTCTCGGAGGGCGTCGACCACCATCGGCGCCATGAAATCGCGGACTTCGATGAGGGCAATGGGTGTATCGGGGTCGACGGAGGTCTTGTCATCGCCGAGCATCTTCAGAATGCGTTCGCGAAACCTCATCCGCCGGGAGCCAAGCCATCGGGTTGGTTCAGCTCGATGCGGTTCCCCGATGGATCTCGGATGAACGCCTGACGGCCGGCTCCGGCGATGTGCGCGGCGCGCCGGACCGTGAGGCCCTTCTCCTCGAGCGCGGCAACCAAGGTGTCAAGGTCGGCCACCTGCAACGCGAAATGCTGGCGGGCGTCGGGATGCGCGTCGTCGACTTCGATGAGATGTACCTGGCTCGCCCCGACCTGCAACCAGGCGCCGGGGAAGCCGAAGTCAGGTCGAGGCATCAACGTGAAGCCCAATGCCCCTTCGTAGAACGTCAGCGCGTCGCTGAGGTTGCGCACGTTCAGCGCGACATGGTGAATGCCAATCGTCTCCATCAGACCTCTCCCTTGGGGGGCGGCAACTCCTCGGCATCTTGGCCGTTCGCGGGACGGCTCGGTTTTCCGAGGATCGTGCGGGCCATTTGCAGGCCGGCGACGCCCTGACTCAGGGCCTGGGCGAGGACTTCGGAGACGCCCTGCGCCCCGTTCAACACGATGAGCTGGTCGATTGCACCGAATGGTTTGGCTGCCGCTTCGACAATCGCGGGCCAGTTCTCGGCCAGCTGCTGTCCGATTACCGCGTCCTGGTTCTGGAGCAGCGCGTCGGCGCGCGCCTTGATGCTGTCAGCCTCGGCGATGCCCTTGGCCCGGACGGCCTCACCCTCGGCGAGACCCTTGGCCTGTGTGGCGGCCGCCTCCGCCTCGCCGACCGCCCTGACCGAGTCGGCCTGGGCGGCGAACGAAAGTCGGACGTGTTCTGCGTCGGCGGCCGCGGCCACGCGGACCCGCTCGGCGTCGGCCCCCGCTTCGAGCTTGACGCGCTGTGCGTTCGCGCCAGCCTGCAGTTCGACTTCCTTCGCCTGCGCTTCGGCAGCGGCGATTCGCGCGTCGCGCGCACCTTTGGCGAGGGTGGTCTGCTCGTAGGCCTTGGCGTCGGCGGGTTTGCGCACCGTGGCCTGGAGGCGTTGCTCCTCGCGCTGACCCTCGAGCTCGGCGACCTTTGTCTCCTGCACGACGACCTGCTGGCGGGCGGCGGCGTCGGCGAGCGGGCCGGCTTGCTGCGAGGTAGCTGCCGCTCGGTCGACCTCGGCCTGAAAGCCGGCCTGGCTGATCGCGGAGTTGCGGCGGGCCTCGGCCTTACGGGCGTCGGCCTCCTGCTCGGCTTCGGTGGCGGCCTGGTCGGCTTGTGCCTGTGCGATGCGCGCGTCGCGCTCGACAGCGGCGGCGTGTGGACGGCCCAGGTTGCTGATGTATCCCGTCGGATCGTCGATTTCTTGGATCTGGAGTGAGTCAACGATGAGGCCGAGCTTTTCCATTTCAGACCCTGCCGAGGACCGTGTCAGCGACGTGAGCTTGTCGCGATCGCGAATCATCTCCTCGACAGTCATGTTGCCCACGATGGCGCGCAGATGTCCGGCAAACACATTGTGCACGCGCTGATCCATCTGATTCTGCTGGTCGAGGAAGCGTCGGGCCGCATTCGCGATGGACGAGAAGTCGTCACCCACCTTGTAAATCAGCACGCCCTTGATGCCGAGCGGGATGCCTTGGTGCGTCACACAGTCGATGGCGAGATCGGACTGGCGCAGATCTAGGGAGAGACGGCGCACCGTCTGCACCCCTGGTACGACGAGCGTCCCCTTGCCGGTGATGATCCTGAAGCCGAGGCTGTCGTGGAGCTCGACCGCCCCGGTGCCTTCCTTCGCCGTTTTGAATCCAGAGATGATCAACGCTTCGTTTGGTTCGGCCACGCGCCACGCGAGCCGGAAGATGATCACCAAAAGTAAAAGCGCGCCCCCCGCGATTATGGCTATGAGAATGAGCGAGTCCACCGATACCACCAGCTTCCTGTTGAATCACATCTTGCTGACGACAACCGTTCGTGGTGGGTGGTATTCCACAACGACGATGCGGGTTCCTGTTGTGATCACATCTCCCTCGTCGGCGGCGTAGGCGTGGAAGGCCTCCGTACCTCCGCGCACGGGAATCATCACCTCGCCCAGAAGGCCAGGAGCGATGCGACCCGTGACCCTGCCGATCTTGCCCACCATCTGCTGGTCAGCCAACTGGTCCTCACTTGGTCGGGCCGGGCGCGAGTGTAGGGTCCCCCGCCATGGGTGAAACCGTTTCGTTTCCTTCGAATGGCGGTACGGCAAACGGTTATCTCGCCATGCCGGCGAGCGGCTCAGGGCCAGGCGTACTCGTGATCCAGGAGTGGTGGGGACTCGTCCCGCATATCTGCGACATCGCGGAGCGGCTGGCGAGCTCCGGCTTCGTCGCGCTGGCGCCCGATCTCTACCACGGCGAGATGGCGACGGAACCCGACGGTGCCGGAAAGCTGATGATGGCGCTCAACGTTCAGCAGGCGGCGAAGGATCTGAGTGGTGCCGTCGACTATCTCAACGAGAAGTCCACCGGCTCGGGCATTGGCGTCATCGGCTTCTGCATGGGTGGGGGTCTCGCCCTGGTGTTGGCGTGCCAGCGGCCCGATGCGGTCAAGGCCGTCGCGCCGTTCTACGGCGTGATCCCGTGGCCGTCGGCCCGTCCCGACTGGTCGAAGCTCGAGGGCGTACTCGAGGGCCATTACGCCGAGAACGACGACTTCGCATCACCCGTTGTCGTCCGGGCGCTCGAGGGCGAGCTGACTGACTTGGGGAAGCGGGCGTCATTCAAGGTCTACCCCGGCACGAAGCACGGCTTTTTCAACGACACCCGGTCCGACCAGTACGACGAGGCCGCCGCGTCGTCCGCGTGGCTCAAGGTCGTCGACCTCTTTAGACGCGAGCTCGCCTAAGAGCGCGCGGGCAGTTGAAGGTCGGCCACGCGCGTCAGCACGCGGTCATGGCGGCGACGGCGCTGTTTGCTCACCGCGAACCGCCATACACCGACCCCGGCGATGAGCGCGCCGACCCCACTCACGCCGACGGCCCACCACACCGGACCGGTGGTGCCCGTGAGGACGACGGGCGCGGCGACGGGCACATCGGTGACCGGCACGACAGCGGCCGTCGTCACCGGCGCGACGGGGACCGTGGTCTCGGTCGCGGCTGTGATGGCAACGCTCGTTGCCGGTGGTGATGCTGCCGGTTCTTCGCCCGCGATCAAGGGAAGGCTCTCGCCGGTGCCGACCAACCCTGGCAGATTCGAAAAGCCCCAGTCGAAAAGGCGGATGACCGGCGTGTAGATGTCGGGCGCGCCGAGTACGACCGCGATAAGCGTGCGGCCATCCCGTGTGGCCGAGCCGACCAACGTTCCTTGGGCGCGCGTCGTGTATCCCGTCTTGATGCCGTCGGCTCCCTCGTAGCGAGTGAGAAGCTTCGAGTGGTTCACAAGGGTGTGGTGCGTCCCGTCGGGTCCGGTGAACTTGTAGCGCTGCGTGGCCACGATCGGACCCAAGGTCGCGTCGCGGAGCGCGGCCCGACCCGCGATTGCGAGATCGAACGCGCTCATCTCACTCGGACCGATAACCGAGTCGGCGTCGTCGAAGCCCGCAGGATCCTTGAACGTGGAATCGCGCAGTCCGAGCAGTTGCCCGGTCTTGGCCATCTCTGAGGAAAACCCTTCGATGCTCCCTGCGGTGGACTGCGCAATCGCGTACGCGGAGTCGTTCGCCGACACGAGCATCAGGGAGTAGAGCGCGTCCTTCATCGACCACTGCTGGCCGACCTGCATTCCTATTCTCATCGGCGCGCGCGTGGCGGCCGCCTTGGTGACTTCCACCGAGCCGGTGGCGCCGTTCAGTCGAAGGGCGGTGAGCGCGGTGACCACCTTCACCGTGCTCGCGGGGAGGTGAGGCTCGTGAATCGATTCGCCGGCCAAAACCGCGCCGGTATCAGCGTCGACCAATATCCAGGCCTCGGCGGCGACGGTAGGCGGGGCCGTGGTCGTGGGGGCAATCGATGTCGCAGAGACCGGGACGGTGGTGTCGGGTACAGCGGCCATGGCCGGCGTCGTCGCGGCGCTGAATGCCACAGCGGCCGCGAAAGCTAGGGGGAGGCGCCGCACAGAGCCGCATTCTGTCATTAGCTACGAGTTGAGATCTGGCGTTCGGTATGTCGCGCTGGCGTTTCGTACGCTCTGGTCCATGTCCGCCCGCAGCCGTGACTTGCCTCGTCGTTCGTGCCTGTCGATTCCGGGATCGAGCGAGAAAATGCTCGGCAAGGGACCGGGCATTCCCGCCGACATGGTTTTCCTCGATCTCGAGGACGCCGTCGCGCCGAAGGAGAAGGAGGCCGCCCGTGACAAGGTCGTCTCGGCGATCCGCGACCAGGACTGGGGCGACAAGGTTCTGTGTGTACGGGTAAACGACTGGTCGACCCGATGGACGGCGTTCGACGTGCTCGCGGTCGTCGGCAAGGCGGGTGAGCGGCTCGACGAGATCATGTTGCCGAAGGTGGAGAACGCCGCTCAGGTGGTCGCTCTCGACCTGCTCCTCGGCCAGGTGGAAGTTAACTCCGGCCTGCCGAAGGGTCACATCGGCATCGAAGCCCAGATCGAGACGACGCGCGGGCTCATCAACGTGGAGGAGATCTGCGCGGCATCGCCCCGGCTCGAGACCATCATCTTCGGTCCCGCCGACTTCGCGGCGTCGATGGAAATGCCGGTGCTGACGGGGGGTGTCCAGATCCCCGAGTACCCCGGCGACCACTTCCATTACGTGTTCTCCAAGATCCTGATGGCCGGCCGGGCGAACGGCCTTCAAGTGATCGATGGCCCCTTCCTCAAGATCCGTGAGCCGGAGTTGTTCCGTGATTACTGCAATCGGACGCGTGTCCTCGGCTACGACGGCAAGTGGGCGCTGCACCCCGACCAGGTGACGATCTTGAACGAGATGTTCTCGCCGACGCAGGAACAGTTCGACCGGGCCTGGGACATCCTCGAGGCCTACCGGCTCGCGACGGAGGACGAGGGCAAGGGCGCGGTCATGTTCGGCGACGAGATGATCGACGAGGCCAGCCGCAAGATGGCGATCAAGTTCGTGAGCCGCGGCGAACGAGCCGGTTTCACCCGCAGCCCCCGCTAGGCGTCGCGCGCTCGATCAGGCGGCGCGCGATGACCTTGAGGCAAAGCGTTTCGTCGGCGCCCTCGAAAATCGACAGCACTCTGGCGTCGACGTACAAGCGGCTGACGGGATATTCCTCCGCATAGCCGTAGCCACCGTGAATCTGCAGGGCCTCTCGTGTCACCCACTCAGCCGCCTTGCAGACGTACGCCTTTACCATCGATGCCTCCATGGCGCCCTCGCCCTTGGCCATCAGGCGACCCACGGCGTACGCGAACTGGCGTGACGCCTGGATGATCGCCGCCATGCGGGCCAGCTTGACCTTGGTGAGCTGGTACTCGCCGATCGATCGGCCAAAGACCGTGCGGTTGCCGGCGTAGTCACGCGCCGCTTCGTACGCGGCCTGCATGACGCCCACGGCACGCGCCGCGGTCTGCAGACGTCCGTTCTCGAAGCCTTCCATCTGGTAGTAGAAGCCGCGGCCGAGGCCGCCCTCCTCGCCGATGAGGGCGTCGGCCGGTACCCACCAACCGTCGAACGCAATTTCGTAGGAATGCATGCCGCGGTAACCGATCGTGTCGATCGCCCGGCCTTCCATCTTTCCGCCCGTGCCCTCTTGCGTGAACTCGAACCCGTGGCCTTCGCCGCGTGGCTTGGGCACGATGAACAGCGACAGCCCTTTGTGGGCCTTGGTGCGATCAGGATCGGTGCGGGCGAGCAGCATCAACACGTCGGCGCGGGCGCCGAACGTGCACCACGTCTTCACCCCGTTGATCGCGTAGCCGGCCTCGCCGTTCGGGCCGGTGGCCGGTGTCGCAGTGGCTTTGAGGTTGGCGACATCGCTCCCAAAGTCGGGTTCGGTGACGGCGACCGCCACCATCACCTCAGCCGTGGCGAGCTTGGGCAACCAAGTCTGCTTTTGCGTCTCCGTGCCCCCCTTTACGAGCGCACGCGTCAGGATCTCCGGTCGGGTGATCAACGAGCCACCGATCCCGAGCGACCCTCGGGAGAGTTCCTCCGTGGCGACGACCATGCCCAGGTAGTCGGACTCGCCTCCGCTCGCGAATCCGCCGTACTCCTGCGGACACGACAAGCCGAAGGCGCCCATCTCGGCCAGCCCGTTGATGATGTCCTCTGGAACATCGCTGTTCGAGCGGTGGACGTGCTCGGCAACCGGTTTGATCTTCTCGTCGGCGAAGCGACGAAACACGTCCTGCACCATTTCGAAATCCGGGTCGAGGTGGCGAGGACCCTCGACATGGGCGAGTGCTGCGAGAAAATCGGGGTCGCGGTACGACACGAGAAAATCGTGAGCGCCGGCGAGTGGGTCACGCTCGAGGCCCCACAAGTGCTCGCGGCCGGTGAGCCTCGTGACGAGCTCGTGTATGGCGTCAGCGACGAACGCGCATGTGACGGCCGCCTCGACCTCGCCCTTGGCGCCGTAGTCGAGCATCGAGCGCGCCGTCTCGACCGCCGCGGACGCATGAGCCAAGTCGTAGGCGAGCACCTGATCGTTGTCGACCGATCCGTTCGCCGCCAGCTCCCGGACCCCCCGGCCCACGACGCGTTGTGCCAACTCGATCGCCGACGCCGCGGCAGTCAGATCGGGTGCGGCGGTCACGTTGCGAGGTTAGCTACCGTCGCTCGCGTGCAAGCCCTGCCCGAACAAGATCCCGACGTGGAGTGGCCCACCGATGAGTGGCCACGAGGTGAGGCATCCGGCGACGGCGAACGGTTCGAGAAGGCGCTCGACCGGTTCAGCGCACAGCCACCGGACATGGGCGTCGGCCTCGCTCTGGTTGTGGTCCAGGGCGGCCGGTTGGTGGCCGAACGCTATGGCCCGGACACGACGCCCGACACCGCGCTGATCTCCTGGTCGATGGCGAAGAGCATCACCCACGCTCTCGTTGGCATGGCGGTGCGCGATGGGCGGCTCGACATCGATGCGCCGGCCCCCGTTCCAGAGTGGGCGGACGACGATCGGCACGCGATCACGACCCGGCAACTACTCCAGATGCGCGATGGGCTTGATTTCGTGGAGGACTACGTCGACGCCGAGGTATCGCACTGCATCGACATGCTCTTCGGAAGCGGCCGCGAGGATGTCGCCGCCTACGCGGCGGCGCGGCCCCTTGCACACGCCCCCGGCACGACCTGGAACTACTCGTCGGGGACGTCGAACATCGTGGCTCGCATTGTGGGCAACGTGGTGGGCCCAGAAGTGGGCGGGGTGCTCGGCTTCATGCAAAAGGAGCTTTTCGATCCGCTTGGCATGTCGTCGGCCGTGGCTCGTGTCGACGGGGCGGGCACGTTCGTGGGCTCGTCCTTTGTCGATGCCACGGCGCGCGACTTCGCGCGATTCGGTCTGCTGTACCTACGCGACGGAATCTGGAAGGGACGGCGGCTGCTTCCCGCCGGATGGGTCGACGACGCGCGCACGTTCACCGCCCACGATCCCGACGGCATGTTCGATTACGGCACGCATTGGTGGCTGTGGCGAGACCGGCACGGCTCTTTCGCTTGTCACGGCTACGAGGGTCAGTTCATCGTGTGCGTCCCCGACCTTGATGTCGTGATCGTGCGCCTGGGCAAGACTCCCGCCGAGTTGCGCCCGGCCAACGTCGCCCACCTCACCGACGTCATCGAGAGCCTCGCGACCGCCTGAGTAGGGTGCGGCCATGACCGTTCACGAGCGACCGTTCGGCCGCCACCTCGAGGATTTCGTGGTCGGCGACGTGTATCGCCACTGGCCGGGCAAGACGATCACCGAGTACGACGACCACCTGTTTTGCATGATCACGATGAACCACCATCCCTTGCACACGAACGACTGGTTCGCGGCGGCAAGCGTGCAAGGGCGCAACGTTGTGGTGGGCAACCTGGTCTACTCGCTGGTGCTCGGCATGAGCGTGCCCGACGTGAGCGGGGCGGCAATCGCGAACCTCGAAGTCGAGACCCTTCAACACAAGAACCCGACGTTTCACGGCGACACCATTCACGCCGAGACCCGCGTGCTCGATGTCCAAGAGTCGAAGTCGAAGCCCGATCGAGGCGTGGTGACGGTCGAGACGAAGGGTTTCAACCAGGACGGCCAGGAGGTCTGCTACTTCCGCCGGCGCGTCATGGTCTGGAAGCGTGAGTTCGCGCCGACGCGCCGAAGGCCATATGACGAGAGTGACGCTTGGAAGTGATCGATCCCGTCGCCGCCTCAGGCTTCGGGGGCCAGGCCGACGCCTACGAGCGCGGTCGCCCGTCCTACCCAATGGACGCGGTGGAATGGCTCGTCGACGGACTCGACATCGGCCCAGGACGGCGCGTCCTCGACCTCGGGGCGGGCACCGGCAAGCTCACCCGGATGCTGGTGACGACGGGAGCGGAGTTGGTGGCCGTCGAGCCGGTCGCCGGTATGCGGGCACAGTTCGCGGCAGTGTTGCCCGACGTCGAGTTGCTCGTCGGCATCGCCGAGGCGATTCCCCTCCCCGACGCATCGGTCGACTCGGTGGTGGCGGCTCAGGCGTTCCACTGGTTCGATCCGGCGCCGGCCCTCACCGAGATCGCCAGGGTGTTGCGGCCGGGTGGCGGGCTCGGCATGGTGTGGAACGAGCGCGACGAGTCGGTGCCCTGGGTGGAGGAGCTCACGCGGATCATCCATTGGGACAAGCGGCAGCCGTACAAGGTCGGCACCGACTGGCGCGCCGTCATCGAGGCCGACGGACGCTTCAGCGCGGTCGAGCGTGAGAAGTTCTCGTTCGATCAGACGGTCGACGTCGACCGGCTCGTCGAGCGGGTCACCTCCACGAGCTACATCGCGGCCATGACGCCCGAGGAGCGCGCGCCGATCGTGGCGGAGACTCGTGCTCTCGTGGCCGGCTTCCCCGAGATCTTCGTGCTTCCGTACGTGACGGACACCTACCGGTGTCATCTGATCTGACCGCCGAGGTCGCGAGCGCCGTCCTCGCTTGGGGGGAAGCGGCGCGACGCGACCTCCCATGGAGGCGGACCCGCGATCCGTGGGCCGTGCTCGTCTCAGAGTTGATGTTGCAGCAGACCCAGGTGAGCCGGGTGCTGGCGAAATACCACGAGTTCCTCGACTCGTACCCAACGCCCGCGGCCTGCGCTTCGGCCCCGCTCGCCGACGTGATCCGGCGATGGTCGGGCCTGGGTTACAACCGGCGGGCCGTGAGTCTTCATGCGAGTGCATGCATGATCATGCAGGACTTCTCGGCGCAGGTGCCCAACACCCTGCCCGCGCTGCGACGGCTACGCGGTGTCGGCGCGTACACCGCCCGGGCGGTGCTGGCGTTCGCATTCGAGGCCGAGGTGGCGGTCGTCGACACCAACATCGCGAGGGTGCTGGCCCGAATGTGCGGCCGATCGCTCACCGCCAAGGAAGTGCAGACGGCCGCCGATGCCGCACTTGAACGCGATCGCCCGTGGGAGTGGAACCAGTCGTTGATGGATCTCGGTGCCACGCTCTGCACGGCGCGCCAACCCCGGTGCACGGCCTGCCCGCTCGCACCGGAATGCGTATGGCGCGGCGGCCACGATCTCGATCCCGCCGAAGGGTCGGCGGGCGTAAGCGGCGGCCAATCGCGCTTCGAAGGATCCGACCGTCAGGGCCGCGGCCGGTTGGTGCGGGCACTGGGCGCTGCGCCGGTTACCGCCGACGATCTCAGCGCGGTGATGGGCTGGCCGGCGGATCCCGAGCGGGCCACCCGCGTGGCGGCCACGCTGGTCGACGACGGACTCGTTCGGGTCGTCGACCGTACCTATCAACTGCCCGGTTGACGAATCTCTAGTGGCGCACCGTCAGGTCGATGATCGTGACGCCTGACGGGAGCACGGGTCGATCGCCGAACATGGGGGCGTCGCCGAACGCGAACACTTTGCCGGTCCGGCTCGCGAGCCAGTAGCCGCCACCGGTGTTGGTGACGCGCAGGGCCACCGCCTCATCGCCGCATTCCGGCAGGCGGGGCTCTGAGCCGAAAAAGGGGACGTCGAACGAGAACACCCCACCGTCTTTCGCGTAGAGCCAGTAGCCGGCACCGTTGGGCCGTACCGCCATCGAGATCACGGGCGCGTTGAGCTTCAGGGCGCCGGCGGAGCCGTGGAACTGCCCGTCGCCGAACGTGAACACCCCGCCATCACCGGCCACGAGCCAGTACCCGCGGCCCGTCACCGTCGCAGCCATCGAGATGACGGGCGCGTTGAGACGGGTGGCGCCCATCGATCCCTGGAACCCCGTGGTGGGCCCGAACGTGAATACGCCACCGTCGGCCGCAACGAGCCAGTAGCCGCCACCGGCGGGGTTCGGCTCGATCCGGCGAACCGGTCCGTTCAGTACCTTGCCCGTCATGTCGCCGTACGCCGTCGCATCGCCGAACGCGTGAACCCCGCCGTTCTGGTCGAGAATCCAGTAGCCCGCTCCCGACGGCGTGGACTGGAACGAGGCCGGTTTGGCCGTCACCCCAAGGGTCGTGAGATCACCGAACGAGGGCGCAGAGTACGGCCAGACCTTGCCGGTGGAGTCGAGTAGCCAGTACCCGCGGGCCGCGGCGGTTGCGGGCCCTGCGGTGTTGTTCGACGGGCAGGTGTACCTCTTGGCGGACGCGTCCAGCAGCGACCTGATGAGTGTCGCGTGGGCCGTCGCGCCCGCCCCGGTGAGATGGACGTCGGTGCCATCCGTGGCGAACCAGTCCGACCCGTGTCCGGCGCTGTAGGCGTTCCAATCCCCGATGCTCAGCTGTGGCCAACGAGATAGCGCGGCGACGAGGGCGGCGTTGGCGCTTGTGTACCGGCCGCTGTAGTTGCGGTAGTTGAGCCAGATCACCCGCGGGGAGTCGTGGGTGGTGAGCTCCGTCATGATCATGTCGATGGCTTTGCCCGTGACGGTTTCGTTGTATCCGACCCCCATCACGAGGACGCCCGTCAGCTTGCCTCGGTTGGCTTGGAGCACGTTCAGCGCGGGGGTCGGGGCGCTGGGTTGCCAGGGGAGCCGGCAGCTGACAAACAGCCCGCGACATTCCTCAGCGTCGAGCGTCGTGTTCGGGTATTCGGCCGTGATGTAGGTCTCGTCGGCCGTGCTGAAATGGAACGAGCCCATCACCGAGTCGCCGAGCAGGAAGACGGGCGTCGTCGATACCGCGCCCGCCGGCCGCGCCAAGCTGAGTCCAGCGACAGCGACCGCGAGCGCGACGACGATCCGGGCAATTCGCGGCATTCACAGACCCTAGAAGCTCAGCGCTGCCCGGCGTGCGTCAGGACGTGATGCGAGCCAGGATCTCGTCGTAGGCCGCGTCGGCGTAGGCAATGAGTTCGGAGTCGGTGCGGTCCTGGATCGGATGGGGCACGAACACTCTGGCCGCGGGAAAGCCCAGTGCACTGGCCTGCGCCTCGGCCCCTTCCACAAACTGAGCGGAGGCGACGAAGACGCTCACGACGCCACGAGCCTCGAGGTTGTTGATGTCGTGCACACTGCACGACGTGCAACTCCCTCAATCGGCGAGGGCTTCAATGACCACGTCGCATTGGGTGGCGATCTCATAGCGGAGGTCGATGGGCGCGGGCTTGGTGAAGGTCGGCTTCTTGAAGCGCCGCACGTCGACACCAGAGGCGCGGAGACGCGCTTCGATGCGGTCGAGGAAGACGTTGCCCCGCGGCTTGGATATGTCGAGCAAGCCGACGACTCTGCCCTCGAGCGACGGTGGTCGGGCGAGCAGGGCGCGCTCAGCAATCGCGCGTTCGCCGGATGGGTCCAAAACGATGGTCATCGTGAGACCTCTCTCGTTGTGGGCTGACTGCCGACCGAACCATTGGCCCAGCCCGCGATGATGGCAGAAAACAGACCGGCTCCGCCTCCGGCATGCACCAAAAGCAGCCCTCCCGCCCGGAACTTGGGCAACGTCATGTCACGCAGGTTGTCGGGTACCCCTTCCGCGATACCGCCCGCGCCTCGGACGATTTCCTCACCGGGCAGCTGCAGTCGCTCGTCGATCTCGTCGAGGACCCGCTTACGGTCCCAGCCCGCTTCCGCGAAGACCCGCGCGTGCTCGGGGCCGACGACGAGGATCGCGTCGAAGGCCAGGACGAGCTTCGGATGGTGGACGGTGCGCAGGCAGGACGCCAACGTCGACGCCAACGACTCGGGATCTCGACTGAGCTGATCGACGACACAGCGAGGACCCTCACCCGGGAACAGGGTCACCGCGCTCACACCGGGGGCAACTCCCCGCGACACCGACAGCGGCTCCCACGGTGAGTTCTCTTCGTCCTCCGGAAAGCAGAACGAGAGCTTCCCGGGGTTGCCGTGCGTGGCGCGGTCGACGCCAGCCGGCCGGCCTCCGCCCACATTGCGGATGACGAGTTGGAGCGCCCTGCCGATCGTGAGGTTGGCGCGGTTGCCCTGGCCGAGGACGTTGACGCCCGAGTTCATGCCGATGGCGCGCCGTATCGGCCCATTGACGATGAGTACGGGCCCGACGGGCATGGTCGTGGCCAAGACGCCGTGAATGTTGAAGTCATCGGTGCACGCGCCTTCGACGGCGGCGAGCACCACAGGGAGGTAGTCGGGACGACAGCCCGCCATGACCGAGTTGATCGCCACCTTCTCGACGGTGACCTCTACGAGATCGGGAGGCACGACCGCGACGACGTCGTGGGGAGCGCGCGTCGTGCCCTCCAACATCTGCATGACGCGCGCCTCAGTCGGAGGCACGACGGGCAACCCGTCTGTCCAGCCGCGGTCGAACATCGCCTCCATCTCGTCCTCGAGCGTGGCGAGCTCGATTCTGCGGCTCCGAAGCTTCGAGCGGCCGAAGCGGACCGCGAGTTCGGTCGCGAGATCGGGGTCGACCGACAATGAGCCGCAGCCGGGTCGGTAGTCGGGCAGATCGAGCCCGAGGCCCGCCACGCCGGTGAAGGTCTCCCACGCCGGTCGACTCCAGCCGACGGTGCGGTCGCGCTCCTCGCCGCCGTCGACGCGCAGGAGCGTAGGGACCGTGTCGATGTCGTGGTGCCAGCTGACATCGAGCGCCGTGTCGTCGATGGGATCGAGTCCCGTGGGAAAGGTTGGGTCGTCCTGGCTGAAGATCGACATCGAAACGCCGGCGCCTCTGAGCTGCTCGAGCACGGGTACCACCAGCTGACATGTCGGGCAATCGCGCTTCACGATGGCGACGACCCCGTCAGGCAACGCGGCACTCATGACGACAGAAGCGATTCAAGAGCCACGATCGGACCCTAGACGCGTGTGACATCTGTCTGTCCCTTTGACCGCCGACCGCGTCAAGTGCTCACATATGTCGTTGTGGCAGGGGGGCCGTCGCTCAACGTGACGTTCTACGGCGTCCGCGGGTCCACACCGTGTGCGGGGGAATCAACGCGACGCTACGGCGGCAACACGTCGTGTGTCGCGCTCGAAGTCGCCGGCCACGATCCGATCATCTTCGACCTCGGCACGGGCCTGCGCTACTTCGGACACACCCAGCCATGCGACGGCACGTTCAAGGGCGTTGCCCTCGTGACGCACCTGCATTGGGACCACATTCAGGGTCTGCCGTTCTTCGTCCCCGTGCTCAGGCCGGGCGCAGAGTTCGACGTCTACGCCCCACCGCCCGGCTCGGGCCAAACCGTGGCGCAGGCTTTCGACGTCTTCATGCGCGATCCGTATTTTCCGGTGACGGTCGGCCAACTGCCGAGCCGCATCGACTTCCACGACCTGACCGACGCCACCATGGACATCGGCGACGCCCACGTCGTGGCCCATTCCGTGCCGCACATCGGACGCACGAACGGCTATCGCGTCAGCTGGGCCGGCGGAACCGTCGCCTACCTGAGTGATCACCAGCAGCCCTACGACGGCGGGAATCACATCACCGACGCGGCACTCGCGCTCTGCGATCGCGTGGATCTGCTGGTGCACGATGCCCAGTACACGATCGAAGAGTTCACCGCAAAGGCCACGTGGGGCCATTGCACGATCGAGTACGCGTTGTGGGTGGCGAAGGAAGCGGGCGTGAAGCGGCTCGCGCTGTTCCATCACGACCCCGTTCGCGACGACGACGCGCTCGATGCGATCGCGCGCTGCTACCGCAGGTTCGAAGACAAGAGCGGCATCGAGGTCATGGTCGCGTCGGAGGGGCTGACGGTTGCGTTGGGCGGCACGGCGTCGGCCTAAGGTCTCGCCATGCCCGCCACCCACGACGACGCTCACTTTCGTCGCGTCCTCGGCCACTTTCCCACCGGTGTCACCGTCGTGACGGCCGCGCTAGGAGGAGTACCCACGGGACTGGCGGTCGGCTCCTTCACATCGGTGTCGCTCGAGCCGCCGCTCGTTGCGTTCTGTCCCGGAACGAACTCCACGAGCTGGCCCAAGATCCAAGAAGCCGGGGTCTTCTGCGTCAACGTGCTTTCGGAAACTCAAGAGGAACTGTGCCGGCTGTTCGCCGGTAAGAGCGAGGACAAATTCACGGGGCTCGGGTGGAAACCCACGCTCGAAACCGCTTCTCCATTGCTCGACGGCGTACTTGCGTGGATCGATTGCGAGATCGACAACGTCGTCGAAGCCGGCGATCACTGGATCGTGGTTGGACGCGTGAAGGCGCTCGACGCTTTCGACGACCACGGGGGACCGCTGCTGTTCTTCCGGGGCGGTTACGGCCGCTTCGCCATCTGAGCGATCGCGACCGTGGTCGGCTGGCTCTGCGGTGCCGCCGTCGGTATCGCGCTCGGAACCGCGGGCGTGCTCAAACTCTTCAGCCCGCAGTGGCTCGTGCAGGCCTCGATGCTCGGCGTGGCGCCTGCGGTCGCCCGCGTCGTGCCATGGGTGGAGGTGGGCGTCGGCGCCTGCCTGGTTGCGGACTTGGCGCGGAGGCTCGTCGCGCTGCTGGCGATAGCGCTCCTCGCTTCCTTTACCGCGCTGTTGGCGTGGCGTCTTGCGCACGGAATACGTCCACCATGCGCGTGTTTCGGACGTCTCTCGACCCGGCCGGTCGGACCCGCGACGCTCGCTCGCAACGCCGGTCTCATCGCCCTGGCCGTCGTGGCCGCCGTCGTCTGACTTAGGCGGCGTCGAGGGTGTGCAGGATGAACGAGATGGTGCGCGCCTCTTCCTTCCAGGCCTCGTAGCGACCCGTCGGACCGCCGTGGCCCGCGACCATCTCGCACTTGAAGACGATCGGGCTCTCGCCAGAGGACAACGCACGGAGCTTGGCCGCGAACTTCGCCGGTTCGTGGTAGCTCACGCGCGGATCGTTGAGCCCTGCGGTGATGAACACGGCGGGGTAGACGGTCTCACGCACATTGTCGTAGGGGGAGTACGACGCCATGTAGTCGCGGAACTCGGCGTAGTTCGGGTTGCCCCATTCGTCCCACTCCTCGATCGTGAGCGGAAGCGTCTCGTCGAGCATGGTGTTGACGACGTCGACGAACGGAACTTCGGCGACCACCGAGCGATAGAGATCGGGCCGCATGGTCATGCAGGCGCCGACGAGCAGGCCGCCCGCGCTGGCGCCTCGAATCGCGAGTCGCGCAGGTGTGGTGTAGCCCCCGCCGACCATGTGCTCCGCGGCGGCGACGAAGTCGGTGAACGTGTTGCGCTTCTGTAGCAGCTTGCCGTTCAGGTACCAGTCGCGTCCGCCTTCACCGCCGCCCCGCACATGAGCGACGGCCCACACCACCCCGCGGTCGACGAGCGACAGGCGAGGAATCGAGAACCATGGGCCGAGGCAGGCCTCATAGGAGCCGTAGCCGTAGAGGAGCGTGGGATTGGAGCCGTCGCGGGCGAGGCCCTTGTGGTGCACGACCGAGATCGGGACGCGCGTGCCATCGGGCGCAGTTGCCCACTCCCGCAGCGTCACGTAGTTGCTCGGGTCGAAGTCCCCGAGAACGGGTTGGCGCTTCCGGATTGTGCGAACGCCGGTGGCGATGTCCTCGTCGATGATGGTGGGCGGCGTGACAAGCGACTGGTATTCGAACCGAAAGGCCGCGCTCGCGTACTCGGGGTTCGACTGAGGGCTCACGGAATGAACCTCTTCGTCGAACGTGAGCACGCGTTGGGAGCCATCGTGCGTCAGGATGCGGAGCCGCGGCAGCATGTCGCTCCACTCGAAGACGACGAGGTGGTCGGCGAACGCGTCCAGATCGTGCACCCGCGCGCCGGGCCTGCGCGCGAGTACGTCGCGCCAGTTCTCCCGTCCGGGAGCGGCGATTGGTGCCTCCATGACGCGGAAGTCGGGCGCGTCCCAGTTCGTGACGATAAGGAAGCGGTCACCCTGGTGATCGATCTGGTACTCGACGCCCTCATGGCGCGCTTCGACAAGTGTGGGCTCCTCGGTCGGGGCGTCGGCGCGGATCGTGCGCACCTCGCTCGTGATGCGGCTCTCGGAGGCGATGACAATGAACTTGCCGCTTCGAGTGTTCGCGAGACTGAGATTGAACTTGCGGTCCGGCTCCGAGTACACGACGACATCGTTCGCATCGTCGACCTCGCCGACGCGATGGCGCCTCACTTCGTACGGACGCATCGCCTCGTCGGTCACCGTGTAGAAGAGGTACGCGTCGTCGGCCGACCAGGCCGATCCGTAGTAGCTGCGGGCGATCCGATCGGGTAGGTCGGTGCCGGTGTCGAGCTCGCGGACGTGCAGCTCGTAGACCTCGCCGCCGTCGTGGTCGACCGACCAGGCGAGCAGACGGTGGCTCGGACTGACATCGAAGACGCCGACCTCGCTGAACTCGTGGCCTTCGGCGAGAACGTTCTCGTCGAGCAGCGTCTGGTTGGCCTGCCCTGCTTGTTCGTCGGCCGTCCGGCGGCGGCACCGGATCGGGTAGGCCAGGCCCTCGACCGTGCGCGTGAAGTACCACCAGCCGCCGAAGAACACGGGGACGGAGAGGTCGGTCTCCTGGGTACGGGTTTTGATCTCGTCGAAGATCTGTTGTTGAAGGTCGGCGAGCGGGGCGAACCAGGCGTCGGCGTAGGCGTTTTCGGCCTCGAGGTATGTGGTGGTGGCTGGGTCTTCGCGGTGGCGCAGCCAGAACCAGTCGTCGGAATAAGGCTGGCCGGAGCGCTCGGCGGTGTACGGGACGCGTGGGGCGACGGGCGGAGGCAGGGCCATTTCTCCACCGTACGCGGTACCGTCCCTATCGATGCGGGTGTGGATCGATCAGGACCTGTGCACGGGCGACGGACTGTGCCTCGACCACTGCCCCGACGTCTTCGTCCAGCTCGAGGACGGCATCGCGTACGTGTGCCGACACGGGTTGCCGGGCAACGATCCCGGAGGTGCCGGCAGCCTCGTCGAGGTCGAACAGCGGTTCTACAAAAAGGTGATCAACGCCGCCGAGGACTGCCCCGGCGAATGCATCTTCATCGAACTCGTCTAACCGCCCGTGCTTCCCCCTCCACGCCGCCCGGCCCGCCTCGCCCGCCGCCCAGTCCCGTCACTATTCGTCCTCAGAGGGTGAATAGGTGCGAATTTCCGTCACTATTCACCCTCTGAGGGGTGATCGGCGCTTCTATGTCACACCCTCCTGCTTTGATGCCCGGCCATGGGTATGGCGGACCTTGAGATCCTCGGACAACGTCAGTTCGGTGCGGTCGGTCGCGACCAGGCGTACGCGCGGGGCTTCGACAAGTGGACGCTGCGTCGATTGGTAAGCCAGCGGCGGCTTACTCAAGTGGCGCCCAACGCGTTCGTCTTTCCCGGTTCTCCTGAGACATGGCACCGGCGGCTGATGGCCGGAATGCTCGACCTCGGCGACAACGGGTTTGTGTCTTTTCGTTCGGCCGCCGTTCTTCTCGGCTACGACAGCTTTCCCCCCGGTCCGCTCGAGTACGTGATGCTCGATAGCGCCTATATCCGTCGTCGTGGACTGATTGTGCATCGCACCAACAACCTTCCGCTGATTGACCGAACAACGGTCGGGCCTTTCCGGCTCACGTCGGGCGCGCGCACGGTCATCGATCTCGCCTCGATCGTTACTCGAGAGCAGCTCGGCGACGCGGTGGACTCGTGTCTGCGCGACGGCTTTGCATCCGAGATTCATCTGTTAGGCCGGCTGCGAGAACTGCGAGGACCCGGCAGGGGAGGCCCACGGCTGCTCGACGAGGTGCTGTCGCGCCGACCGCTCGGTGGTCCGATGGCGTCCAAGGCTGGAGCGGACCTTCGTCGAGATCGTGCGTAGCGCTGGCCTGCCACTACCGCGGGCGCAAGTCGTCCAGGACGTCGGCGGTGGCTTCACTATTCGGGTCGACTGCTTCTTCGGCGACGCGCTTGTCGTGGAGCTCATCGGTCACCACTGGCATCTCACGCGAAACCAGCAAAACCGCGACGCCGTCAGGCGGGCGAGGCTCGAGGCGGCGGGCCGCCACGTGATCGAGTTCACCTCTGACCATGTGTTTTGGGAGCCGTCGTACGTGCTCGACATCATGGTCGGGGCGCTCCGCGCCAATGGCGCACTGCGTAGCGCGTCGTAATCCGGCGGCGACTTGGGCCGCCAACCACCGGGGCGTCACTACTCACACTCAGAGGATGAATAGTGACGGCATCTGCTCCTTTTCACCCTCAAAGGGTGAAAGCCGACTGTGCGGAACGGGCGGCTCGCCGGGGTGGGGGTCAGCCGGGGGGCGGGGGGGCTTCGACGATGGCGTCGGGGGGTGGCGGCGGCATGGACTCGTCGACGAATCGAGTCCGAACTACCGCGTCGCGCCGGAACGGCGCCCACCAGCCCCACAGGAAGCCGACGACGATGCCGGCGATCGCCAGGATCGAAACGACGTTGCTGTACGTGCTGATGACGCCGAACAAAACCAAATCGATCGCGATGAACAGGAACAGCAAGAACCCGACGATCGCGCCAAGGATGGGATGGCCTCCACGCCTCATTACGCGACCGCCTTCGCTTTTCCGGTGAGGAAGAACAAGATGAGCAGGATCACCGTCGCCGCCAGCGCGATCCACGTCAGGAACGAGTCGAAGTATGAGCCCTCGACCTTGATGCGGACGAAGCCGGCGCAGTTCACCCCGTTCGCGTCACGGTGAGCTCCGTAGACCTTGAACTCGGTGTCTCGGGGAATCAGGCTCGGCAGCTTGTAGTCCTTGACGCCGTTGTTTTCGATCTTGCTACTCGGTCCTCCCCACGAATCGACCGTGAAACCCGAGAACGGCCACGGCAGCTTCACCTTCACGAAGCCGTTGATGGGTCTCTGGGCCGCCGGCACCGCCACCGAACCGGACCATGTCACGGAGTCCTTCAGGGGCACGGTGACCACCTGCGACGCCGGCATCTTCTCGGCGACGAACGGTCCTTTCCCACTGTCCTTCGAGCCCGTCGCGAACGTGCCCTCGCCTTTGCAGGGTCCGGCGAGGGTGGCTCCTGCCGGAGCGGCCAGGGTCACCAAAGCGCCGACCGCGACCCCACCCGCCAAGCCGGCGGCGACCGCTCGCCGGACGACAGTCCTCATGCTCCAGCGCATGGTTCCCCTTCCCCAAAGTCGCTGGCAGCGTAAACCCGGGCCACTATGCGAATCACGGATGCCCGAACCGGCCTCTTGATTGTTACTATCCAGGTAGTGGAAATCCTCGACCGTCCCAGGAGCACCGACTGATGGCCGTCACCGATCTCGACCTGGGCCGCTACAAGCTCGGCTGGGCCGACGAAGTCGACTACGTCAACCGCCCCGAGAAGGGTCTCAACGCCGGCGTCATCGATTCGATGTGCTGGTGGAAGGGCGAGCCCGAGTGGATGCACCAGCTCCGCCTGCGCGCCCTGCGCACGTTCGAACGCAAGCCCATGGCGCCCTGGTTCGCGGTCAACATGCCCGACCTCGACTTCAACGACATCTACTACTACCTGAAGCCCACCGACCATCAAGTCGACGAGTGGGACGACCTTCCCGAGCAGATGAAGCTCACCTACGAGAAGCTCGGGATCCCGGAAGCCGAGCGCAAGTATTTGGCCGGCGTCACCGCGCAGTACGACTCCGAGGTCGTGTTCCACAAGAACCGACTCGATCTCGAGGCGCAGGGAATCCTCTTCTGCGACATGGACACGGCTCTTCGCGAATACCCCGAGATCGTCAAGCAGTACTTCGGCTCAGTCATCCCCGCGGGCGACAACAAGTTCGCGGCCCTCAACTCGGCGGTCTGGTCGGGTGGGTCGTTCATCTACGTGCCGCCCGGTGTCGAATGCGATATGCCGTTGCAGGCATACTTCCGCATCAACAGCATCAACGCGGGCCAGTTCGAGCGCACGCTCATCATCGCCGACGAGGGCTCGAAGGTCCACTACATCGAGGGCTGCTCGGCGCCCGTGTACACCAGCGACTCGCTCCATTCCGCGGTCGTCGAGATCATCGTGAAGCCGTCGGCGCGCGTCACGTACACGACGATCCAGAACTGGTCGCCCAACGTCTACAACCTCGTCACCAAGCGGGCGCGGGTCGACACCGAAGGCCACATGGAGTGGATCGACGGAAACATCGGCAGCCGCCTCACGATGAAGTACCCATCGGTGTATCTCATGGGTCCCAAGGCCACGGGCGAGGTGCTTTCGGTCGCGTATGCGGGAGCCGGTCAGCATCAGGACGCCGGCGCCAAGATGATCCACGCCGCGCCGGAGACGACGTCGAAGATCGTGTCGAAGTCGGTCAGCAAGGACGGCGGCACCACCACGTATCGCGGATTGGTACGGGTCGAGGAAGGCGCGTACGGCTGCAAGAGCCACGTGCAGTGCGACGCCCTCATCCTCGACGAGGACTCCGTGTCACGCACCTTCCCCTACATGGAGGTCGGTGAGCGCGACGCGCAGATCGGTCACGAGGCCACGGTGTCGAAGGTGGCCGACGAGCAGCTCTTCTACCTGATGAGCCGCGGCCTCTCGCAGGAGCAGGCCATGGGGATGATCGTGAACGGGTTCATCGAGCCCGTCACGCGCACGTTGCCCATGGAATACGCGGTCGAGTGGAGCCGGCTCATCGAACTGCAGATGGAAGGATCCGTCGGCTGACTCCGTCGGTTAGACGTGCGGCATGGCTATGCGCGAGGAATGCAAGAACTACGAGAGCCGGACGTACGCGGACGGCGAGACCGTCCGCAAGTGCAATCTCGATCTCGCGCCGGACGCGCCGTGGCGGTGTCCCGACAACTGTCATGGGTACGAGCGTCGCCTCGCCGATGTTTCGTGGGCGCACGGGACGCTCATCTCGCCGCCCACGCCGGCAGAGCCGCC
Organism: Acidimicrobiales bacterium; assembly: GCA_040002995.1. Classification (GTDB taxonomy): domain Bacteria; phylum Actinomycetota; class Acidimicrobiia; order Acidimicrobiales; family Ilumatobacteraceae; genus JBDUDK01. Next base: position 10,122 of record JBDUDK010000134.1, on the reverse strand, counting down.
CGGGCTCGACGACGGCTCTGCCGCCGCGGTGCTCGATGAGGCTGAGGACGTTCTCAACGAGGTCGGTCCGGGCATCCTGGCCGAAGTGCAGGCCCAACACGCGCGTGACGAAGGCGGGGGCCGGTTTTTCAAGCGCTTCCGCAAGCGACGCTGAGTGACCGCTTACACCGTCGACGTTGCCCGCGCGCTGCCGGGACCGGCCTGGCTGCGTGACTTTCGCGCCGCCGCCGCTGAGCGCGTTGCGGGACGAAGCCTTCCCACCCCCGACGAGGAGATCTGGCGCTACTCGCGGATCGCGGAGCTCGACCTCGAACGATTCCGGCCGTCGGCCGACGGATGGTCGACAACGGTCACCGGCGGCACCGCTTCCGTAATGGAGCCCGTTGTGGCGACTGACACCGGCGCGGACGTATTCGCCGAGCTGAACGCGGCCTTCGCACCGAACCACCTCCTCATTTCGATCCCGCCTGGCAAATTCATCAGCGAACCGATCGTCGTCGATCATCACATCGGAGCCGACGGGGTGGCGGCATTCCCGCGCCTCATCATCGACGCCGGGCCCGACAGCGAGGTGACGGTGCTCGAGCGGTTCCGCTCCGACGATGTCGACGCGCTTGTCGTTCCCTTCACGACGATCAACGTGAGCCAGGCGGCCCGCGTGCGTTACCTCGCGGTGAACGAGCTGGGACCGCGTGTCTGGCAGATCGGCGCGCAACTCGCCGAGGGCGCGCGCGACTCCACCACACTCATCGCGAGCGTGGCGCTCGGCGGGGACTACGCACGAGTGCACACAACCGCCCGCCTGCTGGGACAAGGGGCGAGTGGTCGACAAATCGCGGTCTACTTCGGCGAGGGCCACCAGATGCACGACTTCCGAACCCTCCAGGAGCACGTCGGTCCGAAAACGACGAGCGATCTGCTCTTTAAAGGAGCGGTGCAGGACCACAGCCGCAGCGTCTATACGGGCCTCATCAAGATCGGCAAGCACGCCAAGGGGTCGGTCGCGTTTCAGACGAACCGCAACATCAAGCTCAGCGACGGCGCGTGGGCCGAGTCGGTGCCCAACCTCGACATCGAGAACAACGACGTGAAATGCAGCCACGCCAGCGCGGTGGGCCCCATCGACGAGGACCAGCGCTTTTATCTCGAGAGCCGCGGTGTGCACCCGTCGGTGGCGGAGCGACTCATCGTGCTCGGGTTCTTCGACGAAGTGATCGACCAACTGCCGGTGCCCGCGGTGGCCGCCGAGCTCCGCCTGCAGGTGGCCGCCAAACTCGATCGCCGGGAGAGTGAGTAGATGAGCGTGCGTCTGTGCGGCCGCGACGAAATGAAGCACGGTGAGGCCCGCCGCTTCGACGTCGACGGCCGGTGCATTGCGGTGGTGCGTATCGACGACACCTACTACGCGATCGGCGACACGTGTTCACACGCCGAGGTGTCGTTGAGCGAAGGAGAGGTGATCTGCGACTCGAAGGAGATCGAGTGCTGGAAGCACGGCAGCACGTTCTCGCTCGAGACGGGTGAACCCCAAACCCTGCCAGCGACGCAGCCCGTGCCGGTGTACGACATCCGCGTTGAGGGCGACGATGTCGTCATCGAGGTGGGCTCGTGACTGTCCTCGAAATCAAGGGCCTACGGGCCGGGGTGAGTGGCAAGGAGATCCTTCAGGGCATCGACCTCGTGGTGCGGTCGGGCGAAGTCCACGCCGTGATGGGTCCCAACGGCTCGGGTAAATCCACCCTTTCGCACGTCATCATGGGGAAGCCCGGCTACGAAGTGCTCGAGGGCTCGATCACGCTCGACGGCGCCGACGTGCTCGCGATGGAGACATGGGAACGGGCCGCGGCGGGGTTGTTCCTCGTGATGCAGTACCCGATCGAAGTGCCTGGGGTCGCGCTCGACGCGGTGCTCAGCGAAGGACTGAAGCAGCGCGGACGATCGTCGGTGGGCCTCGTCGAGCGTCTGCAGCAGGAAGCCGCCCGCATTGGCTTCGACGATCGGCTGCTCTCTCGACCGCTCAACGTCGATCTGTCGGGCGGTGAAAAGAAGCGCAACGAAACCCTGCAGCTCGCCGTGCTCGAGCCGCGCATCGCCATACTCGACGAGCTCGACTCAGGACTCGATATCGACGCGCTGCGCATCTGTGCCTACCGCGTCGAGCAGGCGACCGCCGAGATCGGCCTGGGCGTGCTTGCGATCACGCACTACAACCAGCTCCTTCACGTGCTCCACGCCGACGTTGTGCACGTCCTCGCCAGGGGGCGGATCGTCGCGTCCGGCGGGCCGGAGCTGGCCGCCGAGCTCGAATCCGAGGGCTACGTCAAGTTCGCCTGATTACTACGATCGCGCTGTGACTACGACAGGGACCACGCCATCGGGTTGGGAAGTGCGCGACGGCAAGCTCCACCGCGAGTTCACCTTCACCGATTTCTCTGCCGCATGGGCTTTCATGAACCGCGTCGCGCTCGCGGCCGAGAAGGCCGGCCACCACCCGGACTGGTCGAACTCGTGGAACAAGGTCGTGATCGATCTCATGAGTCACGACGCGCGGGCCATCACCGAACGAGACGTGAATCTCGCCGAGGCGATCAACGCGCTGCTGGCATGACCGAGCAGCATCCCAACGCCGTAAGGGTCGCGAATGCGGCGCGTGACCTCGACCTCGCCATCGAGATCCGCCGGTTCCCCGACGGCACCAAGACCGCCGCGGATGCCGCCGCCGCCATCGGCGTCGATGTCGGCCAGATCGTCAAGTCGCTCGTATTCGCGGTCGACGGCGAGGTCGTGATGGCATTGGTGTCGGGCTCGAACCGACTCGATGAAGGCAAGCTGGCCGCGGTGGCGGGGGGCGCCATGTGTGCACGCGTCGATGCCGACATAGTGCGCGAGGCCACGGGTTTCCCGATCGGGGGCGTGCCGCCGTTCGGTCACTCGACCCCGTTGCGGGTCTTCGTCGATCCCGATCTGCTCACCTGGCCGGAGGTTTGGGCCGCCGCCGGCACGTGGAACGACGTCTTTGGTGTCGATCCCAAGAAGCTCGTCGAGGCCACCGGCGGCTTAGTGGTCGACCTCAAGCGCTAAGCGTTGGCTTCGGCCTCCTCGAGGCCCTGCACGAGGGTGTTCCACGCGAGCGTGGCGCACTTGATCCGCACCGGAAACTTCACCACCCCCCGCAACGCTTCGAGGTCGCCCAGCTTCACGTCGGGCTCCTCGGCGACGAGCTCGCCGTCTTCACCGTCGAGTGTGTGTTCGTGGATCGACATCATGTTCTTGAATGCCCGCACGAGACGATGAGCGTTTGTTACCGACTTGCCTTTCACCGCGGCCGACATCATCGACGCCGACGACTGGCTGATCGAGCAACCCTGGCCGCCGATCTTGATGTCGTCGACGACACCGTCGTGCACATCGAGATAGACCACGATCTCGTCGCCACACAGAGGGTTGAAGCCCTCGCTCTTGTGCGCGGGCGGTGCCGGCAGCTCGCCGCGGTTACGCGGGCTGCGGTAGTGATCGAGGATGATTTCGCGGTAGAGGTCTTCGAGGCCGGCCATGAGTCCTCCGGTCAGGGTGAGAAGAAGTCGGTCGCGGCGACGAGTCCGTCGGCGAGGGCGTCGGCGTCGGCCTCGTCGTTGTAGACGTAGAACGACGCGCGGGCAGTGGCGCCAACGCCGAGCTGACGCATCAGTGGCTTGGCGCAGTGGTGTCCGGCCCTGACGCAGACGTTGGTTTGGTCGAGCACCTGGCTGACGTCGTGGGGGTGCACGCCGGGGAGCGCGAGCGACAGGATTCCGCCCCGCACCTCGATGTTGCGCGGGCCGTGGATCGTGAGTTGATCTCCGAGGCGCTCGTCGAGAACCCGCATCGCGTACGACGTGACCGACATCTCGTGAGCACGCACGTTGGCCATACCGAGCTCGGTGAGATAGTCGACAGCGGCGCCCAAGCCCACAACCTCGGTGATCGGCGGCGTGCCCGCCTCGAACTTGGCGGGTAGGGGAGCGGGCGTGAAGCCATCGAGACGCACGTCGCTGATCATCTGCCCGCCGCCGAGGAACGGCGGCATCGCCTCGAGCAGCTCCTCGCGACCCCACAACACGCCGACACCCGTTGGCCCGCACATCTTGTGGGCGCTGAAGGCGAGGAAGTCGGCCCCCATCGCTTGCACGTCGGTCGGCAGGTGCGGCACCCACTGACAGCCATCGACGATGGCGAGGGCACCGTGGTTGTGCGCGGCGTCGGAAAGATGACGCACCGGGTTGATCGTGCCGAGCACGTTTGACATCGCGGTGAAGGCGAACGCCCGGGCACCTTCGAGCGTCTGGTCGAGGTCGGTGAGATCGAGCTGGCCGTCGTCGGTGAGCGGTACCCAACGAAGCACGATGCCGCGTTCGGCCGCGAGCATGTGCCAGGGCACGATGTTGGCGTGGTGCTCCATCTGGGTGACAACCACGATGTCGCCCTCGCGGAGGTTGGCCCGCCCCCACGAGTAGGCGACGAGGTTCAACGCCTCGGTGGCGTTCTTGGTGAAGATGATCTCGGTCTCTGAGTTGGCGTGGACGAACTTGCGCACCTTGAGCCGCGCCATCTCGTAGGCCTCGGTGGCCTCCGAAGCGAGTGTGTACGCGCTGCGGTGCGTCGGGGCGTACGAGGTCTCGAGGAAGCGCTGCATCGTGTCGATCACGTGCCGCGGCTTCTGCGACGTGGCCGCGGAGTCGAGGTAGACGAGGCGTTGGTCGTTCAGCTCGCGCTCGAAGATCGGGAAGTCCTTGCGGACGCGCGCGCCGTCGAGGCCGGCCATTACGGCTTCCACCCCTCGTAGCCCTCGCGCCCCAGGCGCTCGGACAGCTCGGGACCGCCGCTCTCGACGATGCGCCCGTCGATGAGGATGTGGACGCGGTCGGGAGTGAGCTCGTCGAGAAGCCGTTGGTAGTGCGTGATGAGCACGATGCCCAGCTGCGGGCGGTCCTTGCGCGCTTCGCGGATGCCGTTGGCGACGACCCGCAGCGCGTCGATGTCGAGGCCAGAGTCGGTCTCGTCCAAGATGGCCAGCTCGGGCTCGAGAATGGCCATCTGCAGGATCTCGTTGCGCTTCTTCTCGCCCCCTGAAAAGCCCTCGTTCAAGTAGCGATCGGCGAAGGAGGGGTCGATGCCGAGACGCTTCATCCATTCCATGATCGACAGGCGGAGCTCGAGTACCGAGAGATCGATGCCTTTTCGGGCGGACAAGGCCTGCCGGAGGAACTGGATCACCGAGACGCCAGGGATCTCTTGGGGATACTGGAACGCGAGGAACATCCCGGACTTGGCCCGCACCTCGGTGGGCCAGCTCGTGATGTCGTCGCCGTGGAGCAGGATGCGTCCCGAAGTGACCTCGTATTCGGGGTTTCCGAGCAGCGTGTTGGCGAGGGTCGACTTCCCGGACCCGTTCGGGCCCATCAGGGCATGGATCTCGCCGGGCTCGACGGCCAGGCTCAGACCGCGCACGATCTCTGGTCCACCGATGGGTCCAGCGTGCAAATCCTCGAGGCGGAAGAGCTCGGCCACGCTCCAAGTCTAATAAGCACTACGGCGATAGTGGAAATGGGTGCTTGCCTGGTGGGGTGACGCTGGCCACACTGAGTGAGTGCCCGTTGCCGAGGGTCCATCACCGCGCCAATTGATGGGCGCAGCCACGGGCGCACCGACCTTTGACGGGCTCCGCCGACTACGAGACGTGGTCGCGTCGGCCGGGGATTTGGGGCATTTGCTCGAGCTCGCGGCCGAAGAGGCCCGCCGGGCGATCGGGGCGGCGGCCGTCGCGATCAGTCGCATCGATCACAGCGATCAGACGGTGCGCGTCCTGGTAAACGTGGGGCGTCTGGCCGCGGGCGAAGAGCGCTTCCCGGCGAACGAGTGGCACCGGTTCCTCGACCATCCGTCCCTTCGGGGACGCGCCGACGCCGGGGCGGTCTCGACCAGCGTCCACGATCCCGACGGTGATCCGCACGCGATCGAACGGCTCAAGTCGCAGGGTCGGGCGACCGAGCTGGCGGTTCCGATCGTCACGCGCTCTGGGCTCTGGGGCCAGCTGAGGGCGGCTACCGCGCCCGGCGAGCCGGCCCTCACGATGGCCGATCGCGACCTGCTGTCGTCGGTGGCGCGTGAGCTGGCCGAGGTGATCGGCTACAGCGAACAGCTGTCGAATCTCGGTGAGCTGGCCTACACCGACCCGCTCACCGGGCTGGCTAATCGTCGACGGCTCGACGCCGCCCTTGCGACGGCGATCGATGGTGCGAACGGTGGTCCGTGGTGTCTGCTCCTCCTCGATCTCGATGGCCTGCGCGAGCACAACGAACTGCTCGGTCACGACGCCGGCGATAAGGCGATCCGCCGGCTGGCGGCGGCCATGCGCGCCGCGGTGCGTACGCGCACCGACGCCGTCGCGGCGCGGCTTGGCGGTGATGACTTCGCGATCTTGTTGAACGAGGACGCCGTCGGCGCGTTCGCCGTGGCGGGCGACATCGGGGCCATGTGGGCCACGGGTGACGCCGCGGTCACCGTGTCGTGTGGCATCGCGTCGAAGAGCGACGTCGTAAAGAGCTCACGAGTACTCCTGCGATTGGCCGACGGCGCGCTGCACTCAGCCAAGGCGGAGGGCCGAGGCCGCATCGTGCTCTCGAGCACGGCGAGTGTTGAGTCCGAGACGTTCGAGCCGGCCAATGGCCGGGCGCCGTACCGCGCGTATCGCGACCGCGGTTGGAATGGGATGGGCGCGCTGCTCGAATCGGTGCTCGCCGATTTCGACGGCCCGCTCCAGGAGGCGTCGGTGCTGGAGCGCGTCGCGCGCCTCGCCGAGGCGTGTGCGCTCAGCCTGCGCCCGCGTCACTGGGCCATAAGCGAAGTGCCGCCCTACGCGGTCGACGTCGTGCCGGTGCTCGAGGGAGTGATCGCGAGAAGGGGCAAGGCACCCAGCCCGATGTCGTATCCACTGGCCCGGTATCCGCACAGTCGCATCGCCCTCGACGAGGAGCGTGCGCTCGTCGTGCTCACCGACGATCGTTCGGCCGAGCGGCAGGCGTTCGACCTCGCTCGCGAGCTCGGCTGCGACTCGATCCTCGTCGCGGGAGCCCGTGTGTTGAACCGCGCGTACCTGCTCGAGTTGTTCGGTGATGCGACTAGCTACGACTTAGGTGCCGCGCTACCGGCTGTGCGCCTTCTCATGATCGAAGCGGTACACGGGGCGAACCGCATCCACTGAAGAAACGCGGTCCTCGATACGCGGGATCACGTCGAGCCAGCTCTCGGCGCGGGCCGGGTGGCGGCCGAGCGCCTCCTCGAACGTGTGCTTGGCCTGGCCGAGCGACCGGGCGAGCTTGGGCAGCCGGCTCGATCCAAATATCAACAAGATCACCACGAGCACGATCAACAACTCGGGGACCCCGAGGTCGGGCATGGCCTGCCTCCTTGCGTCAGGGCTCGCTCTCCATATCGGCAAGCAAGGCCTCTTTCCAAAGGCGAAACCTCCGCTGGCGCACGCCATCAGGCCCGATCCCATCACCGGTTCCGTCGGGAAAGAGGCGGAACTCGTACTGCTCGTCGAGATCGTCGGCGGCGAGCGCGAGATAGCGGGCGTCGGCGTGGGTGGCCGGCCCCGCCCGCCAGAGCAGGTAGCGCCCGATGCGCCGCTTGTAGGTGATGAGCGTCTGGTCGATGTCGTCGCCCAGGTGGAGCAGCGTGGATGGCGCCTCTATCCAGGCCGACGCGGGGATGTTGCGGTCGCGGATGGGCGTGGGAGGCAGGTCGACCGTGTGCACAGGTGTCGGGTCGACGGGACGCTCGTCGGCGGGGAGACTCACACGGTCACCAGCCTCGATCGATCCACTCCTGCAGATGTGGGCGCTCGGTCCCGATCGTGGTGTCGTCGCCGTGGCCGGGCAGGACGAGCGTGTCGGTGGGCAACGTCAGAAGCTTGGTGTCGAGCGACGTGATGATGGCCGAGAAGTCGCCGCCGTCGAACTTGGTCGCTCCCGGTCCACCGGGGAAGAGGGTGTCGCCGCTGAACAACACGGGCGAGCCCTCGACCCGGAAGCAGATCGAGCCCGCGGTGTGACCGGGGGTGAGGATCGTGTGCAGGCGGACGCGGCCGACCTCGATCACTTGATCGCCGTCGATGAAGACGTCGTAGCCGACGTCTTTGAGCCGGGGCGCGTCGGCCGCGGTGACCGCGACCTCGTAGCCGGCCTCTCGCATCTGGGGGATGGCTTGGATGTGATCGCCGTGGCCGTGGGTCTCGAGAACCCGGCGCACGTTGAGCCGCTGCGCCAACTCGAGGAGTTTTTCGTGCTCGTTGGCGGCGTCGAGAAGCACTGCCTCGCCCGATTCCTTGCAGCGCAGGACGAACACGTTGTTGTCGTAGGGACCCACGACGAGCTTGTGGATCTCGATCTGGGAGTCCTCGAAGTGGAGGGTCATGCCCCCAGTCTGCCCAATCCGTGAACTGTTCGCGTTTTGAGTGCATATAGACCCTCGAAACGCGAACAGTTCACGAAAAAGGGGGCTTTAGGTGGAGGCGACGTCGAAGCCGAGGGCGAGGGCTACGGGGATCTGGTGGGTGTCGAACGTCAGGTACGTCAGGGGCTTAGGCAGGCGGAGAGCGGCGGCCAGGTGGAGGGCGGCGACGGTGCCCACCGGATGGTTCCGGCCCAGCTCGGCGGCCCGGTCGAGGCACGCCTCATCGAGGGGAACGACCGTGACCCGCTGCCAGTCCTCGTACAGCGCCCTCCGCAGGTCGTCGGCCAGCCACGCGTCGTCGGTGACCCGGCCGGCGAGCAGCAAGGCCTCGGTGAGGGCGAGCGCGCTGGCGCACCAGTCGTGGTCGTCGGCCATGGCGGACAGCACCAGGGCCCGCTCTGGTCCCTCCAGGTAGCGGGCGAGGAGCGCGCTGGTGTCGAGGGCGAGCGTCACGCCCGCCGCACCTCGGCGAGCAGGCGGTCGAGTCGAACCCCGGCCCAGATGGGCACGCTGACCGTGGGCGGCGGCCGGTCGGGCCGGCGAGCGGCCACGACGAGGCCGCGGTTCGCCAGATCCTCCAACGTGGGCTCGCCTTCGGTCGCCTCGAGCGGGCCGAGCTGGGCCACCGGCCGGCCGTCGACGGTGATGATGATCCGCTCGCCGCTTCCCGCGCGGCGTACCGCCGCCGCCGACTGGTTGCGGAGCTCGCGAATCCCCATTCGGTCCATGCCCAATGACCGTAGCACCGGTGTACACAAGCGTGTTCTCACCCACCGTTGACCGTGCGCGATGCTCGCGCCATGAACTTTGCCTTCAGTGAGGAGCAGGAGGAACTCCGCCGCACCGTGCGGGCGTTCCTTGACCAGAAGTCGCCCGAGACAGAGGTTCGCCGTCTGATGGAGTCCAGCGAGGGCTTCGACCCTGCGGTCTGGAAGCAGATGGGCGAGCAGATGGGTCTGCAAGGGCTCATCATCCCCGAGGAATACGGGGGCTCGGGCTTCTCGTACGTGGAACTGGGTGTGGTGTTCGAGGAGATGGGCCGCGCCCTTCTGTGCGCACCGTTCTTCTCCACCGTGGCTCTCGCCGGCAACCTGCTCATCCACGGCGGTGGCGACGGCGCCAAGAAGGAGTTGCTCCCGGGCATCGCGTCCGGCGAGACGATCGCGACGGTCGCGTTCACTGAGCCCTCCGGCAAGTGGGACGAGTCGGGCATCACCATGACCGCGAAGAAGAAGGGCGACGAGTGGGTGCTCAACGGCACGAAGATGTTCGTGCTCGACGGGCATACCGCGAATCTGATTCTCGTCGTTGCCCGCACGCCGAAAGGCGTGAGCATCTTCGCCACCGAAGGCACGGCGAACGGACTTACGCGCACACCGCTGTCGACGATGGACCAAACGCGCAAGCAGGCCAAGCTCGAGTTTGCCGACACGCCGGCGCGCTTGATCGGCACCGAGGGCGGCGGCTGGGACGCGATGTCGACGGTGCTCGACCTGGCGGCGGTGGCGCTTGCCGCCGAGCAGGTCGGTGGCGCGCAGAAGGTGCTCGAGATGGCGGTCGAGTACGCGAAAGTTCGCGTGCAGTTCGGCCGGCCGATCGGCTCGTTCCAGGCGATCAAGCACAAGTGCG
>JBDUDK010000018.1:0-40676 GCA_040002995.1 Acidimicrobiales bacterium | reverse complement strand
ATGAACGACTTCGCGACTCGGCTCGAGAGCAGCGGCGAGTTCATCGACGGACAGGCGCTGTCGCCCGACGGCGTGTGGGTCCGCTACGACGGCGAGGGGCGCCCGCCGGTGACCGACGGCCCGTTCGCTGAGACGAAGGACTTGATCGCCGGATGGATGGTGATCGACGTCGACAGTCTCGAGCGAGCGATCGAGCTCGCGGGTGAGCTGTCGGCAGCCCCCGGGGCCGGCGGCGAACCGATCCACGAATGGCTCGAGGTCAGACCCTTCCTGGCCGCTCCGCCCACCGTCACCCAGTAACGGTGGACGACGTCGAGCTGCGCCACCTCGTCCCACACGTGTTGAGCGTCCTCGTCCGTCGCGGTGCAGACTTCGCCACGGCCGAGGACGCCGTGCAAGAGGCGCTCATCCGGGCGCTCTCCGCGTGGGAAAGCGAGCTGCCCTCCGAACCCACGGGTTGGCTCATCACGGTCGCTTGGAGACTCTTTCTCGATATGACGCGGTCAGACGCCACGCGCCGCGACCGAGAGGTCCGATTCGACACCCAACCGCCGGCGGCCGCGGTCCCGAGCGGCGACGACACCCTGCGCCTCTACTTCCTGTGCGCGCATCCCGACCTGACGTCGTCATCGGCGGTTGCCTTGACCCTCCGGGCCGTGGGTGGCCTTACCACCCGCCAGATCGCGCAGGCCTACCTCGTGCCCGAGAGCACGATGGCGCAGCGCATCAGCCGCGCCAAGCGGACGGTCAGTCAGGCCGGCGTCGATCGTCCCGGCGACGTGCGCACGGTGATGCGGGTGTTGTACCTCGTCTTCAACGAGGGCTATTCGGGCAACGTCGATCTCGCGGCCGAGGCGATCCGACTGACCCGGCAACTGGCCGCCTTGGTTGACAACCCCGAAGTCGACGGGTTGCTCGCCCTGATGTTGCTGCACCATGCGCGCCGCCGCAGCCGCACCCGACCGGACGGAAGCATCGTGCCTCTCGCGGATCAGGACCGGAGCCAGTGGGACACCGAGCTCATCGCCGAGGGAATCGACATCGCGCATGCTGCGCTCGCACGCGACCAGCACGGCGAGTACCAGGCCCAAGCGGCGATCGCCGCGCTCCATGCCGACGCGCCGTGTGTCGAGGAGACCGACTGGGTCCAGATCGTGGAGTGGTACGACGAACTGCTCCGGTTCGCCGACACTCCGATCGTCCGGCTCAACCGTGCGGTCGCAGTCGGCGAGGCCGACGGCGCGCCCGCAGGACTGGCGGCACTGGCCGAGGTCGACGAACACGTCCCGCGGCGCGAAGCGGTCGCCGCGTATCTCCACGAGAAGAACGGCGATCTCGAACTCGCTGTCCGCCTCTATGCCGACGCAGCTCGCAACGCACCGAACCTCGCAGAACGCGACCATCAAACGCGCCAGGTGGCGCGACTCAGCCAGCGCCTGCGCCACCAGAGATGACCTCGGCGCCGATGCGATGATGACACGACCACGATCGACCGCCGCCGACGCCAGAATTTCGACCGTCACGCCTAGGTTGTCGTCGGCTCGTGGCCGGCGGCCAATCCTCGGGGATCACTCGCCGACCGGCATCAAGCCGTCGCCGAGGAAGAGGCCCGACGCCGTTGTCGTCGACGACAACGCGTCGGCGGTGAGGATCACCGCGGCGGCGGTATAGGCGGTGCGCTCGCCATCGGGGAACGACACCCCGTCGGGGTGCACGAGTCCGGTGAGGTAGTCGCCCTCGTCGGTGCGGTGGGCCTGGGCCCAACCGAACAGCTCGAGCGCTGTGGCCGCGTCGCCGACGGCGAGGTGGGCGAGCGCGCATTCGCAGGTCTCCGCGGCGGTCACCCAGGGTTGGTTCGAGACGCAGCGCACACCGCTCCCGTCGATGACGAACTCGTCCCAGCGTTCGGCGAGGCGCAGCACCGCGGCGTCGCCCGTGAGCGCGCCGCCGAGCACGGGGTAGTACCAGTCCATGGCCCAGCGGTGTTTGGGGGCGAACGCCTGCGGGTCTTCACGGATCACCGAGGCGAGCGACAACAGCGACAGCTCCCAGTCCGGAAGCTCGCGCCCGAGCGAGCCGGCGATCGCGAGCGCGCAACGCAGGGAATGGCAGATCGACGACGAGCCCGTGAGCAACGCGTAGCTCCACGGCTTCCCGTCGACGTGGCGGGCCCAGATGATCTCACCGCGTGGTGTCTGCAACTCGAGCACGAAGTCGACGGCCCTGGCGACCACGGGCCACATCGTCTCGAGGAAGCCGTTGTCGCCGGTGAGCAAATGGTGATGCCAGACGCCCGTCGCGATGTAGGCCGTGACGTTGGTGTCGAGTTTGTGGTCCTCGACGCGGTCGTCGATGTAATACGCATGCCAGGAGCCGTCGGGGCGTTGCATGTCGGCCAACCACTGGTACGCCCGCTCCGCCTCAGTTCGCCGGCCGGCCACGGCGAGCGCCATCGCGGTCTCGACGTGGTTCCACGGATCGCAATGGCCGCCACGAAACCACGGGATCATCCCCGAAGGTTGTTGCAGTTCGACGATGGTGGCGGCGGTCTGCTCGATGTCGGCGCTCGTGATCACGCCCACGATCTCGGGACGGGCCGGAGAGGTCATCGCGCGGCTCCGCTCGGCTTTTGCGCGTACACGACGAGGCTCTTGCCGAGTATCGGATTGAGGAACCGGTCGGCCCACCTCGTCGCTGGCGGTGTCTTCACGATGTCCCACTCGAGAAGCCGGCGGTAGGCGGCGACGGCGCGGTGGTCGGCGTTGGTGGGACCGACGGCGCAGCGCAGCCACCAGTACGGGGAGTGCAACGCGTGGGCGTGGTGCGCCGCTCCCGGCTTGAGGCCGGCGTGACGCATGCGCGCGCGCAGCTCCCATTCCCGGTAGATGCGTACGTGTCCGCCCGGCACGAACGGCGCGTGGTACTCCTCCGACAGCAGCCAGCAGACGCGCTCGGGAAGAAACGACGGCACGGTGACCGCCATGGTGCCGCCGGGGCGTAGCACGCGCGTCAACTCGCCGAGGACGCAAGCGTCGTCGGGGATGTGCTCCAAGACTTCTGATGCGACGACGCGATCGAACGCCTCGTCGGCGAAGGGCAGCGTGGTGGCGTCGCCGTTGACCGTTCCAACGAAACACGACTCGTCGATCTCACCTGCACTAGCCATCGCCGCGAACGTGTTGCGCACCTCTTTCAGCTCCGTGTCGGCCGAGTCGAGCGCGACCACACGGGCGCCGCGGCGCGCCGCCTCGAACGCGTGACGACCGAAGCCACAACCCAGGTCGAGAAGCCGATCACCGGGGGCGAGCCCCAACCAGTCGTAGCGCACTGTGAGCATCAGTTGCCGCTCTTCATCGCGACGACTTCACGGTATTGCGCGATCGTGTTCACTGCGGTGTGACGCCATGTCCACCGCCCGACGACGCGCGACCGGCCGTTCGCGCCGACCCGATCGCGCAGGTCGGCATCGTGCAGACCGCGCCGGATGGCCGTCGCCAGCGCCTCGCTGTCGCCCGGCGGGCACGAAAGCACGGTGTCACCGTCACGACCGGTGACCTCTGCGAGCGCGCCCCCGGTGGTGGCGACGAGCGCGGTGCCGGTGGCCATGGCCTCGATGGCGGGAAGGGAGAAGCCTTCGTAGAGCGACGGCACGACGGCGAGTTCGGCTTCGGCGTACAACTCGACGATGCGTTCGTCGGAGACTCCCGAGACGAACTGCACGGCGTTCGTGAGTCCGAGCCGCTCGATGACATCGGCGCTGCGCCCGCCCGGCTTGGGCCGGCCGATCACGGTGAGAGTGACCTCGCGCTCGGTGCGTAACTTGGCGATGGCCTCGAGCAGGTAGGCGAGCCCTTTGAGCGCGACGTCGGCCGAGGCGGTGGTGATCAGGCGCCCGGGGATCCGTTCGATGTGGGGAAGGGGACGGAAGAGCTGGGGCTCGACACCGACGCACACCAGACGCATGCGGTCGATGTCGACGCCCATGTCGTGATGGATGTCCTTGATCGAGTTCTCCGACACGACCACGATGCGCGGCATGTGGCGTGCGACGCGCGCCTGCATCTTCACGAACCCGTACCAGCGGCCCACGCTTCTGCGCTTACGTGCGTTCGGCGCGTGCTCCATCTCGAGACGGCGGTCGACGGTGATCGGATGATGCAACGTCACGATCGTGGGGATGAGCCGTTCGATCGCGAGGAGGCCGTAGCCGAGGCACTGGTTGTCGTGGACGATGTCGAACGCCGCCGACCGTGACTTCAGCTCCCTCCACGCGCGCAAGCTGAACGCGAGCGGCTCGCTGAAGGCGCCCGTCGAGAACTGCGCCACCTCGACGATGTCGGTCCAGTCCTTGAACTCCCAGTACGCGGGGAAACGGCCGGGGTAGGTGTCGTTGAAGATGTCGAGGCTGCGGAGCTTGGTGAGCGGCACCCGCTCGTCGAGTTCGGGATAGGGCTGACCGCCGAGAACCTCGACGGTGTGGCCGAGGTCGACGAGCGCCTTGGTCAGGTGACGGGAGTAGACGCCCTGGCCGCCCACGTGGGGTTTGCCCCGATAGGAGAGGTAGGCGACGCGGAGCGGGTCGTCGGCCCCGATGCGACGACGCTGACCGGGGGCAGGCATCCGGGGAGCCTAAATGCGAGTGGCTTTTTCCGGACTATCGGAAGCGGCACAACGGCCCGCCGGCAATCACTACCCCCCGCGTACGGGCGGATTCCTGGTGGAATCCGCCCGTACGGAAGTCGCAACGGGTAGGCGCCGGCCGAGGTCACGTTGGGCTGGAGCCGGGGGCCACCTCGAGCGTGAAGCTCGCCACGAGCGGATGGCCAGGCTCCACGACAAACGGTGCCAGGTTGAACCCGTCCGGCGGGCCCGTCTGCGGCTCGACACAGATGGCGTGGTTGGGGTGGTCGAACACGACCCAGTAGTCGCAGTTCGACGTCAATCGCAGGCGGGGAGACGGATGCCACCACAGCTCCAACGGCTGTTCGACCTCGGTGAAGCAGTCGTCCCACGGAGCACGGGGCGGGGGTCGGAGCAATGTGCCGTCGGGGATGCCGTCGTCATCGCGGCGATACATCGCGCCCGGCTTGAACATGAGCGACACGGGTCGCAGGAACCACGGATGCCAACCGGCTTGAGCGGGCATCGACTGCTGGTCGGCATGCACCTCCAGCGTGGCCGTGACTGTGTCGGCGTCGACCGCATGCACTCGATGGCGAACCGATCCACCGAACGGCCAGGGCGCTCCGAGCTCGAGCACAAGGGTGCCGTCGGGCTCCACGTCCCACGGCCGGGTGAATCCGGTGCCATGAATCGCGTGCCGCCCAAGGTTGACGGGCATCGTGTAGTTGCGGCCCGCGAACCGAAACGCGCCGCGCCGCAGGCGACCGGCAAACGGCACCATCGGATAGCAACCCCACGACATCGCTCCGTCGCGCCTGTCGGTCACGAGCAACTCCTGCCCGTCGACCCGCAGTGAACTGATGCGGGCGCCTTCCCTTGGATCGAGGTCGAACGCGATCACGAAGCTCACGCTAGGGTGCGCCGACCATGCGGGCTCTGGTCCAACGTGTTTCGCGCGGTGCTGTGCGTGTCGACAATGACCTCGTCGGCTCGATCGGCCCCGGCCTGTGCGTGTTCGTCGGCGTCACCCACACCGACACCGTTGAGCTGGCCAGCAAGTTGGCCACCAAGCTGTTTCATCTCCGCGTGATCGATGACGACGCGGGCGTGATGAACCGATCGATCTCCGAAACCGGTGGCCAGGTGCTCGTGGTCAGTCAGTTCACGTTGTACGGCGACACCTCGAAAGGACGGCGACCCTCGTGGATCGCCGCCGCCCGGCCCGAGTACGCCGAACCAATCGTCGCGGCTGTCGTCGAGGCGCTCGTGAAGCTCGGTGCGCAGGTCCAGACCGGTCGATTCAGAGCGGTCATGGACGTTGAACTCGTGAACGACGGGCCCACAACAGTGTGGATCGAGCTCTGAGCAAACTTTTCCCCAGGTCGAAGCGGGCGACGAGCAGCAGACCCAGCGCGAGTCCGAAGACGGGCTTGTCGCCGAGCTGCAGGTACCACGTGCATCCCGTACGGAGTCCGACCGTGGCGACGATCACGCGTTGTTCGCTCACCTTCGAGCGGGCCACGACGTGACCGGAGGGCGTGACCACCGCCGTGAAACCGGTTGGCGATACCTGCGTCACCCAACGGTCGGTCTCGACCGCGCGCAGGCGTGACGACGCCACCTGTTGAGTCTGCAGGATGGTGCCGCGATACGAGGCCCCGTTCGTGGGGTTCAGCAACATCAGCCCGCCGTGACCGATCGCGTCGCGAGCACGCCCGCTGAAGAAGATCTCCCACGAGATGACAACGCCGAGAACGCCGCTCGGGCTGTCGAGGGTGGCCGGGGCTTTGCCGGCGATCGCGTCATGAGGAACGAGGTCGGCACCGGGGAAGTGTTTGATGATCCAACGCAATGGCAGGTACTCGCCGAACGGCACCCGTCGCACCTTGTCGTATCGCGCGCCGAGCGAGCCGTCGGGGTTGACCATGATCTGGTAGTTGGCGAAACGACCCGGGCGGTCAGGTACGTCCTCGGTCACGCCCACGGCCACCGGCGCGCCGACACGGGCGGCGACGGCGGCGATCTCCTTGCGTGCCGCGCTCGTGGCGAACGTCTCCGGCGCGTCGACGTTGACGACGTTTTCGGGCCAGACGACGAGGTCGACCCCCGCGGGAACGACGCTTGAAGCGTCGAGATGACGTTGCAAGACAATCCCAGGCGCGGTGTCGCCCGCGTGCGTGCCCTGCGGCCCGCCGCCCTGCACGAGCGCGACGCGCATGGTGCCGGCCGCACTCCCGCGCGGCGCCACCGCTGCGTACGCGACCACCACGGCGAGGACGGCAACCATGACACCACTTGCTTTCCACGCCCGCGTCCACGCGGCGCGAATCGCCATCGCGACGGCGACGGTGACCCCGCCCAGCAGGATCGCCCCGCCGAGTCGGACCACGCCGAGGAATGGCCCGGCGGCCTGACTGATCGCGAGCGACGCGAGCGGAACACCGCCGAACGGGAACGCAAAGCGCACCGTCTCGGCGATCATCATGGCGGCTGGGAGGCCGAGCCACCGCCGGCGTCCAGCACCGGCCGCCGCGCAAGCGGCACCGATGTACGCCGCGTACGTGCCGACGGCCACGGGGTAGCCGGGCACGGTAAGGAACACCATCCACGCCATGCCCGGGCCCAACCACCCGAGTCCGAACAAGAACCCGCGGGCGAAGCGCACCCGGGCGGGTTGATCGGCGAGCAGGGAGTCGAGCGCGACGATGCCGCCGAACGCGAGCGGCCAAACTCCCCACGGCGGCAGCGAGAGGCCCACGAGCAGACCGGCGCCCACCGCGGCGAGGCCTGCTCGAGGCGACCTCATGTACCGGCCAGCTTGAGGTGCACCACGAATCGTTCCTGCGCGGAGCCGGGCGGATGGCACGCGAACAGGGTGGCCGTATACGCACGCGTCTGGTTGACAATCCACGTCGAGCCGGGCGTGACGATCTCCGAACCGACGACCTCATACGTGAACGAAGACCCGTCGGCAAGTGTGAAGATCACGGGGTCGCCTGCCGCGAGGTCGTCGAGGTGGCGAAACGGCCGCGAGTGCGTGACGCGGTGTCCCGCGATGACGACATTGCCGAGTTGTCCGGGCATCGCGGTGCCCGGCCAATGCCCCGGTCCCCTGTCCAACGTCGTGAGCAGCACGCCGTCGTAGACGGTGACATCGAGTCCCAGCTTGGGGATCACGATCGATCCGAGCTTGACCTCTGGTTCGGTGGCCTTCGGATCGAGCGAGATCTCCAACGGGTGCGGCAGCGGCTCGGTGGTCGTGGTCGGCGCCGGCATCGTCGTCGATGTGGTCGACCCGGCCGCGACTGTCGTGGTGGACTCGACGGTGGTGGTCGTGGTCGTGCTGGTGGGAACGATCGATCGCAGCGTGGGCTCGTCGCTGAACGCCGGCGCCGAATGGCCGCACGCGGCCACAACGACGAGCGCGAGAAGGACGCGGGTGCGCACGGCTCAGGTGGCCCGCAAGCGCCCAGTGACTGAGACGGCCGCCGCGGCTCCCTGGCGAATGCACGCAGGAATCCCGAGGCCGCGGTGCGCGGCGCCCGTCGTCAGCAGACCCGGAGCGTCGATGGCGAGGGCGTGTTGGATCGCCGCGATCGTCGAGAGGTGCTTGGGGTGATACTGCGGGAAGCCCCCGGGCCAGCGGCACACGTCGGCAACAGACGGTTGAGCGCGAATTCCCATATGCACATCGAGATCGAAAAGGACGGCGCGCACCAGGTCATCATCGTCGAGTTCGTAGGCGTGGGTGTCGCGCCAGCGGCCGACCGATGCGCGCAGGATCGTCTGCCCCGGCACTTTCCAGTGCGCCCACTTGGTCGACGCCCACGAACACGCGGTCACGTGACGCTGTTCGGGTTTGGGAACGAGATAGCCGCTGCCATCAAGCATGCGGGACACGTCGCGGTCGGCGAACGCCAAGCGCACGATCGCCACCGACACCTCATCGATCGACGCCAGACCGGCGGCCGCGTCGCCGCTGACGGGGCTTAGGAGTTTCGCGCTGACCGACGCGGGCGTCGTGACGATCACCGCGTCGAAGTGCTCGCCCGCAACCTCCCAACCACCGTTGTCGGGGTGCAGCGCGTCGACGGGAGTGCCAGCGCGGAGGTCGGCGCCGTCGCGCCGAAGCCGGGTCGAGAGCGCGTCGATCATCACTCCCAATCCGCCGACCACGGTGGAGAACAGCGGCCGATCGGGCGAGGGCGGGTTCTGGGCGAGATGGTGGCGGGCAGCCAGGAGCCAGCTGCGGTGCTGAGCCAACTCGGCAACCTGCGGTGCGGCCGCGGCGAGGCTGAGCGCGTCGGCATCGCCCGCATTGATGCCACCGAGGAGCGGATCGACGAGGAGCTCGGCCACGGCTCGCCCGAAGCGGTGACGGACTTGCCGGCCGAGGCAGTCGTCGACGGGTCCTGACGGCAACAGCGGTTCGAGCGCGGCGCGCGCTGCGCCGGCCCACCCGATCACGGGCATGAGCGGCCGCACACGCGACGGCACTCCCAACACGAGACCCGCAGGCAGCGCCCGCAACTGACTTCTTGCCCATATGTACGCGCGGCCGGTTGCCGGAGTGACGAGGTGGTCACCGAGGTCGAGGTCCCGACACAGGGTGAGAGCCTCGGGCACGCGGGCGAGGAACGCATCGGCGCCTTCGTCGACGGCGGCTCCCGCAAACGTCGAGGTGTGGATCTTGCCGCCAAAGCGGTCGCTCGCCTCGAACAGCACAACGTCGCTCCCGAGCCGGCACAGTTCAAGCGCCGCCGCCAGGCCGGTGATCCCCCCGCCGACGACCGCGACCCTGCTCGGGGACACCGTCAGCCCGCCCGCTCCAGAACTCGCGCCGCCAGGGCCTCGATGACGTCGGGATCGTCGTTCACGCACGCCGCCCGAGCGAACGTGAGACCAAGCTGGGCGGCGAGGCGGGCCGCTTCGATGTCGAGGTCATAGAGCACCTCGAGGTGGTCGGCCACGAAACCGCACGCGCACACGAGGACGCCGTCGGCGCCTTCGCTGCCGGCAAGATCACGCAGCACGTCGAGGATGTCGGGACCGATCCATGGCTCAGGCGTGCGGCCCGCGCTCTGCCACGCCACGCTCCACTGCGACCACTCGCGCAGTCCGAGTCGTGCCGCGACCGCAGCCGCGGTGGCGCGGAGCTGGTCGGGGTAGGGGTCGCCCGACTCGAGAATGCGCTGCGGCAGCGAGTGCGCGGTGAAGAGGACTTTGGTGTTCGGCGGGAGCGCATCCAAGTGGGCGCGCACACTCCGGGCAAGAAACTCGATGTACGCGGGCTCGAGGTGCCAACTCTCGATCCCAACGACGTCGACGCCGTGCTCACCGCCCGCCGTTGTCGCCCGCTCGAGGTATTGGCCGATCGAGAAGGCCGAGTAGTGCGGGGCGAGCACGAGTCCGACCGCCTTCGTGATGCCGTCCTTTGCCAGCCCGGCGACGGCGTCCTCGATGAAAGGACTCGCGTGCTTCTGACCGAGTACCACCGAGAAACGGCCCGGCGCCCTGAGCTCGAGCGCGGCGGCGATCGCGGCGCGCTGGGCCTCCGTGCGCTGGCCGAGCGGCGAGATCCCTCCGATCGCGTCGTAGCGATCGACCAGCTCCTTGAGCTGCTCGGGCGTGGGTGGCCGGCCCCGCCTGATGTCGGTGTAGTACGCCTCGATCTGCGTGGTGTCGCGCGGCGTGCCGTATGCCATGACGACGACCCCGAGGCGATTCATGCCGGCGCTCCGTGCGTGTGGACGAGATCCACGACTCGCTCGAGCACCTCAGGGTCAGTCTCCGGAAGCACGCCGTGTCCGAGGTTGAACACATGACCGGGGCGTTCGGCGTTGCGCGCGAGCACATCGAGCGTGCCCTCGCGAGCGACCTCCCACCCGGCGACACAAAGGGCCGGGTCGAGGTTGCCTTGAACGGCCACGCCGGGCCGCTCCGCATCGAGACGTCGCCGCGCGTCGTCGATCGGTACACGCCAGTCGACCCCGACGACATCGGCGCCCGCGCGCGCCATGAGGCCGAGGAGCTCGCCCGTGCCAACACCGAAATGGATGAGCGGTACACCGAGGTCGGCGATCTCGGCGAACACGCGGCCGCTGTGGGGGAGCACGAAGCGTTCATAGTCCGGCGCGCTGAGCGCCCCCGACCACGAGTCGAAGAGCTGGACGGCCTGCGCTCCGCTCGCCACTTGCGATCGCAGTGACGCCACCGCGAGATCGGCGAGCGCGGCGAGCAGCTGATGCCAGAGCGGTTCGTCGCCGTGCATCAGCGCCTTCGTGAGTGTGTAAGTACGCGACGGCCGCCCTTCGATGAGGTAACTCGCGACGGTGAAGGGAGCGCCGGCGAAGCCGATCAGCGGGACGCTCAACTCCTTGCTGAGGATCCTCACGGTCTCCAGCACGTAGGGCGTGTCGTGATCGGGGTCGAGCGGGCGTAGGCGGGCCAGATCGTGCGCCGATCGGAACGGCTGCGCCACCACTGGACCGAGGCCGGGCGTGACGTCGACGCCGAAGCCGATCGCGTGCACGGGCACAACGATGTCACTGAAGAGGATGGCGGCATCGACGCCGTACCGCTGCACCGGTTGCAGCGTCAAGGTCGCGGCCAGCTCCGGATTGGCGATGGCGTCGAGGATCGAGCCCTCGCCGCGAAGGGCCCTGTACTCCGGCAGCGAGCGCCCGGCTTGGCGCATGAACCACACGGGCACGTGCTGAGACGGCTCGCCCCGGCAGGCCCGCAGGAATGGCGCGTCGAGTGGTGCCGTCATCGGGCCGCACTCGTCGCTGCGAGCAGGCGAGTCACATCGTCGGTGATGAGTTCGAACGCGCTGGTACGGGCGCTCGCGGCCACGCGCCCCATACGGGTGTGATCGAGCGAGTTGACCCCGATCGCCCGCACGTCGGCCGGTGAGGGCTCGAACACGACAACCTGGACGCCGTCCCTACGCAGCATGCGCACTTCATTGGCGAGCGTGGCCTTGTGCCAGAGACGTCCGGCGACGCGTGCATCGAACGCGCCGGAGGCCTTGTCGACCGACATCGGGGCGATGATCACCACAGCGTCGACGGCGGCCCGCACGAGGACATCGGCGTTCGTGGGCGAGTGGGTGCCACCGTCGATGTAGCGCTCACCATCGATGACGACGGGAGCGAAGTAGCCGGGTATCGCGGACGATGCCTGCACCGCGACGCCCAGATCGATAGGCGGATGGTGGTCGCGTCCGAGAACGACGCGTTCACCGTCGGAGAGGCGCAACACACAGATCCAGGTCGCCCGCGACGGCCACGTCGTGCCGTGCACTCTGCGGACCCGATCGCCGATGACGTCAGATGGTGTTCGACCCTCCGGCAGCCCGGCCGCCAACAGCCGGCCGGCGCGTATGCGCCACGGGCGCATGAGGTCGCTGGCGAGCAGCTTGGGTGCCGCTGGCAATGGCATCCGGCGGGGTAGATCGCCGACAGGTGGCGGAAGCGGCAACGGCCTTTCGATGCCGGCAAGAAGGAAGGTTCCCGCGGGCGACATCGTCAGCCCCGTGGACCGCCGGTAGAGGTCAGCCGCCGACAGACCCGAGCGGACGTACGCGGCGACGCCGGCACCGGCCGAGGTCCCCACGACGATGTTCGCCTTGTTCGGATCCCAGCCCGTGCGCTCGGCGAGCGCGGCCAGCACACCGGCCTCGTACGCGTGGCCGGCGAGACCGCCCGCACCGAGTACGAGACCAATCGACGCCATCGCATAATGGTGACAGGTGCCCCGTTCCTCGCCCCAGCGCGTACGTAGCGGTGCAACGATGGCGTCATGACGACCGAGGCGGCGCCGATATTCAACCCGCTCGACCCGATTTTCCGGGCCAATCCGTACCCGACGTACCACCGTTTGCGCGAGCTGGACCCTGTTCAACGCAGCCTCTTCGGCTCACTCGTGCTCACGCGCTACGAAGACTGCGCGAAGGTCTTACGCAGCCCGCATGCATCGGCCGACATCGAGCGCCATCTCGGATATCCCGAACGCCGCTTGTTCACCGGCGAAGAAGTTCCGCCGCCCACGATCTCGTTTCGCGACAGCTCGATGTTGAACCTCGACCCACCTACGCATACACGCTTGCGGGCGCTGACCGCCCGCGCGTTCACGCCCAAGGCGATCGACGCGTGGCGGCCGCGGATGCAGGTCATCGTCGACACCGTGGTCGACGACGCGCTGGCCGCGGGTGGCCTCGAGTTGATCGCCGATCTTGCGTTCCCGTTCCCATTTCAGGTGATCAGTGAGCTGCTCGGCATCCCCGTTAGTGATCGCGACGAGATGCGTTCGTGGTCTCAGGCGATCACCCGGACGCTCGAGCCGATGGTCACGCTCGCGGAGTTGCGGGCCGCCGACACCGCCCTCGTCGCGATGGTGGGCTACCTCGAGCGGGTGATCTCTGATCGCCGCCGTCATCTCGGTGAGGATGTGTTGTCGGGACTGATTGCCGCCGAGGAGGCCGGCGATCGCTTGTCGACCGAGGAACTGTTCGCCACGGTCGTGTTGCTCTACCTCGCGGGCCACGAGACGACGGTGAATCTGGTCGGTAACGGCACGCTCGCCCTTCTCGGCGCGCCAGAGCAGGCGGCGCGGATCAGGGCCGAACCCACGCTCGATCTCGACGTCGCCGATGAGCTGCTGCGCTTCGACGGTCCGGTGCAGTTCACCGTGCGCGTCATCACGGCTCCGCTCGAGCTCGACGACGGCACGCAGCTGAGCGTGGGCGAGATCGTCATGCCCGTGCTCGGCGCGGCCAATCATGATCCGTCGGTGTTTCCTTCACCCGACGAGGTGGTGCTACAGCGTCCCGACGCGAACCGTCACCTCGGTTTCTCGAGCGGGATCCACTTCTGTCTTGGGTCGATGCTGGCTCGCGCCGAGGCGGCCACCGCGATCAACACGCTCATACGCCGTTGTCCGACGCTCGAGCTCGCAGCCGAGCCCGACTGGAGTGACCGCATCACCTTGCGCGGCCTCCGTCGCCTCCCGCTTCAATGCTGAAAAGGTCCCGACTGTCATAGGGCCATGCCGGGCCGGTATCGTCGAACGTTCCATATCCCCCTGTCCGGTGAGGCGAACTCGGCGAATGTCCTCGCACCCCGAACTGGCTGACGAGCAGGCGTACCTCGACCACGCATTTGTGTGCCTCGAGGAGAGCCGCCGGGCAGTGTTGCGTCTGCGCGACCTCGCGGAGGGCGGGCGCGGTGGCACCCACCAGGCTCGATACGAGCGCGATGTCATTGAAGACGAGGTGCGCAGCCAGCTAGCCGACCTCGAGCTGAACCACCAGGCCCTGATCTTTGGCCGTATCGACCGCCACATCGGCGAGGGCGAGGGCACGGAGGCGTTCCACATCGGCCGGCTGGCGATCGCCGACAGCGAGCGGGAACCGGTGGTGGTCGACTGGCGCGCGCCGGTGGCCGAGCCGTTCTACCGGGCCACGGGGCGCCACCCGATGGGCCTCTCCCGCCGTCGCCACTTCGTGGTGAACGGCCGCACGATCATCGATATCGAAGACGAGCTCTTCGGCGAGGGCCACCTGGGCATCGGAAGCGAGCGAGCCGACGGTCTACGGGGATATTCGACCCTCATCGCGGCCCTCGAGAAGTCGCGGACGGGGCAGCTCAGCGACATCGTCGAGACGATTCAGGCCGAGCAGGACGAGATCATCCGTGCTCCGCAGAGCGGCGTCCTCGTCGTCCAAGGCGGGCCGGGCACCGGCAAGACCGTGGTCGCCCTGCACCGCGCTGCGTACCTGCTCTATACGCACCGCTTCCCGTTGGAGGACCAAGGCGTCCTACTGATCGGCCCGAACCGCGTGTTCCTTCGCTACATCGAGCGGGTGCTCCCATCGCTCGGCGAGGCCGGTGTCGAGCAACTCGTGCTGGCCGATCTCGTGCCCGACGTTTCGTTCGGTGGCACAGAGAACCAGCTCGCGGCGCGTATCAAAGGTGACGCGCGCATGGCGACGCTTGTCGCCAAGGCCGTCCGCGACCGCGAACGACCGCTGAAGGACGATCTGGTGGTGCCCTACGGCACAACCTTCCTGCGCATGCGCGCCGCCCACAGCACCGAGATCATCGGCGCCGCCCGGCGCCGCTTCCGCCGACACAACGCCGCCCGTAAGTTCGTCGAAGGAGAACTCTTTGCCGCGCTCGCCGCGAGCAGCCGCAACGAGGAAAGCCTCGACACGGTACGAGAGCGCACTCGCCTCACCGAGCCCGTCCGCGTTGCGCTCGAGCGCATGTGGCCGCTGCTCAGCCCGGCCGAACTGCTCCACGACCTTTTCGGCTCGCCGGCGCTCGTGCGGCTGGCGGCCGCGGGCAAGTTGACCGACGCCGAGCTCGACGCGTTGCACCGGCCCCGCGCCGCGGAGCTGGCCGGCGTGGCGTGGACCGATGCCGACGCCCCGCTCCTCGACGAAGCCAGAGAACTACTCGGCCACAAGCCCACCAAGAAAGCCGTCGACGACGAGATCCGCACGTACGGCCACATCGTGATCGACGAAGTCCAGGACCTCACCCCGATGCAACTGCGGATGGCAGCCCGGCGCTCGCTCAACGGCTCGCTCACGGTGGTGGGCGACATCGCGCAGGCCACGGGGCAACATGCGCCGCGTACGTGGGACGACGTCCTCGCCCATCTTCCCGATCGCCGCCTACCGCGGGTCACCGAGTTGAGCGTCGGCTATCGAATCCCCGGCCAAGTGATGGATCTCGCGGCGAGGGTTCTCGCGTGCGCCATCCCCGGTCTCGAACCTCCCACCTCCGTGCGCGACGGTGATCGCGGTCCCGACCTCATCGAGGCGTCGAGTGACGGCCTCCTCGAAGCTGTCGCATCCGCGGTGCAGGGCGTGCAGGGCCGGCTGGGCGACGCGAGCGTCGCGGTCATCGTGCCGACGTCGCTCATCAACGAGGTCGACGACGCGCTCACGGCCGTTGGCATCGTTCACGGCATGGCTATGCGCACCGGGCTGAGCGAGCAGGTGAGCGTGGTCCCGGTCGGGTTGGTGAAGGGCCTCGAGCTCGACGCGTCGGTCGTGGTCGAGCCGGCCCGCATCGTCGCCGAAGAAGCTCAGGGTCTGCGTGCGCTTTATGTCGCGCTCACGCGCTGCACGAAGGAACTCACCGTCGTGTACTCGCAACCACTGCCGTTCTGACGCGAGTCAGACGCCTGCGGCCACCACGACGAGGTCGGTGCCCAACCCGGCCACCAACCCGATGAACACCCCGACCAGCAGCCGGTTCTTGTGTCCGAGCTGAGCGGCCATCGCCACGAGTTGGATCACGACATAAAGGATCGAGCCCGCGGCCAGCACGAGCGCGGCGACCGACAGGAAGTCGTTCACCATCGAGCGGCCGATGATCGTGCCGATGAACGTCGGTCCGCCTCCGATCAGTCCCATCGTGAACAAGAACGCCCACGACGGCCGCACGGTGTCGCTCGCCAGTGGGGCCACGATGCCGAAGCCCTCGGTGGCGTTGTGCAACCCGAAGCCGATGACGAGGAGCACCGCGAGCGACAACTCGCCCGCCGCCGCCGACTGTCCGATGGCCAGACCCTCGGCCAAGTTGTGGAGCCCGATGCCGAGTGCGATGAAGAAGGCGTGGCGTTGGGAGTCGGTGAGCCGCGCCACGGGTCCTCGCTGCTGCACGAGCACCGCCGCACCCAGCGGCAGGGCTGGGAGCCGGCGCCGGGCCAGTATCGCGTCGTAGACCACTAGGCCGAGGAGCCCGATCGCCAGCCCTCCGATGGCCACCGTGAGCAGGGCAACGAATCGCCAGTACGAACCCGAATGATCCCGCGCCGCGTTGAGCGCGTTCTCGACCGGCTCCATGGCGTGGGGCCACACATCGACAAGCAGGAACACGAGCACGCCGATGGCGATCGCGTTTAGGAACGCCCGGGTCGCCAGGCTCAGGTTGTGCAGGCGGCCCACAGGGAGCCCGACGAAGATCGTGAAGCCGGCGATGGCGCCGAGGAGCACGGTCTGGGTGGCACTCATTGTTAGGGAAGGTTAACAACAGCGCTGGCGGCGTTGTCAACGCGGGCCGTCAGGTCGTGACCAGGATCCTGCTGCTCGCGAACGCGCTGACGCCCACCGCCCGGCCGTCGATTTCGACGGTGACGGTCCCGTCGGCCGCCGCCGCGGTGACGTGGCCCGCCTGTCCGGGGGTGATCGCCGAGCGCTCGAGAAACTCGAGTACACCCGGGGCGAACTCCAGCTCTTCGGGAATGCGGCTCACGACGAAGTCGGCGCCGGCGTCGAGCTCACCGAGGCGGTGCACGTCGGGGGCCACGTATCGAGAGCCGGGGATCGGGTTGCCGTGGGGACAGGTGGTCGGCTCGCCGAGCACGCGGTTCAGGGCCTGCTCGACCCCGGTCGACATCACGTGCTCCCACTTGCCGGCCTCCTGGTGGGCATCGGCCCACGACAAGCCCAAGATGTCGGTGAGGAAGCGCTCCGCGATGCGGTGACGGCGCACGACGCGCTCGGCCAGCTGACGGCCGTCGTCGGTCAACCGGATGCGGGTATGGGTCGTTGTCACGAGCCGTTCGGCTTCGAGGCGCTTCATCATTTCCGACACCGCCGGGCGCGACACGTGGAGACGATCGGCGATGCGGGCCTGGATGACGTCGACGTCGTCCTCATCGAGCTCGAAGATGCACTCGCAATACTCCTCGAACGCCGGGTGCCATTCGCCCTGCATAGAGGCCGAGCCTACTGGCGCCGTGTGTCGATAGCCTCGCCCGTAATGCTCGATCGCTTCTCACCCGCCGTGAGCGCCTGGTTCTCGTCGTCGTTCCCCGAGCCGACGCCCGCCCAGTCGCAGGGTTGGCCGGCGATCGCCGACGGAGGTCACACGCTGATCTGCGCGCCCACCGGATCGGGCAAGACGCTCGCCGCCTTTTTGTGGAGCATCGACCGCATCGTCACCGCGCCGTTGCCGGAGAAGACCCGACGCACGCGCGTGCTCTACATCTCGCCCCTGCGCGCCCTCGCGTTCGACGTCGAGAAGAATTTGCGGGCCCCGATCGCGGGCATCGGTCTTGCCGCGGAACGCCTCGGCGTGGCCGACGGATTCGTCGCTCCCGTCGTCGGCATGCGCACCGGCGACTCGTCGTCGCGCGATCGCGCCGCACTGATCCGCCACCCACCCGACATCTTGATCACGACGCCGGAATCGCTCTATCTGATGCTCACGTCGTCGGCCCGCGAGACGCTTCGCGGGGTCGACGTGGTGATCATCGATGAGATCCACGCTATGGCCACCACCAAACGAGGCGCGCATCTGATGCTGTCGCTCGAGCGGCTCGACGTTCTGTGCGAGCGGCCGCCGCAACGCGTGGCCCTCTCGGCGACGCAGCGTCCGCTGGAGGAGGTCGCCCGATTTCTGGGTGGGTTCGCGGCCTCGGGTACGCCCCGTCCCGTCAGCATTGTCGACGCGGGCATCCGCAAGCCGCTCGAAGTCGAGGTTGTGGTGCCGGTCGAAGATATGGGCGATCTCGGGTCGGTCACCGATGAGCCCGCGAGCGGACCGGTGGCGGCGGGTCCGGCCCGAAAGAGCATCTGGCCGTCGGTGCATCCCAAGATCCTCGAGCTGGTGTTGGCCCACCGGTCGACGATCATCTTCTGCAACGCACGGCGTCTGGCCGAACGGCTCGCGGCGCGGCTGAACGAGCTGGCCGCCGGCCAAGGCGTCGAAGGGCCCGACGGGGGCGACCTCGTGAAAGCGCACCACGGTTCACTCGCGCGCGAGCAGCGGGTGCAGATCGAGGATCAGCTGAAGTCGGGCAAGTTGCGCGCCCTCGTGGCGACGTCGAGCCTCGAGCTCGGTATCGACATGGGCGCGGTCGATCTCGTCGTGCAGGTCGAGTCGCCGGGCGCGGTCAGTCGAGGGATCCAGCGCATCGGGCGGGCCGGTCATCAGGTGGGCGAGCCGAGCAAGGGCAAGGTCTTCCCAAAGCATCGCGGCGACCTCCTCGAAGCCGCGGTCGTGGTGCAGCGGATGCGCCAGGGCCTCATCGAGTCGACGCGCTATCTGCGTAATCCGCTCGACGTGCTGGCGCAGCAGATCGTGGCCATGACCGCCGTCGAGGAGTGGGCCGTCGACGATCTCGCCGCGCTGGTGCGGAGGTGCGCGTGTTTCTCCGAGCTCACTGACGATGTATTCACGTCGGTTCTCGATCTCCTCGCCGGGCGCTATCCAAGCGACGAGTTCAACGAGCTCCGCCCACGCGTGGTGTGGGACCGCGTCGCGGGCCGCGTGCGGGCGCGCGACGGAAGCAAGCGATTGGCCGTCACGAGCGGCGGGACCATTCCCGACCGCGGGCTGTTCGGCGTGTTTCTTCCCGACGGCAAACGCGTCGGTGAGCTCGACGAGGAGATGGTCTACGAGAGTCGACCGGGCGAGACGTTCCTGCTCGGCGCGTCGACCTGGCGCATCGAGGACATCACGTTCGAGCGGGTGATCGTCACGCCCGCACCGGGGCAGCCGGGCAAGATGCCGTTCTGGCACGGCGACCGGCCGGGACGCCCGTTGGAGCTTGGACGCGCGCTCGGCGCGTTCGTCCGCGAGATCCGGGGGCTCGACCATGACACCGCCGTGGCCCGTCTGCGCTCGGTGGAGGGTCTCGACGCGTGGGCGGCGGACAACCTGGTGCGCTACCTCGAGGAGCAGGCCGAGGCGTGCGGTGCGGTGCCCGACGACCGCACAATCGTGGTCGAGCGCTTCCGCGACGAGATCGGCGACTGGCGGGTGTGCGTGCTCACCCCGTTCGGCACACCCGTGCACGCGCCGTGGGCGATGGCGATCGAGGCGCGCCTCATGGAGCGCCACGGGGTCCCCGTCGAAACGATGTGGAGCGACGATGGCATCGTGATCCGCCTCCCCGAGGCACTCGACGAGCTTCCCGCCACCGACATTGCCATCGACCCCGACGACATCGAAGAGCTCGTGATGTCGACGCTCCCGTCGACCTCGCTCTTCGCGGCGCGCTTTCGGGAATGCGCGGCGCGTGCGTTGTTGCTGCCGCGGCGGCGGCCCGACAAGCGCACTCCGTTGTGGCAGCAGCGCCAGCGGGCCGCCGATTTGCTGGCTGTGGCCGCCCGTTACCCGTCGTTCCCGATCCTGCTCGAGGCGAGCCGCGAGTGTCTGCAAGACGTGTTCGATGTCCCCGCGCTGCGGTCGGTGCTTACTGAGCTCCGGAGCCGCCGGATACGCGTCGTCAGCGTCGACACGGCCAAGGCGTCGCCGTTCTCGCAGAGCCTGCTGTTCAACTGGATCGCCGCCTACATGTACGAAGGCGACGCGCCTCTCGCGGAACGGCGCGCCGCGGCACTGTCGCTCGATCGCGACCTCCTCCGCGAGTTACTGGGAGCCGAGGAGCTGCGCGAGCTTCTCGATCGCGACGTGCTCGTCTCGGTCGAGCTCGAGCTTCAACGCCTCGTAGATGGACGGCGGGCGCGCACAGCCGACGAGCTGCACGATGTCCTGCGCGTCGTAGGTGATCTCACGATCGACGAGCTCGACGGGCGCTGCGAAGGTGGCCAGGCGGCGGAGTTCGTCGATGGCCTGGTGGCCGAGCGTCGCGCGATTGCCGTGCGCGTCGCCGGGCAAGACCGCGTGAGCGCGGCCGAAGATGCGGCCCGGCTGCGCGACGGCCTCGGTGTCTCGTTGCCGCTTGGCCTGCCCGTGGCGTTCACCGACCCCGTCGCCCGTCCGCTCGAGGGTCTCGTCGCGCGCTATGCGGCGACGCACACGCCGTTTCTCGCTCGAGATGTATCGCTTCGTTTGGGTGTACCTGTTGAGCGCGTCGAGGCCGCCCTGCTGCTGTTGTCCGACGAGGGGCGCGTGGTGCGGGGCGAGTTCCGTCCCGAGGGCACAACTCGCGAGTGGTGCGACGTCGACGTGCTGCGGGTGTTGCGGCGCCGGTCGCTCGCCACGCTTCGCCGGGAGGTCGAGCCGGTTGAACCGGTGGCACTCACCCGTTTCCTGGCCCACTGGCACGGCATCGGTGGAGCCCGCCGCGGCCTCGATGCCCTCGTCGACACACTCGGTGTGCTGCAGGGTGCGGCCCTGCCCGCGTCGATCCTCGAGACCGACCTGCTGCCTGCCCGCGTGAACGGCTACCGAGCCGCCGACGTCGACGCTCTGATCGCGGCGGGCGATCTCGTGTGGGTGGGCGGCGGCGCGTTGGGCCCGAGCGACGGTCGGGTGCGGCTCTTCTTCCGTGACCAGGTCGCGTTGCTGCTCGACGACAGCGCGGTTGCCGACGCACCGACGGGGCCGGTGCACGACGCGCTGCGGGCTCATCTCCGCGAGCGGGGCGCCTCGTTCTGGTTGCCGTTGGCCAACGCCGCTGCCGGCGCGGCCGGATCGGCCAGCCCGCAAGAAGCGCTCGCCGCACTGTGGGATCTCGTCTGGGCGGGCGAGGTCACCAACGACACGCTCGCCCCGTTGCGGTCGTTCGTGGGCGCCAAGACGGCCAAGGCTCTTGCCCCCAGCGCCCGCGGCCGGCCGCGGCCCGGGCGCCTCACCCGCCTCGGCCCACCCGCGGGCGCCGGACGCTGGTCGCTCGTCTCCGAACTGGTCGAGCGGCGCCCGAGTCCGACCGAACGCGCCCACGCGCGCGCGCTCCAAATGCTCGAGCGGCACGGTGTCCTCACCCGCGAGGCTGCGCTTGCCGAGGGGATCGAGGGCGGGTTCGCCGGCGTGTATCCCGTGCTCAAGGCCCTCGAGGAACGGGGGCAGGTGCGCCGCGGCTACTTCGTCGCCGGCCTGGGCGCCGCCCAGTTCGCGCTGCCCGGGGCGGTCGACCGCCTGCGCTCCTGCCGTGAACCCGATGCCGATTCGGCCGCGATCGTGGTGGCCGCCACCGACCCGGCGCAGCCCTACGGCGCCGCTCTCGCGTGGCCACAGAGCTCGTCTCGCCCGGCGCGGACCGCGGGTGCGCTGGTGGTGCTGGCCGGCGGAGAGGCCCTCTGCTACCTCGAGCGGGGTGGACGTCAGCTCGTCTTGTTCCCGGCCGCCGCCGGCGACGATCGCTGGATCGACGCCCTCGCGGTTCTCGTGAAGGACGGTCGCCGGCGTTCGATCGAGCTGCGGATGATCGACGGTGAGGCCGCGATTTCTTCGCCGCACGCAGCAGGCCTTCGCGCGGTGGGATTCCGCGACGGCTACCGGGGACTCGTGCTGCGGTCATAGGTCACGGTCCGCGGGCCCCGCCCGGATGCCGCGTACGATCCGGACATGCCCGAGGGGGACACGATCCATCGGAGCGCCGCGGTCTTGCGCACGATGTTGGTGGGCAAGCCGATCGTTGCGTTCGAGGCCGAGCGGCTCGTCGGGCCGCAGCCCACCGTCGGGGCCACGGTCGAGTCGGTGGAGGCGCACGGCAAGCACCTCGAGATCACGTTCGACGACGGCATCGTCCTGCACACGCATATGCGCATGACCGGCGCGTGGCATTTGTACCGCGACGGCGAGCGCTGGCGGCGCAATCCGAGCGCGGCGAGGGCCGTGCTCGACATCCCCGGCTGGACGGCCGTTTGCTTCTCCGCTCCGGTCGTCGAGACGTTTCGTGTGATGGACCGGCGTCGTCATCCCGGCCTCGGTTCGCTCGGGCCCGACCTCTGTCTGGCCGACGCCGATCTCGATGAATGCGTCGACCGGATGGCGCGGTTCGGCGAGCACCATCAAGACGTCGCCGAGGTGTTGCTCGATCAACGCATCGCGTGCGGGGTCGGCAACGTCTACAAGAGCGAAGTGCTGTGGGCGTGTGCGCTCGACCCGTTCACCCCGCTCGCTCAAGTGCCGGTGCGCGTGCGCCGCGACCTGATCGCGACGGCGTCTCGCATGCTGCGAGCCAACCTCGACAACTCGGGCCGCACCACGGTGACCGGCCCGCCCGGCAGCCTGGCCGTGTACGGACAGCACCTGAAACCGTGCCGGCGTTGCGCGACGCCAATCGAATGGCGCAAGCACGGCGTGCTCGCCCGCATCACGTTCTGGTGTCCCGGCTGTCAGCGCGTTCCCGCGATCGACGTCACCGATCACCGTGCCCGATTGAGCTGACCGTCCGCGCCGCCTCGGCCCTTTGCGCCCCGGCCCTTTGCGCCCCGGCCCGCCGAAGTAACGCGTTTCTCAGTCGATTTGACCGAGAAACGCGTTACTTCGCGGTGGTGAGGTCGCTCAGCCGCCGTTTCGCAACGTCGACGACGACCCGCACCATCATTTCGGGACGGGTCGGGTCGTAGTAGCCCAGGTACACGAGGTCCCAGCCGACACGCGAAAAGCGGTTGTCGCGCCGCTCGTCGGCCCGCTCGGCACGGGGACCGAAGTGGAACTGGCGGCTGTGGGCCTCGATGCCGAGCCGGATATCGGGCATCGCCAGGTCGACCTGGCCGATGAGACCCTGCTCGTCGAAAACCTCGTGCTGGCGCACAAGCGGAGGGAGTCCAGGCACCACGAGCAGCTGCTCGACGACCCGCTCGAACCACGAACCGCGCACTCGATAGCCAGCGCCGCGCTCCGCCAGGAGTTCCAGGAGGACGCCCGTTCCGTGTTGACCGGGCCGGTGGAGACGGCGAGCGGTCTCTTGCGCCCACCGCAGGCTGTAGCCGCGTCGCTGGTAATCGTCGAGCGCACGTTCGACGTCGTCGCGCTCGACCACAGACCCGAGGTCGGCGAGTGTGCGAGCGAGCCCAGTAGCAACGATGCGCTCGACGGTGATCACGTCGCATCGAGGGAGTGAGCCGACCTGGTGGAGCCTCGCGGCAACACGGAGTGTTGTCCCGCGAGGGGCACTGACCTCGAGCACGTTCCGCGGGAACCCGTCGAGGTGGTGCAACGCGGCCCCGGCCCGATGCGATGCGACCACACCGGGCTTGAGCGTCAGCGCGATCAGGCGCTGAAGCCAGGTCTCGGGCGAGCCGGCCACACGCAGGACGCGTGGCCACGGTTCCTCCCATTGCCCGCGGGCCAGCCGGTCGATGATCATCGTCGAGCTGAATCCAAGTTGGGCAGCCTGGCTCTTGCTGAACACGCCGTGCTGAGAGGCTGCGAGCTCGGCAACGGCGCCGCTGGCGTCGTTGTCTCTCATGCCCTGCTGTAGCGGACAGGTGTGACCGGGACCGGCGGCGGGTCGGGCTAGTCGAGGGAGATGGAGCGGTCGATTTGGACGGCGTCGAGGAGGCGGCGGTCGTGGGTGACGAGGAGCAGGGTGCCCTTGTACGTGGCGAGGGCTTGTTCGAGCTGTTCGATCGCGGGCAGGTCGAGATGGTTCGTCGGCTCGTCGAGCACGAGACAGTTGACGCCGCGGGCCATGAACAGAGCGAGAACGGCCCGCGTGCGCTCACCCGGCGACAGCGTCGAAGCCGCACGCCCGACGTGACCCGCGCCGAGTCCGAACTTGGCGAGGATCGAGCGCGCCTCGCCCGGAATCAGTCCCGACGCCGTCACGAACGCGTCCAAGAGCGAGACACGCCCCAGAAAACGCGTGCGTGCTTGCTCGAGTTCGCCGACGACAACGCCAGGTCCCATCGAGCGCGTACCCGCGTCCAGAGGCAGCCGCCCGAGAATCGAGTCGAGCAGTGTCGTCTTCCCCGACCCGTTCACGCCGAGAATGGCCACCCGTTCTGCCCATCCAATCTCGACGTCGATCGGGCCCAGCGTGAACGATCCTCGATGCACCACTGCGTCCTCGAGCCGCACGACCACGTCGCCACTGCGGGCCGCCGGCGCGATCTCGTAGTGGAGTTGCCATCCCTCCCAGGGCTTGTCGACCGTCTCGAGGCGAGCGAGCGCCTTCGCGGTGATGCGCACCTTCGACGCCACCTTCTCCGACGACTCGATGCGCTTGGCCTTGATGTTCTTGTCCTTCTCGCTGGTGTCGGTGCGGACACGGCGCACGCCATCGGCCGCCCACTGGCGCTGTGTGCGCGCCCGCTCGACGAGCTCCGTCCGCTTCGCGCTGTAGTTCTCGTAGGCCTCCTCCGCGTGACGGCGGCGTGTCGCTTGCGCGTCGAGATACGCGATCCAGCCGCCGTTGTAGATGACGCCCCCGCCGGTGTGCTCGTCGAGCTCGAGCACCGACGTGATGGAGCGTTCGAGGAAGGCCCGATCGTGCGAGACCACCATGACGCCACCTTCGAAGCCGTCGAGGAACGCCGAGAGACGATCGAGTCCGGCGAAGTCCAGGTCGTTCGTAGGCTCGTCGAGGAGCAGGATGTCGAAGCGCGACAACGCGATCGCGGCCAGAGCTGTCCGCGCCGCCTGCCCGCCGGAGAGTGAGGTCATGGGTTGGGACAGCACACGCTCGGGAAGGCCGAGTCCGGCACCGACCTCCGCGGCGCGGGCGTCGAGGTCCGCGCCACCTAGCGCGAGCCACCGCTCGAGCGCGAGGGAGTAGGCGTCTTCGGCTCCGGTCGCGCCCGAGGCCAAGCCGGCCGTCGCGGCTTCGAGCAACGAGCTCGCGTCGGCGACCCCGGTGCGCCGCGCCAAGAATGCAAGTGCGGTCTCGTCAGTCTGCGGTTCCGGCTCCTGCGCGAGGTAGCCGATCGTCGCCGACGGAGGCGCGCGGCGAACGGTGCCCAGGTCGGGCTTCAACAGGCCCGCGATCACCCGAAGCAGCGTCGTCTTGCCCGTGCCGTTTGGCGCGATGACGCCGATACGAGACCGCGGACCGATCGCGACGGAGACGTCGGACAGCACGAGCCGGCGTCCGAACGACACCGTGATGCCGCGCGCCCTGACCGTTGCGTTCACGGTTTCGGCCTTAGCTCCTTGCGCAGTACGAATTTGAGTCCGCTCCAGACTTCGTTGATCGCACATACCTTGGTGTCGACGTAGCCGGTCGGCAGAATGATTTCTCGCAGGGCGTTCTCGGTCACGTCGGTGGCGAGGCCCGACGCCTTCTTCGGCCAGGCGATCCAGATCGCCCCTTCCGGTGCAACGCGGCGCCCCAGCGGCAGAAAACGCCGCTCGACCTCAGCGCGCCGCGTCACGAACATGATCGCCAGATCGAGACGCGCCTTGCCGCCGCCCACCCACTGCACATCGGGCGGCATCGGCGCGAGCCATTCGCGCAGATCGTCGGGGGCCCCGACCGCGGTGACCGTCATCGACGGAGCGATACCGAGCTTCTTCGCGAGCGGTGTCCCGGAGTAGCCCGCCACGTCGACCTACTCCGATCCGATCGCCTCGAGCACGTCGAGGCGCGCGGCCTTGATCGATGGTCGTATCGCGGCCAGCACGCCGAAGGCGGCCGCGATCACGGTGACGACGATCAGCGTCCCCACCGGCACGACGAGCACCGTGAAGCCTTGGTCGCGCAGTGCGCGCATGATGGCCACGCCGAAGATCACCCCGATCGCCAGACCGAGCAGTGTGCCGAGCACCGCCATGATCACCGACTCCCACCGGATCGTGCTGCGTGTCTGCGCCTTCGTCATGCCCACGGCCCGCAAGAGGCCCAGCTCCCTTCGCCGTTCGTAGATCGACAGCATCAGCGTGTTGGCAATGCCGAACATCGCGATCACGATCGACAACGCGAGCAGCAACAGGATGAGACTCACGAACTTGTTGAGCTGGTCGCCGACCGAGCGCTTGTACTGCACCTTGTCCTGCAACTCAGCGGTGGGGTAGTCCTTCAGCACCTTGGTGATGTCGTCGGAGACCTTGTCGAGGTTGGCGCCCGGCTTGAGCTTCACGAAGAGTTGGAAGTCGACAGGGTCGCGAAACCCCTGGTCGTACGTGTCGGTCGATACAAGCCAAGTGGAGCCCTGCGTGATGCTCTGGATCTTGGTGTCGTCGACGGTGGCGGCCAGCGTCAACGTCGCGGGACCTGACTTCGGGAACACCACGTTGATCGGGTCGCCGATCTTCCATCCGTGATTGCGCGCCTGACGGTCGCCGGCGGCGATCGTGCCCGCCACGACGTCGGTGATCTTGCCCTGCTTCATCGGGACGTCGAGCACCTTGGTGATCGTGGCGGTATCGAACGCCACGAGGGTGGTCTTGGCCCCGTTGGCCTTGAACTCGCCAAAGCGGAGCGGGCTGGCGACATCGACGCCGTCAACCTTGTCGATCTCATCGGCGACCACCGGGCTGAAGCCGCTGAACGTCTTGTTGGCCACGATGTAGTCGGCCTTGAACGTTCCGTCGACCGTCTTGGCGATGAGGCCTTT
Organism: Acidimicrobiales bacterium; assembly: GCA_040002995.1. Classification (GTDB taxonomy): domain Bacteria; phylum Actinomycetota; class Acidimicrobiia; order Acidimicrobiales; family Ilumatobacteraceae; genus JBDUDK01. Next base: position 13,840 of record JBDUDK010000018.1, on the reverse strand, counting down.
GAACGACGCGGTGAACACGAGGATGAAGCCGACGAGTGCCACGCCAATCGTCAACGCCAAGGCCGTCAACGACGTGCGCTTCGGATTGCGGACCGCGTTCGCCTGGGCCAGTGCCCCGACCACACCGCGAAGGCGTTTGATCGGCGCACCGAGAACGCGACCCATCGGCCGAGCGATCACCGGGCCGAGGATGATCACCGCCACCAGGGTCAAGAGTGCGCTGAAACCTACGGCCTTGGCGGCGGACGTTCCCTTGGAAGTCAGCCCGGTGACGAACTCCACTACGCCGAGCGCGAACAGGATGAGTCCGATAACGGTGCGCACGCGAGACGTCCCGGAGCGGTCGATGGCGACATCGCGCATCGCCGCCACGGGAGGCACACGTGAGCCTTTGATCGCGGGGAAGAGCGCGAAGACCAGCGTCACCAAGATGCCGACTACGAGCGTGACGATGACGGTGCGGGCCGCGAGCACCAGGCTTCCGCCTGGGAGCGAAAAGCCGAGGAGCGCGAAGCCGGCTTTCAAGCCCAACGCCGTGAGCAGGCCAAAACCGATGCCCAGGAGCGACGCGACGATGCCGACGATCAGGGCCTCGCCGAGTACGGATCGCACGACCTGACCGCGTCCCGCGCCAAGCGCCCGCAGCAACGCCATCTCACGCGTTCGTTGCGCCACCAGGATCGAGAACGTGTTGTAGATGATGAACGAGCCGACGAAAAGGGCCACGCCGGAGAAGCCGACCAGCACGACGTTGAAGCCCTTGAGTTGCTTCTTGATATCGCTCTGGGTCTTCTTGGTGATCTCCGTGCCGGTGAGCACTTCAATCTTGTCGGTGGCGACCAACTTCGCGACATCCACCTTCAACTGCTCCTGCGGGACTCCCGCTTGAGCGACGATCGAGATCGCGTCGAATGCGCCACTGGTCTTGAACACCCTCGCTGCTTCGGGGGGCGTAAACGCGATGATCGACGCGCCCGCGGGCGAGTCGGCGCTGCCGAAACGCAGAACACCGACGATCTTGTAGGACTTCACCGGGCTCGGGCTCAATACCTTCACACTGTCGCCCACGTGATACTTGCCGATGTCGAACGAGCTCTTGTCGATTGCAATCTCGTCATCGCCCGCTGGCGCGTGACCGGTGACGACCTTGAACGGGTTGAGGCGCGAGTCCTCGATCCATCCCTGTCCGAACGTCGGTGCCCCTTGACCCCCGAGCGCTTTGCCGTTGGGCTTCACGAGCTGCGCGTAGCCCTGTACGAAGCCCTCCGCGCGCGCCACACCGGAGGCGGTGCGCACCTTTGCGAGCGTCTCGGCCGGAAGGCGGTCGGTGCCGATGCCGAACTGCGTGTTCACCTGCTCCTTGGGCTCGACGACCGCGTCGGTGCCCTTGTAGACGCTCGCGAAAAGATCGTCGAACGTCTTGGCGACCGTGTCAGTGAGCACGAACGTGCCGGCCATGAAGCCGACACCCAAGACGATGGCCACCATCGTCGAGATGAAGCGCAGTTTTTTGGCCCAAATGCCTTTGAGGGTGACCTTCCACATTTTGGTCAGTCGCCCATGAGTTTCAGGCGATCGAGCACGCGCTCCGCGGTGGGCTCGGCCATCTCGTCGACGACCCGGCCGTCGCCGAGGAATACGACTCGGTCCGCGTAGGCGGCCGCGTTCGGATCGTGCGTGACCATCACGATCGTTTGCCCCATCTCGCGGACGGCGCGGCGCATGAAGTCGAGGATCTCGGCACTCGCGCGCGAGTCGAGGTTGCCGGTCGGCTCGTCGGCGAAGATGATGTCGGGTCGGTTGGCGAGTGCCCGCGCCACCGCAACGCGCTGCTGCTGCCCGCCCGAGAGTTCCGACGGCCGGTGCTTGAGCCGGTTCGCCAGGCCGACGGTGGTAACGACGGTATCGAGCCACGTCGGATCGGGCTTCCGGCCGGCGAGCGACATCGGCAGTGTGATGTTCTCGAGCGCGTTCAGCATGGGTATGAGGTTGTAGGTCTGGAAGATGAATCCGATGTGATCGCGGCGGAGCTGCGTGAGTTCCTTGTCATTCAGGGTCGACAGGTCGACGCCGCCGACGAGGGCCTGGCCCGACGTGAGGCGATCGAGGCCGGCCACGCAGTGCATGAGCGTGCTCTTGCCCGAACCCGACGGGCCCATGATGGCCGTATAGACGCCCGTGGCGAAGCGGATCGACACGTCGTTCAACGCGTAGACAGCGCTTTCACCGTGGCCGTACACCTTCGATGCGTTGACGGCTTGGGCCGCAAAGCCGACCGACGGGGGCGGCGGAGGGGGCGCGGTGATCGCAGACACGCCATTGGTCATAGCAGGAGTCTCCCCACTTTTCCGACTGTTGTCGCCGCACGCTGCCGAACTGGCCGATCGCGCCGCAGATTGGCCGTATCAACGTCGTCCCCGAGGAGGATGGCCGTTACGCTCCGTCCATGGAGTGCCCGTCGTGCCACCTCCCGGTGCCCGAGGGTGCCCGGTTCTGTCCGTCGTGCGGGCACGCGATGTCGTCGCAGGGCGACCAGCGCCGCGTGGTCACCGTGGTTTTTGCCGATCTCGTGGGCTACACGTCGTTCTCGGAGCTGCTCGATCCCGAGCAGGTGAAGTCGTTCGTCGACGGCTGTTTCGAGTTGCTCGTGGCCGATGTCGTCGCGTTCGGCGGCCGCGTCGACAAGATTATCGGTGACGCCATCGTCGCCTTGTTCGGTGCACCCGTCGCGCACGGCGACGATGCTGAGCGCGCCGTGCGCGCCGCCCTGCGGATGCAGCGCACGGTCGCCGAAATAGAGGCCCCCGACGGGGGTCGTATCGAGATGCGCGTCGGCGTGAACACCGGCGAAGTTCTCGTCGGTGCGTTGCGCGCCGGCGGCGACTACACGGCCATGGGCGACGTCGTGAACACCGCGCAGCGGCTGCAGGAGGCCGCGACGCCAGGCACTGTCTTGGTCGGAGCGGCCACCCACGCGGTAACGGCCGACGTCATTCGCTACGAAGCTTTGGGGCTGGTGGCGGCGAGGGGCCGCGAGGAGCGCGTCGACACGTGGATTGCGCTCGAGCCGGTGGCGCCGCCCGGGCGTAGGCCACGCCGGGTGGGAAGCCCGATGGTCGGCCGCGAGCCGGAGCTCGGTCTTCTCAATGGTGCGATACAAGTGGCGTTCGAGCGGCGCCGCGCCCACGTGATCCTCCTCGAGGGGGAGGCGGGGGTCGGGAAGAGTCGGTTGGCCGAGGAGGTTTCGACCCTCGCCGACGAGCGCCATTGCGCGCTCGTCCTCGAGGGCCAGTGCGTACCGTACGGCGAGCCCAACGTGTGGTGGCCGCTCGCGATGGCTCTGCGCGACGCGCTGGGCATCACCGACGATGCGTCGGCCCGTACGCAATGCCGCGCGGCCGTCGCCGCCCTTCTTGGTGAGGGCGACGCCGGCGCCAAAGCCGACCGCGTCTGCGAGGGCCTCCTCGCGCTCTTCGGTATCGAAGGCGGACCGCTCGACGTCATCGACCCGACGCGCGCACGCGAGGAGATCAGCCGCTCCGTGCTCGCCTATCTCGAAGCCCGCACGCGGTCTCACCCCGTTCTCCTTGTCGTGTCCGACCTGCACTGGGCCGATCCACTCGTGCTCGACCTGCTCGGTCGGGCCGTCGAGTACCTCGCGGCGCGCCCGTTCGTGCTCCTCGCCACCTCGCGCCAGGAGCAGGCCACCCGCTGGACGCCCGTCGGTGAGCACAACCACATGCTCTTGCGGCTCGATCCCCTTGGGCGCGATTCGGCCGCCACCTTGCTCAACGACCTCGTCGGTCAGCCGCTGTCCGACGAGGTCGTGAACGAGCTCATCGACCGCAGCGGCGGCAACCCGTTCTTTCTCGAGGAGCTGGCCTCGCTTCTTGCCGGCGACAACTGCAGCGAGCGGGTTCCTGCCCTGCCGAGCACGTTGCGCGGCCTCGTGCAGGCCCGCCTCGACGGCCTCATGCCAAACGAACGCGAGATGATCGACAACGCCGCAGTGCTCGGGACGCGCGGCTCGTTCGGTGCGTTGAAGCGCTTCGCCGACGAGCTCGGCCAGGGCTCCACCATGGAGACGTTTTCGGCCCTCGCCGCCAAGGGTCTGTTTGTGGTCGACGACGAGCGTCGGTGGAGTTTCCGATCCGACTCTGTGCGCGACGTCGCGTACAGCACGCTCACGAAGGCCTCGCGCGCGCAACGCCACGTTGGTGTGGCGACGGCGATCGCCGAGGGCATCGAGCAAGATCCCGAACTCGTCGAGACCATGGCTCACCACCTCGCGACCGCGGCCGAGCTCGTGGCCGATCTCGGACCGGTGAAGGGAGTGCCCGACGATCTCGTCGAGCGGGCCGCCTCGGCGCTCGCCGGAGCGGCTCGGCGCGCTCGTACCCTCGACAACAGCCGCGTCGCGGGTCAACTCGCTGACCGGGCCCTGCGGCTCGCCGGGGGCCACACCGATGCTGGTCGGGCCGAGCTTCTCGTGGTGCGGGCGTGGGCGGCGATGACGCGCGGCGACCTCGACGCCTCGCGTGCCGACGCGGCCGACGCCCTCGTGATCGCGCAAAAGTGCGAAGACCCGGTTGCGGTCGCGCGTGTGCGCACCCTCGAAGGCGAGATCGAGCAGCGCGACGGGCACTTGGCGGAGTCGGCCGCCACGCTCGCCGGTGCCATCGAGCAGTGGCAGGCCATCGGCGATCGGCAGGGCGAGGCCGAAGCCCGCCGGCTGCTGGGCATGACCGAGGTGTTCCGCTTCGAGTTCGTGTCCGCGGAAGAGCAGCTCGTGGTAGCGCGCGCCATGTTCAAGGACCTGGGTGACCGCCGCGGCGAGGCATGGGTCGACCAGCACCTCGCGTGGATTGCGTTCGTCGACGGCGACACCGATCGGGCCGACGAGCGGCTCCACAGCGCGGCGTCCACATTCGGCGAGCTCGGCGACGCGGGCGGTGCCGGTTGGGCGCTCGGCCTCTTGTCGTGGGTCCGTTTCCAACAAGGCCGGTTCGACGAGGCGCGGGCCATCGCCGAGATCGTCCGTAAGGAAGCGCTCGAGCGCGGCGACCGCTGGGGCATGGCGATGATGCTGGTGCTGCTCGCCGATCTGCACCTGTGGGCGGGGGAGATCGATCCGGCGATCGTGTTGGCTACCGACGCCAACGACAATTTCGTCGCCATCGGCAATGAGTACGGGCAGGCGCAGGCGCTGATGCCGCTCGTGCGCGCGCTGGTCGCCAACGGCCGAGTACGCGAAGCGGGCCGGTTGCTCGAAGAGGCGCGCACCAAGGCGCTCGCGATGGGTGTCCCGAGCATGGCGGCCGTGCTCGGCGCTTCGGCGCACGTCCACCTCGGTGATCCTCGCCGCGCCCTTGCCGCGGCGTGGGCCGTTGAGCGGTCAGAGCGCGACGATCGCTTCGGCGGCTATGAGTGGCGCGTCGCGGTCGCGCTTGCCGAGCTGCAGCGAGGCGACGCCGAAACGGCACTCGCGTATCTCGACGATGCCCTCACCCGCCAAGGCCACGTGCACGCCTACGCGTTGAGCGCGCGGGCATTGGTGAATGCCGCGCTGGGCCGGACTTCCGAGGCCGACGACGACGCCGAAGCCGCGCGCGGCATGCCCGGCTCCACCTATCTCGACCGTCTCGTCGCCGATCTCGCTGCCGCGTGTTCGTCGGTGCAGCAAGAACTCCGCGACGAGGCTGAGGCCCGCTTCGCCGCCGCGGTGGCCGCGGCCGATCGCACCACCGATCTGGTCGCGCAGGCATGGGTGCGACTCGCCCGCGCCGAGGGCCTCGACGCGATGGGTTCCGAGCTGGCCGCCGAGGCGCACACCGCGGCCCAGGCCCGCCTCGAGAGCATCGGCATCCCGGCCGAGGGCTGGTCGCTCGCGTTTCGCCTCGCCGCTAGAGGCGGCGACCGCGATATCAACACCGAGGTCGACGCGCGCCGCTGATGTCGCTCGCTCCCACGGGCCTGGTGATCGGACGCTTCATCCCGCCGCACCTTGGCCACAGCCATTTGATCGAGGAGGCCATCTCCCAAGTTGACCGGCTGGTCGTGATGGTCAACAGCCGCGACGGCGAACCGGTGCCCGGCGATCTCCGCGCGTCTTGGCTGGCGGAGCTGCACCCGCTCGCTCGGGTGGTCGAGGTGCGACACGACCTCGACACCGACTTCAACGACGCGGAGCTGTGGACGAAATGGGTGGCGCTGTTCTCGTCGCACTGGCCGTATGCCGACGGTCCCCACATCGTGTTCTCGTCGGAGCCCTACGGGAGCGAGCTCGGTCGTCGCATGGGCGCCCGCTCGGTGGTGGTCGACAGTGACCGCGCCACGGTGCCGATCTCGGGCACCTTGATCCGTGAACGGCCACGCGAGCACCTCGACTACCTCGCGCCCGTCGTGCGGACGTGGGTCGAGGAAAACTGGACGTGACGAGTTCAGCTCGGGTCGGGCCGCTCGATCTCGTCGAAGTGGTCGACGCGCCGTAACGCGGGAAACATCCGTGCCCAGAGCCCGGCGATCGCAAGGGTGGCCGCGCCACCGAGCACAACCGCGCCGCTGATGCCCAGGACCTGACCGGCGACGCCCGACTCGAACGCGCCCAGCTCATTCGAGCCGCCGATGAACACGTTCTCGACGGCGAGTACGCGTCCCCGCAGAGACGGCGGGGTGGCGAGCGGCACGAGCGTGGCCCGGATGAACACGCTCACCGCGTCGGCCCCGCTCAGCACCGCGAGGGCGACGAACGCGAGCGCATAGGAGTGGGTGACACCGAGCACGATCGTGAACGCGCCGAAGATCGCGACCACGGTGAACAACGTGGGGCCGACGCGCCGTGTGAGCGGTCGGGCGGCGAGTGCGATCGACGTCAGCGCGGCCCCGATACCGGCCGCGGCCCGCAGCCAGCCGAGCCCGATGGCGCCGACGTGGAGCTGTTTCTCGGCGATCGCGGGCAGCAGCGCGACCGCGCCCCCGAAGAGCACCGCGAAGAGATCGAGCGAGATCGCGCCGAGCAGGATGGCGTTCGATCGGATGACACGCAGACCCTCGAACGCCTGACGGAGGCCAGTCTCGGTACTTGGGATGTGCACGCGGCGCGTGGCGGGGACGACGCCGCTCACGGCCACGACGGCAATCCCGATGAGGACGGCGGTGGCCACGAACGCCCAACTTGGGTCGACCGCGTAGAGGAAGCCAGCGAGCACCGGTCCCGTGATGATCGCGCCCTGCCACATCGTGGCGTTGATCGCGACAACTTGCGGAAACGTCGCCGGGGTCGACACGTCGGCGGGCAGCGAACGGATAGCGGGCGCGACGAAAGCGCGAGCGACGCCGAACGCGATCACCAAGACAAAGATCGGTTTCACTGACGTGGGATTCGAGGCCGCGTAGACGGCGAGCAGGATGCCGCACACCAACTCGCCCATGAGGCCCGCGGCCACAACTCGCCGCCGGTCGTACTTGTCGGCGACATGGCCGGTGACCGTCACGAGTAGCGCGGCCGGCGCGAACTCGGCGAGGCCGAGCAGACCGAGGTCGAGCTCGCGTCCGGTGAGGTCGTAGACCTGCTTGCCGAGCGCGGTGGCCTGGCATAGCGACGCCATTGTCGACGCGAAGACAGCGGCGAAGAGCATCACCGTCGAGCGGTCGCGCAACACGGCAACTCTCGACTCGGCCATGCGGGTTCGCACCCTAGTTGTGTGACGCGCGGCCGCTTTGTGACCTACTTGCTGTGCTTATTTTCCGGGCTGAGGTACCACGCGGATGTAGGGCTTTACGGCTTTCCAGCCGTTCGGGAACTTGGCTTTGGCGTCTTCGTCGCTGACCGCCCCGCCGATGATGACGTCCTCGCCGTCTTTCCAGTTGGCCGGCGTCGCCACCGAATACTTGGCGGTGAGCTGCAGCGAATCGATCACGCGAAGAATCTCGTCGAAGTTGCGTCCCGTGGAAGCCGGGTAGGTGAGGGTGAGCTTCACCTTCTTGTCGGGCCCGATGATGAAGACGGAACGCACCGTGAGCGTGTCGTTCGCGTTCGGATGGACCATGTCGTAGAGATCGGACACCTTGCGATCGGGATCGCCGATCATCGGGAAGTTCACCGCGGTGCCCTGCGTCTCTTTGATGTCCTGCTCCCACTTCACGTGCGAGTCGACGGGATCGACGGAGAGCCCGATGACCTTGACGTTGCGCTTGTCGAAGTCTGGCTTGATCTTCGCCACGTAACCGAGCTCGGTCGTGCAGACCGGGGTGAAGTCTTTGGGGTGCGAGAAGAGCACGCCCCAGCTGTCGCCCAACCACTCGTGGAACGAGATCGTGCCTTGGGTCGTGTCGGCGGTGAAGTCCGGGGCGATGTCGCCTAAGCGGATGGCCATGGGTGTCTCCTAATTGGGGTTTCGGGAGGTCGTTGTCGAACGGCCGGGCATTCTCTCGATTCCCGACTGATCTTGTCAACAATGTCTTTCTTGATTCTTTTCGTCAAGGCGCTCAAGTCGCGGACTCCCGCCGCCCGATACGTGGCTCAGGCGATTGGCGAATTCAACGAGGGGGATCTGGGCGACATGACCGTCAAGGCGAAGACTCGGGCGACCAAGGCATTGGCGCCGAAGGACGAAACCATCAAAGCACCGGCGCCGCGAGCGCCGGGAGCGACCGCCAAGCGGGCGCCCGTTGAGGAGCCGCCGGCAGCGATGGCCGAGGTCGAGAACCATCTCGGACTCGTCGAGCAGATCGTGGTCCAGGTTGCCGTCAACTACCCGAGGCACGTCGACCGGGGCGAGCTGGTGCGGGCGGGTGTTCTTGGTCTCGTCGAAGCGGCTCGCCGGTTCGATCCTGCGCTGGGTGTGCCCTTCGATCGTTTCGCGGCCCGCCGCATTCGTGGCGCCATCCTCGACACCGTCCGCGCCGCCGACTGGGCGCCCCGCTCCGTGCGGGCCCTGTCGCGCCGGGCCGATTCCACCGAGCAAGAGCTCGCCAGCCAGCTCGGCCGCCTGCCTACTCGCGAAGAACTCGCCGAGGCCGTTGGCTGCTCCCGCGACGACCTGTCGAAGCTCCGCGATCGCGTGTTTCGGGCCGTCGTCCTTGCCCTCGATTACCAGCTGGGTGGAGAGCGTGACGATCTCAGCCTCGGCGACGTCCTCCACGACCGCACAGCCCTCGAGCCCTCAGAGGAGCTCGAGGCCCGCGAGATGCGCGGCTATCTCCGTGACGCCGTCGAGCTGCTGCCCGAGCGTCACCGTGTCGTGATCGTCGGCTATTTCCTGGAGAGCCGGACGTCGGAGGAGCTCGCTCGCTTCCTCGACGTGACCGAGAGCCGCATCAGCCAGCTCCGCTCCGAGGCTCTGATCATGTTGCGCGAGGGCATCGACTGCCAGTACCGCGACGGCGAGCGCTCCGTTGACCCGCGTGGACGCGTTGCCCGCCGCAAGGCCGGGTACGCCACAGCGATCGGCGAGAAGTCGAACTGGAAAGACCGGCTCGACGAGACGAACGAAGTGCCCGTTGCCGACCGCGTCAAGGCGCTGGCCTGACGATTGGGTTCTGCCGGTATCCCAGTGGCGACTGACAATGGCGGATCGGTCTCCACTGGGACCGGCGCCAACTCCAACCAGCCGCCGGGCCACCGTCGCGCCGCTACCACGCGTCACTATTCGTCCTCAGAGGGTGAATAGGAGCGGATTCCGTCACTTTTCACCCTCTGAGGGTGAATCGGGTCGGGCGCGGACTAGCTGAGGAAGTCGTCGAGGGAGGGCGGGGGGAGGCGTTCCGCGAGCTCGAGCGAGGTCAGGCAGGCGTCCTCCTGCTCGATCAACGCGGCGATTTCGGCCTCGAGGTCGAGCGCCGGACCGAGCGCGTCGGCCAGGGTCTCTGGTTGATCCTCCGGATCGGGTGCCATCACACATCACTCCGCAGGTCGACGTCGGTGAGCGGCCCGTCCCCGTTACTGGGAGGGGCGATGGTGTTCAAGAAGTCAGCGATCCCGCGCGACGACGTCATGAGCTCGTCGCGGAGCATGTCGGCTAGCTCGGCGACCTGGCCGGCCAGGCCGAGCAGGGCGACGTGGTGTTCACGCAGAATGTCGCCCCACGGCGCCGGCGCGGCGTCGGTGATCTCCCGCAAGGTCGGTTCGGGACCCAGCCTCAGCTCCTCGCCGACCTGGCTGGCCTGCAGGGCGCGCACCAGCTCGTGGCGGCGGATCTTGGCGATGATCGCCTCGAGCTCGCGGGTCGCATTGGGCAGCCAGCGATGACGGCCGTTGGCCAGCAACAGCTCGTGCACCTCAAGGCGGTAAATGAGGCCGTCGAGGAGGCGCCGTTGGCGCCACAGCGTGAGCGAAAACTCAGGTAGTCGCGTCATGTTCCTCGTACGGGGGGTAGATCGCCACCTTCTGTGGCGGTCAGAAAAAGATTCGGCACTCTCAGCGCGAACGTGAGGGCTGCGAGCGGATCTTGAGAGCGCCAAAACTCACTGCTCGGCGCGGCTCGCGATCCAGGCGCCGGCCAACACCACCACGGTGCCTACACCCGCCAAAACGGCGATGCGATCGCCCCGGAAAATCCGACCGACGACGATCGACACGACGGGAATCAGGTATGTAATCAATGACGCACGCGTCCCGCCAACCCGGCCCCCCAGCGTCGTCGCGAACGCGTACGCGACCCCGGTGCCGAGGACACCCAGGGCGAGGACGGCTAAGAACGGTCGCCACTCGAACGAGCTGTCACCGAGGCCGGCTACCCCGAACGGCACCATCAAGACGAACGCGACGATCTGTAGCCGCCAGAGCACGGGCAGCGAGCCATAGCGGTGCTGCAGGGGCACGATCACGTTGACCGACACGCCGTACGAAACAAGCGCGATCAGGATGAGGCCGACGCCGGTCGAAGAGCTCGACCCCTCGCCCAATGACGGCAGGGCGATGAGTACGACCCCGATGAAGCCGATGAAGACCCCGATCGCCTGCTGCCGTCGAGGTAGCCGGCGCAACATGATCGCCGCGACCATCGCGACGAACAGGGGCGTGGCGCCGTTCAGCATGCCCGCGACCGAGGAGCTCACGTGGCGTTCCGCGATTGGGAACATCGCGAGCGGAAACGCCATATAGAAGATGCCGAGGAAGACGATGGCGGGCCAGTCGCGGCGCTCGATCGGCTTCCAACTCGAGGGCATGCAGGAGACGGCGGCGAGACCGGCCGCGATGCGCAGCCAGGTGATGAAGTTGGGGGCGAACGATTCGAGACCAACGGCGATCCAGAGGAACGACGCGCCCCAAATCAGTCCGCACGCGATCGTGAGCGCCCATTCGTTGGGACCGAACGCGCCGGCACGCGTGCCCACCGAGGTATACAGCAGCCGCTTCTGACTCATGAGGCACGGACGCTAACTGCGCCGCTTCCGACCGGCCCATCTTGCGGACTTGGACAAACCCTTACCAGCGCCGGACTTCATTGACTCAAGCGTTCCAAAGCCGTCGTCGATACCGGATCGTCACATTCGCGCGGGGAGGGTGGCCTCGTGGATGACGAGGGGGTTCAGACATGCCGTTTCCCCTGAAAAGGGTTGTGCTGTCGACGAGTGCGCTCGCGGTTGTAGCGGGCCCATCGATCATGGCGGCGCAGGCGGCCATGCGCCAGGGCCACACGAGCGTCAAGACCGCAGGCCCCGACAACGATTCGGACCGCACACCCGACCACGAGCACGACACCCGTTCCGCCAGCCTCTGGTTCTCTCGGGCGATCGATGCCCATCGCGGGCAGCGCGCCAACGGTGGCGACGACAGCGGAGGCAAAACGCCGGAGACGGAGCGCCATGGCGTGACGACGAGCACCGGCTCGTCGGGTTCGGGCGACGACAGTCGCCGCTCAGACGATGGCGATTCCAGCACCACGTCCGACGATCCGACCACGGTCACCACGCGGTCGCTGTCCGGTGGGTCGACATCGACCACCCGCGCGACGACGACCACCGGCGGATTTGCGCCGACCACGCGCGGCACGACGTCGACCACGCGAGGGACCTCGACAACGCGACCGTTCACCACGACTCGACCGACGACGACCACGAGCCGGGCCACAACGACGAGCCGTCCCACGACCACCACGACTGCGGCCGCCACCACGACCACGGCCGGCGCGACGACGACGACCACCCGCGCCACCACGACCTCGACGGCCACCACCACGACCACTCGCGCCGCCGCCTCGATCCGCTTGTCGCAGAGCTTTCTCGCGACCGCGATCGGCAACCCGATTCAGCTCAGCACGTCGATCTCGAACGACGCTGCGACGCCCGCGTCGATCACGCTGACGATCAATTTGACGACCACCGGCGTCCTCCCCGGATATCTCAACCCGTCGTCGAAACCGTCGTACCTGTCGTGTTCGCCTTCAGAGATTCAGAACCCCAGCACGACCGGGACGTTCACGTGCACGGGATCGGTGCCCGCGGCGACAACCGGCGCTGTGGTGATTTCGAGCGGCAGCATGATCAAGGGCACCGCGGGCACGCCGGTGAGTTCGACAGGCGCAGTCGGTGCCGTCTCGACGTCGGCTGCCGCGACCTTCAACTGATCGTGGCTTCCACCGCCCAGTTCCGGGCGATGGGCACCGCGTGCGAGGTGATTGTTGTCGGTGGCGCGCCTGGTCTGGCGGAGCGGGGGCACGCGCGTGTCGACGAGCTAGAACGCCGGTGGAGTCGTTTTCTCGACGACAGCGAGATCAGCCGCCTTAACCGGGCCGAAGGGGCGCCGGTCGCCGTCTCGCATGACACGTTCTTGCTCGTCGACCGCGCCGTGACCGCATGGCGCTGGACCAACGGCCGCTTCGATCCGACGGTGCTGCGTTCGGTCGTCGACTCCGGTTACGACCGCACGTTCGAACTCGTCAGCGCCGACGGTCCCGCGGTGCCGAGCGCGCAGCCCGCGCCGGGATGCCGCGATGTTCTGCTCGACTCACTCCTGCGGGTGATCCGACTGCCCAAAGGCGTCGGCCTCGACCCCGGCGGTCTCGGTAAGGGACTCGCGGCCGACCTCGTCGTCGAGATGTTGCTCGACGCCGGCGCCGAGGGCGCATGCGTGAGCCTCGGTGGCGACCTGAGGGTCGCGGGGGCGCCGCCCGACGATCGCGGATGGCGCGTGGGCATCGCTGATCCCTATTTCGAAGGCAACGTCGTCGCCCTCGTGCAACTAACCGATCACGGCATGGCGACCAGCACACGGTTGACGCGGCGTTGGATCCGTGCGGGACGGCAACTGCACCACCTCGTCGATCCCGCAACGGGACAGCCCACAAACAAGGGCGTCGACGCGGTGACGTTGATCGCCGGGCAGGCGTGGTGGGCCGAGGCGCAAACGAAGGCCGCGTTCGTCGCGGGTGCCGACGCGTCACGCATTCTGGAGGCGTTCGGCACCGCCGGCGTGTTGTTCCTCGGCCCCGAAAACGCGCACACGATCGGGCCCCTCAGCCGCTTCCTCGCGGCCGAATCAGGGGCCCGCGCGTAGTAGTTCGCTCTGCGCACGCGTTACGACTGAAACAGTCGTATCTCAGGGAGGTTGACACCCTTGCCCTCTGCCGCGGGGCGCTGTACGTTCCCGCGGGCCACTCTTGTCCTGGGGGCGCTGTGGCGGATCAAGGTGGAACGGAGCTGCGCGCCGGCACGCCCGGCCGCAGCGTCCGTAATCCACGAGACCAAGGGGGGAACCATATGAAGCGTTCAGTGATCGGAGTTGCAGCCGTCGGCATGCTCATTCTCGGAGCGTGCGGCAGCAGCAAGAGCTCGTCGACCGCCACCACGGCCGCGCCATCGTCGGGTACCACGGCCGCGCCATCGTCGGGTACCACGG
>JBDUDK010000042.1:0-13666 GCA_040002995.1 Acidimicrobiales bacterium | reverse complement strand
TCGAAGCGGCACAAGGAACTCGCGCCGATCGTCGAGCGCTACCGCGCCTATCAGGCCCGGCTCGACGACCTCGAGGCGGCCAGGACCCTCTTTTCCGAGTCCACCGGCGACGACCGTGAATCGATGCGAGCCGAGATCACCGAGGCCGAAGAGGATCTGGCCAACCTCGACGAGCAGCTCAAGCTCCTGCTGCTCACCAAGGACCCGAACGACGGCAAGAACGTCATTCTCGAGATCCGAGGAGCCGAGGGCGGTGAAGAGGCAAACCTCTTCGCGCGCGACCTCTTGGAGATGTACGTCGCCTACGCGGCCAGACACGGGTGGCGCACCGAAGTTTTGTCGTCCGATGCCAGCGATCTCGGTGGGTTCAATCAGGTGATCCTCCTGGTCAAGGGGGACGAAGCGTGGAGCCACTTGAAGCACGAGGGCGGTCCGCACCGCGTGCAGCGGGTGCCCGTCACCGAGAGCCAGGGACGCGTCCACACGAGTGCGGCCACGGTGCTCGTTCTGCCGGAAGCGGCAGAGGTCGACGTGCAGATCGACCCGAACGACCTGCAGATCGACGTCTACCGGTCGTCGGGTCCCGGCGGGCAAAGCGTGAACACCACCGACTCGGCGGTGCGCATCACCCACAAGCCGACGGGGGTCGTCGTGGCGATGCAGGACGAGCGGAGCCAGTTGCAGAACCGGGCGCGGGCCATGCAGGTGCTGCGGGCCCGATTGCTCCAGCGCGAACAGGAGCGCCACAACGCCGAAATGGCTGTTGAGCGCAAGAGCCAGGTGGGCGGGGGAGGCCGCGGCGAGAAGATCCGCACGTACAACTTCAAGGAAAACCGCGTGAGCGATCACCGGATCGGCTTGACCATCTATCGGCTGCAGGACGTGCTAAAGGGCGATCTCGACGAGGTGGTCGACGCGCTGAACGCCGACGAACGCCATCGTCAGCTGAGCGACGAGGACGACTCATGAACGCCGACGAGACCTTGACGTGGCGTCGGCTGTGGGTCGAGACGACCGGGCGCCTCGGTGATGCGGTCCCCGCGCGCTGGCTCGTCGAAGAAGTGTCGGGCCTTGAAGGCGACGAGTGGACCACCGACCTCGACGAACGCGCCACGGCACTCGCGGTCGCCCGCCTCGACGGCCTGGTGCGTCGGCGCCTCGCCGGTGAGCCCCTTCAATACGTGCTCGGACACTGGGCGTTCCGCCACCTCGACCTGCTCGTCGATCGCCGCGTATTGATCCCCCGTCCCGAGACCGAGCTTGTCGCGGAGGTGGCGATCGAGCACGCCAGGAAACGGCTGGCCGAGCAACGGCCGATCACGATCGTCGACCTCGGTACCGGGTCGGGTGCGGTCGCCCTCTCCGTCGTCAGCGAGCTTCCCCCGGACGCTGTCGAGATGTGGGCGGTCGACAGCGCGCGCGACGCCGTCGACGTGACCCGCGCCAACTTGGCGGGTCTATCGAGCCGCCACGGGCGCAACGTGCGCGTAGTCGAGGGCTCGTGGTTCACCGCGCTGCCGGTCATGCTCCGCGAACGCGTCGACGTGGTCGTGGCCAATCCGCCCTACGTCGCCGACCACGAAGAACTTCCGTCAGAGGTCGAGGCGTGGGAGCCGGCGGCGGCCTTGCGGGCGGGGCCCACAGGCCTCGAGTGTTACGAACAAATCGTGCCGGACGCCGCGAGATGGCTCGCACCCGGCGGCGTCCTCGTGTGCGAGCTCGGTGCGAGGCAGGGGCCGGCCGTCACGGCACTGGCCCAGACCGCCGGTTTTGCCACCGTCGAGGTGCTCCCAGACCTCGCCGGCCACGACCGCGTCTTCGTGGCCCGACGACCACAGACCGTGGCTTCGGTCACGCAGGCGTAGTACCGTCGAGCCGGGCGGAGTAGGCGGTGGTGCGATGCGTAGAAAGTCCTGGGTGGCAACGGCCATGGCCGGTGGCCTACTGACGGTGGCGGCTCCGGCGTTCGCCGCTGACACGACAGCCGTGTCCACGACCACGACCACGATCACCCCGTCGATCGGTACGCCCACCTCCCTGGTCAACACGACCCAGCCCACCGTCTTGGGCACCCAGGTCTCGAACGATCCCTTGGCTCACACCGGTCCTGCAACGGGCGGTGAGCTGACGCTCGGGTTGGTGTTCGCCGCGTGCGGAGGAACGCTGTTGGTGGTCAGCCGGAGAGCCCGACGGCTCGATCCTCCTCTGGCGGAGTGATCCCGAGCGCTTCCCGCAGAAACTCCAACTGCAGGAGCAGGAGGTTCTCGGCGACCTCCTCCTGTGACGCCATGTGGGTCACACCCGACAGCGGCAACACGCGGTGGGCGCGACCCGCAGCGAGAAGCGCTGAGGAGAACTGCAGGGTGTGCGCGGCGACGACGTTGTCGTCGGCCAGACCGTGAATGAGAAGCAGCGGGCGGTGCAGTTTTGCGGCGTCGGCAATTAACGAACAGCGTTCGTACGGCCCTGGATCGGCGTTCGGGTCGCCGAGGTAGCGCTCGGTGTAGTGGGTGTCGTACCAACGCCAGTCGGTGGGAGGGGCGCCCGCGACGGCGGCGTGGAAGACGTCGGGGCGGCGTAGGACGGCGAGCGCCGCGAGGTACCCACCGAACGACCAGCCTCGAATGGCCACCTTCGTGAGGTCGAGTCGATCGTCGCGGTTGGCGAGCGCGTGCAGACCGTCGACCTGATCGTCGAGGACCGGCCCCGCCAGGTCACGGTGGACGGCTCGTTCCCATTCGCTGCCCCGTCCCGGCGTACCGCGGCCATCGATCGCAACGACGGCGAAACCTTGATCGGCAAACCATTGCGCCGTGAGATGGGCGTTGCGCGCGGCTAGCACCCGCGAGCCGTGCGGCCCACCGTAGGGGTCGAGCAGAACCGGCAGGCGAACGCCGGGGGCGACACCGCCCCTCGGGACCAAGAGCGCGGTCGCGAGGCGCTCCTCACCCACGCGCAGGATCGTGAGGTTGGGCACGACGAGGGGAGTCTCGGCGTGCGAGGCGATGGGCGGGCCGTCGAGCACGCTCACCCGAGTGCCGTCCCAATCCAGCGAGCGCGACGACATCACCACGGTGGCGCCGCCCGCCACCGCCGAATGCACGCCGGGCATGGTGGTGAGAGCCGTGAGGCCCTCGCTGTCCCAGCGCCATATGTGCTGCTGCGCGGGCTCGTCGACATCGTTCGCCGCCACCAGCACGTGGTCGTCGCCCACATGCGCGACAGAGCGCACCTGCAGCACCGCCGGCGTCACCGTCTCGCCGTCGACGATCAGCCGGCGGGCGCCGTCACGATCCGCCACCATCACGAGACGGCCATCGGCGAGGCGACGGGGGGCACCCTCCACAAGTTCGACCCATGTGTCGTCATGGTCCTCGGCCACGGTGGCCGTCGTGCCGGTTGCGGTGTCGGCCGACAGCACGCGAAGAGTGCGTTGATCACGGCTTTGCACTGTGGCGAAAAGGCCGTGGGTGTCCCACGAGACATCGACGAGGTAGGGGAACTCGATGCGGTCCCATGTGACCTCGAGACCCGAGCCGTCGAGGCGAAGGATGTGCAGCGTGACATCCGCGTTCGGCGTGCCGGCGGCCGGGTACCGGACCAGCGTCGGCTCCACCCACGGCTGTGCAGGATCGGAGATGTACCAGCGGCCCACGGGCGAGACGTCGACGCGCGTCGCCGCGAGCTCTTCGCCGTTGGGTGCCCACCAGTAGCCCCGGAAGCGCCCTATCTCCTCGGCTGAGACGAACTCGGCCGCCCCCCAACTGATGTTGGGATCTTCTTCGCCGGCCCATTCGGTTGTGCTCCCGTCGAGCGCGGCGATCATGAGCGCCCGGCCCTTCAGGTACGCGAGCCGCGTGGCCGACGGATCCGGCCGGGGATCGAACACCGGGCCGGGTACGTCGAGCGCGCGTACGCCACCGGTGATGAGACCCGCGGTGTAGAGGCGTCCGGCAAGGGTGAACGCGCAGACCCGGACGTCGGTGTCGGTGGCGTAGGAGGTGATGCCCTGGGCCGAATCGCGAAGTCGTTCGCGGCGAGTTCGTTCCTCGGGCGTCAGATCTTCGGTGACCGACCCGCCGAGGAGCTCGCGGGGGTCGGCGAGCAGCCTCTCGGTGCCGTTGGCGACGTCGAGCACCCACAGGCACGTGACCGGGTCACTGCCTCCGGCGGAGCGGAGAAATACCACCCGCCGGCCATCGGGCGACACCGTGAACGTGCGCGGCTCGCCGAGCGTGAAGCGCTGCGTGCGGGCCTGCTGGCGGGGGAAGGTGTCGGCCATCGAGGCCGCAGGCTAGGCCGTCGGCTCGGTATCGACCGGCACGGAAGCTGTCGTGGGCGGCGCGGTCGTCGGCACCGTGGACCGCGTCGTTGACGGGGCCGGGGCCCGAGTGGTGGGCGTCGCCGCAGCCGTCGTGGACACAGCGGTCGTCGCCGCGGTCGTCGTGGCTTCCGATGTGGGGGTGACGTCGATCGTCGGCGCGACGGGGATGGTCGTCGTGGATGGCCGGTACGTGACGGTGAGGGTCTGGGCCGCGGAGTTGCCGGCACCGCCCTCGGCAACGACCCTGAACTCGTTCACACCGGGCTTCAACAACACGGTGATCGCCCAGCTCCCGTCGCTTCGCGAGGTCGACCGCAAGCCGCCGATGCTCACGATCGCACCCGGAGTTGCCGTGCCGGACATCGTCATCGGTCGGTGGTCAGTGATCACACCGTCGATGCCGGGTGTGAGAGCGAGATTGATGGGCCCCTCAATTCCGGGCAGCGTGGTCGACGGGAGCGTCTCGGGAACGACCGCCGCGACCGTGTTGGTGCGGCTACGAAACAGCGAGTCGGTGAACAGGTGCGAGCCCACGCCGAGGAGGACGGCGGCCACGAGCACGAGTCCCGCGTCGACGGTGTCAAGGCGGCGGCGGCGCTTCTTGCGGCGCTCCTTGTCCCAGTCGACCGTTGGTCTGGTCTCGGTGATCGTCATGGGGTGATGGTCATGGTCTGTCGGGCACTTCGCCGTCCTACGGCTCGACGAGAATTTTGGCGTGGGCCTCGGGATCGGCCAGGTCCGTGAAGGCTCCCGGTACACCATCGACAGCAACCGTGCTGGTGATAAGGGCAGAAACGTCAATCGCGCCGTCGGCGATGGCGGCGAGCGTTCCGGCGAACTCGACCGGGTCGTAGCCGAGCGCGAATTGGATCGTCAGCTCGCGGCCGATGCCGATGATGGGGCGCACGACGTCGTCTTCCATGCAGACCCCCACGACGAGAATGCGGGCGTCTCTCGGTGCCATCACCATCGCCTGGTCGAGCATGCCGGGGACGCCAACGGCCTCGAATATCACGAGCGGCCGCGAACCGTCGATGCCGCGCCACGCCTCGATGGCCGTTTGATGGGCGGGATCGACCACCAGGTCAGCGCCGAATTTCTCGGCGAGGCGGCGGCGGGCCGAGGAGTAGTCGGCGGCGACGATCGGCCCAAGACCCCGGCGGCGGAGCTCGACGATGACGGCCAGCCCGACGGGTCCACAGCCCAACACGAGCGCGGCGTCTTTGGCGCCGATGCCGCTCTTGTTGACGGCATGCACGCCGACCGCGAGCGGCTCGGTGAGCGCGGCGAGACGCGGGGAAAGCCCGCCGGGCACCTTGAGGGCCAGCATGTCGTTCAGCACCATGAGCTCGGCGTAGCCACCGGGGTAGACCGACGAGAAGCCGAGGCCGTGGAGGCCCTGAGTGTCGAAGGCGATGGGAAGCGACACCACAGTGTCGCCCTCCTTGAGGTTCGTGCACTCGGGCCCGAGCGCGACGACCTCGCAACAGAACTCGTGGCCCATGATCGTGGGCCGCGCCGGCTCGAGGGGGATGGGACGCAAGGGGTCGGGCGGTTGGCCTTTGGCGAGCTCGGCCGCGAGCCCCAGTTGGCGGGCGCCGTGCTTGAGGAGGTGGAGGTCGCTCCCGCAGATGCCGCACGCCAGAACTCTGGTGAGCACCTGCCCGGGCCCCGGCACCGGATCGGCGACGTCCTCGACCGACAATTCCCAGTTCCTCATGACGGCGGCGCGCATGGCGGCAGAGTACCGGTGACGACCCGACGCGATCAGGGTGGCGGCGGCTCCGTGTCGACAGGGATCGTGGTCGTCTGTGGCGGCACCGATGTCGTGGTCGCTCGAGGGTTATAGCGGACGGTGATCGAGGCGCTGGTGACACCCGCCGGGGTTGTGGCGGTCACCGTGAGGCGGTTGGTGCCGGGTTTGAGCGTGACGAATGCCGACCAGAGGCCGTTCTCGGCGGCGGAGGCGAGGGTGCCGGCCGCGTTTACGCGTGCGCCGGGCGCCGCGGTACCCGACACCGTGATCTGAACAGCTGCGACAACCGCTCCGTCGAGTGGCGACGAGATCGTCACTGGAACGTTGACGGCAACGGTCGTCGTGGTATTGGTGATGATGGCGGGAGGAGCCGTTGCGGTGGTGGCCGGCCTGACGACGGGCGTGGTGGCATTGCTGATGGTGGGAGGCGCCGCTGAGGTGGTGGCGGCCGACGTGGCGGCCGAGGTGGCGGGCGGGGTGTAGATGACGGTGAAGTTCGTCGCTACCTGCAAGCCCGACGGTTCGGTGGCGACGGCCTGGAAGTGGTTGATGCCGGGCACGAGATCGACAGTGATCCGCCACGCCCCGGAGGCGTCGGCGACCGCTTGGCGACCGAGCACGAGCACCACCGCGCCGGGTGATGCGGTACCGACGAGGACGGCGGTGTCGGTGGTCGAGGTGAGTTCGACTGGTGGGAACGTGGAGGCTGAGCCGACCGTCACCTCGGATGTCGCGTCGGTTCTCGACACGGTTTTCGACTCGACGGCCACGTCGGGAGCGGCTTGGCTGCGGAATTTCAGTACGGCCGCTCCGCACAGCACCGCGAAGAGGGTAATTCCGACGAAGAGAGCGCCGGACTTCGCGGAACTCCGACGGCGCGAGCGCGGCGGCTGTGCGGGGATCGGTGCCGGCGGCCGTAGGCCGGGTGGCTGGGGCGGGTCGAGCATTCGTCTCGATCAGGGGGCGGGGTTAGGGCCGGCGGCCGTCGTGTCAACGGGCGCCGTGGTTTCCGGCGTCGTCGTCGTTGGCGGAATGTTGTAGCGGACGCTGATCGAGGTGGTGGTGAAACCACCCCCTGGGGCCGTAGCGATCACCTTGATGTCGTTCTCACCCGGCTTGAGCGTGACGAGCGCCGACCAGAGACCCTTCCTTGTGGCGGTCATGACAGTGCCGGCCGCGTTCACCCGCGCGCCGGGTGTCGCGGTTCCCGACATGGTGATGCGGCGTGTTCCGACCACCGCGCCGTCGAGCGGCGACAAGATCGTGACCCGTACGTCGCCACCGACAGGAACAGCAGCGGTGGTTTCCGACGGGATGGCTGCCGTCGTGGCTAGCGGGGTGTAAGTGACGGTGTAGACCGTCGCCACCAGCTGCAAGCCGGACGGAGAAGTGGCAATGGCTTGGAAATAGTTGATGCCGGGCGCGAGCTCAACGGCGATCCGCCACCAACCTCCAAGGTCGGCGACTGTTTGGAGGTCACCAACCCGCACTGTGGCACTAGGTTCGGCGGTGCCTACGAGCAGAGCAGTGCGATCTGTCGAGGTGAACTCAACCGGCGGGAGCGTGGGGGGGGTGGGCGCAGACACGGTCGTCCCCAAAACGGTTGGCGTGACGACGTGCTCGGGTCCGGCGCGTTCTTTCAATCTTAGTAGCGCCGCTCCGCAGAAGCTGACGAACAGGGCCACAGCCGCGACGGCCGCGTAATTCTTAGGAGATCTTCCACGCCCTCGCGGTTGCGATGTTGTCGCCGACGCGGGCGGTCGTCTGGCCTCGTGGAATTCCCGCTCCTGCTGTGCCGCTTTCCGACGCTCTCGGCGCTCCCGGCCCGCGATGGTCAGCGCCACGACGCGACCTCTCTCTCCATCAGCGGCTCTCCATCAGGGCCTCGACGCTAGAGCACACAACGCTAGGTCGGGTCTCACGCAATTCGCAGTAGCCCTCCGCTCTCGATGGTCATGGGGTCGCCAACCCACTCTCCGTCGCACAGCGCGGCGCATAGTCCGACATCGTTTGACGTCGCCCACGTTCGACGACCATCCGGGCGGATCCCCGCGGCGATAGCAAACTCTGGTTGACCCTCGCGGGAATGCATGACGGTGTAGGCCTCGATCGTGGCGGGCCCCGCGGCGTCGTCACCGTCGGCGAGTTCGCGGCGGGGTAACGCGTCGATCTCGGCTTGGGGATTCTCGTGACGAAATGCCGCGGGTGGCGTCGTCGAGTACACGCCAAACGCGTGCTTGGTGGCAAAGCCACCGTTGGCCCAGCAGAAGCCGAAAGATCCGGGATCGGCTCGCACCTCTGCCATCACCGTGGCGATGGCGTGCATCACGTAGTTGTTCCAAGGCCCTCCCGCGAAGGCCAGCCCGCCCGTGCGCGTAAGCGGCGCGTCGAGTGAGAGACCGAGCGCGTCGGCCCCCATCTGTACGGCCGACGGGAAACATGAGTAGAGGTCGACGTACGCGATGTCGTCGACGCCGATGCCGGCGAGGTCAAGCGCGCGACGCCCACCGATTTTCACCGCGGGCGCGCTATGCAGGTCGGCGCGATTGGAGACAAAGTCGTGGTCGTGGCACTCGGTGCCGGCGTGAATGAAGACCCAGCGGTCTTCGGGAACCCCGAGTTCTCGGGCCTTTGCGACAGAGCAGACGATCAGCGCCGCCGCCTGATCGACGTCATTGTTGGAGTTCATGAGTTTTGGATACGGGAACCCGATGATGCGATTGTCCGCCGTCGGCACACGGATCTCTTCGGCAGTTTTCGCCTGTCGCACCCAGGCATAGGGGTTCGTCGCCGCGACGGCCGAAAAACGCGCCCATAGCTCGCTGATCTTCACCTGATGCTCGTCGAGGCTCTCACCTCTAGCGGCCCGGATCGCCGACTCGAACATCGGGTACACCTGCACTGGCATCACGATGCCCTTGGCCAGCTCCGACGGATGGCCCATTGGCGTGTCGGCGCCGATGACGCGTTGAGGTTCGTGATCCTCGGGCATCTTGCGCCAGTTGAGCGTGGCGTCGGCGCGGCGGGCGCGCATGCGCGTTCGCCACGTCTCCGCGCCGGCGAGTATGGCGAGGTCGAGCTGGCCCCGCTGGATCTCGTCCGCGGTCACGTTGACGAGCATCTGCGGCGTGTTGCCGCCGGCCGTGGTGTACGCGAGCTCGCCGACCCGATCGGCGAAACCGAGATCTTCCGCGAGGAAAACCGCGGGGTCTCGGTAACGCCATGACAGCAGCGAAACCACGCGGATCGAATCGGGCAGGGGAACGTCGTGGAGACCGGCATCGGTGGCCGCGGCGCGAGCGGCGTCGGCCATGAGCGCAACGGGGTCGAGCGCGTCGTCGAGGCCAGCGGCGCGCTGAACAACCTGGCCGGCGCCGATCAAAACGGGAGTGCGAGGGTCGAGAGCCATACGCGCGGGAGCGTACGGCCAGGCCAGTGCCCGGGTACATTCCTGACGTGCGGATCACGATCGGGTGCGACCACGCGGGCTACGCGTTGAAGCTGCATCTGCTGGCCACGCTCGACGGCTTGGGCCACTCCGTCACCGATCTCGGCACCGACAGCGAGGAACCGGTCGACTACCCGCCGATTTGCGCGGCGGTGGGCCGCGCGGTGCGCGACGAGGCGGCCGACGTCGGCATCGTGATTGGCGGTAGCGGTCAGGGCGAACAGATCGCCGCCAACAAGATCCACGGCGTGCGCGCCGCGCTCTGCAACGACCTCTACACGGCACGGCTGGCCCGGGCCCACAACGATGCCAACGTGCTCTCACTCGGTGGCCGGGTGATTGGTACAGGCCTCGCCGACGAGATCCTCGTACTGTTCTTGACGACCCCGTTCGAAGGTGGGCGCCACGCCCGGCGCGTCGCCCAGCTCATGGCCCTCGAGGAGGACCGCTGATGCCGTGGCCCAGCGATCACGCACCCGACGATGAACTGTTCGCCATTCTCGACCGCGAGCTCGAACGCCAGAACACGACGGTGCAGTTGATCGCGTCGGAGAACTTCACGTCACCCGCGGTCCTGAGGGCCACCGGGTCTGTGCTCACCAATAAGTACAGCGAGGGCTACCCGGGCAAGCGGTACTACGGCGGCAACGTATTCATCGATGAGGCCGAGGAGCTCGCCAGGGAACGGGTCATGAAGTTGTTCGGGGCCGAGCACGCCAACGTGCAGCCCCATTCGGGCGCGAACGCGAACATGGCTGTGTACCAGGCTCTGCTCGAGCCGGGCGACACCGTTCTCGGGTTGTCGCTCGATCATGGTGGTCACCTCACGCACGGGTCACCGGTGAATGCGAGCGGGAAGCTGTACCACTTCGTCTCGTACAAGGTCTCCAAGAGCGATGAGCGCATCGACATGGACCAAGTGCGCGACATCGCACTTGAGGCTCATCCCAAGATGATCGTGGCGGGGGCCACCGCGTATCCGCGCCGCCTCGACCCGGAACCGTTTCGTCAGATCTGCGATGAGGTCGGCGCTCTCTTCGTCTTTGACGCGGCCCACATTGCCGGGCTGATCGCTGGTGGCGCCCAACCCTCTCCGGTGCCGTTCGCCGATGTGGTCACGCTTACGACGCACAAGACCCTGCGCGGTCCGCGCGGTGGGTGCATCCTCTCCAAGGCTGCGCACGCGGCGGCGATCGACAAGGCGATCTTCCCCGGTCAGCAAGGCGGTCCGCTCGAGCACGTCATCGCGGCTAAGGCGGTGGCGTTCAAAGAGGCAATGCATCCGAGCTTCGCCGACTACGCCAAGCAAATCGTGGCCAACGCGCAAGCTCTCGCGGCCGCCCTTGCAGCAGAGGGCTTCCGGCTCGTATCGGGGGGCACCGACAACCATTTGTTGCTGGTCGATCTGCGCTCGTTCGACGGTGACCTCACCGGTAAGGAAGCCCAGACGGTTCTTGATGAGGCCGGCATCACGTTGAACAAGAACACGATCCCCGACGATCCGCGCTCCCCGTTTGTCACAAGCGGCGTCCGCATCGGCACTCCGGCGACCACTACTCCAGGTATGAAAGAGCCTGAAATGAGTGAGATTGCGACACAGATCGCACGCGCCCTACGTGCTCGCAGCGATCATGCCGAGCTGGCGGCGGTGCGCGTCGACATCGCGAACCTGTGCTCGAAGTTCACCCCCTACGCGTGAGAGCGCGTCACAAGGGTTTGAAGGCCACCACGTTGAAGTACCAGATGTGCGACGTGTCAGCAGCTGGCTGAACCCGGACGCCGCGGCTCTCGTCATAGAGCTCGACATCAGCGCCGAAACCGGCACCGGCCAGCTCGCGCAGGATTCCTAGCGCCGTGATGAAATGTATGACGATTCCGAAGTTGTGCGCCTCGCCGACCCGAATGCACCAATCGTCGCCATTCACGGTGATCGCTTTGTAGCGCCGGTAGTTCCGGAGTCCACTGCGTAGACCGAGGCACCGCTGCTTGACGCGCCGCGCGGTGTCTCGGGGAGATCGAAGGTCGATGGACAGCAGACCCCATGGTCGCTGCTTCGGGCCCGGCCCGAGTTCGTTGTGGGTGGAGTATTGGAAGGCGCCGCCGGGCTGCAGCACTCGGAAAACTTCCGCGACGATCTTGGCCCGATCCTCGTGGTCGACGGCATCGATACCGTTGAGGCTGAACGACACGAGCGCGAATGCACCATCTTCGAATCGGCTGAGATCGCGGGCGTCCGCGACCAGCACCTTTGCGCCGGGAAAGCGACGTTGGCAAGCCGCGACCATTTCGGGCGTGTAGTCGATCGCGGTGTAGTCGCTGCTGATCGCTCGCAGCAACGGAAGCGTCCGCCCGCACCCCACTCCAAGGTCGAGGATCGGCTTATCCGTGGCGATGGTTTTCACCCGTTGGGTGGCAACTCGCTCGCCTGCGTCCGCCCAACCGTCCCAAAGGAACCGTCTGACGGAACCCGCCCACACGGGGCGATTGATCGCGTCGAGTGACTGTCGCCCGTTCATCAACTCAACCTACGTTACGAATAACTTTACGGATTGTAAAAGAATGGCCAAGGTTAGGACCGCCGACGGTGAGGGCAGCGGCTTGCCTCGGGTCACCTCAGCAACCCTTGTGCTCTGCTCATCATTTTCCAAATCTGAACCCACAGGGATGGGCTGGGGCTCGAAGCGTCGCCTCTTAGCAGCGTCTTTGCCGATTCGGCAGCCAAGATGGTGCGGTGATGACGGGGAGCGCGTGCGTACGTACGCTGAAAGCCCCGGTCGCCACTCTCCGCGGGCCGATTTTGGCGGACCGTACCTAAACGCCGCTGATGCTTTCGTCATAGGATCGCAATCACATAACGTAATTGTTTCAAGACGGGCGCCATCCTGCCGAAGGAAGGGTATGAACCAAAACTTGGGCAGTGGACGAGGCCCACGCCTGAAGCGATCGCTGTTGTCGGTCGGGTTGCTCCTGCCCCTCGCGCTCTCCGTACGGGCGGCCGCACCGCAGAGTCCTCATGTGAGCGTCGTGCGCCCGCCGACTTCGGCAGCGCAAGTCTTAGGGTTCGGAGACGCCAAGGCTTTTGGCGACCTGACTTCCCTTGCGGCGCCGATTGTGGCGATCGCCTCGAGGGAGTCAGCCAGCGGTTACTTTCTCGCGGGCGCCGATGGCGGCGTGTTCGCGTATGGCGATGCGGTGTTTCGTGGATCGATGGGCGGTCGCTCCCTTGCCGCTCCGATTGTTGGGATGGCCGTGACGCCTTCCGGAAGCGGGTATTACCTCGTCGCCGCGGATGGCGGCGTGTTCGCGTTCGGCGATGCGGTGTTTCGTGGATCGATGGGCGGTCGCTCCCTTGCCGCTCCGATTGTTGGGATGGCCGTGACGCCTTCCGGAAGCGGGTACTACCTCGTGGCCTCGGATGGCGGCGTGTTCGCGTTCGGCGCACGCTTCAAGGGTTCGATGGCCGGGCGTCCCATCGCGCGGCCCGTGATCGGCATCGCCAGCACCGCTACGGGTGACGGGTACTACCTCGGGTCTTCCGACGGCGGAGTCTTTGCATTCGGAGATGCCGTATTCAGGGGCTCCATGGCTGGCCGAGGCCTTGCGGCTTCGATCACGGGAATCGACGTCTCCCCGTCCGGCGGCGGCTACTACCTCGTCGGTGCGGACGGTGGCATCTTCTCCTTTGGTGACGCGGCGTTCCACGGAACGCCGGCGACCCCAGGGCAATCGCGGGTGGTGGCAATGGCGGTTACGGCGAGCGGATACGTAGTCGTTAACTCGACTACGGCGGCAGCTGCCATACCGACAGTTGCCATACCAAGTGACTTGCCAACAGCGGCCACGACTGGTCTCGTCGATGGTGTCGCCCTCAGCCCGTCACCCGGCTTCACCGCATCGCAAGACAGTGCGGTGTACGCGAATCTCGATGTCGCCGGCAACATCGAAGTCAGAGCAAGGAACGTTGTACTGCGCAACGTCCGGGTGCGTTCTGGGCCCTGGTATGCGGTGCACGTTTATCCAGGTGCCTCGGCCGTCATCGAGAACTGCGACGTGGCAGGTACACAGCCGCGGGTGACTGGCATCTACGTTGAGGGCACCGCGACGTTGAACGCCTGCCACGTGCATGATTCGGACATCG
>JBDUDK010000093.1:0-13712 GCA_040002995.1 Acidimicrobiales bacterium | reverse complement strand
TGGTGAAGGCGTCGCCTGGATTCATTGCCGGTTACTGGCTCGAGCCGGTCGACGGAAAAGGTTCCTCGATGGTTTTCTTCGAGACCGAGGCGCAGGCCCGAGCGGTCGCGCCAACCGCGGGCTCGGTACCGGCGCCAGGGGTCACCGTCCAGAGCGTCGAGTTTCGGGAAGTCGCAGCGAACATCTGATTCACTCGCCGGTAGCGCCGTCAATCCGCTCCCGGATCCCCGTCGCGATCGCCGCACGAGGTCGAGCAGCGAGAGATGCGGGGGTGGCGTGGCCGCCCAAGCGAGTTGCGCGTCACGATGAAACGCGAGCTAACCGAGAAGCAGGCCACGCTCGTCGAGGTTGTCGGGTTCGGCCGAGCTGCATGGGCCCGGCATCGCGCCGTCACTAGATTGCCCCGCCACGCGATGCGGAGGTTCTGGTGCGCGTTCTGTTTTTCTGCTGTCCCGAGCTCGGTCACGTGCATCCGATGTTGCCGCTCGCGCGCCCGGCGGGAGGGAACGTTTCGAGGACCATGCCTCTCCATCGCGCCGCCCGACCTCGAGACGCCAGTAGACCCTCGCTTCTCTCACCAAATACGGAGCCTTCGTCCCGTCGGGTTCTCGGGGGGCAACCGTCGATGAGAACTTGCCGGATTGGGTGACAGATCTACCTCAGCGCCCCACCGTCTACGTGACGCTTGGAACCTTCCTCAACTCCGATCGTTCTTTGTTTCGGGCTGCGCTCGACGGGTTGTCGATAGAGGACATCAACCTGATCGTCACGGTTGGTCGTAACCACCCAGCCGACTGGTTGGACCCTGTCCCGCCGAATGCACGCGTCGAGTAGTACATCCCGCAGTCGGAGTTGCTCCCACATTGCGACGCGCTCGTCAGCCACGGTGGCTCGGGGACGCTGCTGTCGTCGCTTGGCGCTGGACTACCGCAGGTGCTCGTGCCGCAGGGGGCCGACAACTTCCTCAACGCCGACCGCTGTGAAGCGGCGGGCGTCGGTCGCGTGCTTCGGCCGGGAGCCGTCACGCCCGATGCCGTTCTCGGGGCGGTGCGATCCGTGCTCGACGAGCGGTCGTACCGGGATGCCGCCGGGCGCTTGGCCGTGCAGATCAACGACATGCCATGCCCCGACGAAGTCATGGCCGGCCTCACGTCGTGACCTCGATATGGTTCGGCGATGACTGGTATTGCTCGTCTGGCGGTGTTCGCGTTCGACTGTCGCGACCCGCAGGCTCTTGCCGCCTTTTATGGGGCCATCACCGGTTGGAAGGTCGATCGTGACGGCGGCGACTGGATAGAACTCCGCAGCGACGGTGGCGCCACGCTCGCCTTTCAACTGGCGCCCGACCATGAGCCTCCGGTCTGGCCCAGCGCCGATCATCCCCAGCAGGCCCACCTCGACTTCGATGTCGACGACCTCGACAGCGGTGAGTCGAAGGTGACGGCTCTCGGCGCGCGCAAAGCGAACTGGCAACCCGAGCCGGTGGCCTTTCGCGTGTTCCTCGACCCCGCCGGTCACCCGTTCTGCCTCGTGCTCGCCCACTGACGGGGGGGGTCCAATGCTCGATCATGTTTCGATTCAATGCGCTGACACTGCGGCCAGTGCTGCGTTCTACGACGCCGCGCTCGCATCCCTAGGCGGTGCACGGGTGATGGAGTTCGGCCCCGTCATCGGTTACGGCGTGAGGGGACGGCCGACGTTCTGGCTCGGTCCCTTGACCACCGGCGAGCCGAACCGTGAGATCCACATCGCGTTCGAGGCCGCAGACCGCGCCGCGGTTCGGGCGTTCTTCACCGCCGCGACGGAGGCGGGCGCGGAGGTGCTCCACGAGCCGAGGGTGTTCCCGGAGTACCACCCCAACTACTACGGCGCGTTCGTGCGCGATCCCGACGGCAACAACGTCGAAGCGGTATGTCACACGGCTGATTAACCGAGCCACCACCTGTGAAGCGGCATGCGCGGGAAGAGGACGTCGAGCAGGAGGCCCCCGACGTCGGTGTTCACCGAGCAGTCTGCCACCGTGCCTTCGAGTTCGATGACGCTTCGGTTGCCGAGAAGCATGTGAACGAAAGCGTCGCGGGGCATTCCCGCGTCGCCGTGGTCGTCATCATCGTCGGGCCGCCACGGCGCGACCGACGCGAGGCGACCGTCCTTGAAGCTCATCGTCAGGCCCTCGATGTAGAAGTCGAGGCGGAGGTCACCCGAGTAGTTCGTTGCGGGTGAGGCCGCCAGGCGACGATCGAGAACCGGCGCGATCGCGTGCAGGAACGCCGGCAGATCGGGCACTCGCACGTAGAGGGCGTAGTTCGCCCCAAAGGGTGGCGCGAGGCGCGTGTATGCGCAACGCAGCGCGGGATGCTCGTCGGGCCAGGCCAGCGTGACTCCGGCGAGGGACCGGTCTCGCGCGGCTTGCTGCGCGTGCGCGATTACCGCGCTCGTGGGTCCGAGCCAGGACTGCCCCGGCAGCAACTCGAACGCACGCAACGGGAGCTGGCTGCCCCACGCGCGGTTCTGATGCGCTGCGTAGCCGATCGGCTGGGGCGTGCTGTCCGCCTCGAGTTGTTCGATGACGAAGACGCCGCAGCCAAGGAGCGCGCCGGGCCGGCGGGCCATCTCGAGTTGCCACGTGGCCTCGTCGCGAACGCAGCGGAGGAAAGAACTGCGTGCGGCGATGGCGGAGTCGACCTTCGCGAGAAACGCGATGTCGTCGGACGTCGCCGGCCGCACCGACCAGCGAGGGTCGGACACGATCGGTGTGCTGCCCGCGCGAACGGTGGGATGGGGCGTTAAGTCGAGCGCGTAGTCGTAGCCGAACTGGCGGTAGTACCACGGAATGCCGGTGATGAATTGCAGCATCTCGCCCGCGCTTTCGCCGCGGCGATGGATCGCGTCGAACTGTGCGCGGATGAGTCCACGCCGCCGATAGGCCGGATCGGTTGCGACGAGTTCCGGACGGCCGACCAACAGAGGAGTCCCGGCATACGACCACCACTGCGGGATCGTGAAGACGGTCGACACGATGCGGCCGGTGGTGGTGTCCTCGACGACGGTTGTGTCGTCGACGCGGAACGTGGGGTGGGCCAGATCGAACAGGTCGCGGGTCCAATCCATGATCGCTTCCTCCGGCCCGGTCGTGCCGGGTTCGGCGTGCATCTCGCCATTTAGGGCGACCACCTGCTCCGCGTCACCGGGGCGCGCCACGCGCAACACGAGCCCGTCGCCCAACTCCTCGAGAAGCGTCGCCATCGACCCAGTCCACTCCGTTTCCGAGCCGCGCACCAACGAGTTGCCCGCAAGGCGGCGCGCTGAGCAAGCTGTCTGCTCTCATGGACATCTTCGCTGATCTCGTGGCCGAGCAAGATCGCCTCGAGGCCATTCTCGACTCGCTCGATGACGAGGCCTGGAGCGCGCCGTCGGGCGCGCTCGGATGGACGGTCGCCGATGTCGTCCTGCACCTCGCGCAAACCGAGGAGGCGGTCGTGAACAGCGTGGCGGGCCGCGTGGGCATCAGTAACTGGCGCGACCAGGCCGAGAACCTCGACGACGCCATCGACCAGATGGTGAGTGCGGAGCGCACGACACCGGGAGCGACCTTTGAGCGGTGGCGCGTGGCGCGCCGCGAGGCCGTCGCCGCCCTGATGGGAGCCGATGCCGAGCAGCGCTTCCAATGGGCAGCGACTCCGCTCAAGCCCAAGACGCTCGCGACCACGCGTCTGGCCGAGCACTGGGCCCACGGGCTCGATATCACGCGGCCGCTTGGCCTCCCGTTCCCTGACACCGACCGTCTGCGCCACATCGCGTGGCTCGGGCACGGCTCGCTTCTCTATGCGTTCAACTTCGTCGGACAAGAGCCGCACGCGGTCTTCTGCGAGCTCACCGCCCCGGACGGGTCGCTCTGGCGTTACGGCCCCGCCGATGCCGACTCCACGATCACCGGCGCGGCGGGCGCGTTCTGCCGGGTGGGAGCCCGCCGGCTCGCGCCCGACGAGTCAGGACTCGTCGCCCGCGGCCCCCACGGCATGGCCGCCCTCCGGGTCCTCCGCAACTACGCCGGCTGACCCCGCTCGGCCCGCGGCCCACAACCCTCGGCCGCCAGCCCCCCGCTCCGTCACTATTCGTCCTCAGAGGGTGAAAAGGACGCGAATTCGGTACCGATTTACCCGCTGAGGGGACATCGGGACGGGACACGGCGACGGGGGGCGGCGGATACGGTTCTCTTCGTGGCGATCACGCGCAAGTCCACGCAGCCGACCGGGATCACAAACGTCGCCGGTGAGCCGGAGATCGTTCTCAAGGTCGGCGACTTGACTCTGTCGATGGCGCCACCGAAGACGGCGAGCGTGGTCGGCGTCACGGCCGACGACGTCCGGCGGATTGCTCTCTCACTCCCTGCCACCACCGAGAAGCTCTCGTATGGGACGCCGGGCTTTCGGGTCAGCGACAGGCTCTTCGCGCGCATTCGAGAAGAGGGCGACGTCCTGGTGGTGTGGACCGGCGATCTCGCCGAGAAGGAAGCCCTCATCGCGTCGGAGCCCGACAAGTTCTTCACGACGCCGCACTATCACGGCCATCCGACAGTACTGGTGCGGTTCGGCGCGGTCATTGTCGACGAGCTCTCCGAACTCCTCACCGAATCGTGGCGGATCCGCGCGCCGCGACGTGTGCTCGACGAGTTCGACCAAGCGGACTAGGCCTGGGCCACCAAGCGCGAGATGGAGAGGGCATGAGCCTGAAGATCGAGGTCGATGCGTCCGACGTTGGGTTCGCCCCCGAGCGGCTCGAGCGTCTGACGAACCACCTACGCGGCTACGTCGACGACGGCCGCCTGCCGGGATGGTCGGTCGTTCTTTCGCGCGGCGGCCAGATCGCCCACCTCGACACCTACGGGCAGCGCGACATCGAGGCGGGCACGCCGATCGAGCTCAACACGATCTTTCGCATCTATTCGATGACGAAGCCGATCACCACCGTCGCCGCGATGATGCTGTGGGAGGAGGGCGCGTTCGAGCTGCACACTCCTGTGCGCCGTTTCATCCCCAGCTTCAAGGAGACGAAAGTCTGGCGGGGCGGTTCCGCCACGAGCCCCATCCTCGAGGGCCGCACCGAGGAGCTCGAGCTGTGGCATCTCATGACGCACAC
The DNA here is from genome assembly GCA_040002995.1 of Acidimicrobiales bacterium. Taxonomy (GTDB): domain Bacteria; phylum Actinomycetota; class Acidimicrobiia; order Acidimicrobiales; family Ilumatobacteraceae; genus JBDUDK01. The sequence goes on along the minus strand of JBDUDK010000093.1, from coordinate 8,573 downwards.
GTCGGGCCTCACGTACGGGTTCATGTACGCACACCCGGTCGACGATCTCTATCGGCGCGCCGGCTTCGAGTGGGCGACGCCCGTCGACAGCGACCTCGAAGGCGTGTGCGACAAACTCGCCGACCTGCCCCTCCTCTTCCAACCGGGACGGGAATGGAACTACTCGATGTCGACCGACGTGCTCGGCCGCGTCGTCGAGGTCGTCTCAGGCCGGCCCCTCGACCAATTCCTGCGCGAGCGCATCTTCGAGCCGCTCGAGATGACCGACACGGGTTTCTTCGCGCCCGCCGACGACCATCACCGCCTGGCCCGCCTCTATACCGCGGTGCCCAAGACGCGTAAAGCCACGCCGCTCGACGCGATGGGGAGAGGCGCACTGCAGAAACCTGCGTTCCTCGGCGGTGGCGGAGGTTTGGTCTCGACGCTTGCCGACTATCACCGCTTCACGCAGATGCTGCTGCGCGAGGGCGAGCTCGACGGTGTCCGCCTTCTGGGGACGCGCACGGTCGAGTACATGACCACGAACCATCTACCGGGCGACGCCGATCTGAGCGAGTACGGCCGTCCGCTGTTCAGCGAGTCAACGTTCGACGGGGTGGGTTTCGGCCTCGGATTCTCGGTCACGGTCGATCCGGTGAAGGCGAAGGTCCCCGGTTCCATTGGCGACTTCGGATGGGGCGGGGCGGCCAGCACGACGTTCTGGATCGACCCTGTTGAGGAGATCACCTGCGTCTTTCTCACGCAATTGCTGCCGTCGAGCACCCACCCAATCCGCTCGGAGCTCAAGCAGCTCGTCCACCAAGCGCTGGTCGACTAGCGGCTGGCCCGGCCGGCCGGCCCGAAACGGCGCGTCACCTCACGGCATGCCGTGGTGGGCGTCGACGAACACGTGGCGTTGCCACACCGTCTGGGGCCCGAATGTCTCGAACGACACGTTGAGCGTCTTGCGGGCGGCGACGAGGTCGTCGCGGGTGAAGCCGCACGGCGTTGTGACCGGCTTGACCCCGTACACGCGGGCCGCGTTGAGCCCCAGAATCTTGGCCTTGCGTTCGGGCGTCAGTGCCGGGTAGCCGAACCTCTCCTGGTATTCGGGTGTGATCTCGAACGAACGGAACGCTTGGAGCTGTGCCTGCGGCGCGCCGTAGAAAATCGAGTCGGTGCCCCACAGCACGTTGTCGTCGCCGAGATGCAAGAGCAGCTTTCCGAGCACGTGAGCGGCTTGGTCGGGGTGGCCCATGAGCGACCACCATGTCGATCCGAGTTCGGCGTAGACGTTGCTCTTGGTCCCCAAGTTGGCGTCGAGCACGGTGCGGACGAGCCGGTCGACCCCGGCCGGCCTCCCCGTCGCCCGGTATTCACCCTCCCCGCCGCCCACCTCGTATCCAGAGTGGTACGCCACGAACGTCGCCTCCGGATTCGCGTTCGCTGCTGGTCCGAGATCGGAGGGGTCGGCGTACGGCCCGCCGCCCGACAGACCCTTGTGCACGCAGATGATCGGCTTGCCGAGCTCGAGGGCCTTGCTGATGAACGCCTGTCCGACCGCAGGCAACGCGGGGTCGGCGTCGTCGAAGCGCCACGCGCCCGGACGGCCCCATCGCTGTGGATAGTCGGTGAACGCCTTCCACGCCGCGATCGGGTAACGGCCGACCGCGTCCTCCATGGCTTCGAGGTTCGCCGGGAGCGGGCCGACGTTCGGTAGCGCCTGCGCGTGCATGAGCACGCGGGGATCGGGGCAGAGTTGCTCGGCGATGCGACGGGTGAGGTCGAGCACCGCGTCCGATGCGGGACTGTGCTCGGGCTCGAGAGGCAGCGCCGACACGACCACCATGTCGTTGTCGCTCTGCAGAAACATGGCCTCCAGGAATCGCTCGATCGAGTAGCAGGCGCGGGCGTCGGCCTCGCCGCACGCCTGCTGCGGGAACCGATTCCAGAAGTCGTGTCCGAGGCCATCGCTGCGGGTACCCGACGACGGGTTAAGTAAGTCGTATTCGAGGACGTGACCCTGCACGTCGAAGACGAACTCTTCGCCGCCGAGCACGGCTTCCGCCTCCGTGATGTCGACCGCGGTGCTCGGCGGCAGCGCGTAGGTGCCGCCGGTGCCGTAGGGGGCGGTGGTGGTCGTGGACGGCACCGTTGACGCCGTCGTCGACTCCGCGATTGAGCTCGAGGGCGGCGCCGACCGTCGTGCGTCGCGAGAGCAAGCGGCCAGCGTCAACAGCGTGGTTGCCGCCGCCGACGCGGTGCGCAAGAAGTCACGTCGCGACATGCCGAGCCGGCGGGCGTTCTCGTCGCACGCCAAATTCGCACGACGGATGACCTCACGAAGACCGGGCGAAAGGGGCAGCGGGTCGTACTCGCCGTTCGAGCAAGGACCGAACGGGATGGGCAGACCGGGATCGTCGTCGCGGCGGCTCATGGGCTACCCACCGATGGTCACGGTAGACCCGTGAGAGCGGCGGCGGCAGAGGTTGGTTTCGTTCAAATCTGAACTATAATGCACCGCATGCCCGCCATCACTGCTACCGACCTCCTCGTCCTCCCCAGAGTCGAACGCCCCGCGACGACCGGCGCTTGGCGCGGGGTCACGCGCGTCGTCCCTGCTCAACACGTCACGGAAGGTGCCGGATTCGAAGTCTGGCGTCCCTTCCCCGGCGCCCTGGGCATGCAGGAGGCCGACCCGTTCCTGCTCCTCGACCAACTGGGTCCCACCATCAATGCGCCGAACGAGGCCAAAGGCGCGCCGTGGCACCCGCATCGCGGGTTCGAGACGGTGACCTATCTGCTCGACGGCGAGGTCACGCACCACGATTCCAACGGTGGTGGCGGCACGATCGGCGAGGGTGACACGCAGTGGATGACCGCGGGCGCGGGCATCCTCCACGACGAACTGCCCAGCGAAGCGACCTTCAAGCGCGGCGGCCTCAACCACGGCGTGCAGCTGTGGGTCAATCTGCCGTCGGCGTTGAAGTTCACCCCGCCCCGCTACCAGGCCATCACCAAGGACAACCTCGTCCTGCTCACCTCCCACGACGGTGGCGCGCTCATCAGGGTCATCGCGGGCTCCCTCGCGGGCCACGACGGACCCGGCGTCACCCACACTCCGATCACCTACGCCCATGCCACCATCGAGCCCGGAGCCGGGTTGGACCTCCCGTGGCGTCCCGATTTCAGCGCCATGGCGTACGTGCTCGCCGGCCAAGGCTTTGCCGGTCGGGAGGCGAGGCCGATTCGCGACCACGATCTCGTCGTGTTCGGACCCGGTGACGCGCTCACCCTGCGTGCCGACGAGCACCAGGTGGGGACGGACGCCGAGCTGACGAGTGGTCGCCTCGACGTGCTGCTCCTCGGCGGAGCTCGGATTGGCGAATCGATCGCGCACTACGGACCGTTCGTAATGAACACGCGGGCCGAGATTCTCACTGCGTTGGACGACTACCAGGCCGGCCGCATGGGCGTCATTCCCGCGGTTGACCTGAGCTAGCCGACTTGAGCTAGGGGCGCCGCACGCTCCGCAGGCCCGCGTATGCGAGATCGGCCACCCGGGCCGCGACGCGCTGCGGATCAAACGGGGTGGCGCCGGCTACGAGCCGGCGGCTCGTCCCCTCGGCGAGACCGACCAGGCCGTACGCGAGCAATGAGCGGTGATCGTCGTCGATGTCGGCGGCGATCAACGAAGCGATGGCCTCGGCGACAGCGCTTTCGACCCGGCGAACGGCGTCGGCGAACTCTTCGTCGCGCCGGGCGCCGCTGCCGAACAGCAGCCTGAACGCGTCGTGATCGTCGGCGACCCACTGGAAGTACGCGGCGAAACCGCGCTCGACTTGCGCCCGCGGCGAGCCGGCGTTGGCCGTCGCCTTCGCGATGGCTTCGAGGAGATGGTTGCCCACGTCGGACAGCAACTCGAGATACAGCCCCCGCTTCGACGTGAAGTGCTGGTACAGAACGGGCTTCGTGACCCCCGCGGCATCGGCGATCTCGTTCATCGAGGTCGCGTGGAACCCCTGACGGGCAAATACCTCGAGCGCGGTGGCCATGAGTTGGTCTCGGCGTTCGGAGGCGGGAAGGCGCATCGACATGCTCAGCGGACGGTACCCGAAGCCGGTCAGCGGCCGTGGTCGCGGTCGTCGCGCTCCGCGGCCTTGATCGCGTAGCCGAGCACGATCGCCGGCGCGAGCAGCAGGGATCCCACAACGAGGGCAGTCACGACGATGGCGACGATCGCCCCCGTGAAGCCGACCGCGAAGCCGATGATGAACACGGCCACGGCGACCGCGAAGAACAGGTAGCCGATGCGGTTGGCCAAGAGACTCGCACGCGCCACACGAGCGCGCCGCGCTCGCACCGGGTCATCGTGGGGCATGCCGGAGAATAACGTCGTCCTCATGGCACCAACCTTCGAGGCGCTCCTCTACGACGTGCACGAGCACGTCGCCACGATCACGATCAACCGGCCCGATCGCCGCAACGCCCTGTCGTGGACGGTGATGAGCGAGCTTCGCGGGGCGGTTGCCGCGGCCAAGGCCGACCCCGATGTTCGTGTCGTCGTGATCACGGGGGCCGGAGACAGGGCGTTCTCCGCGGGTGCCGATCTCTCTGGCATGGCGGAGGGAGCGGGCTTCGCGGATCTCCACGAGGCGCGCGGTGAGCTCGCCCGCCTGTTTCGAGATGTGTGGGAGCTCGGCAAGCCAACGATCGCACGGGTCCGCGGTTTCGCGCTCGCGGGAGGCTTTGGTGTCGCGCTGATGTGCGACTTCGTGATCGCGGCCGAAGACGCACAGTTCGGAACGCCCGAGATCGATGTCGGTCTGTGGCCGATGATGATCACGGTGCCGCTCATGCGCTCGATGCCACCCAAAAAGGCGCTCGAGCTGATGCTGACAGGCCGCAGGGTGGGAGCGGCCGAGGCCGAACGCATCGGCTTCGTGAATACGGTTGTGCCCGTGGCCGAGCTTGATGCGACAGTCGACGAATTGACGCGCACACTGGCGTCGAAGTCGCCGGCCATCGTCAAGCTCGGCCGTGACGCGTTCTACGCCGTTTGGGACCAAGCGGCCGACGACGCCCTGCGTTCGCTGCATCCCCTTCTGACGATCACCACGCAACTCGAGGACGCCGGCGAGGGTCTCAAGGCCTTCGCCGAGAAGCGAAAGCCGGAATGGAAGGGGCGCTGATCAGTCGTTGCGACTGGCCAGCGCGGCGACGGCGTCGGCGGGAAGACATCCGCGAATCGCATGCGCCACGAGCACGGCGATAACGACGCCGCAAAGGTGCGGGTGTTTATCTGAGGCAAGATCGGCTCCGTCCGAGTCGCAAACAAGCTGTTTGGGGGAATCGTGACGGACCAGCCCAACCTCTACGACTGGCAACCGCTGGTCGAAGGCCTCGCAGAGCGTAAGGGGCGCGCGCTCGAAATGGGAGGCCCAAAACTCATCGAGCGGCAGCGGAGCCAGAACAAGCTTCCGGTTCGGGAACGCATCGACCTTCTGCTCGACCCCGGCACGTTCGTGGAGTTCGCGCAGCTGGCCGATTCGATGGACCCCGTACTCACCGCCGAGCGCGGCTATCTCGCGGCCGACGGGATGGTTGCCGGCATCGGAGAGATCGACGGCCGTCGCGTCGCGATCTGCGCCTACGACTTCACGGTCCTCGCCGGGTCGATGGGGGCGATCGGCGAGACCAAGACGGGGAGAATGCGCGAACTCGCCCTGCGTCAGCGCATCCCGATCGTTTGGCTACTCGATTCCGCGGGCGCGCGCATCCAGTCATCGAGCGGATCGACGTTCGCCGAGGCAGGCGCGTTGTTTCGGGAGCAGGTGACCATGAGCGGCGTCGTGCCCCAAGTGGCCGCGATGCTGGGCCACTGTTCCGCGGGCACCGCGTACATCCCCGCCCTCGCCGACTTCATCCCCATGGTGAAAGGGACGTCATCCATGGCGCTCGGCGGTCGCCATCTCGTACGGGCGGCTACGGGAGAGGACGTCACGGAAGAGGAGATGGGGGGCACAGAGGTCCACACCAAGATCTCCGGTGTGGCCGACCTCGAGGTGGGCTCCGACGAGGAATGCCTCTCAGTCGTCCGTCAATACCTCTCGTTCTTTCCGAGTCATAACCGCGAAGCGCCCCCCGTCAAAGCGACGAATGATCCTGTCGATCGGCGCGTCGAGGAGCTGTACCGCATCGTGCCGACCGCGCCGCGGCGGGCGTACGACATGAACAAGGTCGTGGCGTTGCTGGTCGACGACGGCGAGTTCTTCCCGATGAAGCCGGCCTTCGCCCGCAACGTCGTGACGGGTTTCGGCCGCGTCGGTGGGCAGCCCGCGGGATTCGTGGCGTCGAACCCGATGGTGCTCGGCGGGGCACTCGATGTGAACGCCGCCGACAAGGCGGCGCGGTTCGTCTGGCTGTGCGACGCGTTTGGCATCCCGCTGGTGTTTCTCCACGACGTGCCCGGCTTCATCGTCGGCTCGGCGGTCGAGAAGCAAGGCATCATCCGTCACGGCGCCAAGATGCTCTTTGCGGTCAGCGAGGCCACCGTGCCCAAGGTCTCGATCGTGTTGCGCAAGAGCTACGGCGCCGGATACTTCGTGATGAACGGCACCGCGTACGAGGCCGACTACATCGCGATATGGCCGACGGCCGAGATTGCGGTGATGGGTCCCGACGGCATGGTCGAGATCACACAACGAAAGGTGCTCGACCAGTACAGCGATCCGAAGGAGCGGGGCGAGGCCAAGGTGCGGATGGCCGAGGAGTTTCGCAAGAACATCGATCCTTACATCGCCGCGGGCCACGCTCAGGTCGACGACGTCATCGATCCGGCCGAGACCCGCCTGGCGATTTGGAAGGGTTTGCAGGTGTCGTCGACCAAACATCTCGAGCGGCCGTGGCGTAAGCACGGTGTATTCCCCGTCTGAGTCCAGGTAGGTTCGACATCTATGGGACAGCGGTTCCTCACGGAACGCCTACAGGGCTTTGGGACGACAATCTTCGCCGAGATGACCTCGCTGGCGGCAGCGACCGGTGCGGTGAATCTCGGTCAGGGGTTCCCCGACACCGACGGGCCCGATGAAGTGCTCTCGGCCGCCGCGTCCGCGGTCGGGCGCGACAGCGGCTTCAACCAATATCCACCGGGCATCGGCATCGCCAGCCTGCGTCAGGCCATCGTCGAGCACCAGGAACGCTTCTACGGCCTGCGCTTCGAGCCCGACAGCGAGGTGCTCGTCACCGCAGGAGCCACCGAGGCGATCGCGGCCTCATTGCTCGCCCTGCTCGGGCCTGGCGACGAGGTCATCGTGTTCGAGCCGCTCTACGACAGCTACGCCGCGTGCATCGCGATGGCGGGCGCGCAACGTCGAACGATCGTGTTGCGCGCCCCCGACTACAGCTTCGACCCCGCCGAGCTGAGCGCGTGCGTGAACAACCGCACCCGCGTCATCCTGCTCAACACGCCCCACAATCCCACCGGCAAGGTGTTCACCGTTGCCGAGTTGGGTGCCATTGCGGCAGTGGCGATCGAGCACGACCTCGTGGTGATCTCAGACGAGGTCTACGAGCATCTCGTGTTCGACGGTCCTCACATTCCCATTGCCACATTGCCGGGCATGGGGGAGCGCACGGTCACGATCTCGAGTGGAGGCAAGACCTTCTCGGTCACGGGATGGAAGATTGGTTGGGCCTGCGCGCCCGCCGCACTCGTAAGCGCGGTCCGCACCGTGAAGCAGTTCCTCACGTACGTGAACGGCGGTCCGTTCCAACCGGCGATCGCGACGGGTCTCCGCCTGCCCGACAGCTACTTCGCGCGCTACACCGCCGACATGGCGGTCAAGCGGGCACTGATCTGTGAGGGCCTGAGCGATGCCGGTTTCAAGGTGCATCCGCCGCAGGGCACGTTCTTCGTCACGGTCGACATTCGCCCGCTCGGCTTCGACGACGGTGAGGTGTTCTGTCGCTCGCTCCCCGATAGATGTGGTGTGGTGGGAATCCCGAGCGTCGTGTTCTACGACGACAAGGCCGAGGGTCGACCGCTCGTACGCTTTGCTTTTTGCAAGCGTCCTGAGGTGCTCGCCGAGGCGGTCACCCGGCTCCGGAGGCTGGCGTCGTGAAGATCGCCGCCCTGCAGCACGACGTCGTGTGGGAGGACGCGAAGGCAACCCATGCTCACGTCGCCCCGATGATCGAGGGCGCCGCCGGCGCCGGCGCGCGGATCGTCGTGCTCACCGAAATGTTCGCCACCGGTTTCTCGCTCGATAGCGAGCGGATCCAGGAACCGCCCGACGGGCCGAGCGCGAGCTTTCTTGCCGAACAGGCTCGTTTGCACGGTGTGTGGGTCGCGGCGTCGATCCCGACGAACGATCCCGCGTTGCCGCGTCCGGTGAACCGGTTCGTACTGGCCGGCCCCAACGGCGAAAGCTCGACCTACGACAAGATCCATCCCTTCTCCTACGCCAAGGAACACGAGCGCTATGCCGCGGGAACGCGCCACGTGACCGTCGACGTTGAAGGACTCCGCTGCAGTCTTTTCGTCTGCTACGACCTGCGCTTCGCCGACGAGTTCTGGGCGCTCGCCCACGACA
>JBDUDK010000077.1:0-41100 GCA_040002995.1 Acidimicrobiales bacterium | reverse complement strand
TCACGACATCGGTGGGCGGCACCGACGAAGTCACGATCATGCAAGCTCTGTCGGGGGGCTAAGTCCGCCTCAGCCTTGCTTGTTGAGCGAGAAATCGAAGCCGCCCGTGATGGGGGCGTCGAGCGTCCCGTCGGCCTTTCGGCGCGACACCGACTCCGTGACCTTGGCGTAACTGAGCGCGATCGCGTCGCGAGGCAACGCGTCGCCGCTACCGCCACCCATCTGGAAGCTCGACACTAAGACGTCTTCGAGGCGCAGCTTGATGAACGGCTGCGAGTCGCGTCCCACCACCTGGAGCTCGGCGAACTTGAAATGCTGACCCGTTGCCGTCGCGAGGAACAGCTTGGGCGACGAGATCTGCGTCGGCGCCACCACATGAAGGTCTTGGGGAGTCGCTTTACCTTCGCCTCCGCCTCCACCCACAACGACCGAGCCCGTGTTGCTCACGCCCCACGAGAACGACTCGACGGAGATCCATTTCACGTACTTGATGTTGGCGGCCTCACCGTCGATGCCATCGATCTTGAGGAACGCGTCGAACGCCATGGCTGTTACCCCTTACCCGGGACCAGATCGAATACGAACTCCGCACTGCCGTCTCCGCCCGCGGCCACCGGCCGCTGGCGCGCCACGTATTGCCCACGCGCACCCTCGTACTCGCCAGTGCCGCCGACGACGGCGAACGTGGCCTCCTCGAGCGGCCCGAAGCCCTGACCGTGCAGGGTGCCCTTGTCGAGCTGGAACGTGTGGAAGAGCGTCGTCGATCCGCCCCCTGCCATCGCGGCGCTCCAGAACGATCCGATGGGGCTGCCGTTGTCGTCGACGATGTCGGCGGACGAAGTCGATGGGCCGCCCCCGTCAGGGGTGATGAGACGAGCGAACTGGCCGCGTAGGAGCAGGTCAGGTTTGTGCTCCTTGTGGTCGTCGTCTGAGTTCGACGTCGGCGGCGATGCAGAAGTCGGGGACGACGCTGACGTCGGGGACGATGCTGACGTCGGCGGACTCGGTTCGGTGTCGGGCGGCGTGTCGCCGTTCCCCTTCCCCCGGCTCGCGGGGACCATCACGCCCGCCGCCCCCAGCACCGCGATGCCTGAGAGCACACGACGCCGGGAAAGCTCCAGATCGCGATCGAATTCGTCGAGCATCGAACACCCCTTGAACCCAAGGCTCCGGGAACTCAAATCGGATCGGAAGAGCGGCGCCTTTAGAAAACCTTGAAAAATCCGAGGGTGAACAGTTGGTGCGCGAGTTCGGTTGCAGGGCCGGCGACCTCGTTCACCGGGCGCCCGAGTTGATCCGCCAGCAGAGGCACCGTCGCCGCGAGCGAGTGTCCTTCGGCCAGGGCCCCAACGAGAAGGGCACCGTCGGAATCAAGTTCCACCTTGAAAGCGAGGCCTTCCCGCAGCCGCAGCTCCGTCGCCGCCATCGCGACCCCGCCCGACTCGGGCCGCCATGTCTGAATCAGCTCGGCGTCGGGCGCGAGTTCCATCGGCCGGTCCAAGAACCGCGAGCCCTCGGTGCTCACCATGTCGTGGGCGGCGATGATCCGCAGAACGTGCTCGCCCGCCATCCCCGACCACGACCCCGTCATAGGAACACACGCCACCCATCGAGGCCCGCGATCACGCCGGCGCAACACGACTCCGCCGTAACCGATGCGTTCGATTCCTTCGTTCTCGAAGTACTTGATCCAGTCGCGCACGCGTTCCTGGAAACGCTCCGGGTCGTCACGAAGCGGTTGGTTCCATTGCACCGCGGCCGCATGGGGCTCCTGGGCGCCACCCACGAGCACGAGCGCGCTACACGTTCCACCGTCCAGCCATTGCACGGGAGTGGCCGTGGCCGCCTCGACCGGTTGGCTCCAGCTGACGAGGATCGTCGCGATGCCGGCGTCGCTGAGTACGTCGGGGAGAGCCGCGATGAGCTCCCGGCAAAGCTCGTCACCGCGCCGTCCGCTGTCGCGGAACACGTAACGGCTCTCGGGCGAAATCACGTACGGGGGATTCGACACGATGAGGTCGAACTGCTCGCCGGTCACGGGTTCGAGAAGGCTCCCCTCGCGAAACTCGATGTTGCCGACGCCGTTCATCGCGGCATTGAACGCCGCGAACGCGAGGGCCCGCGGACTGATGTCGGTAGCGACAACCTGCTCGCAGTGACGCGCCAGCAGCAGAGCTTGGATGCCGCAGCCGGTACCGAGATCAAGGGCGCGTGACACGTGCGGCCGAGGGGTGAGACGGGCAAGGAGATCCGACGGCCGCTGAACCCCGGGGACGATGTCGGCGCGGCCATCGCCGTCGTGGCGGTCGGACGCGATCAGCAGGTCATCGTGGGGTACCACCGACGCGCCGGGCCGGAGGCACTCGCCCGCCGGCTCGACCAAGCCGGACGCCAAAAGCGGCCCGATCGCGTCGCCGAGCGCGCGGCGGACGGTCTCGGCGTCGACCTCGAGCTCGAGCAGTAAGAGCAGGGCGAGGGCATCGAGACCGCGGGTCGGGTCGAGGCGGAGCCGCAAGGCCGGGACGTCGGTCCGCTCCAACCGCAGCGTCGTGCCCGTGCCGAGTCGCTCGGCCAGTGCGTCGACCCGGTAACCAATCGCGTCGAGCGCGCGGCGAGCCTCGGCGATGACGGCGCGGTCGCTGGTCAGCACGGCTCAAACCGCGCGGTGAAGTGACGCAGCGCCCGCGGCTCGCTCACGATGCGGTAGCCCGGGAGCTGGTCGGCTTGCGCGGCCACCAGCGCGCACACCTCGATCACGTAGTCGATGTGGCTCTGCGTGTACGTGCGCCGAGGAATGGCGAGACGCACAAGCTCCATCGCGGCAGGAGCTTCGGTGCCGTCGGTCTGAAGCCCGAACATGACGCTCCCGATCTCGCAGCCGCGGATACCACCCGCCTCGTAAAGCGCAATGGCCAAGGACTGCCCGGGAAACATGTGCGGGGGGATGTGGGGCAGGAGCGCCCGAGCGTCGAGGTAGACGGCGTGACCACCGATCGGTTGCACGACAGGCACGCCCGCGGCAAGCAGCGCTTCGCCCAGGTACGCCGTTGATCGAATCCGGTAGCGCAGGTAGTCGTGCTGCACGACTTCTTTCAGCCCCTGCGCGATCGCCTCGAGATCGCGGCCGGCGAGACCGCCGTAGGTAGGGAAACCCTCGGTGAGGATGAGCAACGTCCGGCACTGATCAGCCAGGCGTTCGTCGTTCATGGCGAGCCACCCACCGATGTTCGCGAGTGGGTCCTTCTTCGCGCTCATGGTCATGCCGTCGGCGAGCGACGCCATCTCGCGCACGATGTCACGAACATCTCGGTCGTGCTGTCCCGGTTCACGTTCGCGGATGAACCACGCGTTCTCGGCGAAGCGGCAGGCATCGAGGAACAACGGCACGCCGTGGCGATCGCAGACGGCGCGCACGCCGCGCAGGTTTTCGAGCGACACGGGCTGGCCGCCGCCCGAGTTGTTGGTGATCGTCACGAACACGACGGGCACATGTTCCGCGCCTCGGTCCGTGATGAATTCGTCCAAGGCCTCGAGGTCCATGTTCCCCTTGAACGGGTGGAGCGAAGAGGGGTCGCGACCTTCACTGATCACGAGGTCTACGGCTTCCGCACCCGTGTACTCGACGTTGGCTCGTGTCGTGTCGAAGTGCGTGTTGTTCGGCACGGCGAGGCCCGGGCGGCCAATCGCCGTGAAGAGGATCTTCTCCGCTGCCCGACCTTGGTGGGTTGGTATCACGTGCTCGAACGGAAACAGATCCTTCACGCTCGCCTGGAAACGGAACCACGATGGCGAACCGGCATAGCTCTCGTCGCCCCGCTGGATGCCCGCCCATTGATCGCGCGACATCGCGCCCGTGCCAGAGTCAGTGAGCAGGTCGACGAGCACCGTTTCGGAGCGCAACGCGAACAGGTTGTAGTCAGCCTCGCGAATCGCGCGCTGCCGCTGCTCCGGCGTCGTCATGAGCAAAGGCTCGACGGAGTGGATCCGGAACGGTTCGAAGATGGTGCGGAAGGCCATCACCCCATGATGGCCCTCCGCCGTTAGTCGTCGTCGCCGCTGCGCAGCTCGCGGGCCTTCTCGAGGAGGTTGTGGCAGGCCTCGTTCAGCCGCTCACCACGTATGCGCGTGCCGTCGAACGCGGCCGCGCTCAACGCCGTCTTGATCTGCGCCGCCAGCGCTGAGCGCTTTCTGGGTGCGGATGAAGCGCCTGTCGGTCGTGGCGCTTCCACTCGCCAGCGCGGCGGTGTCGGCGATAAGGGTGTCGGTGGCGAACTGGCCCACGCTGGCGTTGATCTGCTTGTAGCAGCGCGCCAGTTGCGTGTAGTTCTCACCGCGCAGAGCCCGGCCCGGATTGCTCATGATCTAGGCGAGCACCCGCTCGGGCCTTTACGCGTCCTTAGCGCGCCTTCCCGCGATCTCTACGCGATCTTGGCGGCTGCCCGCTGTCTCAAACCCGGCGGCCCGTGTTGACTCGAGGGGTGTCGACGACCGACCAGGTGAGGCAGTCCCAGGGGTCGACGAACTTCGCCCCGGTGGCCCCGGTTGTCGACCTGGCGGAGTCATTCGGTTATCGGTTGAAGAAACGGCTGCTCGGTCCGCCGCTCCATACCGAGCGCCTGGCCCACGAACGATTGGGCAAGCCGACGGCGTTGGCGGTGTTCGCGAGCGACAACCTGTCGTCGTCGGCCTATGCCACCGAAGAGATCCTGCGGGTGGCCATCCCCGCGGTGGGCGTTGCGGCCTTCAGCCTCGTCGTTCCCATCACGGTCGCCTTGCTCATCGTGCTGTTTTTCCTGATCGTCTCCTACCGCCAGACGATCAAGGCGTATCCGAGCGCGGGCGGCGCCTACATCGTCACCCGCGACAACTTCGGTCAGTTGCCCGCGCAGGTGGCCGGGGTGGCTCTGCTCACCGACTACGTACTAACAGTCTCGGTGTCAGTAGCGGCCGGCGTGGCCGCGCTGTCGTCGGCCTTTCCTTCTCTCGCGCCCTACAACCTGGAGATGGCGATCTTTTTCGTGGCGTTGATCGCGGGGGCGAACCTCAAAGGGGTGCGCGAGTCCGGAAAGATCTTCGCTGTCCCCACATATTTCTTCCTCATCAACATGGCGCTGTTGTTGCTCGTGGGCTTCACGAAGATGCGTTTCGGCCACCTGCCCGTCGAGAGCCTCGACCACCCCGGGCTTGTTCACGTGGGCTCGCCCGGCCTCGGGCTTTTGAAGGGGGCCTCGTTGTTCGTCGTACTGCGGGCGTTCGCCTCTGGCGGAGCGGCGGTGACCGGGGTGGAAGCCATTTCCAACGGCGTGCCCGCGTTCAAGCAGCCGGCATGGCAGAACGCGCGCACGACGCTCGTGATCATGGGATCTCTGCTTGGCGTGATGTTCTTGGGTTTGTCGGCCCTCGCCGCCAAGATGCACGCCGCGCCGTACATATCGGGGACGCCGACCGTGATCTCGCAGATAGGCAAGCTCGTGTACGGGACGTCGCTCGGCGGCCACGTCCTGTACTACTTGCTGCAAGCCGGCACGATGCTCATCTTGGTGCTGGCGGCGAACACCAGCTTCGCCGACTTTCCCCGGCTCGCCAGCTTCGTCGCCAGTGACAACTTCATGCCCCGCCGGCTCACGAAGCGGGGACACCGGCTGGTCTTCTCGAACGGCATCATCTTCCTCGCCGTCGCGGGAATCATCGTGCTCATCGTCACCGACGCCAAGGTCGATCGACTCATCCCCCTCTACGCGGTCGGCGTGTTCACGAGCTTCACCCTGTCGCAGGCCGGCATGGCCAAACACCACATCCGACACAAGGAGCCGGGTTGGCGCTGGGGTCTCCTGGCGAACGGCACCGGTGCGATCCTGTCCTTCGCGGTCGACGTCATCATCGCCACGACGAAGTTCACGCACGGGGCGTGGGTGGTGATCGTCCTGGTGCCGATCATGGTGGCCGCGACGGTTCGCCTGAACCACCAGTACGAGGCCGAGGCCGCCGAACTCGAGCACGATGCGCCCCAAGCCGCGGCGGCACCAATCCTGCGCCGTCACATCGTGGTCGTGTTCGTTGACGAACTCGATGTCGCGGCCGCGCGCGCCATCCAGTACGCGCGGACACTCACCCCCGACGACTTGCGCGTCATCCATTTCGATCTCGACCCCGTACGAACCGAGGAGCTCGCGGCGACATGGCGGCGTCTTGGTCTTTCGCGTCTGTCGTTGGAGATCATGGAACTTCCCGACCGACGGCTCAATCAGGCGGCGTTGCGCGTAGTCGCCGAGGAACTCGCCGACGGCGTCACCGAGGTTTCGGTGCTCATTCCTCGGATCCAGTACAACCGGTTCTGGCACCGCCTTCTGCACGACCGCACCGCGGACTCCATCGCGGAGGCCCTGGCCGACCTGCCGCACTGCAACGTGACGATCGTGCCCTATCACCTCCGCGCGGGCGCATCGGCGCGTCGAGCCGTCGCCACCGCCAAGGCGTCACTTGGCGTCACGCACAACGGATATCGGTCGACGGACGAACCGTCCAACGGAGGCAGCCCGGTGGAGCCCGACTGTGTGCCGATCGGCGAGGTTCCGATGCGCAGCCGAGTGACGGTGGCGGGACGCGTCCGGTCGGTGCGCGTGCAGCCATGGGGTGGCGCGGCGTCGCTCGAGGCGACGATCAAAGACACTTCGGGTGAGCTCACGCTCGTGTTCCTCGGGCGCCGCGAGGTCGGAGGCGTACGTCCGGGGGCGATCATCAAGGCGGAAGGGGTGGTGGGCACCCACCGTCACCGGGCTGCCATCCTCAACCCCGCATACGTCCTGCTGTCGACGCCCGCCACGGATCACTAACCGTGCTGGTACCGCAGTAACGCCATGCCGAGCTGGTCGGCCACGGCAACGGCTTCGTGACGGCGGTCGGCCGGCGCCGATATCCCCACGGTGGCGTGCGGAAACACGAGCACGAAATAGCCGAGGTCGCGCCCGTGAGCCCGCACCGGAAGGGCCACGATGTCTCCGCCCAATTCGCTGGGCCCGCCGGGAACGCGTGCGCCAACGTGCGTGAGCACGCTCACGTTGCTGGGCGGTGGTCCGGGTTGGTAGGTCGCGCCGACGAGCCCGAGCATCTCCGCGAGTTCCTCTTGCGCGCGTGAGATCAGTCGCCCCGGACGTTCGCCCCACGACGCCAACTCCGCCCGCCGATGGAACTGTTCGACCTCTTTGCGGCGCGCGTCAGCGTCGAGCTGATGACGGCGCGCCCGCTCGACCAGCTCGCCTCCAACCAAGCCCACCGCCACAAGGAGCACGGTCGTCTCGATATCGTCGCCGCGCTCGATCTTGATCGATTGGTACGGCTGCGTGAGAAAGACATCAAACGCGACCGCGACGGCGATCGCGACCACCACACCGACCGCCCGACCGCCCAGGACGGTGCCCGCCAACACCACCAACACGAGCACAAGAGCAAGGTTGGTGTTACGCACGTGATCGCGCAAAGGAATCAGCGCGCCGACCACTCCGACCGCGACAACCACGATCGTCACCGCCCGGGCCATGACCCTTTCCTACGAGCCCGCTATCGGCGCAGCAAGAGCGTTGACGGGTTATTGACGGGCGGGAGACGAATCCGAACGCGTGCTAGAGGGGCGCGGCGATGTAGGCGCGCAGCGCGCCCCCCGGCGCCACGGCGGTGGCCAGCCCTTCGGAACGAGCAGTGCGGACGGACGCGGAGACCGTCAGCACGAGCCCTGTGCAAGTGATGATCCACGCGGCGAGCGTCGCCGTCCCGACGAACACCGCAGTCGGCACAGTCAGCAGCAGGGTGAGGCTCGCGCAGGCGGCGGCGAGGTTGATGAACGCCCATAGGTAGGTGAGGCGTCGGAACAGTCGGTCGATCGCCGGCCGTTCCTGGACCTCGGGGCTGAGGTGGCAGAAGTCGGACGCGAATCGAGCAATAAGGGGACGGCCGATCAGCACCGAAAGCGCGAATACACCGGCCGTCGCGAGCGTGCGCACGATCGGCTGCATGAAGTAGACGAACGTGCTGCCGCTGCAGAGGTACACGACGGTGCGCACGGTTATTCCGAGGCAGGCGAGCAACAGCAGGGCTGGAATCGGGCGGCGGCTCACCAGCCGCCGTGCCACGGCACAGTAGGTCCAGGCCATCGCGGCCACGAATGCCCAACTGAGATTCATCGCGATGAGGAACGCGTAGAACAGCACCGTGGGGACGAGCGTCGCTTCGATCAGATACGGGACCATCTTGCGAATCACCGCGCCCACCACCGACAGCTTCGATGGATGCAGTCTCCACGCAAGCTCTGCCGGCGGCACAAAGATGGTCGTCGCTGTCATGGAACTCCCGGTCGGCCGGCGTGGTCGCTGACGCGCTACCAGGGGTCTCGAGCAACGCTTCGTCGCAAGGGACGGTACACCCATTCCCGCTGGTCGACGCGGTCGCTACGCATCTGGATTTAGGCAAGGTGGTGGCAGCCACACCCCGAAACACCAGACCACACCCTGGCCTTGTGGAGGCTCCCGCGGTCAGGATGTCGGCATGCGCTTCGAAGGTTCCGTCACCGCCCTGTCATGGATCCCGTCCGAGGCTGTCGCCGGCTTGGCGAAGCTGCCGTTCGGGTCGGGAGTCGCCCATTTCGACGTCGCGCCCCCTGACGTGATCGGCCAGCCCGGAACGACTGTCGGCGAGCTGCGCGAGGCCGACCGCTTCCGTTTCGCGAATCATCTCTCGGCCTGGGTCGAGACCGACGACAACGGAACGATCGTCGGGGCGGGGTACCAAGGCGGCGGCCTGATCGGTTCGACCACTCTCACCCTCGGCAAAGGCATCTCCATCGCCGCCGTGGCTCTCCCGGACAAGCAGGCCGAACCGGAGATCGTCGGTGAGAGAGTGCGATTCCTGCAGACGGCAGGTGGCCGCACGGGGGTGCCCGCTCCTCGCACCGTTCGCCGGTTCCCCTTCGTGCAGTACCACGCGCCGATTGCGTGGTCGACGCTCGCCCTCACGATCCATCTCGATGGGCGCGTTGAGGGTCAGCTCGTCGGTGCCAGCCCCTTCCCGCGCCACTGGGTCTATGACACGAAGGGCGAGTTGATCGCCAAGACCGGCGTGATCAACTTCAAGACTTGGTACAAGGAAGCGTTCGGCGACAACACTCCCTGGGGCGACCTGGACTCTCCGGCCCTCGTCACCGCGGTCGAGACGGCTCTCGAACGCGAGTTGTCGCAGCTCATTATGCGCGGCGCGGCGAAGCCGGCCATTCGGAAGGTGAAGGAGGGTGGCACGCTCGTGAATCAGGGCGACGAGGGCGACGACATGTTCCTCTTGCTCGACGGCGTGCTCGGCATCGAGGTCGACGGCAACGAACTCGCCGTTCTCGGCCCCGGCGCGGTGCTCGGTGAGCGGGCCATCCTCGAAGGAGGACATCGGACCGCAACGCTTCGTGCGGTGACGCCCTGCAAGGTCGCCGTAGCTTCGGCGGCGACCGTCGATCACGAGGCACTCATCCGACTATCTTCCGGCCATCACCGCGAAGACGCTCTGGGCTGAGGTGCGCCTATGGATATGCGGCGTGCGCGGTTCAACGCCTGCACCTGGAATCGAGTTTGCGGGCGTCGGAGGACACACCTCATGCGTCGCGGTTGGTCACGACGGTGAGGCACCTCGCCTTGTGCTCGACGCTGGCACCGGCTTGCGTCGCCTCGCGGCGGTACTCGGGGACACACCGTTTCGGGGCACGGTGCTGTTGGGCCACCTGCACTGGGACCACACGCAAGGTCTGCCGTTCTTCGCGGCCGGCGACCGACCCGACGCATCGGTGCGGTTGTTGCTGCCGAGGCAGGCGGGCCGCGCCAAGCAGCTGCTCGCGCGCATGATGTCACCGCCCAACTTTCCGATCTCCCCCGACGAGCTGCGGGGCGACTGGAGCTTCGACTCGATCGACGAAGGGCATCACGACCTGGAGGGCTTCGACGTCCTGGCGCGCGAGATCCCACACAAGGGTGGTCGTACCTTCGGATACCGGGTGGCCGACGAGCACGGCCGCTCGATTGCATACCTCTCCGATCACGCCCCGCATCTTCTAGGCGGCGGCGAGAGCGGGCTCGGCGAGATCCACCCGACCGCCCTCGAACTCGTTGCCGGCACCGAACTGCTGATCCACGACGCGCAATACACGACAGCCGAGCTCGCCGTGCGCGGCTCGTTCGGGCACAGCGCGGCCGAATATCCGGCGCTCCTCGCCGAACGGGCGGGCGTCCCTCGAATTCTTCTCTACCACCACGATCCGAGCCGGACCGACGAACAGGTGAGGGCGATCGCGGCCGAGGTGGCCGCGGCGCACCCATCTGTCGACGTCGACATTGCAACAGAAGGTGCGGTGATCGACCTATGACGACGACGACGCCGACGACGACAATCACCGTTTTCCTGGCCGACGACAACGTGATCGTGCGCGAGGGTGTTCGGGCCATGCTCGCGCGCTATGCCGACATCGAGATCGTCGGCGTCGCCGAGGACTACGACACGTTGGTGTCGGGCGCCGAGAAGGAAGAGCCGCAGGTGGTGGTGTCCGATATTCGAATGCCTCCGTCGTTTCAGTCCGAAGGCATCGACGCGTGCAAAGAGATCCGCAAACGCCACCCGGGAACGGGGATCGTGATTCTGTCGCAGTTCGATGATCCCGACTACGCCATCGCGTTGCTCAGTGAGGGCGCGGCCGGCTACGCGTACCTGCTGAAGGATCGGATCGCCGAGGGCGACCAGTTGATCACGGCGGTGCGCACCGTGGCATCCGGAGGCTCGGTGCTCGACCCTTCGATCGTCGACGCGATGATCCGGCCCGCGATGACCAAGGGCGGTCTCGACTCCAGCGAGGAAGCCCTCCTGGCCATGCTCGCCGAGGGAAAGCCGATCAAGGCGATCGCGGTCGCCCGAAAGACAACGCCGGCGGCGGTGAACAACGACGTGGAGCGACTCTTCGCGACGCTGGCCCAGAGCGCCTCCGCCGGTGCACAAGGTGCACTGCGCCAACTCCGCATGCTGCATGAAGCGATCATCAGTCGCGAGGAGCAGGGCGAGTCTCTCTCGCGACTGCTTCCTGGCGGTGTGGCCGAGAGGTTGCTGGAGTCGGGACGAGGTCTGGGCGAGTCGGAACTACTCACCGTCACCGTGGTCATGAGCGACATTCGCGGCTACTCCACCATCGCCGAACACGCCGACCTTTCGGCTCTCGCCCGGCAGTTGAACAGGCACCGCTCCGAGATGAACCGCGCCATCATCAGCCAGGGCGGCACGGTGATGCAGTACGTCGGCGACGCCGTGATGGCCGTTTTTGGCGCACCCGAGCCGAGCTCTGATCACGCCGACCGGGCGCTCGCGGCTACCCACGCGATGCACCAGGCCCAGCAGAGCGTGAACGTCGAATGGGTATCCACCGGGCTGCCGCCCTTCGAGATCGGGATCGGCGTGTCGACTGGTCAGGTGGCAGCCGCTCTACTCGGCTCAGAGGAGCGGGCCGAATACACCGTTGTCGGCGACGTCGTGAACCTCTGCCAGCGGCTCCAACAGTTCGCCGCCAACGGCCAGACCGTGATCAGCGAGCCGACGTGGGACGCCCTCACGGAACCCCCCACCGACGCCGAGCAATTGAACGCGGAGACCGTCAAAGGGCGTGAAAAATCCGTGCGTCCGTATCGAATTGGCCCCTATCCGGCAGCGTTAGGGGTGCCAGCCTCACCGGGCTAGTCGGGGCAGCGCCCTTGTTGAAATAGGCGAATCCAGCTGAAATGACCTGGCTTCCGCGAAAATGCGCGGGAGATGAGCGAAGGGACACGATCCATGGCCGACGACAGCGTGGTGGTGCAAAACGTGTACCGCACGTTCGAGGCGGAGACGGCGCCGGTTCGTGCCCTCCGCGGCGCCGACCTCACGGTGACCATGGGCGAGTTCGTCGCCGTCATGGGACCCTCGGGGTGTGGCAAGAGCACGTTGCTCAACATCATTGCCGGGCTCGACGTACCCGACGAGGGCGAGGTGTTCGTCGCCGGCGAGTCGTTGAAGGACAAGGATGCGAACGACTTGGCGCGCATGCGGCGAACGCACATCGGCATCGTCTTCCAGTTCTTCAATCTGCTCGAGAGCATGACGGTGCAAGAGAACGTCGTTATGCCCGCCCTGATTGCCGGCTTGAAGCGCAAGCAGGCCGAGACCCGCGCTCGCGATCTCCTCGATCTGCTGAGCCTGCCCGACAAGGCCAAGGCGTCCCCCGCCACACTGTCCGGCGGCCAGCGCCAGCGCTTGGCGATCGCCCGCGCGCTCGCCAACCGCCCGACCGTGCTGCTCGCCGATGAACCGACTGGAGCACTCGACTCCGACGGCGGCGAGGAGATTCTCGAACTCTTCCGCCGGCTGCACGACGACACGGGTCAGACGATCCTTCTCATCACCCACGACCAGCCGGTGGCCGACGCCGCCTCGCGCCTCGTGCGCATGAAGGACGGCCGGGTGATCGACGATGGCATCGTCACGGCAGTCGGCAGCACAGCGTCGGCTCGAGCGTCTGAATGACCTTGCAGGCCCGGGCAGCGACGCTTGAGGCGTCGTCCGCGAGCCAGCTACGTCCCGCGTACTGCTTGCTCGTCGCCCCACTGGCCGCCATCGGAGCCGCACTGGCTCTCGCGCATCTGCCAACACCGCATGCGGTCGACATCGTTCGCTTGATCCTCGCGGTCGCGTGGGCCTCCGCCGGAGTCTTAGTAGGTGTACGGCGTCGCAGCGACCGCATTGGTCCGATAGCGCTCGGCATCGCCAGCCTGATCGCAGGGGCGATGATTTTCGACGCGTGGGCCCACCCGGCGCTCGCCCGGCTGCTTGTCGGCTGTCTCCCCGCGGCGGCCCTTCACTTGTTCATGGCGCTTCCCGACGGGCGGCTTGGTACCCCGGCCCGGCGCGCGCAGGTGCTCTTTGGGTACGGAGTCAGCGCACTCCTCGGACTCATCGGTCCGCACGACACGTCAGGACCGAAACTCTGGCCGATTGTCTTGCTGTCGGTGGCGGCGGCCGTCCTAGGACTCCCGGCGGCCAACAGTCGCTACCGGCGCGCCGGCGCAACTGACCGGCGCCGAATGCAGTGGGTTGGTTGGGCGCTCGCCGTTGCGCTGGAGCTGACGTTGGCGATCGTGGCACTGCGATTGATGGCCACGTGGCCTCCGCATGCGCCAGTGGCGATTCTCGCCCTCACCATCCTGATCCCGGCATCACTGGTGGCCGGCACACACGCGCGGATGGTCGCGCGGGTTGATGTCCTCCTCACTCACACCGTCGCGCTCGCCGGTCTGACCGCTGTGGTGATCCTCACCTATGTGGCTGTCGTCGTATCTCTGGGGCGCACGCTGCACAACGGCGAACGCTCGTTGCTGTTGCTTTCGATGGGGGCCGCGCTCTTTGCCGCGCTGGTGTATCTGCCGGTGCGCGCGAAGTTGTCCGAAACCGCGAACCAGCTCGTGTACGGAGAACGTGAGGCGCCCGATGAGGCGCTGCGGACGTGGGGTACCCGTCTCACGCGCGCCATCCCGCTCGACGAACTGCTCCTGCAACTCACCGAGTCGTTGCGCAAGTCAATGTCGCTCAAGGCTGTGGAGATCTTCACCGGAGGCGACGGTCGCTACGAGCTGACCGCAGGGGTCCCTCATCGAGAGGCCTCGCCGCTGACGATCGGTGAGAAGGAACGGGTGGTCGTGGCGCGAGCCGGTGTCTCGGGCGGAACCTGGCTCGACGTCTGGATCCCTCAACTGGCCTTGACCAACAGTGCCAACACGCGGGTCGCACCCATCGCTCATGCCGGTGCGCTCCTCGGGCTCATCGTGCTCACTCGCACCGAAGAAGGCGAGCAGTTCACCGAGGAGAACGACAGGGTGGTCACCGAACTGGCCCGCCAGGTCGCGCTCGCTCTCCACAACGTGCAGCTCGACTTCGCACTCCAAGCATCGCTTGATGAGCTCCGGCAGACCAACGTCGAGCTGCAGGAGTCGCGGCTACGCATCGTCACAGCAGGCGACGCGGAACGGCGCAAGCTCGAACGCAACCTCCACGACGGGGCCCAGCAGCACCTCGTAGCGATGGCAGTCAAGCTTCGCTTGGCGGAAGAGCTCATCGAAGACGACCCCGTCGAAGCGACCAAGGTGATCGATGAGCTACGGGAGAACCTCAAGGACGCCATTGCCGAACTGCGGGCGTTGGCCCACGGGATCTTTCCCCCCTTGCTCTCGTCGGGTGGTCTGCGCGAGGCGCTCCCGGCCGCAGCGGGGCGAGCCGCGCTGCCGACCACTGTCGACACCGAGGGCGTCGGCCGCTACTCAGCAGAGATCGAATCGACCGTCTACTTCTGTTGCCTCGAAGCCGTCCAGAACGCGGCCAAGCACGCCGGCGCCGACGCTGAGATCCAGGTCCTGGTGCGCGAACAGGGCCGCGAGCTTGTGTTCGAGGTGATCGACGACGGAGTCGGCTTCACACCTCGCGGAGGGGGAGCAGCCGGACACGGGTTCGTGAACATGACTGATCGTCTCGGAGCGGTCGGCGGTCGGTTCGCCGTATCGTCGGCCCCCGGCAAGGGCACGTCGATCCGGGGCGAAATCCCCCTACCGTGAATCCAGCCGCGGCCCTATGGGCCCGTTCGATACTGCGCCGCCATTGGCGCGCCACGTTTCTCCTCATCGTGTTCATCGCTTTGGTGGGTGCCTCCGTCATGACGGCGTGGGAGTACTCCCGTCGCGCCTCGACGGTCATCTCGCGGCGCACGGCCGCGCTTCCCTTGGCGGACGGAACATTTCAATCGTGCCCGCCCGGGGTAGATCCCGACGCCGACTTTGCCGGCTGTCTCGACGTCGCGCGAAACCTCGAGGCCTACAACGTCCTTATGCGATCCCCGCACGAAGTTGCCGCGCGAGTGTTCACCGCTGTTCCGATCATGGTCGACGGCAAGGACGGCAAGACGCGCTCGGTCTTGGCGGGAGTGCTGATCGCGTCACACGGACCCGTGAGCCAAGCGTATTTCGTCTCGGGACGGACTGCCGTGGACGACGCCCCCGATCAGGCCACGGTCTCTGAGTCCGCCGCACACTCGCTGGGCGTGTCCGTCGGTGACACGTTGCCGGTGACCGCGTGCGCCTCGACCCTCTCCGAAGGCGTGCAGGCCTGCGAGGATCACACCACCGTTCATGTCGTTGGCATCACCCGCAGCGAATCCGACCTCGTTCCACAACTCAGCGTTCCGCCTGGCGTCGAGGGGAGAGTTCCTGACTACGGCGTCATGGTGAGCGCCGCGTGGTACCGGCTCCACGGAACGGTGGCCCAGGGGTTCGTCACCACGAATCTCTGGCTGGCACCGGGCGCCACCCTCGATGAGGTGCGCGCCGACCTCTACACCGCGCTGCCTAAGTGGAGTCTCTTGGTTAGCCCGTACGAAGACAGTCCGAGATTCACCGCTCTGACCCGATCGACGGGACTGCAAGCCCGCTCACTGTGGATCATCGCGATGATCATCCTCACCGCCGGTGTTCTCTTCGTCGGCCAGACGATCGTGCGTCAGTTGCGTCGCGAACTCGTCGATCGACAAGCGTTCGTGTCCCTCGGTGCCGATCGGCGACTCGCAACGAGCGTCGTCGCGTTGCGGTTCGCGGGCGTTGCGGCAGCAGCCGCGGTGATCGCCGCGGCGGCGACCGCTGGCCTCTCAACCTTCGGGCCCACGGGCATCGCCGGACGGGCCGAAGTGCAGCGTGGCTTCCGCCTTGATTGGACTGTCCTGAGCCTCGGGGCCGCTGGCGTGGTGTTCGCGACGATGACGCTGGCGATCGTCGCGAGCGTCGTCATGGGCCGGTCCGGAGTCAATGAAACGGCCCGCGTCAGATGGCGGATGGCATTCGGTGGACCGCCGGCGTTGCTCGTCGGCACGCGTCGGTTCGGTCACGGCCTTTGGGTCGGAGTGTTCGGCGTTGGCGCCGCCGTCGCCACGGCGGGGGCCGCCGGAACGCTCGTGGCCAGCCTCCACCACGTCGAGTCCAGATCCGAACGCTACGGCGCCTCCTGGGACTACACCATCGCCCTCAACGACGAAGCTCAGGTGGCAGAAGCCTCCAAAGATCCGGTGATCACCGATCTCGCGCTCCTGACGGAGACCGGCCCCTTCGCGGTGCCCGGTATTCCGACGTTCTGGGTGGTCAGTCTGCAAGGCGTTCGCGGCGGTATCGCACCCGTCATCGTCTCCGGACGGGCGCCCGTCAAAGACGACGAGATCGCACTGGCGCCGATCACTATGCGCGCGATGGGCAAGCACGTCGGCGACGAACTCGGAGTGTTGGACTTCGGCAATGCGGCCGCGCCGGTCGGCCCGTTCCAGATAGTCGGCGAGACCCTCATCTGGTCGGTGACCCCGAGCTCTGGGCCAGGAAGCGGTGCCATGGTCACCGAAGCCGTACGCGCCAAACTCGATTCGGCGCCCGCGCCCTACCTCGTCGTCCGCACCGATCGGTCACTTCCTCAATCGCGGGTGGTCGCGCACCTCAACGACATCTACGGCGTTTCGCTCACCGTTCCGGGACCGCAGGACGACCTTCGCAATCTGCGCCTTATATCGGCCGCGCCATGGACAATCGCCGGACTGGTCGCCGCGCTAGCCGCGGGCACGCTTGGGCATGCGCTCGTTGTGAGCGTCCGCCGGCGCAGGCACGAGTTCGCCGTCCTTCGCAGTCTCGGTTTCACCAGCGGTCAGGTGCAGCACGCCGTCAGTTGGCGAGCACTGCTCGCGGGCGCGTGCGCGGTCGTCGTCGGCGTGCCCCTCGGCGTGATCGGGGGGCGCTGGGCGTGGCGACTCGTGGCTCACGATGTCGGGTTGGCGTCGGGCCCGGTCGTACCCGTCGGCTGGGCCGTCCTCCCCGCCGCCGGGGCACTCGCGCTCGCGATGCTCATCTCGATCGGACCGGGAATCTCCGCCGGCCGCCGACGCCTCGTCGACGTGCTGCGCACCGAGTAGACGTCAGGCCGAATAGACGTCAGGTCGGCGCGAAGGTCGGGTCGCCGCCTTGTTCCCACAGACGCTTCAGGATCCGTCCGCCGAAGTCGTCTTTGTTGATGTACGCCGCCGCGCCGGAAGTACGCGCGGCGGGAGGGAGGTCGTTGAGTTCATAGGTCGACAAAAGCACGACCATCGGGTGCGTGTCGGACGCGGTAATCGCGGCCGTGGCCGCGATGCCGTCGATGCCGCCCATCTTGATGTCCATCAGAACGAGGTCGGGCTGGAGTTCGGCCACCAGTTCGATCGCGGCTTCACCCGAAGCGGCCTCGGCGATCACCTCAAAGCCGTCCGTGCGGTCGACGACGGCACGCGCCGCGTCGCGGAAGGGGAACTGATCGTCGACCACGAGCACACGCACGTTCTGGCCGTCGGCGGTCATGACGGTGGTGTACTGCGCTCGGCCGCGAGATACAGAAGTACAGCCTTCACGCGCCGGTTCACGTCGGGTTCCTCAGTGAGACCGAGTTTGGAGAAGATCGAGTTGGAGTGCTTTTCGATCGCGCGCTCCGAGAGGAACAGCGTGTTCGCGATGGCGATGTTGGACTTGCCCGAGGCGATCTCCGCGAGAATCTCACCTTCACGCGCGGTGAGCTGATCGAGCGGCGAACGCGGTGCGCGCGACCGCGCGGAGACCAGTTCGTCGACAATTTTTGGGTCGACGACCGAACCGCCCGACGCTACGGCCTCGATGGCGAAGACGACCTCGTCGACATCGGCCACTCGATCTTTCAACAGGTACGCGCGGGAGTCTGAACCGTTCTCGAAAAGCGCGTGCGCGTAGCCGGGAGTGGCGTACTGGGACAGCACCACCACACCGACCTTCGGGTGGTGCTCTCGCATCCAACGCGCGGCCTGGATACCCTCGTCAGTGTGCGTCGGGGGCATACGGATGTCGGTGAGCACGACATCGGGTGGATCGGCGTCGACGAGGGTCATCAGCTCGTCCAACGATCCGCACGCGCCGATCACCTCGAGATGATCGGCTTGCGACAAGAGCCTAACCAGCCCTTCGCGCAGCAGAACGTTGTCCTCTGCCAGCAAAAGCCGAATCAACACGCCAGCGATGGTATCGACTGCCAAGCGCGCCGACAGTGTTGCTAGCTACACCTTTCGCGCGGCTACATCGTGCTGGGCCAGCTCGGCGGCGAGCACCATCACGAGCTCCTCGGCGGGCACCGGCCGCGCCAGCACATGGCGCGTACCCGCCCAAAGGTTGACGAGATCAGCCAGACCATGCGCGCGGCCGTGCGCGCGCAACGGCGCGGTCAGGTAGTGAATCTGCGGATAGGCGCTCGGCGCGCGGTCGTTGAACTCTTCCGTCCATGCGTTGACGATGCTTCGAGCCGTCCGGCCGGTGAACGCCCGAGTGAGCACGGTTGGACGATCCTCGAGAAGAGCCTCGCGATGAACTGCACTCGTGCCCGCTTCGGGGCAGAGCATGAACGCGGTCCCAAGTTGCGCGGCGACCGCTCCCGCTCGACGCACGAGGGCGATGTCCTCGCCCGTCATCAGTCCGCCGGCGGCGACGACCGGGAGGCCCGAGACCTCGCGGCCCACCGCGGCGAGGAGGTCGCGGAGGGGTAGTGCGGCGTTGTCAGAATCCACGAACGAGCCCCGATGGGCGCCGGCCTCCTCGCCCTGAGCGACCACCGCGTCGGCACCGACCGCGGCGGCCGCCCGCGCTTCGTCGCCGTCAGTGACCGTGACCCACACCTCGACACCCGCGTCGTGGAACGCGAGCACGGTGTCGCTCGTGGGACAGCCGAACGCGAACGACACGACGGCCGGACGCTCGACAGAGATCAGCGCGAGCTTGGCCTCGTAGTGGTCGTCGTCGAACCGAGGCGGTCCGAGCTCGACACCATGGGCCGCGGCCAACGGAGCGAGCACGTCTCCGAACGCGGCGACGGCCGCGGGATCGGCCGGCGCGGCCGCAGGTGAGAAGACGTTGACGCCGAACGGTCGCTCGGTCTGCGAGCGGACCTGTTGGATCTGCTCTCGCAGCGCGTCGACCGTGAGGTACCCACCCGCCACGAAGCCGAGTGCGCCCGCTCGGTTCACGGCCGCGGTCATCGCCGGCGTCGACACCCCGCCCGCCATGGGCGCCTGAACGATCGGCACGTCGAGCTCGGCCAGCACTGTCACGCCATTCATTCTTCCTTGTCTTTCCTAGAGTGACTCTCTAGAGTATCTCTCTATAACCACGACAACCGCCAACACCGAAGATCGCGTCACCGGTGTCGCTCTCGACCTGTTCGGGTCGCAGGGATACGCGGTGACCTCGATGGAGCAGGTGCGGCGCCACGCGGGCGTGTCGAACGGCAGCCTGTACCACCTCTTTCCGAATAAGGCGGCGCTCGCCGCGCGCTTGCATTCCAACGGGATGATCCAGTGCCAGGACGGAATCATCCGGGCGATCGAGGCGGCATCAAGCGCGGAGAAGGGAGTGCGTGCGGCCATCGCGTTCCAGACGACGTGGGTCGACCAACACACACAGCTCGCCCGTCTGGTCTATGCCGACATGCCCGACGACGTCCTCGTGGCGGCGGCCCCCACGCTCGACGGCCCCAGCCGGAAGTACGTGCGGGTGGTGGACAACTGGCTGGGGAGCCATGTCGACTCGGGCGCGATCGCGGATCGGCCGTTCGTCGTGCTGCATGCGCTTTGGCTGGGTCCGACTCAAGAGTTCTGCCGTCACTGGCTGCGCGGTCGCGGCCGACTGCGTCCCCGACACGTCGCCGATCAGCTGGCCGAGGGCGCCTGGCACGCGTTGGTGGCGCGATGAACGCGTCGGCGGACTTTCGACACGATGTCGCTGACTGGGTGCTCGCGATGCCGGTCGCGGCCGCGCTCGGATTCTCTTTCGTCGAACTCGGCAACGGTTTCTCCGAGACCCGTCTTCCGTGGCGGCCCCAGCACTCCCACAGCCCTGGCGCGTTCCAGGCGGGCCCCATCGGCTCACTGGCCGATTTCACCGGGGCCAGCGCGGGTATCACTGTCTTGCCTCTTGGTGCACTGGCGGCCACAGTCGACTACACGATCAAGTTCCTCGCGGAAGCGCGCGGCGACGAACTCGTGGGCCGGGGACGAGTCCTCCGCCCCGGAACCACCCTGACGGTGATCGCGGTCGATATCCACGCAGTAACCGACGGAAGCGAACGCCTCTGCGCGTCGGCGTTCGTAACGATCCGCGCCATCGCCTCGTCGACTCGGCCGGGAGCGGGGTAGCTGGCACCACCATCGCGCGGGCGCGAGCCACCTTGCCGCGGCGGCCGCGTAATGGCTCAATCATGTTCGTGGCGGCCGTTTGGTACCGATGCCGGGCGCAGGTGCGCGGTCAGTGGCGTGGGCTCGTCGTGATCGCAGTCATGGTGGGGATGGCAACAGCGACGGTTCTCACCGCGTTGGCCGGGGCGCGCCGTACTTCGAGTCTCTTCGACCGCTATTTCACGGCCACCCGAACCCACGATGTGTGGCTCGACTTCGAAGGGCGCACAGCCGTGGACCCGACGCTATTGGACCGGATCGAGGCGCTGCCCCAGGTGGACACCTTTGCTCGCCTGGCATCGGTCGCGATGTTCCCAAGGGACTTTTACGTGCCGCTCCTGGCGACCGTCGACGGTCGCTTCGGCGTGGAAGTCGATCGCTGGCCGATCGTGGGCGGCCGGCAAGCCGACCCCCGGATCGCCGAGGAAGTGATGCTGAGCGAGGACATCTCTCGGCGTCTGAACGCCCCCGCCGGCAGCCATGTCGCCTTCGGGTCGTACGCGCCGGATCAGGCGGACGCGCTCGCAGCCTCGAGCGGAGATGTGCCCTTTGGAGGACCCGACGTCACGCTCACCGTCGCGGGTGTGGTCCGCACGGGGAACGACCTTGTCTCGCGGCCCGGCGACATAACTGTTTCGGTCCTTACGCCGGCGTTTTACGAGAAGTACCGCGACCGCATCCTCACAACCAACCTGAACGCGGCCGTGCGACTCCGTGGAGGACCGACTGCGGTCACGGCGTTCTCGGCAGCGGTGCGACAACTCACCGACAACGAGGCGACGGTCTCGATCGAGCCGGTCGACACCGGTGCAGCCGAGGGGCTGCACGACGGATTCCGTGTGCTGGCGGCCGGCCTTTTCGTGTTCGCAGCCGTCGCAGCAGCGGCCGCACTCGTCGCCTTCGCCACCGTGCTCGGTCGGCGGGCGCTCAACGCAACCACTGATGATCCGGTTCTCGCCGCGATCGGGATGAGTGTGCGCCAACGCAGTCTGGCTGCCGGCGGGCCCGTGGTACCGGCCGTTCTGGCCGGCGCGATTCTCGGTGCAGTCGGAGCGTTCGGGGCGTCGACGTTCATGCCCGTCGGTATCGCCCGACGTGCCGAACTCAGTCGGGGCTTCGACGCCGACTGGACCGTGCTACTCCTCGGCGCCCTCGCCGTGACCGTTGCGGTGGCGACGATCGGGCTCGTCGCCGCGTGGGGCCAGGCGCGCCGAGCGACCGCGCCGGTCGCCGCGCCTCAGGCGCATCTCGCGCGCGCCGTCGGCCGACAACTCGCCGCGCTTGGCCCCGTTGCATCCGTCGGGACCCGCCTCGCGCTCGAGCCCGGCCGAGGACGCACCGCAGTACCGGTTCGTCCAGCGCTGCTCGGCTGCCTCGTAGGTATCGGGGCGATGCTCGGCGCGCTCGGGCTTAGTGCTTCCCTCGACCGCCTCGTCGCGACGCCTTCGCGATACGGCTGGGCGTGGGACCTCGCGGTCGTGGATGCCGATATCAATCAGCTCGAGCACAACCCCGACCTCGCGGCGGTCGCCGAGGGCCGATTCCACGTGCCGCTCGTCGTCGACGGCCGCCCTACCTCAGCGATGGGGCTGGCCAACAGACTTGGTGAGATTTCGCCCACCGTGGTGGAGGGACGGCCACCGCGATCGGCGAGCGAGATCGTGCTGGGTACCGACACCCTGGACCGACTGCACCGCAAGGTCGGCGACACGGTGACAACCGACGGTCCCGCGGGTAGCCGTCAAATGCAGGTGGTGGGCCGCGGGGTGTTCGACGCTCCCGAGGACCCGTTGCCCCTTGCCGACGGCGCCGCGCTCACCCTCGCAGGTCTCGACAGTCTCGGGCTCGCCGACGGCACCCTCGAGGACCAGAGCTATGCGCAGTACCTCGTGAGGTGGGCGCCCGGCGTCGATACGAACGCGGCCCAGGCGCGCCTTGCCGGCCGGTACGAGCTCATCACCCCCCGGCCGCCACCGGAAGTCCAGAAGCTCACCGAGGTGCAGGCGCTGCCACGGGTCCTCGCGGGATTCCTCGCGTCAATCGCGGCCCTTGCGATGGGTTACGCGTTGGTCACCGCCGTTTCGCGACGACAGCGCGACTTCGCCGTTCTTCGAACCATCGGGTTCACCGGCCGTCAAGTCTCTGGCGCCATCGCGTGGCAGGCGAGCATGATCACAGCATTCGGTGTGGCCGCCGGTATTCCGCTCGGCCTCGTGGTCGGTCGCGTCATCTGGGCCCACGTGGCCGGCGGCCTTGGAGTGGCAACTGATACGGCCCTGCCGACGCTCGCCCTTCTCGTCGCGGTGCCCTCGGCGCTGTTCGCTGCGAACCTGGTCGCGTTCGTTCCGGGTCGCGTCGCTGCCCGCACGCGACCGGCAAACACCCTCAGGTCGGAATAGGGCCATGTACCTAGCGGCGATCAAGAATCCCCCGCAGGTAACACGCTTGGCCGGCGTGTTGAATGTCGTCGTCCGCGATGCTGATGAGACGGACCCCGAGTGTCACCGGCGGATCCCATCGGTCGTCGACTACGCGGTCGAGGTCACGCGACGTCGTCCGGTCGAGTAGTTCACGGGTGCGGGCAGCGACCGCCTCGTAGTACTCGATGAGAGCCTCGGCACTCTCCGGCCGGATGGCTCGAACCTCTTCGTCGGAATGGCCGTACCCGGTGTTGCCCGGGTCGGCCGGAACGCCGAAGCGTCTCGCCCAGTCCCCCGATGTCCACAGCTGAGGTTGATCGACGATCTCAGCGACGTGATCGTCTTGCGCGCGGGTGAGGTGCCACACCAGCCAGCCGATCGGGTTCGCGCCCGGGACCAGCGGGTCGCACAGCGCCTCAACGTCGAGACCGTCGACCGCTTCGTGCACGTGGTCGTCGATACGTCCAAACAGATCGCCGAGTAGGTCTTTGAGCTCCATGAACAAGATCCTCCCTTAGCCTCGGCGCCATGACAATCGACAGCTCCGCAGAGGTCCCTGTCCGCCTTGACTTCGACAGCCATGCCCCCACCTTCGCCCGTGCGCTGAGCCATCTCGACCACGCGGCGACCAAGGAGCTCGACAAGGTCGACTTCGACCGGCGGCTGCGCGAGCTCGTGCGTATACGCGCCTCACAGCTGAACGGCTGTGCCTACTGCATCGACATGCACACCAAGGACGCACGCGCCCTCGGTGAGACCGAACAGCGCATCTACGCGCTGTCGGCGTGGCGGGAGACCGGTTTCTTCACCGAGCGCGAGCGGGCGGCACTCGCGTTCACGGAGTCGGTCACGATGCTGGCCACGAGCCACGTTCCCGACGACGCCTATAGCGCGGTAGCCGTGGAGTTCACCCCCGACGAGGTCGCGGCGTTGGTCTGCCTGATCGTGATGATCAACGCATGGAACACCGTCGGCGTCAGCACGCGGGCGTGGGTACCCGGCTCCTACGAACCGTGATGATGGAAGCCGGGCGCCTATTCGGTGCGGAGAAGCAGGGCGGTCGGCGTGTTGCCCGCGATCCGCCCAGGGATGGCGGCCATGAGGTTGGCGAGGACGAGCCCGCCGACGGCGACGAGCGCGACCGAGAGCGTGGGAACGCTCGGTGCCGGTACGACATGAATGTTGTTCGCGAACAGGCGCCATAGAAAACGTCCGAGCGCGACGCCGAGTGGCACTCCGATGACGATCCCGATCACGACCGCGACACTCGACTGCCAGGCAACGACCACGGCCACCTGCCGCCGGGTGAAACCGAGGACTTTCAGTAGGGCGAGTTCGCGTCGGCGTCGCCGCACCGAAGCCATCAGCGTCAGCGCGAGCGCGGACAACGCACCGGCCGCCAAAGTTGCGCCCAGCACGATCGGAGTGGTGCCCATAGACCTGTAGTTGGCGATCTCGGCCGGGCGCTGCACGGACAACACCGATACGGGCCCCCCCGTGGGTGAATAAAGGGCGTCGGCGACGGCTTGCAACGAGGCGAGCGACGCGGCCGGGTCCGCGCCGAGCGGTAGTCGGACAAAGATGGCATTCGGGCCCGCATTGCCTGCGCTGCTTCCCGTGCCGGGGATGAGGAGGTGGGAAACGAGTGCTCCCGTCCCCATCGAGACGTGCTGGTTCTGAGGAGCCCCAACAGCGGGCAGTGTGGCGGTTCCGACGATTCGGAGACGCGTCACGGTGTTCAACGTGCCGTAGCCAGCGTCGACCGTGTCTCCTACATGCTTGTGCAACTGGGTCAAAGTCGTGGCGCCGAGCACGATCTCGTCGGGCGCGTCGAGGCCGTGCCCAGAAAGAATAGGCGGTGAAATCGTGGCGTTGGGCTCCCCACCGAGGACAGGGATGGTCAGTCCGTCGATCCGAAGGTTGTCGAAGCTCACACCCGTCCAGGCGCCGACATACGGGTCGTGGTCGAGCAGCTCACGTGCGCGCGATCCATCGATGGTCACGCCGCCGCCGGGTGGTTCCAGCGCGTAGTCCCAGTTCCACCCGTACAGCGTGGGACGGGTCACGAGCGTGTGCAGACTCGACCCGAACGTCAAGGTGGCGCTGACCACCACCATCGCCAACGTGGCACCGAGGATGGCCGAACGCACCGGAACGGTGTTGCCGCGGGGCCCCGGGCTGAGCGCGAACCGGATGCCGGCGACCGCGGTGACCGGCAGGCGCGAGGCGGCGGCGGCGCGCGCCAGAGTCGAGTCGCGCTCACCCGGTCGCCGCGACCGCAGGGCGAGTCGGTGGGGCGCCCGCCGGTACGAGAGCACCAGTGCGACCGCGCCGAGGGTGACGGTCAGCACGAGGCAGCCGAGACCAAGGACCGTCCAGTCAAACGCAATCCCTGCCGAAGGGTCGACCGGGCGGACCGGGCCGATAGGGGCAAACGGCGACAGGCCAATGGAGACTGCACCGGCCAGGAGTGTCCCGGCTACCACTGCGGCCCCGATACCAAGGAGCCCGTCGCTCGTAGTCATAGATGGGCCCGCGCCAAGAGCACGAAGCGTCTCGAGTTCATCCATGCCAAGACGCAACTGGCGGCCGATGACTTGAGCAGCGATGAGAAGCGCGGCAAGGGCGGCAATTCCTCCGAACACGCCGAACGCGATGGATTCGGGTCTGATCGCGCGTTCCGCCTTGGCTTCGGCGACCGAGGAGTCGCGGATATAAAAGCCCGTGTCGGGCGGTAGAGCGTTCTCGATCTCTGTCTCCACGGCCGCAACGTCGCGGCTGCGGTGCTCCAGCTGAAGCCCACTGAAAGTCCCGTTAGCGCAGCACTCCAGAAGCTCGCGAGTAAGGGCCGGGGTCAACAACAAGCCCCCCGCGGAGCGCTCGAACTCATCCTGCACGACCGAGTCATTCGTGACCCCGACCCCGACAAGGGTGACGTCGGCGCGGAGGTAGGGCGCGACGCTGGCCGTGCCATATCCGGGGTCGAGCGTCTGTTCCTGCGTGTAGAAGCCGAGGCGAATGACCGACCCGAGGTGCAACCCGAGTGCGCGGGCGGCAGCCACCGTCGTCACTGCCTCGTCGCGCCGCAGTGGATCCGGCAGGCGGCCCTCGCTGACGAACGCACGATCCTGATCGAGCAACAGGCCATCGACGCTGCCGACGGTGTTCGCCACCACGCTTTCGACGGGGGCGCCGTTTGACCCAATCTCGAACGTGTTGAGCGTGGCGACGCTCTCGAGGTGCGTCACGTGTGGCAAATGGGCGAGCGTGTTAACGAGCGTCGGGTCGTAGCCCGTGTCAGCACCGTTGTAGATGGTGGTCAGGTCGGACGGGTTGCTGTTGGCGAGAAACGACGGAAACGACGACTGCGTTCTCCGCGCCCCGGCGATTGCACCCATCGCCAACCCACCGAGCAAACCGACGAGCGCCGCGATCGTGAGGTAGCCGGCCCACCGGCGGTGCCATGTTGTGCAAAAGCGGTACCACGCCACTCGCGCTACGAGCCCGCTCACGTCCATACGCCGCCCATCTCATCGAAGTGTGGGCCTGGCGGGCGCCGGAACCAAGGAGGACAGCCGGTGCCAATGTGTCGTGCTACCACCACCCGTCTCGCGGGTGCGCGCGACCGATGAGTTCTTGACCGCTGGGGCGTCCAAGCTGATGAGATCGATGCCGAAACCTGCGAAGGAGCGAACCATGCCCGCACGAGACAAAGCGCCCATCGGCGCACCCTGCTGGATCGATCTGATGACGTCGGACACGGAGCGAAGCCGGGCCTTCTACGGCCAGCTGTTCGGTTGGACCGCGGAGGAGCCCGCCGAGGAGTTCGGCGGCTATTTCACCTTCACCAAGGACGGCGCACCCGTCGCCGGATGTATGGCAAGCCAGCCGGGTGCGCCGATGAGTCCGTCCGACGTTTGGTCGATCTACCTCGCCAGCGATGACGCGAAGAAGACGTGTGACGCGGCTGTCGCGAACGGCGGGCAGATCCACGTCGCCGCCATGGACGTCGGTGATCTCGGCACCATGGCCCTCCTTGCCGACGCGGGTGGCGCCGCGATCGGTCTCTGGGAGCCGCACCAGTTCCAGGGCTTCGGACGCCTCGGCGAGCCGGGCACCCCGAGCTGGTTCGAGCTGCACACCAGGAACTACAAGGCCGCGGTCGAGTTCTACCGCACGGTGTTCCACTGGCACACCAACGTCGTCGGCGACACGCCTGAGTTCAGCTACACGACGCTCAAGATCGGTGACGAAATCTTCGCCGGAATCATGGATGCGTCGGGTTTCCTGCCCGGCGGTGTGCCCACTCACTGGTCGGTGTACTTCGGAGTCGACGACACCGATGCCGCCCTCGCACAAATCGTCGACCTCGGCGGCTCGATCGTGACACCCGCCGAGGACACGCCCTACGGCAGGCTGGCGACGGCCGCCGACGCCACCGGCGCCATGTTCAGGCTCGTCGCCGGCGGCTGAGCGATCCTTAATCGCTGCCACTGAGGTCTTGCAGCAGAGGCCCCCATCGGAAGCTCACCATCGGGGAACTGGGAAACCGCCGGGGGCACTGTGCGCACGCTCGGCATTATTTCGCTGCCCTGTCCAAACCCGCCCGAGCTCGCGGTACGACTCGCCGTCGCGATGCGTGAGGCGGTGGCCCGGGTGACCGACCGGTGGCGCGCGCTCGGCCATGAGCTCGGCTTCGGGATCGGCATCGCGTTGGGTTACGCCACTCTCGGCGAAGTCGGTTTTTCGGGGCGCTACGAATACGCCGTCATGGGAAACGTCTGCAATCTGGCCTCTCGCTTGTGTGCCGTAGCCGCGGACGGACAGATCGTGATTTCGGCCAGGGTGCGCACCGCCGTCGAGCAGTTGGCAGAACTCGAGCATGTCGGCGACCTGGAACTCAAGGGTTTCCACAAGCCCGTGCCGGCGGCCAACGTCATCGCGTTGATCTGAGCGGTTCAGTCGTCGAGCCGCTCTTCCAGCAGGACGGTCACCTTGTCGCCCGCCTGCTTCGAGATGGCCTTGCGAACGTCGGCCTTGATGGGGAGCTTGTGCGTGCCGTCGCCCAGGGCCATGAAGGAGCTGCGGAACGGATGGCCGTCGACCGTGCCGCTGATCTTCACCAAACCCCTGGTGCCGAAGTACTTGGCGGAGTTGGGCATGACCACGTAGGTCCAACCGCCTTGGTTCGGACTCTTCTGCAGCGTTGCCGTGAACTGCTTGCTCAACCTGTTCATCGCGCCACCTCCTGCTCTTCCTACGTACGACGAAACCGGACGCCGGGACTCATCGGGTGCTGGCACCACTGTCGGGACTCTGGATGTCCCCCTTTCGGTGACGCGGCTTCGAGCACAAAATGCGCGTGATGCCCACCGTGTGGATGATCGCTCGCAGCCAGCTGCGGCGCCGCCGCGGAGCGACCATCGTGCTCGCACTGCTCGTGGGTTTGGCGGGTGCGTTCGTCATCGCCGCCGTGGCGGGCGCCAGCCGCACTGACAGCGCGATGGCGCGCTTCGTGGCGTACAGCCAGCCCGAGGACTTGATCGCGATCGTGAACGGCGTCCAGGGCGACCCATCGGATCCAAACGTGGTTGCTCAGGCCCTCGCTACTCGGGCCCGGGTGCTCGCCCTCCCCCAGATCGCGGAGGTCGATCGCGCCCCATACCTGTTCCTCTCGCCCGACAAGGCCGGCAAGGAGATCGGTTCGATTAACCCCTTCGCCTCCGCCGGCGAGCACGCCTTTCGCACGATGGACCGACCACTGGTTCTGCACGGACGCCTCGCCCGCGCCGACCGCGCCGACGAAGTGGTAGTCGACGACTTCACCGCCGCCCAGCGCCATCTGCGTGTCGGCAGTGAGCTGACGATGTGGTCGTTCTCCTTCGAACAGACGATTGACACGGCGAGGACCGGCTTCGGAAAAATTCCTCGCCCCGCTGGCCCGTCGTACTCCTTTCGGGTGGTGGGCGTGATGCGGCTTCCGAACGGCGTGAATTCTCCGCCCCAAGCCGTAGCCCGTGACGCCAACTTCACGTCGCAGGCGTCGATGTACCTCACGCCCGCCTTCTTGCGTCAGTACGCGAAGGACCAAGGCGTGATCGCGGAGGCGCTCCCCGGCATGGAGATCTTCCGCATCCGCCTTCGTAACGGCTTGGCCGGTCTACCCGCATTCGAACAAGCGCTCCGAAACGTTGTCAGTCCCGGTGACGGTCAGGTCCATGTCGGCTCCGATACGCAGGACGCGGCGGACAAGGCCAAGCGGGCCATCCACCTGGAGGCGCTCGCCCTTCTTTTGTTCGCTGGCCTCGCGGCACTGGCTGCCGCGCTCGTGCTCGGCCAGGTGCTGAGCCGCCAGGTGGCAGCGGACGCCGCCGAC
Organism: Acidimicrobiales bacterium; assembly: GCA_040002995.1. GTDB lineage: Bacteria > Actinomycetota > Acidimicrobiia > Acidimicrobiales > Ilumatobacteraceae > JBDUDK01. The sequence goes on along the minus strand of JBDUDK010000077.1, from coordinate 11,969 downwards.
CACCCGACGCTCACCGCGTTGGGTGTGAGCCGCAGCCAGCTGGCTCTCGTCCCGCTCGTGCGCGCCGGCATCGTCGGGCTCACGGGCGCCGGCGCGGCGGTTCTGGGCGCCGTGACCCTGTCGCCGCTCGCATTGATCGGGCTCGCCCGCCGGGCCGAGATCCACCCCGGCGTGTCCGTCAACATCGCCGTGCTCGGACTCGGCTTCGTCTGCGTCACGATCGCGGTCATGGCGCGCAGCCTCATTTCGGCGAGGCGGGCTGCCCGCCTCACGCCGGATGGCCACCTCGAGCGGGAGCACGCGCGATCTGGTCGGCGACGCGCTACCGCGACCGGCGTGGGTCTCAGCCCATCGGCTGTAGTGGGGCTGCGAATGTCGTTCGAGCGCGGGCGCGGGATTACTGTCCGCGCCGCCCTGTTGGGCATTTCGTTAGCGGTGGCGGGCGTCGTGGCGGCGGTGACTTTCGGCGTCAGTCTTCGCCACCTCGTTAACACGCCTCGCGAGCAGGGCTGGAACTGGGATGTGGTCGTCGGCAATCCCAACAGCCAGGCCCTCGCCGGCGACCCAGCCGCCGACTCGCTCCACACGGAGATGACACGGCTGCTGACCAAGAACAGGTACGTGGGGGCGTTCTCGGGCTTTGCCCTCACCGACGCGATCACCGTCGACGGCCATCGGGTCGACATCGGCGGCATCGAGAAGGTCGAGGGGTCGGTGTTCGTGAAGGTCGTCGACGGGCGGGCGCCGGTCACACCCGGCGAGATCGCGCTGGGTCGCGATGCCCTCGACGAGTTGCACAAGGGCATCGGTCAGGACGTCACTGTCAGCGCCGGGCGGCAACGCGTGACCATGAGAATCGTCGGCCAATCACTGGAGCCCACGGCCGGCGGGTTGGGACGACGGTTGTCGCGTGGGGGCGCCATGACGCTGGCGGGCCTCAGGCGCCTCCTCTCCGACACGCCCGTCCTTCAATTCGCCGTCCGGTACGAACCGGGAGTCGACGGCCAAGCTGCGTTTGGTTCACTCTTGAACGACTTCGGCCGGGTGGTCCTGCGTCCCTATCCAGGGGGCGAGATCGGCGACCTCGCGCAGGTGGACTTCCTGCCGTACATCCTGGCGGGCTTCCTTGTCGTGATGGCGATCGGCGCGCTAGGGCTGACCCTTGTGGGATCGATACGACGCCACCGTCGCGATCTGGCCGTGCTCCAGACCATCGGCTTCGTGCGCCGTCAGGTGTGGGCGACAGTCGCGTGGCAGGCGACGGCATTGGCGGTCATAGCAGTGGTGATTGGCATCCCGTTGGGTGTTGTCCTGGGGAAATGGACCTGGCATCTCGTCGCCAGCAGCGTCGGCAGCGTCTCGCCCCCGATCGTTCCACTGGCTGCGGTGCTCCTCTTGGTTCCCATCACGATCTTGCTCGCGAACCTGCTCGGCGGTGGCCCGGCCTGGGCGGCCGGTGGCGGCCGCCCCGCCGAGGCTCTACGTACCGAGTGAAATCGGGATCTACTTGGCGAACGCGGTGTGGATGGGGTGGTACTTCCGGTCTGGGACGACGCCAGGCGGCAGGTTCGGCTTGACACCCGTGTTGAACCAGTTCTCGCTGTCGGCTTCGGATTCCCATACCTCGACGACGCGCCAACCGCCGGACGGGCTGGGCCCGCCGGCATGAGAGATGAATCCTTTCGACGCGCGCATTGCCGGCATCAGCTGGCCCACCATCCCGGCGTACACGTCCTCAGTCAGGGTCGGCACTTCACCGATCATCAAGACAGGCATTGGCCGTCTCCTTCTCGCTGGTGGGGGCGAACGCTACGGCAACATCGGCCGAGAACCCTTACGGAGCTTTCAGCCAGCATGGGTGCAGTCTTGACGTTTCCGCCCTTTGGAACGGCCGTCTCTCAGCCGACTTGGACTCATGACATCAGACGAGCTCACGGCGCCGCGCCGCGGAGAGCTGCGGTTCCGTCCAGGAGACATGCCGCCCCTGTTCGGCGATACCGCATCGGTTCTCATTGTCGATGACGACGAGATCGTCACGACGATTCTGGTTCGCCTCCTCGGTCGCGCCGGCTACCGCTGCACATGCGCGAGAGACGCAGTTGCGGCCCGCTCCCGGCTAGCGACCGACGCGTTCGCTCTGGCGCTCATCGACGTGATGATGCCGGGCGAGTCCGGCCTCGAACTGGCCGAAGGAATTCTGGCCGAGTACCCGGACGTGGCGGTCGTGATGGTGACGGGCATCGACGACCCGAATGTCGCCGAGAGCGCATTCGAAAGCGGCGCCTACGGCTATGTCGTGAAGCCCTTCCGCCCGCCCGAACTGCTCCTCACGGTGGCGAACGCCGGCCGGCGCCGCTGTCACGAGATCGCCCAGCGGGCATACCAGAAGCGGCTCGAGCGCCTGGTTGACGAGCAAGCGAGGGAACTCGAGATCACACGGCTCTCCCGCGATTTTGGTACCGCACCGCACGACAATGACGTGCTGCGGTCCACGTCCGAAACACTGTAAACAGCCCTTACGCACCGCCGAAGTCGACGTCTTTGGTCTCGACCGTCCCGGCCGTGCGCCCCGGCGCTGTCTGGTATTTCCAGTACAGATTCGTGTGGGCGATGACCTGATCCGGCGGCGGCGCCCCCCATGACGACTGGTCCTCCGTCGTATGGGCGTCGCTGACCAGCGTGGCGTCGTAGCCTCTGGTGAACGCGCCGTGGAGCGTGGAGCGAATGCACGCATCGGTCTGTGCGCCGGCGACGACGAGTCGTCCGACGCCGAGGCCCGACAGCACCTTTTCGAGGTTGGTGTCCTCGAACGCGTCGCCGTAGCTCTTCTCGACGAGCGGCTCGTCGTCGTCGGGCTTCAGCTCGGGCACGATCCGCCACTTGTCGCTCCCCCGCTCGAGCTGTTCGTCGTTGTGCTGGACCCAGACGACGGGGACGTGTTCCCGGCGAGCCTTCTCGACAAGGCTGCCGACGTTCAAGACGACCGCATCGCGCTCGTGCGCGCCCTCCACGACTCCGTTCTGCACGTCGATAACGACAAGTGCGGTGTTTGGCCGCTTATCGAGGGTGGTCATGGTCTCCCCTTTCGTCCCAGCGGGCTCCTGACCCTCACGGTAGACCTACCCCACCGACAGCTTCTCAAAGCGTGACGATCGTCGCCCTGGTGGCCGTCTCGTAGGCTCGGGAGCTGTGGACGCGGCGGAGATCCACTACGCCAAGAGCGGGAACCACCATGTCGCGTACCAGGTTCTTGGGGACGGTCCAATCGAGCTCCTCGCGTTCTCGAACGGCACCACCATCTCGATCGACAGAGATGATGAACCGCACCTGCGACGCTTCGATCGGCGGCTGGCGTCCTTTACCCGGCTAATTCGATTCGACCCAAGCGGGCTTGGTCTGTCGGATCCCCTGAGCGCCGGATCGTCGCTGACGATCGAGGGTTGGATGCAAGACGCCGTGGCCGTTCTCGATGCGGCTGAGTCCTCGCGCGCTGTTCTGTTCGGCGTCGGAGAGGGCGGGCTGGCCGCGATGTTGTTCAGCGCGACCTATCCCGAGCGAACCTCGGCCCAGGTACTCGTGCACTGTTTCGCTCGGTTGGCTCGCGACTCGGATTATCCGTGGGGGGTGCCGCAAGACGTCATCGAGAAGTTCGTCGACGCCGTGACCAACCCCGATCACCAGGGAGACGCGGTCGACGATGTCGCCATGATGGCCCCGAGCCTCGCCACTGATGTCGAGTTTCGATCGTGGTGGAAACATGCGGGCCAGCGGGCCGCCAGTCCGGCCATCGCCAAGGCCATCAATCTCTTGGCCGCCCACACCGATCTCCGCGCCGTGCTACCGACGATCAAGACACCGACATTGGTGCTGCATCGTGTTCACAATGCCTTCTTCCCGATCGGCCACGCGCGGTATCTCGCCAAAAACATCGCGGGAGCCAAGCTCGTCGAGCTACCCGGCCGCGACCACCTTCCCTTTGTTGGCGACACGGATGCGCTGCTCGGGGAGATCGAAGAGTTCCTGACCGGAGCAAGAACAACGCAAGACGTCGACCGCGTGCTGGCGACGATTCTCTTCACCGACATCGTGGACTCGACCAAACGGGCGGCCAGCACGGGAGACCATCGCTGGCGCGAGCTGCTCGATAACCACGACCGCATGGCCGAACGCCAGGTGCATCGCTTCGGAGGTCGACACGTCAAGACCACTGGTGACGGCATCCTCGCCACCTTCGATGGTCCGGCCCGGGCGATTCAATGTGGTCGTGCCCTCTGCGAAGGCGCACGCGAGCTCGGCGTCGACGTGCGCGTGGGCCTGCACACCGGTGAAGTTGAACGACGCGGCGGTGATGTCGCCGGGATCGCCGTCCACATCGCGGCGAGGGTCCAAGCACAGGCACAGCCCGGCGAGGTCTGGGTGTCGAGAACCGTTGCCGATTTGGTGGCCGGATCGGGGATCACCTTCAGTGACCGGGGCGAGCACCAGCTGAAGGGCGTCCCCGGAGCCTGGCAGTTGTTCGCCGTGGACGACTGAGCACAAATCGGTTGCCGTCCGTCGCCGTAATCTGATCCACTCCCTACAACCGCCGATCCGCGAAGGAGAGCAAATGCGTCCAGCGTTCGTGTCCAACCAGAAGGGAGTTACCACCTATCGAGAGGACATGACGCTTGCGAACGCTCAACCTTGGGATCCTGGCGCATGTAGACGCCGGTAAGACCACCCTCACCGAGCGGCTGCTCTACGCGGCCGGTGTCATCGACGAGATCGGCAGCGTCGATGACGGCAGTACCCAGACCGATTCCCTGGCGTTGGAACGACAGCGCGGCATCACGATCAAGTCCGCCGTGGTGTCTTTCGTCATCGACGACGTAGCGGTCAACCTGATCGACACGCCGGGTCACCCGGACTTCATCGCCGAGGTGGAACGTGTGTTGAACGTGCTCGACGGTGCCGTGCTGGTGATCTCCGCGGTGGAGGGGGTGCAGGCGCAGACCCGCGTGTTGATGCGGACGCTGCGGCGACTACGCATTCCGACGATCATCTTCGTGAACAAGATCGACCGCCGCGGCGCGCAAGATGAAGCGGTCTTGCAGGGCATCTCCGAGAAGTTGACACCCTCGATCATCGCGATGGGCTCAGCGCGCCACCTCGGCACGCGGCAGAGCGACTTCACGCCTTACGGTGCGACCGACGGCGGGTTCGCGGCGCGTGTCGCGGCTGTGCTCGCGGAGCACGACGAGGGGCTTCTCGCGGCCTATGTCGACGACCAGGTGGGTCTTCAGTATCCGCAGCTCCGCGGCGCACTCGCCGCGCACACCAAGGAGGCGCGGGTACATCCCGTCTTCTTTGGGTCGGCCATCACGGGTGCGGGCGTGGACTCGCTCACGGCCGGGATTGCCGAACTGTTGCCCGCGGTCGAAGGCGACGCCGATGGTCCTGTCTCCGCCAGTGTCTTCAAGGTCGACCGCGGTCCTTCCGGTGAGCGGATCGCGTACGTCCGGATGTTCTCGGGCACGGTCCGCACGCGGGATCGCCTGGGCGACACGCGGAAGGTGACCGCGATCCGGGTCTTCAACCACGGCTCGGCCGTCGAGTGCAAATCGATGAGTGCCCGTCAGATCGGCCAGCTCTGGGGACTGGGCGACATCCGGATCGGCGACGTAATCGGCTCGCCGCCGAAGACGTCCTACCAACAGCATCACTTCGCGCCACCGACGTTGGAGACGGTTGTGGTTCCCCGGCACACCTTCGACAGCGGCGCACTTCGGGTTGCGCTCGATCAGCTCGCGGAGCAGGACCCTCTCATCAACGTTCGCCAGGACGACACGCGACATGAGATCTCAGTCTCGCTCTACGGCGAGGTTCAGAAGCAAGTGATCCAGGCGACGCTGGCCAACGACTTCGGGCTGGATGTCAGCTTCCGCGAGACAACAACGCTTTGCATCGAGCGTCCCGTTGGTACGGGAGCTGCCGTCGAAGCCCTTCAATCGGAGACGCATCCGTTCTCCGCCACGATCGGGCTATGCGTCGAACCAGCCGCACCGGGGTCGGGCGTGCAGTTCCGTGTCGACGTTGAGCCCCGAGTCATACCCCTGTTCATCTACAAAACGAGGGGCCGGTTCGTCGAAGCCATGACGCAGCACGTCGGACGCACACTGCAAGAGGGTCTGTTCGGCTGGCAGGTGACCGACTGCGTCGTGACGATGACCGACTGCGGCTACTACGTGGGCGACGGAGCCGCCAAGCCCGTAAGTGCGACGCCGCGCACCACAGCGGCCGACTTTCGCAAGCTCACACCGTTGGTGCTGATGCTTGCGCTCCAGCGCGCCCGCACGGTGGTCTGCGAACCGATCGTACGTGCGGAGATCGAGATGCCTTCGAACAGCCTCGGCGGCATTCTGGCGGCGCTGTCACGGCTGGGCGGAGTCGTGGGAGGCCCGTCGGTGAGAGGAAACCTCGCCGTGATCGATGTGGTGCTGCCCGCCGCCCGGGCGCAGGACGTTCGACGGCAAATGCCCGGCCTCACCGGCGGGGAGGGCGTCGTCGAAACGATCTTCGGCGGGTACCAGCCGGTGCATGGTGCGTCACCCACGCGTCGACGGACGATGCCCAACCCGCTCAATCGCGACGTATACCTCGCAGGCCTCCGGAAAAGGCCTCGCACGAGTCGCGTGGACGACACTGGCTAGGTGGACGAACAGCAACTCCTTGGCGGGATCGCTAACGCGGGCCGGGTGGTCCGCGTCGGTCCGCATGTCCTTCGCCCGTCGACTGCGCACTCGGGTTCGATCCACGCCTTCCTGCGGGCGGTGAGAGACGCCGGCTTCGAGGGCGCTTCGTCACCCGTCGGTATCGACGAGGACGGACGCGAGCGCCTCGTGTTCATCGACGGCGAGGTCCCCGTAGCGCCCTATCCGGACTGGAGCCAGTCCGACGGAGCTCTGGCGTCCATCGCCAGGCTGCTGCGCGGGCTGCACGACGCCGCCCGCGGGTTCGACCCTCGGGGTCTCACGTGGGACGACAGTCTGGCTGACCCTGCAGGCGGGACGCTCGTGTGCCACAACGACGTGGAGCTTTCGAATGTCGTCTTCCGTGACGGCATCGCCGTTGCTCTGCTCGACTTCGAGTTCGCTGCCCCTGGCCGCCCCGTCTACGACGTGGCCCAGCTCGCCCGGCTCTGCGTACCGATCGACGACGACGTTGACCAGGCCCGGCTCGGCTGGCGACCCGCCGACCGGCCGGCACGGCTAGGACTCGTCGCCGACGCCTACGGGCTGGACCGGGAGAGTCGAGCGGAGCTGCTCACCGCCATGAACGACGCCATCGCCCGCATCGAAGCAGCCGTCCGGCGCAGCGTTGACGCGGGTGACCCGAACTCCATCGCGATGTGGAACCGGACCGGTGGCAGCGAGCGCTACGACCGTCGGCGCCGCTGGTGGACCGACCACCAAGACCGCTTCAAGGCCGCTCTGGTTCACTGATGATCCTGCTGAGCCTCGTCCTCAGTTGCGAAGATCCCGAGTCACTGGCCGAGTTCTGGACCGCGGCATTGCGTGGGCTGGGGTGTCTGCACCCCCATACGAGGCGTGTTGCCAGGCTCGCAATCGAATACCCGAACGCTGAATATGCCGTTAGTGGGTCTTTCGAGTCTGCGGCTCCTCGCCGAACGCCGCATCCCTGCGAGCGAATGCGCGTCGTGAGTCACTGCGCATGACCGCTATAGGCATGCTGGTGCGAGCGGCGTGGCGCCGACATTGGCGCGCGTCGCTGTACCTCGCAGTCATGGCGGGGTTAGCCGCCGGCATTGTGGGGGCGTCGTTCCAAGCCGCGGCACGCGCCGACACGTCGCTCGAGCGCTTCAGACGACAGAGCCGGAACTACGACCTCCTGGTCCAAGGCTGTCCGCCTGGCGTGGATCCTCGCAAGCTCGCCAGCATTTCGGACCTCGTAACAAAGTGTGTCAATCCGGAGGTAGCCGAGCGGTTCCGGGGCGTGTTGAACCGCGTCGACGGTGTCGAGCGCACCGCAGTGGAGTCGACGCTGGTGGTGGGACTGCTCGACCCGTCGGCTTCGAACCATTGGGGCCATCTCACGTACGTGACCGCAATCAACACACCAGATTCGTCGCTCCTTCCGGCCCGACCAATCGTCGTCGAAGGCCGCCTTTTTGACCCCGCCGCTTCGGACGAGATCGTGATCAGCGAGGACACAGCCCAAGCCGCGGGTTTCCACGCCGGCGACGTGGTTCACCTAGCCGGCTGGCACCAAGCCGACCTCAACGCGGCAGGCGATGGCCCCCTCGCGCCCCAGACTTCCAGCTTCGCCTCGAAGATCGTCGGCGTGGTCCGGTTTCTCGACGACGTGCAGGCGGACGGCACCGGAAGCCTCTCCGACTTCAATCTCCCCGGTAACCCGAATTTCTACGCCGGCCCGGGCTGGACCGCCGCGCACGGCGCCGACCTCTCTACCACCGGCTCAAGCGTGTTGGTCCGACTCCGCGGCGGAACGCTCGCGGTCGAGGCATTCGAGTCCCAGATGAACAAGGCACCCGAGGGATGGTTCAACCAGGTATCGCCCGCGAGTGCCGTAGACCCAGAGTCAGTGCGCCGCGTGATCGACCTCGAACGGCGCGCCCTCCTTGTGTTCGCGTTTGTCGCGACCGTGGCCGGCGCTGTGTTCGTCGGCCTGACCTCGGTGCGCCAGTTCAGACAAGAATCCGCCGAAGGGCTTTTCGCCTTGGGCATGACTCGCCGCGACTTGCGCGCCGTCAACATCGTGCGCGCGCTGAGCATCGCTGTGCCCGCGTGCTTGGTCGCGGGGGTGAGCATCGTCGCCCTCTCTCTGTTGGGCCCGTTGGGCCTCGCTCGGAAGCTGGAGTTCGATCTGCCGGTGCGCTTCGACGCAGTCGTCCTCGCGACGACCGTGCTGGCGTTACTCACGCTGTTCTCGTTTGCGGGGCTGATGACGCGCGTGGAGACCGAAGCACCCCGTCTCTCCGCATCGGGGGCGCGGCCATCGCGGCTTGACCTCGCGTTGAAGGGCCCAGGTGCCGTTTTCGCGGTAGGGGCTTCGGTGGCGCGCAGCCGCTTGTCCCGGGCGCCGATCGCGGTCACCGCGATCGCGATCGCGGCCGGCGTCGCCGCGGGCTGCGTGGTTGCGAGCTACGACCGCCTCGTTGCCGATTCCCCGCGCTACGGGGCGCAGTGGGACGTCGCGGTCGGCCAGTACTTCGACCGGGGCGCGGTCGATGAGGGCATCGCGAAGCTGCGCGCCAACCCTGCGGTCCTCACGGCGGCCGGCTACTTCGAGCAACCCGACGTCGCCCAGAGCGACGTGTCGAAGATCGAGGGAAGGAACGCCCGATTCCTAGCCTTGGCCGACTACATCGGACACAGCAATCCCGTGATGGCGCTGGGTCGCACACCGATGACCGACAACGAGGTGGCCTTGGGCCGCGCAACGGCCCGAGAGATCCACAGAGGAATCGGCGACACGGTCAAGGTCGTGTCGGCGACCGATGAGACGCTGCCCCTCCACGTAGTGGGCATCGTCGTTGTGAACGATCCCATCGCGGCTCGATCGGGCGCCGGTGACGGCGTGTTCGTCCGACCTCGGGTGTTCGCGGAGATCGCGGGACCTGGCGGGGACGTAGCCCAGTCGATCGTCCTGCGGCTCGACCCGCAGCGCGACCACGCGGCGGCGATCGAATCGGTTCGCCGTGACTTCCCGGGGTCCATTCGCGAAGCGGTCCCGCCAGTCGACGTGGGCAACCTGGGTCGTCTCCGAGCCCTGCCATGGCTCATCGCCGGATTGCTCGCGATCCTCGCGTTGGCGACGCTCATCCACGCTTCGGCCATCATGTTCGCCCGCAACCGTATGACTCTGGGGGTTTTGGCCGCGCTGGGCTTCACGCGCGGCCAGCGGCGTGGCGTCTGCGTCTTCGCCAGCATGGCGCTCGTCTTCGTCGGCGTCGTGATCGGCATCCCGACTGGAATCATCGTCGGCCAGCGCGTCTGGCGGGCGCTGTCCGACGGGATCGACCTGCCATCGACGGCAGCGATGGCGTGGCTGACCCTGACGGTCGCATCGATAGGGGCATTCGGGCTGGCCGCATTGGTCGCTCTAGTTGGGTCGAGGAAATCGGTCCGCATGACCCCGAGCGAACAACTGCGTGTTGAGTGAAGAGGCGGCCAGCAACGGACGTCGTCCTACTCCCGTCCCGCTGTCGTGTTCTAGTCGGCCATCTCTTCTGACGGCTGCGTATCCGGCGTCTAGGGGACACCTCTCGGCAGACGTGCGGCCGGATGTTCGGAGACGCGCCGGCGGGTCTCGGGCGGCCGGCGCCTATCGCGTTCGGGACGGCCTTTGTCGGCGTCTCGCCTGGGGCATCGCGCTCAGGTATCGAGCTTGCCCTTCGCGATGCAGATGGACATGTGGGCCTCGAGGACCGCATCCCGTGCCGCTGGGGACGCGCCGAGATCCGCCTCCACGGCTGCCTTGGCGCTGTCGCCAGCTTGTTCGAGCTCGATCACTGCCGTGCGTTGGTCGGCAAGCCCAACCGCCTTCTCGGCCTTGCTGGCGAACTCGTTGACTACGGCAAGCAGCACCGGCGATGCCCCCTCATCGCTTCGCACCGTCTGCAGTGCGCTGTCGATCTTGATTCGGGCACTCTCCAATCGTTCCGCCATCGTGGTCATGCGGGCAGGCTACGCCGCGGTTCTGCCGCTCCGAGCCGGTGGCGTGGGGCACCATGTGGCCGGGCGACGCTTGGCGATTCGAGGACCCGCACCGTGTTCAATGACTCGAACTTGAACTACACATTCCGCGCAGCTTGTTTCGGCCAGACCGACGTCTCGGGCACGGACGTCGGTCTCCGACTCCGCTGTACAAGAGTGGGCAGATGAGCGACGACGTTGAGGGCCTGGCCGATAGCGGCGACAGCGCAGCCGCCGTGTTGAACCGGGTGGATGACACCGTGTGGGCAGCGGCAGCATTTGTCCGGCTGGCGGCGGCTGGAGCGTTTGACCACGGCGAGCTCGCGCCGACGGAGCCAGAGGACCTCGCCGCGGCCGAGACGCTCGCTGCTGTGGGGCTCGCCGCGCGCGACGGTGCCAAGTTCGCTCTGGCCCCGGGGTCTGATTGAGCTGACCCGCGACGGCACGCTCCAGACGCGAGCGAACGGCATGGTGTCGTCGCTGCGCCAGATGGCGATGGCCGTGGGCATTCTCGGCGGCGGCGCCGGCGAGGGTTGGTCTGCACAGGACGATGCGACCCTGCTCGCACAGGGACGATCGTCCGCCTTGGGCGGCACGATGCTCGCGGCTTACGCCGTGCCCTCCCTCGACGGGCTCAGTGAGCGCTTTGCGGAGGGTGGAGAGTTCCTCGACGTCGGCGTTGGCGTCGGTGAGCTCGCCGCGGCGTTCTCCGAAGCCATCGCCACTGCGCACGTCGTCGGCCTCGATGTGTTGCCTAGGGCCATCGAGCTCGCGCGCCAGACGATTGCGAGCAAAGGCCTGCAGGAGCGAGTCGAACTTCGGCTGCAGCCCGTGCAGGAGCTCGACGATGTCGGTCGGTTCGACCTCGCATGGCTGCCAGCGCCGTTCATCCCCCAAGCGGTCTTTGCCGCTGGAATCGCTCGCATCTGCCAAGCGTTGAAGTCCGGCGGCTGGCTCGTCGTAGGTGCTGGACGGTTCGACGGCGACGCACTCGCCGTTGCCGTCACGAACTGGAAGACCCTTCGCGTAGGCGGAACGCCTCTAACTGCCAGCGACGCGTCTGACGTCTTGCGAGGCGCCGGGCTCGCCGACTTCCGTGCGCTCCCCACCCCACCCGGCGCCCCCGCTCTCTACGCCGCTCGAAAACCGTAACGACGCACGCACGCGCTCCGTGATCCGGCGTTACGGGACAGTCCTGCCGGTCCGGCTGCGCGGTTCGAGGACGATCACGGGCGTCTCAGTCGACCGCCGGAC
>JBDUDK010000150.1:0-13924 GCA_040002995.1 Acidimicrobiales bacterium | reverse complement strand
TCGTTCGTCGCCCTCACCGTCGAGATCGAGGCGAAACGGCAAACGGGTCACTAGTCGTCGGCTACCTCCGCGGCGTCGATACGCAACAATCGGCGTTTCGGCACACTGACAATGAAGCGGCCGCCCTCGCGCTCGACGTCGACCGACATGTACTTCCCGACGAATCGGAGCATGTCGGCGTCCATGACCTCCTCTTCGCCGGGAGAGCCGCCGGAGAGCGTTACGAAGAGTGGTCCGAACACGTGCTGCCAACCCGCCGTGCCGGCTCGACGGTGATGGTGCAAACCGCAAGAGTGGCAGTGCCCGTCGGTCGCGCTCTCTTCGATCACCTCGCCCGCGCAGGCAGGCGAGCGACAAACCGACATTGAAAGAACGGTAACGACTTTGGCGTCGAAGTCCCCGTGCGCGACTGGCATTTCCCGTAGCACGCTGCCCGTTTTGCTCGATGAACCATCGGCGCGAATCGGGGTGAGCGCCCAGGGGGGGGCGAATCTCTTGACCTCGGAAATTCTACGTAATGGACCACGCACCGCGGTTAACAGCCAGTCCCTCCGGGAGTACTTCTTCCGCCGAACCGACACTGTCGGGGCTAACCGCGCCTTGACCGGTCATACCGCCAAGGTCGCACAGGTGCAGTTCAGCCCCGATGGCACACTGATCGCCTCCGGCAGTTTCGATCGAACGATGAGACTGTGGGATGCGGCCACAGGAAGTCTCGTACGCAACGCCAACACCGACCGCGTGGCCGGCGTGCTCGCACTGGCATTCAATCCCGACGGGAAACGCTTGGCCTCGGTGGAAACCGACATGGTTCTTCAATGGTGGGATCCGGTCAACGGAAAGAAAGTGGGGAATCCATCTGTCAGCCACATCAGCACGCTGCTTGGGGCAGCGTTTGATCCCGATGTCCACCGAGTCGCGCTCGCTCGCGTCGACAAGACCGTGTGGGTACTCGATGCGTCGACGGGCGAGCCGATTGGCGCGCCACTCACCGGCCATACCGGAAACGTCAACGCAGTGGTCTTCAGCCCCGACGGGAAGTTATTGGCGTCGGCCAGCGACGATGTGACGGTTCGGCTTTGGGATCCGACGACGGGCAACGCGGTGCGTCCACCATTGACCGGCCACACGGGCCCAGTCAAGAAGGTGGCCTTTAGCCCCGACGGAAAGGTGCTCGCGTCCGGCGGCACCGACGGAACCATTCGCCTTTGGGATCCGAACACGGGCAACGCAGTGCGTTCACCGTTGACCGGCCACACCGGCGCTGTCAACGCGCTGACGTTCAGCCCCGACGGAAAGCTGCTGGCGTCCGCCCGCGACGACGGTACGGTGCGGCTCTGGGATCCGAGCGCTGGCAACCCGGTCGGGAATCCTCTCGCGGGACACACCGGTCCGATGCTGACGGTCGCGTTCAACCCGGCGGGAAACGTGTTGGCGTCCGCCGGCGCTGAGGGCACCGTGTGGCTCTGGGACGTACTTGACAACACCATGGCCTGCGCGCTCGCGACGCCGTACCTCACATTGGGAGAAATCGAGCGCTACCTACCCTCCGAACCGAGCCTCTGCACAAGTATTCGGCGCGACTAGCTGAACTCGATGCCTTGGTAGCCCTGGTCGGCGGACTCCGTGATCTTGGCGCGGAACTTGGGCGTGCCACCGTTGTAGACGAGGTAGCGGATCGTGCCTTTCTCGTGACCCTCGACGTTGGAGTTGTAGCCGGTGAACCAACCCTGCGCCTTGCGTAGGAGCATGATGCCGTACAGCCTCGCCACGTGAGAGCCCCACTCCGCTTCGGCCTGCGGTGTAGCCCCTTCGCGCGTGTAACCGTTCTTCCACATGTACTCGAGCAGCCCGGTGACCCAGTCCACCCCGAGTTCGATGCCGCGCGGGAAGTTCGTCGACGCGGAACCGCTCTGCGGGCCGGTGGGCATGAGCATGTTGGGGAAGCCGGCCACCTGCATGCCGAAATACGTAGTCGGGCCGTCGGCCCACTTGTCGCGCAGCGTCTGACCCCCGACGCCGCGGATGTCGATGCGGTCGTAGGAGCCGGTGACGGCGTCGAAGCCGGTGGCGTACACGATGATGTCGAAGTCGTAGTCGCGCGCCGTCGTGCGAATCCCGTGCCGCGTGATGCGCTCGATGGGCGTCTCCGAAAGATCTACGAGGTGCACGTTGTCGCGGTTGTACGCCTCGTAGTAACGCGTCTCGAGCGGGACCCGCTGCACTCCGAAGCCGTGGTCCTTGGGGATCAGCTTCTCCGCCACGACAGGATCGTGCACGCGTGACCGAATCTTGTCGGCGATGAACTCGGAGAACTCCGCGTTGGCTTCCTCGTCCATGAAGATGTCGCGGAAGTTGGCCAGCCAGATCCCAAAGCCGGGCTCGCCGTACAGCTTCTCCCATTTCTCCACGCGCTCCTCACGCGATACCTCGAAGAACGGACGCCGGTCGGGCTCGTGGAGGAACCCCCCGGGCGTGCGCGCGCACGTGGCGAAGATGTCGTCGTAGCGGGTCTTGATGTCGGCCATCTCCTCGGCGGAGATCTCCGCGTTATGGAGCGGTGCGCACCAGTTCGGCCGGCGCTGGAAGACGGTGAGTTCACCCACTTTGTCGGCGATCTCGCCGATGACCTGCACGCCGGTGGCACCGGTGCCAATGACCGCCACCCGCTTGCCGGTCATGTCCACCGGCTCTTGGGGCCAGTAGTAGGTGTGGAACGACAAGCCCTCGAAACTGTCGAGGCCCTCAATCCGCGGAAGCGTCGGCGCCGAGAGCAAGCCGATCGCCGGAATCAAGAACCGGCACGTCAACTCGCGGCCGTCGTCGAGGTGCAGCCGCCACAGGATTAGGTCGTCGTCGAAGTGGGCGGACTCGATACCGCATCCGAACTGCATGTGCCGGCGGAGGTCGAACTTTTCGGCGACGAAGTTCAGATACCGGAGGTTCTCGGGCTGGCCGGAGAACCGCTCCTTCCAGTCCCACTCCTGCAGCAGCTCCGGTGAGAAGGAGTAGCCGTAGGTGATGCTCTCGGAATCGAAGCGAGCGCCGGGGTAGCGGTTCCAGAACCACGTGCCACCGAGATCGGCCCCGGCCTCGAGCACCGTCGTGCTCACGCCCAACTCGACCAGCCGATACAGCTGGTAGATCCCGCACACGCCGGCGCCGATGATGATCACCTCGTAGTCGGGGTCCGCTGAGACCTGTCGTTCAACCATGTGATGCTCCCGTTCGCCGAGCCGAACACGATCGTACGTGGCCCGGCCTCCGATCGGCCCCGAAACCTCTGGCGCGGCTCGCGACGATTCGAGGTTTCGTACCCTGCGAGGCCCTCAAGTCTCGAAACGTTCGTGGTGAGGGGAGGTCTCCAACGTCTCGGGACATCACGAAGCGCCCCAGGCGCGACTCGAACGTGCGACCCGGTGCTTAGTAGCCAGAAAACGGTGAACGCTGTGCTCAATCGCAACGGCGCCGCTCGAGATACTGCCTGTCGGAGCGTTGTGCCGGAAGTGATCCTTTCGGAAAGGAGCCACCTCCGATGACGCCATGTCCGCAGTGTTTGCGGCTTTGACCTTGTTCGTGCTGCCCGAGCGGTCGTGAAGCAAGTAGAGCCGCTGTGCGCGCCTCTTGACGCTTTGGCTATCGCACTGGTCGGGTCGGGTTCGAAACGGCATCCGCGGCTCCGGAGAGCTCGGTGGCGTCGTCGGGTCCCAGAATGTCGCTGAGCCCCAAAATGTCGAGCAGCCGACGCGTGCGTCGATTTGGGGCGCGGAGTGTCAACTCACGGCCTTGTTTCCGCATGGCGGTCCGGGCCGAAACGAACGCGCCGATCGTCGCGGAGCCAATAAAGGTCACCTCACCGAGGTCAACGACGACATCGGCCTCGCTAGCGATGAGCTCAGTCGCGAGAATGTCTCGCAGGATGTTCGCGTTGCCCACGTCCTGGTCGCCGTGGAGCCACACCACGACGCGATCCCCCTCGCGTGACATGCGCAGCATGGGTGACGACCAGCGGCGCCGGGTACGGGACGCTTCGAAATCTGTGGACACGGTGCGCCTTCGGTCTCAACGGCGTTGATCCCAACGCGCCACCGGGTTCCAGGGGCACCGCACTTGGAAGCGGCAATCTGCCGCCTCAGCAACGTACTTCTCCGCGACCTCTCGCACAACGTCCACGACGCCCAAATCAAGATCGAAGTCCCAACGGTGTGCGTTGCAGTCCCGGGAGGGGTGGCGTTTCGTGCTCCCAAACGTCCACGGGTCTGGAGGGTCGCCCGTTCACGACACTTCCGAAGCGTGACGTCGACGGCCTAGACCGCTTCGTCGGCATTGGTCAGCCACGAGGACAGACGTCAACGACGCTTCCCAGAGCGCCCGGCTGGCGCTGACGTCGCTCCACAGCGCAGCCCGCGGTCGCATCAGATGGTGGCGCGTTTTAAGCCTGGTCATTTGGATTTTGACATGGGCCGATCTCACCTCACCGATTGCAAATCCCACTGTCCGTCTCCCGACCGAGGGTACGCAAGGTAAGCGTGAGCTAAGCCCGGAGGTTTTGTGATCAACCGGGTTAGCGCGACAAGGCCGGGGAATGGGCTCGAGACAACCAACTAAAGGAGTATCACGTTGTCCCCCAAGAAATCACTCGCGATGTTCGGTGTCGTGGCTCTACTTACTGCAGGAGCAGCGACCACGGCTACTGCTTCACCCCAACATTCCGGCCCCGAGTCCATCGTCTTTCGTGCTCGGCTGAAGTCGCTCAACAGCTCGGGTGCGCACGGGGTCGCGAGGCTTCGCCTCACAGGCGATGTTCTTCGGATCCGTATCGACGCGACCGGCCTGCTACCGGACTCGGTGCACGCGCAGCACATCCATGGAATCGGCAACAGCGAATGTCCTCCCCCTTCGGCCGCTGGTGCTGATGGGATCTTGAGCACCGCTGACGGTCTGCCGTTCTACGGACCGATTGTCACGTCGCTTACGACCCATGGTGACACCTCCGCAGCAGCGGGGTTGACGATCGAACTGATGCCGGTTGCTGACGCCAATGGCAACATCCACTACAGGCGCACAATCACTCTTCCGCACGATGTGGCAAGCAATCTGGGCGCGTTCCAGATCGTTCAGCACGGCGTCGACTTCAACCACAGCGGCGCCTACGACTTCGGCGCAGGCCCGAGTGAACTCGATCCCGCTCTGCCCCAAGAAGCGACTGCTCCCGCTGACTGCGGCACCATCGATCCAGCCCTCCAGCACAACGACGACTCTGGACACGACCGCGGTGACAGCGACAGCGAGCACAACGACGACTAACGCAAGGCCACTCTCCGCACGCGAGAACGCCGCCACATCGGTGGCGGCGTTCTCGTGTGCGATGCGCGACTTGGGCCCGGAGGGCCGCACTGCGGACGACGGCATGACGTACGTGTAGCTGAGGATCGCCGGTTCAGACGCGCTGTACGCAATGAAGAACCGGATCGAAAATCCCTTGGGTGCTGATGGCCTAACGTTCGCCATCGGCGGCGGAACTTCACCCGGAGCCCCGTCGTAAGAATCCCGGACCGCCTTCGGCGGCCGCTTCGCGTTCAGGCACGGGCTAAGTCGTCACCGCGACGACCCGGACATCTACGGTGGGTCAGATGGATGCAGCGCTGTTTCGTTGGGTGAATCGTTTGGCCGATCGGAGCTCTTGGGCACACGGCGCAATGACCGATGTCGCCAAGTACGGGATCCTCGTCTTTGCCGTTCTGCTCGTGCTGGCGTGGTGGCAAGCGCGTCGAGCAGAGGATGCAGTCACGGCCGTGTCCGCGGTGGTGTGGGCCGCGGTCGCGTCTCTTATCGGTTTCGTCGCGGTTCAGCTCATCGGCACCGCCGTTAGTCGTGATCGACCATACGTCGCAATGCCCTCCGCTCATCTGCTCGTGGCGCGCACGGGAGACTTTTCGTTTCCAAGCGACCACGCAACAGCGGCGGCGGCGATCGCCGTCGGTCTGATAATCGCCGGGCGATACACGCGACAGGTTTGGGTCGGCTGGTCTGCGGCAACGGTGGCGTTGGTGTTGGGTTTCAGCCGCGTCTACGTCGGCGCCCACTACCCGGGCGACGTGGTTGGAGGCTTCGTACTGGCTTCCGCCGTGGCGTGGGGCCTCGCTCCATTCGCGAGACGGCTACTCCGTCCGTTGGTCGAATGGCTCCGAGCAGGGCCTCTCGGCGTTCTGGTCGTCGCCGACGCGCCACCGGCGGCGATCCGCTCGCGCTGAGATAGCTTCCCTGACGACTCGCGCCCCCTTGGGACGCCGCGGGCGAAGCCAGACCCTCGAAACCCTTGAGCGCGGGCCGCTACGCGTCAGGCGTTCGAGGATTTGCCGAGCCCTTACGATCGACGGGGGCCACCCCTCTATCCGCACCCGAGGTCGATCTCTAAAGTCCAGGTTAAGTAAAGATAAAATCGGACTAAAAGACGGCAGCTCAGAGGGGCGGTACAGATGAACCACGATCGTGCTTTGATAGATGTCGCCCGGCGAGCGATCGGTGCACTCGGCCTCGCGGCCATCGCGTTGATCCACCTCTTGGACATCCAGTCGAAGTGGCACGAAACGAAGTATCAGTTCTGGCTCTTCGTCATGCTCATCGTGGCTTCAGTCGTCGGCGCCGCTCTGCTCCTCGGACGCCGCCACAAGGAAGGCTGGTGGCTCGCCGTTGGCTGTTCCGCGGCGGCGCTCGTTGCGTATTCCCTGAGCCGCACAACGGGGTTGCCGTCCGCCAGCGACGACGTCGGCAACTGGCTCGAGTCACTCGGACTTGCGTCCCTGTTCGTCGAAGGTGCCGTGTTGCTCTTGAGTGGCTACGTGCTCCTCGAATCCGCGACGCGGCCGCTTGCGGCTCCCGATCCGTCCACGGCCGTGATACTCGATCTCAGTCAGGCGAGCGAGTCGCTCGTCGCAGGCGGCTGAACTAGCCGGTTCGCCCATTTGAGTTGCAGCGTTCTCTCTTGGACGCCACGAGCGGAGACAGGCCCCCGCCACCCCTTGCCGGGGGCCGCTTCGCGTCTCTCGACGTTAGAGCGGCTCAACCACGATGCGCTGGCCCTCCAAGGTGCCGGTGGCCGAGAAGGTGGGGTTGCCGGCGCCGTCAACGCCGTCGACCTTGAACGTCCCGCTGATGTGGTTGCCGGCGCGTGTCCCGACCCCCCGGATCTTGTCGAAGCCCCCCGGTTGGCTTGCCGTTCTCGTCCATGTCTGCCGCGTAGAACGTAAACGCGAAGCCATTGTGCCCGGTGCTCTTCCACGAACCCACCCCGGTGGGATCGCCGTTGGAGTTGATCGTCGTCATGACGTTGCCGCTAGCAAGCCGGCCACCGACTGGAACGGCGGGAACGGGGACCCGTCAAGGGTGATCGTGGCCAGCCAACTGCCACGCAGTCCGCCGCCTCCCTCTGAGCTTTCTGATTCGGCCGCCGCAACCCCCGGCGCCGCCGCAACTCTTCAGCTCCGCGCCCAGCCGGGCAAGCAGCGCCCTCGTGTCGGTCAGCTCTTTCGTAAACGGCCAGGGCATCGCGCTCACCTCGGAGACTCGTCGGCCTGGACTGCCGCCAGAAGGCCACTGGCCCGAATGGGAACGAATCGCGATCGCGGCGAGTCGATCGAACCCGTATCGGTGCTCGGCGCCGACGAGCTCGAACGTCTCTTGGCGACGTGCGCCACGAAGTCCTTCGATGATCTTCGCGACCGGGCGATGCCGCTGTTCCATGAAGCGCCCCCGGCACGACTCGAACGTGCGACCCGCTGCTTAGAAGGCAGCCGCTCTTTCCAGCTGAGCTACGGGGGCGAAGCGGAAGAGGTTAGAACGCGTCGCGGTGCGAATCACTCAGCGCCCAGCGCGAAGGCGGCGTCGAGATCGTGACGGCTGTAGGCGCGAAACGCCACCATCGTCTCCGTGCGGCGAATGCCCCCAAGCTTCGCGATGTCGACGGTGACAACGTCGGCCAGTCGTTCGTGGTCGCGCACCCGCACGACGGCCACGAGGTCCCACTCCCCCGTGACCGCATACACCTCGGACACCCCGTCGAGCCCGGCGAGTTCTTCCGACAGTTCCGCGATGCGAGACGGATCGGCCAGGACCAGAACGAAACCGGTGAACACGCCCGAAGCTTACGTGGGCTTCGCAGTCGGACTCATCGCCGCGGCTGCCGTCGCCGCGTCGGCCTCTTCTGCGGGCTCGAGTGGTCGCGACGCCAGATCAACGGCCGCCCACAGCGTGTAGGAGACCGGGTAGAACACGACAGGAACGACGACCGCAATCGCGACGCACGGCACCAACACGGCGGCAGCGCTGAGGTCTGGCCACGTCGTGATGACGCCGGCAACGCCGACGATGAAGAGCAGGCCGAACGTCACGACGGTGTTGACGGCGGCGGCTCCGAGGGAGAAACCGTCGTGACGCTCGTAGCGATACCCACATGTCTGACAGCGCGGGAGTCGCCGGAACCAGCCCGTGTACCACGCCTTGCGGGCACCGCACCTCGGGCACCGCCGCAACAGTCCACGCAGCACCATGCGGCGGAATTTCGGTCCAACCGAACGGTGGGGTCTCGCGCGCCGCATGAGCGAGGTTAGCTAGTGAGTTCGGCGACGAAGTCGTCGAAGACCGCGCCGTGATGAGCGACATCGGCGTCGGAATGCTGCACGGAGATGAGCCACTGCTCGTCGAGACCCGGCGGCAGAAGGATCCCGTGGTTGATGCCGTAGATCCACTGCGCGTACGCGACATCGAAGTTCGTCGCCTTGTAGTCGCGGTAGTTGCGCACGGGCGTGGACGACCATGTGATGCAACCCTTCGCTCCCATCTCGACCGTGTGCGCAGGAACGCCTGCCCGCTCGATGACGCTTTGGGCGTGAGCGAGAGCCCTCCCGTTCAAGACGCACGCCGCGGTGACTGCCTCCTCCGTGCAGATCTCCGCGAGCACCGCCTTGGCGGCCGCCATCACGAGCGGGTTGCCGTTGTACGTGCCGAGGTGCAGGGTCGAGCCGTCGGCGATCTTGCCCATGACCTCGGCTCGGCCACCGAACGCGCCGATCGGTAGCCCGCCTCCGATGGATTTCGCCAACGCCACGAGATCGGGTTCGACCCCAAAGCGCCGCGTCGCGCCACCGAGGCCGGCCGTGATGCCGGTCTTCACCTCGTCGAAGATGAGCATCGTGCCGTAGCGGCGGGTGATTTCCCTGACCGCCTCCAGATAGCCGGGCAGAGGGAGGCATATCCCGATGTTCTCCATCACCGGCTCGACGATGAACGCAGCAACATCGCCCCGTGCCAAGACGCGCTGTAGCGCGTCGGGATCGTTGAAGGGGATCACAAGCGTGTCGGCCAGGACCGCCTGGGTGATGCCGAGCGTGGCCGGCACAGGCGTCGGCGCGTTCGCCGGACCGGCCTTGTCGAGCGCAGGCTTCATGGAGATCATCACTTCGTCGTGATGACCGTGGTAACCGCCTTCAACCTTCACGATCTTGTCGCGACCGGTGAACGCCTTGGCGACGCGAAGCGCGTCCATGGTTGCTTCGGTACCGGAATTCGTGAATCGCCACGACGCCAGCCCGAAGCGGTCACGCAGAAGCTCGGCCACCTCCGTGTTCAGCTCGCTCGGTGTGACGAACAGCGTGCCCTTGGTCAGTTGCTCCTCGATCGCCGCGACCATGACGGGATGTGAGTGGCCGGCGAGCAACGCGCCATACCCCATGTTGAAGTCGATGTAATGATTTCCATCCACATCTTCGAGCCACGACCCGCGCGCCCGCGCCGCGACCACGGGGTGCGGGTCGTAGAACTGGAAGCTCGATGCCACCCCGAGCGGCATTACTTGCTTCGCGCGCGCCGACAGCGCTTGAGAACGCCGGGTGCGTTGCGAGTAGCGCTCCATTTCGCGGGCGGTGATCTCGCGAGCTCGTGGTGCCAACTCGGTTTTGGCTGCGGATTCGGTGGTCGACATGACCCATTCCCTTCGGAAACCGTTTCCAAGAGCCTACCTGACAACGGATTCACCCCGTCACACCGGTATGGCAGACTGACGCAATCACGTGGTGGCCGTAGCTCAGCCGGTTAGAGCGCCAGGTTGTGGCCCTGGAGGTCGGGGGTTCAAGTCCCCTCGGTCACCCCATTCGGCAAGTATCTGGCGGCACGTGGGCGCCGTGCCTACGATGCGACGCCCGCGTCGCGCGCCTCTAGCTCAATGGCAGAGCAACGGACTCTTAATCCGCAGGTTCTGGGTTCGACTCCCAGGGGGCGCACCACGTATCGCCGTGCTTACGATCCGCGCATGCCTCTGGACGACTTCCCTCGCTATCCCCTCACGTTCGGGCCGTCGCCGATTCATCCGCTGCCGCGGCTCAGTGCGCACCTGGGCGGCAAGGTCGAGATCTGGGCCAAACGCGAGGACTGCAACTCGGGCATCGCCTTTGGTGGCAACAAGACCCGCAAGCTCGAATACCTCATCCCCGAGGCGTTGGCGCAAGGCTGCGACACCCTCGTCTCCATCGGCGGCGTGCAGTCGAACCACACCCGCCAGGTCACCGGTGTGGCAGCTCACCTCGGCCTGAAGGCGGTCACTGTGCAGGAAGCGTGGGTCGCGTGGCCCGACGTCGTCTACGACAAGGTGGGGAACATCCAGCTGTCGCGCATCTTGGGGGGCGATGTGCGCCTCGACCCGGCCGGCTTCGACATCGGCATCCGCGACAGTTGGCAGCGAGCCCTCGATTCGGTCGTCGCCGCGGGCGGAAAGCCCTATCCCATCCCGGCCGGCGCCTCAGACCATCCGCTCGGCGGCTTGGGCTTCGCCAACTGGGCTGGCGAGGTGGGCCAGCAAGAAGCCGAGCACGACCTCTTCTTCGATCACGTCATCGTGTGCACGGTGACCGGTTCAACCCACGCCGGCATGATCGCCGGATTCGCTCTCGAGGACCGCGCCGACCGACACGTCATCGGAATCGATGCGTCGGCGACGCTGGACAAGACCAGGGCCCAGGTGAGCCGAATCGCCGAGAACACGGCAGCGAAGATCGGGCTGGATCGCGCCTTGCGATCCGACGAGATCACGCTGGTCGACGGCTACTCCGCCGGCATTTACGGAATTCCCGATGCCCAGACCATCGACGCGATCCACGTCTGCGCACGGATGGAAGGGATGCTGACCGACCCCGTCTATGAGGGCAAGTCGATGGCGGGCATGATCGGCCTGATCCGTTCTGGGGACATTCCGGCGGGATCGAGAGTGCTGTATGCCCATCTCGGCGGTCAGCCCTGCCTGCCCGCCTATGCGGGCGTGTTGTAGCGGCGACAGAAACGTCGTCGTTTTTCCGCGGGGTCGGGACCTAAGTCCCTAAAACTCTTTGCGACGGAGTGAACGGTGTTCATTTGCCGACATAGAGGTTGGCTGGTCCGGTACTCAACGGGCGGTTGGCGAGACGAACATGTTCACGTCAACGGTGGGACTCCTTCGGCCCTCGTAGGAACGAAGGTTTTCGATGGACCCACGCGGAAAGTCCGCTCAGCGGAAACGGCTCTTGTCGGCGTTCACCGTCGCCGCATTCACGGTTTCGTTGTCGGTTGTCTTCGCGACCTCGACGCCCGCGCACGCGGTCGCGGTCGGCCCGATCGATCTCGGGCGAGCGGCATCGTTCGCGATCCTGGCCGGCGACTCGGTCGGAAATACGGCGACCGGCCCGACGACGATCGTGCGCGGTGACCTCGGCGTTCTCGCCGCCGCGGGCGCCGTAACCGGATTCCCGCCCGGTGAGGTACACGGCATCTTCTATGCGTCCGGTGCCGTATCGGTCGTCAACGCGCACGCCGACCTTGTCGCCGCCTACGACGCAGCCGCCAGCCGCCCGTCGAACTTCGCCCTCGCCGGCGACCTGATCGGCTTGACCTTGCACCCGGGCGTGCATACGAATGTCGCCGCGGTCGCCAACACGGGCACGGTGACTCTCAACGGTGACGGCGACGTCAACGCGGTCTTCATCTTCCAGATCGGCGCGGCCTTCTCCATGGCCGCGGCCTCCAAGGTGATCCTCAGCAACGGCACGCAAGCCAAGAACGTCTTCTGGCAGGTGAACGGCGCGGGATCAATCGGGGCCGGCGTCCAGTTCGCCGGGACACTGATGACCGCCGCGGCAATCGGCGTAGGCGCGAACACGGTCTTCAACGGGCGAGCCCTCGCGAAGACCGGTGCGATAGCCACCAACAGCAACCAGTTCTACTCCGGCCCGCCCATCGTGACGATCAACGGCGGCACGGCGGTGTCGGTCGCGGACGACACCCCGACCATCTCCGGTACTGCGGTCATCGACACTCCGGCGACGGTCACGGTGACGATCGGTGCGCAGACATTGTCGGCATCCGTTCAGGCCGGCGGAACATGGACAGTCACGGCCGCGATCATGGCCAACGGCGTGTACAGCGTGAACGCTGCTGTCACGGACGGCGCCGGAAACACCGGTTCCGCCACGCAAACACTGACGATCGACACGGTCCTGCCAGCGGTCACCATCAATGGGGGTACCGCTCGATTGACGAACGATTCCACGCCGACGATCGACGGGACCACCGACGTCGGTGCGGGGAGGTTGGTGACCGTCACCGTCGCCGGCCAGACCTTGACCACGCTCGTGCAGCCGGCCGGCACCTGGAACGTGACACCCACTCCCCTGCCGGAGGGGACTGGGCCCGTGGTCGTCTCGGTGACCGATGAAGCCACGAATCCCGGCAGCGCGACCCAGTCATTGACGGTGGATACGACCGGCCCGGTGATCACCATCAACGGCGGCGCCAACGCCCTGACCAACGACGCGACCCCGACGATCAGCGGCACATCCACCGATCCCGGTGCCGCCGTCAACGTGATGGTGTCGGGAATATCCACGGCCGCAGTCGTGCAAGGCGACGGCACGTGGTCGAGCACCGCGGCAGCCTTCGGTGATGGCACGCACCCTGTCGCGGTGTCGGTCACCGACGCCGCCGGCAATGTCGGCACGGCTTCCCAGTCACTGACGATCGACACCGTCCCGCCTGGAATCACGATCGACGGCGGCGCAGCGATCTCGGTCACCGATCACACCCCGACCATCTCCGGCTCGACCCCGGCAGCACCCACTTCGACCATCACGGTCACCGTCGCGGGCCAGAACTTGACGACCCTTGTCCAGGGCGACGGATCGTGGAACACCACCCCGAACGCGCTCACCGACGGCGAACACACCGTGGTCGCTTCCGTTTCGGATCCTGCGGGCAACATCAGCACCGCCACGCAGACGCTGACGGTCTCGTCCACGACGACCACGACGACCACTACCACCACGACGACTTTGCCGACCACCACGACGACTTTGCCGACCACCACGACGACTTTGCCGACCACCACAACGACTTTGCCGACCACCACCACGACCCTGCCGACCACCACAACGACGACACCAGGCGCCGGCGCCGAGTTCACGTCGTTGATGCCGGCCCGACTGCTGGAGTCGAGGTCAGATCTGTCGACCGTTGACGGACAGTCCAACAACATCGGCATGCGGGCAGCCGACACCGTCACCGCGCTCACCGTCACCGGCCGCGGCGGGGTACCCAACGATGCCGCTGCCGTCGTCATGAACGTCACCGTCACCGACGCCCAAGCCGCCGGCTACCTCACCGTCTACCCATGCGGAAGCCCACGGCCCACCGCATCGAACCTCAACTACACCGCCGGATCCACCGTCGCCAACGCCGTCATCGTCAAAGTCGGCACCAACGGCCAAATCTGCATCTACAACCAATCCGCCACCCACCTACTCGCCGACATCAACGGCTACTTCCCGGCGGGGTCGAGCTTCACGTCGTTGATGCCGGCCCGACTGCTGGAGTCGAGGTCAGATCTGTCGACCGTTGACGGACAGTC